>QFQX01000099.1 GCA_003248775.1 Shinella sp. | reverse complement strand
CGGCAAAATCCAACATAAGGTCAACATCCGGCCCGATCGCTTCGCGCGTCAATCGCACGCAGGCCTCGGCCTCTGCCAAGGTCGCGCGTCGCAAGGGGTAAATTTTTACTGCGCGATACCCTTGCGCGCACAACATCCCGCAACGCGTCGCAACGGCCTCGGCGGATTGAACGGGGTTGTCCCAGGCGTTCGCATAGACTGGTATCCTGTCGGCAATTGCACCGCCCAGTAGCGCATGTACCGGCTGGTTCAATGATTTCCCAAGCAGATCCCAAAGCGCGATTTCAATGGCGCTCACCGCGGCGGTGTAGTCAATACCGACGTGTTTGGTCTCCATCGGTTTTGCAATTTCATTCAAGAACCGGCGCGGCGATGCGTCGGACATCTGCGCCAAAGCCCCGCAAAGTGTATCAATGATTTCGTGGCATGCGCGCTGACGATGCTGAAGGGCATAGGCTTCTCCCCAGCCACTCAGTCCAGATTCTGTCTCAAGTTTCACGAATACGGTCGTATGTCCCATCGACCAACCGTCTGAACTTGGCACGGCTTTGACCAGAAAAATACTATGCCCCGAGATTTTCATAGTCATTCCTTTTCGAGTTCGCCAGCCTTGATGTGCCAATTGAGTAAATATCCGTCCCACGCGCGATCAGAACCCATGCAAGGTTTTCGTCTCCAGATAATCCTCCAGCCCCATCCTCCCACCTTCGCGACCGTTGCCGGACTGCTTGTAACCACCAAAGGGCGAACCATAGGCCATTCCGGCCCCGTTGAGGCGAACGGCGCCCGCCTGTAGCTGGCGGGCTACGCGTTTGGCACGATCCATGTCACCGGTTTGAATATAGGCGGCCAGACCGTAAGGCGTGTCATTGGCAATTTCGATTGCCTCGGCCTCATCCTCGAATGGAATAATGACCAGAACAGGCCCGAAAATCTCTTCGCGCGCAATCCTCATGTCGTTTGAAACATCCGCGAAGATGGTTGGTTTCACGAACCAGCCCGTTGGGTGTTCCTGCGGTTTACCTAGCCCACCGACAAGTAGGGTTGCCCCTTCTTGGATGCCGATTTCGATCATCTCTTGCACGCGGTCAAATTGCACTTTGTCGAAGAGCGGGCCGATGTGATCGCCTTCTTCCGCGGGATTTCCAACCTCAACAGCAGCCGCTGTCCGCTTCGCGATTTCCAGCACTTGGTCGTAACAGTTACGTTCCACAAGTAAGCGTGTGGCCGCATCACAGGACTGACCTGTATTAAACATGGTTTTTGCCACCGATGCGGCCACTCGTTCCTCAAGATCACAATCTGCGAAGACGAGGTTGGGTGATTTCCCCCCCAATTCGAGAGTGACCCTTTTGACCATGGGTGCGGCGTCGTGGGAGACAGCGATGCCAGCATTTGTCGACCCGGTGAATGAAATCATGCGAATGTCAGGATGCTGCGACAATGCGGCACCAACGGCTGTGCCGGTGCCATTGACGAGATTGAAGACGCCCGGCGGACAACCAGCCTCATCTAGGATTTCCGCATAAACCATTGCCGAAATCGGCGTATGTTCGCTTGGCTTCAAAACGCAGGTGCATCCGGTCGCCAGTGCGGGCAGGACCTTCAACGCGATCTGGTTGATTGGCCAGTTCCACGGCGTGATCAGGCCGCAAACCCCGACTGGTTCACGGACCAACGTATCGCCATTGCTCAGCTCCAACCGCTCTTCGAGTGCTTCGAGTGCTTCGATAAAGCCGTCAAGATGCCCGAGCCCCGCATCAGCCTGCGCCGAACGCGCCATTGAGATCGGCGCTCCCATCTCAATGCGCATCGCTTGTGCCAAATCCTCTAGTCGTTTTTCGGTGATGGCTTTCACAGCAATGAGCAATGAAAGACGATCATTCTTGCTTGTTTGCGCATAGGATTGAAACGCTTCGTTGGCAGCCGTGGCGGCCCTGTTCACGTCGTCCCTGTTGCCAAGCGACACCGTTCCCACCTGTTCCTCTGTTGCCGGATTCAGGACAGGCATATGATCCGCCGATATCGGATCGACCCAACGCCCTCCGATATAGAATTTGCCCAAATTGGTAAGGTCGGGAGCGTGCATGTTGCATTCCTTAAAAGTTAGATCTTAGTAACAGCGAAAACGCTGTTTCAAGAAATGCGGCAAGCTTGCAATGCCATGTGTTTCTGACTGGATGCAGTGCGCAACGTTCTTCTTAGCCATGCTACGGCCCCACGAAGATCTGATTAGGTGTATTTTCCATGAAGTGGAATTCTGCATTGAAAGGCTTTAGTTGCGGTTTGCCCAAGATAAAGTCTGCGGCCCGTGCCGCGATCATCTGGATGGGTGCGTTCAGATTTGCGCTGGTGATCCGTGGCATTACAGACGCGTCGACAACACGCAGCCCCGTTATCCCATGCACCCGCAGTTCTTCGTCCACCACGGCATCGGCGTCCGTGCCCATCCGACAGCTACACGACGGATGATAATCTGTCGTTACTTTGGCATTGATGTACCTGAGGATATCAGCATCCGTCGTGACATCGGGGCCAGGATAGATTTCGGGGCCTCGATAAGGATCAAACGCTTTCTGCGCGATGATCTCTCGCGTTCTGCGAATGCCTTGGACAAACCTTTGCCGATCATCTTCGGTCTCCAGGTAATTGAAGAACAGTTTTGGTTTGTCGGCCGGATTCGCAGAGCGCAATTCGATATGGCCAACGCTGGTTGGGCGGGATTGATCGACATGGACCGAGAAAGCCTGATCGAGCGATATGCCGCCATTGTCCAGAAAATTGAAACCAGCCGGACCGAATTGAATCTCGATGTCTGGATAGTCCATCATGTGGCTGCTTCGGATCAGGCCACCAGCCTCCCAAAATACGGACGCTGCAGGTCCGCGCCGCGTGAGTATCCATTGGACACCAGCCAAGATCTGGTTCACGGGATGAAGTGCTCTGTGGATGGCCATGGGTTTGGTGCAGGCATATTTGACAATCACCGTCGGGTGCTCTTGCAAGTTTTGCCCAACGCCCGGCAAATCCAATTTAACCTCAATGCCATGTTGGCGCAGGTGATCTGCCGGTCCAACACCCGACAACATCAACATCTGTGGCGAGTTGATCGCCCCGCCTGAGAGTATGATTTCGCGGCTTGCCTCGACCCTGTGGCGCTTTCCACGATGGATGTATTCGACTCCCGTCGCGCGGTCACCTTCGATGGCAATTTTCTGCACCATAGCGTCTGTCACTAGAGCGCAGTTCTTGCGCCTCAGAGCTGGGCGCAGATGAGCAACAGCTGCACTGCAACGCCGACCATTTCGTGTGGTGCTGTCAAATCGGGCTAGGCCCTCAGGCCTGTAGCCATTGAGGTCTTCTGAGTAGCCGTGATCAGATTGTGCACCCGCATCCAGAAACGCATCAAACAGCGGCGTCTCAAGCCTGCCCTTGGTGGTATTAAGCGGCCCAGCCCCCCCACGCCAGTCATCCGCCCCTCGGTCACTGGTTTCACCTGCCTTGAAGTAGGGCAGGCACTGGGCATAGCTCCATTTTGGCAGATTGAAATCGGTTCCCCACCGATCAAAATCGAAAGGGTGGCCGCGCATGTAGACCATCGAATTTATCGACGAAGAGCCACCAACGACCTTGCCGCGCGGCATTTCTATACTGCGGCCGGAGGCTTCCGGCTCATCTTCGGTCATGTAGTTCCAATTGAGTTTTGGGTCTTTGAAAACCTTGTAGACGGCAGCAGGAATATGGATCATCAGGTTGCGGTCCATCGGCCCGGCCTCAAGCACCAAGACCGAATAGTTGCCGTCCTCGCTCAGCCGATTTGCCAACACGCAGCCAGCCGAGCCAGCACCAACAATGATGTAGTCGTACGTTTCGTTCGCCATCTCGTTTCCAGTATTTTTCGTCGCTGCAGGACAAGGCCGGTGTTCGGATCAGGAGCTTCACCAAGGACGCTTTTGAATGCGCTTGGACGCTTCAGTTGTGCCATCGTGAAACGAACCGAACCACCGGTCCCACGGCATCTCGGCAGAGCCGTAGTTGCATTTGAAATGACGGTGATGAAGCTGATGGAAGAAGTTGCCAAGATTGAACCGGTTTTTCTCATTCACTTCCACGCCCTCATAGCCTGAATGCTCGGCCATCGGGTTGAGTGACAGAAGATACAGATGAAACATCATGTGCGCTGGATGAGTGGCTACAAAAACATGCAGAATTATACTGGAGTAGTAGATAAAATGCTCGATCGGATGCATGGACAACCCACTCCAGGGGCCGGTGATAATGTTCCGGTGGTGCACCGAATGAGCCATGTTGTAGAGCGGCGGCCAATGGATCATCCTGTGGACCCAATAAAAATGCACGGACGACCACAACGGAATGAGTACAAACAAGGCCAAAAACCAAATAGGGTTCTGTGACCATTCCAGTGTCGGGACGGCACCATTGGCGAACGCCCAGAAATAGAGAACTTCAAAGGCTGTCCAGATCGACACGCCGCTGGCGAGCGTCCAGAACATGTTGTCCAGAAGCTGGTTGTTGAAGGTAAACCTGCGGTTTTTCCCGTTTGTTGTCAGTTCGCGTTTTTCGTAACGCAGGCGCAAGCCCTGCCGCTTGAACGTATAAAAATAGAGGTGCATCACAGTTGCGACAACGATCGCTAATATCAGGTTTCGCAGGTAAATGAACAGGACCCAGCCCCAGGCCAGAGTCTTCATTTCCTCCATCGGTGGCATGAGCCAAATCCAGGTCGCGAATGCGAGGGCGAGCCACAGCGTGCGTTCAGACGGCACAAGCCATGATTTGGCAATCCACCCGCTGATTTTCAGCGGCTTCGGAGGCCAGGAAAAAACCGCCGAAGTTTTGATCGGCAGTTCGGGATGATAATTCCAGCTTGGATTGGCTTGTTGGTTTTGCGTGCCTTGTGACGTGTCAACATCCACCATCACCGTACCTCCTGTGTATTATGGAGTTCTACATTATAGAAATATGTTTCCATATTGTAGGAGGTACAGCTGTCCTGTCAATACGATTCGAGTCGCATCGGAAGGATAAGAAGTGGGTTAGAGTCAGGACCCATAAATCCGCTTGAGCGCGGGTTCGCCGCGTGATTCAAACTCCCGACTAGGGGAGGGATCATGAG
>QFQX01000098.1 GCA_003248775.1 Shinella sp. | reverse complement strand
AACCGCCTAAAGTCGCCATCACCGCTATCATGCGAAAGCTCGTTGTCCTTGCAAACGCACTCCTGCGTAAACAGCAAAAATGGACGCCAAAACCCGCTTGATCAAAACGGATACTTTAACAGCCAACTGCAAGACGGAACCCGGGGTATCCGCCTTTCAGTCCGATCCCCTGGCATCTGCCATCGGCAGGAGATCGCCGATCTCTTCGGTTTCAAGCTCCACCACCCAGCAATCCGGGTCCCAGCGGCATTCGCGCCCCAGCATCTCGTCGACCGCATCGGCTTCCGCCTTTTCCAGCCTGATCTCGAACAGGCGGCTGTCGCGATCCTCCTGCGAAACGAGCGCCTGCGGGGCCGGCCCGTACAGCGTTTCAAGCCCGTCACGGAAGCGTTGACGGACGAAGATGGCGCCTGCCTCCTCCACGCCTTTCGAGACCACGGCGGCGAAACCTCCGGCCGAAAAAACGCGGCGCAGCAGCGCTGAGACGAAGATATCGGAGCGAAGGCGCATGACGGAAAGTCCCGGAAAACGATGTTTGGCGGATGCGCGAGCGGCATCGGCGACGCGCGGCAAACATGACGCATGATGCGGCAAAACCTGCACTAAAGCGTGTCGCGATCTTTCAGATTCGCTTTTCACGCTTTAGGCCTTTGTTTTTACGCGTGTCGTTGTCGCAAAACCGCTGCACACTTTTGCGCGACATGCTTTAGCTCACATGACATCGGCAATCGAGAGAAAAGATAGGATTTTAGCAATTCCGTTCAGCGGAACTTCAAGGCCCGCCGTTATCACCCCCGGTGTTTCAGTAGCTAAACTTGCGAGCCAGACAATGTTCAACAGGAAAACGGCAGTTGTTGCCGCCCGCCATCTCGAAAATCTGTGTCATGACCGGCTGGGCAACTTCGGCATGATCACGGCTTTGCTTGCGCCCGTTCTTCTGGTGGCAGCGGGCGGCGCCATCGACGTTGCGGCGGCCATGGCCGAAAAGACCCGCCTGCAAGGCAAGCTGGACGGCGCCATGCTGGCCGCGGTGCAGGAAAGCGGCGAGGAGAAGCGCATGAAGCTCGCTTCCTCCTTCATGAACAACCTCGACAGCGAGGGAGAGCTTGAAGAAGAAGAGATTTCCCAGCGTTCCCTCACGCTTGCCAGCAATTCCGACGGCAGCCTGTCCGGCACCTACAAGGCACCGGTCAAGACTTCCTTCCTCGGCATCATCGGCATCAGCACACTTCCGGTCACCATAACCTCCACAGCTATTGCCGCGGAAGGTTCCGGCAATGGCGACGGCTGCATCTATGCGCTCGGCAATAGCAGCCAGGCAGTGCTGATCAATTCCGGCGCCAATGTGAAGTCCGAGGCCTGCAAGGTGAACGTTCATTCAACGTCATCGCCCGCCTTCATCATGAACAGCGGCTCGACCGTCGATACCGCCCAGTTCTGCGTGAAGGGCACGAACTACATCAAGAACGGCGGCACGCTGACCAACCTCAAGACGGGTTGCGACGCCGAGGACGACCCCTATGCGGGCAAGCTGACGGAGCCGACGGTTTCCTCCACCTGCACCACGCAGGGCACGATGGACGGCCAGACGATCTCGCTCAATCCGGGCGTTCACTGTGCCACGACCTTCAACGGCAGCCCGACCATCACCTTCAAGCCGGGCCTGCATATCATCAAGGGCCGGATGATCATCAACTCCGGCGCGACCGTGAAGGCCGAAGGCGTGACCTTCTACTTCCCGGACGTCAACAGCGAGATCCGCGCAAACGGCGGCCTGACGTTTACCGCGTCGGCTCCGACCAGCGGCACCTATGCCGGCATCCTGATGTTCGAGAAGACCTCGGATGCCTCCAACAATGCCAACAAGCAGCAATACGTCTTCAACGGTTCGAAGGGCGAGACGCTGACCGGCATCATTCACCTGCCGAACCGCGACGTGACCTACAACTCGACCACAAACCAGACCAGCAAGATCTCGCTGGTGGTCAACACGATGATCATGAACTCCGCCAACTGGAAGATCGAGCCTTATGACGGCGAGGGTCCGACCAGCGGCACCTCGACTGCAGTGCGCCTCGTCAACTGAGACGACCTGCACATCTCGACAAGCAATGACGAGGACACCGGCTCGAGGGAAACCGCGGCCGGTGTTTGCGTTCCCGCTCGAAAGATAGGCGCGGATCGGACACCTGAAATGATATTTTCACGGCACGTTTTTGCGGCTGCTGCGTTACCCCCTGCATAGAAACTGCAGAAGGAGTGCATCATGGGCAGAACCTTTGAGCTTTCGGGCCTTTCAGAGAAGGAACTGACCGATCTCATCGACGAGGCGACCAGCATCCGGGCGATCCGGCGAGCGGACCAGCGACGTGAAGCATCGAGGGTCACCGGCGGCGCAAAGCGACAGGAGATGACGGAACCGAGCCATCACCTCAGACCGGCACCGACAACGCGTCACGAACGCTAATCCCGGTCGACACTGGCTTAGCACACCACAAGAAAGGGAGGACAAGCCATGACGATTGCCAAGAACACGATCTGCGTCTGGTACGATAAGGATGCCGAGGCTGCGGCCCGCTTTTACGCGATGACGTTCCCCAACAGCGTCGTCGGCAAGCTGTATCGCGCGCCGGGCGACTATCCCTCCGGCAAGGAAGGCGATGTGCTGCTGGTCGAGTTCACCGTCGCGGGCATTCCCTGTGTCGGTCTCAACGGTGGTCCCGTCTTCAAGCACAACGAAGCCTTTTCCTTCCAGATCGCGACTGAAGATCAGGCGGAAACCGACCGCTACTGGAACGCCATCGTCGGCAATGGCGGGCAGGAAAGCGAATGCGGCTGGTGCAAGGACAGATGGGGCATTTCATGGCAGATCACCCCGCGCACATTGCTGGAGGCGATGGCAGCCGGCGGCGACGAGGCAAAGCGGGCCTTCGCGGCAATGATGACGATGAAGAAGATCGACGTCGCCGCCATCGAGGCCGCGCGGCGCGGCTGACGGTTGTGGTCGTGTAGGTTGCGGGATGAGGCAGAAGGCTCGGAATTGCCGTTTTATCTAGCGCGCCTGTTATCGCAGGATTTCGAATCCTATGGCGATACGGCCCGACGTATCCTTGCGACGCAGCTTTATGGTGGAGGGCTCTATCTGACCCTCCGAAACAGCAAGCCCCACCTGCAAGGCTTCATTGCCCTCCCATGTTATGGAAGGAGAGCCGCCGGTCATGCACTCACTTTCAAACACCATGTTATCGCCTGAAATCATCTCCTCCTGCGAAGCTTTGGCCGAAACCACCGTGAGCCGTTCGTGGCAATAGGGAGAAATGCCGCCACCTCCGGCCCATGTCGCCAGCACGGCCTTGTACTTTCCGTCAGGCGAAGGCAGGGCGGAAACATATTCCGGCTCTTCCCGGTTGAAACGCTGATTAGCCCAGATCACAACATTGAAGAACCCGACGATCGCGAGCGCGGCAACCACAAGCCGAAGCGTCTTGCTGATCATTCTACGCCCCTATTCCCTCTCCGCCTCGTGCCGGAAGATGCGGAGGATCTGGCGGCCGAGTTCGTCGGGGGTCATGCGGCCGGGGCGATACCAGCCGGAAACGTTGTTGAGCAAGGTCAGGAGCAGCAGACGATAGACACCACGATCAAGTGCCGGGTCGAGCGGCAGGGCGGCGATCAGGTCGCGGAATACCTGTTCGAAGGCATCGCGTTTTTCGACCAGCCGTTCGCGGATCTCCGCCGGAGCCGAGGCGAAATCGTTCATCAGCGGCATGGTCAGCGAATTGGGATCGAGCTGGATCTCCATCATGGTGACGCAGGCCGCCTCCAGCCGCGCCCACGGATCGGAAAGCGGCGCGATGGCAGCGCGGATGCGGTCTTCCGCCACCTGCAGGGCGATGTCGTGGATGCGGACGAACAGTGCTTCCTTCGACTTGATGTAGTGATAAAGCGAGCCGCCGAGCAGCCCCACCCGCTCGCCGATGTCGCGTACCGAGGTCGCCGCATAGCCGCGCTCGGCAAAGAGGGCGGCGGCGGCATCGAGAATATCGCGGTGGCGATCGCTCAGCCCGCTGTCCTGCAATGCGCCTGCAAGCGTGCTTTTTGCAGCACTCGTCATTTCACGGCTGTCCCCTACCGTCATTGCCTCTCCCGGCGTTCTTTCGTCATATCGCTGCAATCTTTCCAACGCTCATAGAGCATTTCCGGCGACAACGGAATCCGGGGTACGTCAGAAGCTGTGCGCTTGGGGGGCTTCGCTCCGCATCAAAACCCTCCCGCCTGCGTCCTGCGGACCCCTCCCCCAAGGGGGAGGGTTAGGTATGCCGCACCTCCCATATGCGATTACCCTGCTCATCAGGAACCAGAAGCCTGGCAAGACAAACAGTCCGTTTCCCCAAATCCCCGCGCCGCCCACTCTCCACGACTTCGCACACGCCATAAAAATTTTGCACTTGCGAACTGTAACAATCGTTTGGTACATATACCACTATCAACTGAAGGAGGAAAGGTTGAGCGAGACAATCAGGGAGGCCATGGACTTCGACGTGGTGATCGTTGGCGCGGGACCGGCCGGTCTTGCCACCGCGATCCGCCTGAAGCAGCGTGCGGCCGAGGTCAGTGAGGAAATTTCCGTCGTCGTCGTGGAAAAGGGTTCGGAAGTCGGCGCGCATATCCTGTCGGGCGCGGTGATCGACCCTTCCGGCCTCGATGCGCTGCTGCCCGACTGGCGGGAAGATCCAGACCGGCCGCTCACCACCGAAGTCACCGACGACCGCTTCCATGTGCTGACCGCCACCCGGTCGCTGCGGCTTCCAAACGCGCTGATGCCGCCGCTGATGAACAATCACGGCAACTTCATCGGCTCGCTCGGCAATGTCACCCGCTATCTCGGCGCACAGGCCGAGGCGCTCGGCGTCGAGATCTATCCGGGCTTTGCCGCGACCGAAGTTCTCTATGACGACAACGGCGCGGTCGCCGGCATCGCCACCGGCGACATGGGGATTGGCCGCGACGGCGAGCCGAAGGACGATTTCACCCCCGGCATGGAGCTTCGGGCGAAATACACCGTGTTTTCCGAGGGTGCGCGCGGTAGCCTGACCAAGCAGCTTCTTGCCCGCTTCAACCTGACCGAGGGACGCTCGGTGCAGAAATTCGGCATCGGCATCAAGGAACTCTGGCAGGTCAAGCCGGAGAAGTTCCGGGAAGGGTTGGTGCAGCACTCGTTCGGCTGGCCGCTCGACATGAAGACCGGCGGCGGCTCGTTCCTCTATCATTTCGACGATCATCTGGTGACCGTCG
>QFQX01000097.1 GCA_003248775.1 Shinella sp. | reverse complement strand
TCGACCCGACGCTGACGCTGCGCCGCTCCTGCCGCGAAGGCATCTGCGGTTCCTGCGCGATGAACATCGACGGCACCAACACGCTCGCCTGCACCAAGGGCATGGAAGAGATCAACGGTACCGTGAAGGTCTATCCGCTGCCGCATATGCCGGTGGTCAAGGACCTCGTTCCGGATCTGACCAACTTCTACGCCCAGCACCGCTCGATCGAGCCATGGCTGAAGACGGTCTCTCCGCCGCCGGCCAAGGAATGGAAGCAGAGTCACGAGGATCGTCTGAAACTCGATGGCCTCTACGAGTGCATTCTGTGCGCCTGCTGCTCGACCTCCTGTCCGAGCTACTGGTGGAATGGCGACCGTTACCTCGGTCCCGCCGTCCTGCTGCAGGCTTATCGCTGGCTGATCGACAGCCGCGACGAAGCCAAGGGCGAACGCCTCGACAATCTGGAAGATCCCTTTCGGCTTTATCGCTGCCACACCATCATGAACTGCGCGCAGGCCTGCCCGAAGGGGCTGAACCCGGCCAAGGCGATCGCGGAAATCAAGAAGATGATGGTCGAGCGTCGCGTCTGATCCGGCTCGATCCTGTCTGCTTTCGGGAATGGGTTGCATTTTGACCGATGTAGCCCATTTACCATATCGTAACGCGATTCAGTCTTGGTGAAAGACGGTGTGCGGAGTTTGCGAGGTCTGCTGTCTTGATTCGAGCAGGTCGTTTGCGATAATTCCGCCGTGTTTTCGTATGAGAAACCGGCCAGAAGCGGTCAACCGGGAGTATGATGATGAAGTTGAAGTATGCGGCAACGGGGGTCGCGATCGTTCTTTCGCTCGCTGGCTGCCAGCGGACCTCCTATAGTGGTCTCGATCAGCAGAATAGCGCCCTGCCGCCGCTGCAGGCCCAGCCGGTTCCCTCCGTCCAGTCCGGTCAGTTGCCGCCACCCGGTGCCGCCGGCGCCAGCCAGTTTCCCGCCGCCCCTGCAGCCGCCGCGCCAGGCGCGGGTATGAGCGATGCCGCCCCTGCGACGGCCATGGACGTGACCAAGGAATCCATGGTCGGCAACTGGAAGGTTTCCAATGGTGGCGCTTCCTGCGATATGTTCCTGACGCTCACCAATCTCGGCAGTGGTTCGCGCGGTGGTACGCGCGGTTGCGCCGGTGAACTCACGCAGATGGGTTCCTGGGAAGTTTCCGGCAAGCAGGTGGTCCTGAAGGACCGCAATGGCAATGCCATCGGTCGCGTCTACAAGAGCGCGGATGCGCGCTTCGATGGCTCGACCTCAAGCGGCCAGCCGATCAGCCTCAGCCGCTAAGTTTCCTTCCCTTCATGCCGTGCGGGTCGATGCCGAGGCGGCGCCCGCTCCGGCGGAGCATTTTGCATGCAGCCCATTCCGGATTACGCCTCGAGCGTTGCCGAGCAGCTCAAGTCGATGACCGAGGCCGGCACGCTCAAGGCGGACAAGGCGCAGATGGAGGTTGCCAACCATCTCGACCGCATTCTCCATGACCTGAAGCAACGCCGCCCGGCCGCCAAGAAGAGCGCGTTGGGCTGGATGTTCGCGCAGAAACGCAAGCCGCAGCAGCCGGTGCGCGGTCTCTACGTGCATGGCAGCGTTGGCCGTGGCAAGACTATGCTGATGGATCTGTTCTTCCGGATGGCACCGGTGGAAAAGAAGCGTCGCGCGCATTTCCACGAATTCATGGCCGACGTGCATGCCCGCATTCATGCCCATCGCCAGAAGCTGAAGAATGGCGAGACCAAGCAGGCCGACCCCGTGCCTCCGGTGGCGGCGGCGCTGCGCGAGGAGGCGGAACTTCTCTGCTTCGACGAATTCACGGTGACGGATATCGCCGATGCGATGATCTTGGCGCGCCTCTTCACCGAGCTTTTCGCGCGTGGCTGTACGCTGGTCGCAACTTCCAACGTCGAGCCGGAAAATCTTTATCGGGACGGTTTGAACCGTGGCCTCTTCCTGCCGTTCATCGAATTGCTGAAGAAGCATGTCGAGGTGACGACCCTCGATTCTCCGGTCGACTACCGCCTGGAAAAGCTCGAAAGCCTGCCGGTCTATACGGCGCCTCTTTCGGCCGAGGCCGACCGTCTCATGGATATTGCCTGGGAGAGGATCACTGATGGCAGGCGTGAGATTGCGACCGAGATCGAGATGAAGGGGCGCAGCGTTCCCGTTCCGCGCGCGGCGGGCCGGGCTGCCCGGTTCTCCTTCACCGAGCTTTGCGCGCAGCCGCTCGGGGCATCCGACTTTCTTGAGATTGCCCGCCGGTTCGATGTCATCTTCATCGATCACATCCCGCTGCTCGGTCCGCAGAAGCGCAACGAGACAAAGCGTTTCATCATCCTGATCGACGCCCTTTACGATGCCTCCGTCCGACTTTTCGCTTCCGCCGCCGCCATGCCGGAGGAACTCCTGACGGAGAAGAAGGGCACGGAAGGTTTCGAATTCGACCGCACCGTTTCGCGGCTGTTCGAGATGTGGAGTGCCGACTATCTTGCCCTTCATCAAGGTGCACGCGCGGAAGTTTGACATTTTTACGTCATAAATTTTGACGTTTACGTAAGAAAATAATCATCTAACCGATTGAAAATACTGCACTGAAAATAATCGTTTGCAGTTTTTCTCGAGTGCAGCTATGCGATTTTCCACAAGGGTCGGCAGCCAATCCCTGTCAGCCTTGGTTTTGGATCTAAAAGGAAGCACTTCAATGGCGCGCAATAAGATCGCTCTTATCGGTTCTGGAATGATTGGTGGTACGCTGGCTCATCTGGCCGGTCTCAAGGAGCTGGGCGACATCGTCCTGTTCGACATTGCCGACGGCATCCCGCAGGGCAAGGGCCTGGATATCGCCCAGTCGTCCCCCGTTGAAGGCTTCAATGCCAAGCTGACCGGCGCCAGCGATTACTCCGCCATCGAAGGCGCAGACGTCTGCATCGTCACCGCAGGCGTTGCCCGTAAGCCGGGCATGAGCCGCGACGACCTTCTCGGCATCAACCTGAAGGTCATGGAACAGGTCGGCGCCGGCATCAAGAAGTACGCTCCGAACGCCTTCGTCATCTGCATCACCAACCCGCTCGACGCAATGGTCTGGGCCCTGCAGAAGTTCTCCGGCCTCCCGACCAACAAGGTCGTCGGCATGGCAGGCGTTCTTGACTCTGCCCGTTTCCGCCTCTTCCTTTCCGAAGAGTTCAAGGTTTCCGTTCAGGACGTTACCGCATTCGTTCTCGGTGGCCACGGCGACACCATGGTGCCGCTCGCTCGCTACTCCACCGTTGGCGGCATTCCGCTGACCGACCTCGTCAAGATGGGCTGGGTCACCAAGGAGCGCCTGGAAGAAATCATCCAGCGCACCCGTGATGGCGGCGCCGAAATCGTCGGCCTGCTCAAGACCGGCTCGGCCTACTACGCTCCGGCTGCTTCCGCCATCGAGATGGCTGAATCCTACCTCAAGGACAAGAAGCGCGTCCTGCCGGCCGCTGCATATCTCTCAGGCCAGTACGGCGTGAAGGACATGTATGTCGGCGTTCCGACGATCATCGGTGCCGGCGGCGTCGAGCGCATCATCGAAGTCGAATTCACCAAGGCAGAAGAAGAAGCCTTCCAGAAGTCCGTTGGCGCTGTCGCCGGTCTTTGCGAAGCCTGCATCAATATCGCCCCCGCCCTCAAGTAATCCGCCTGACAGGCCCAATACAGGGACAAGACGATGAATATTCATGAATACCAGGCCAAGGCCCTCCTGAAGGGCTACGGCGCACCGGTCGCGGAAGGTGTCGCGATCCTCAAGGTCGAAGAGGCGGAAGCTGCTGCCAAGTCTCTTCCCGGCCCGCTTTACGTGGTCAAGAGCCAGATCCACGCCGGCGGCCGCGGCAAGGGCAAGTTCAAGGAACTCGGCCCCGAAGCCAAGGGCGGCGTTCGCCTGGCGAAGTCGATCGACGAAGTCGTCGCCAACGTCAAGGAAATGCTCGGCAACACGCTGGTGACCGCGCAGACCGGCGAAGCCGGCAAGCAGGTCAACCGCCTTTACATCGAAGACGGTGCCGACATTGCCCGCGAACTCTATTGCTCGCTGCTGGTCGATCGTTCGGTCGGTCGTGTTGCCTTCGTCGTCTCGACCGAAGGCGGCATGGACATCGAGGCTGTCGCCCACGACACGCCGGAGAAGATTCACACCATCGCCATCGATCCGGAAGCCGGTGTCACGGCTGACGACGTTGCGAAGATCGTCAAGGCGCTCGAGCTGACCGGCGCTGCCGCCGAAGACGCCAAGTCGCTCTTCCCGATCCTCTACAAGGCCTTCAACGAGAAGGACATGTCCCTTCTCGAAATCAACCCGCTCATCGTCATGACCAATGGCCACCTGCGCGTTCTCGACGCCAAGGTTTCCTTCGACGGCAACGCGCTGTTCCGTCACGATGACGTCCGCGCACTGCGTGACGAAACCGAGGAAGACGCCAAGGAAATCGAGGCCTCCAAGTGGGATCTCGCCTACGTGGCTCTCGACGGCAACATCGGCTGCATGGTCAACGGCGCAGGCCTTGCCATGGCGACGATGGACATCATCAAGCTCTACGGCAAGGAGCCGGCAAACTTCTGCGACGTCGGCGGTGGCGCTGGCAAGGAAAAGGTTGCTGCAGCCTTCAAGATCATCACGGCTGACCCGAAGGTCGAGGGCATCCTCGTCAACATCTTCGGTGGCATCATGAAGTGCGACGTCATCGCTGAAGGCGTTGTCGCTGCGGTTCAGGAAGTCGGCCTGAAGGTTCCGCTGGTCGTTCGCCTTGAAGGCACCAATGTCGAGCTTGGCAAGAAGATCCTGAACGAATCGGGTCTGGCGATCACCGCTGCCGACGATCTGGACGATGCTGCGAAGAAGATCGTAGCCGCGATCAACGGCTAATTGAGGGACCTGAACCAATGTCGATTCTCGTCAATAAAAACACCAAGGTCCTCGTTCAGGGCCTGACCGGCAAGACCGGCACCTTCCACACCGAACAGGCGCTCGCCTATTACGGTACGCAGATGGTTGGCGGTATCCACCCGAAGAAGGGCGGCGAAACCTGGACCGGCTCCACGGGCGAAACCCTGCCGATCTTCGCTTCCGTTGCCGAAGCCAAGGACAAGACCGGTGCAGACGCGACCGTGATCTACGTTCCGCCGGCAGGTGCAGCCGAAGCGATCATCGAGGCGATCGACGCCGAGATCCCGTTCATCACCTGCATCACCGAGGGTATCCCGGTCATGGACATGGTGCGGGTCAAGGCCAAGCTCGACAAGTCCAAGTCGCGCCTGCTCGGCCCGAACTGCCCGGGTATCCTGACGCCGGAAGAATGCAAGATCGGCATCATGCCGGGCT
>QFQX01000007.1 GCA_003248775.1 Shinella sp. | reverse complement strand
ACGGTTCAGCGTCGTCTCTGGCTCGCGGCATGGCGGGACGGCGGCATGCGGGAGGCTGCGAATTGCCTCGTAGGGATCATGCGTTGAAGGAAGGAGGCCATGCCGAGGAATGCTCGGGAATGCGGGCAAAGCCATGCGACGGATCACGCATGAGGCGGTCGGGCTGGAGCCTCCGGCATTGGTCATGGGAGAATATCGGCCATGCCGAACTATCCGCTAAGCTCGCTTGCCGAATTCACGGGGCCAAACTGGTTCAGAAGTCCCAAGGAGAGATGAGGTGAAGGCCGGTGGTGCGGAAATCTTTCAGGTTGCGGGTCGCCAGACGGCCGCCGTTGACCCGCGTGATCGCGGCTATCATGCCGTCGGGGGCTGACATGACATGTCCCTGCCGGGCCGCATCGCCCATGATCTCGCCATAGGCAAGGGCAGCCTCCTCGGTGAGACCAAAGATGCGGTCGGCAAAGCGGCGGCGCCAGTCCTGCAAGCCCTGTTCGAGCCGGTCTGCGCGCTGGTCAGGCCTGATCTTCTGGATGCCATAGGCTATCTCGGCAATCGTCACCGTCGGCAGCGCCAGTTCCGCGTCGTGCCGGACAAGCCAGGCAACGACTGCCTCGTCTGGGGCCTTCTTCAGGGTTTCCGAGATGACGTTGGTGTCAAGGAAAATCAAAGCTCGATGCCCGGATGCGGCTTGCGGTTTTCGCGGATCACGGTTTCCAGATCGATATCCGTGCCGGCCTGTGTCGCAAGTCTTGCGTAGAAGCTCGCGGCAGGTTCCCGCCCGGCCTCGCGGACCTCATAGGCTTCAAGGGCGCGCTCGACGACATCGGCAATCGACCGGTTCTCGCGACGCGCGAGCCGGTGCGCCAGATCCCGGGCCTTGGAGCTGCGGACAGAGAGTTGCGGTTCAGCCATCGATGCCTCCATTTTCCACCAATATAGGCCTCATAGGTGCTGCCATCAAGATGGCAGAAGACGGCTGGCCGCCAGAAGGCATTCGGCAATCTGCACGTCACTGTCGTGGTTGATGAATGCAGGGGCTCGATGCATCCCGGCCTCATTGCGGAGAGAAGGTACGGAACAGCGGCGGGGCCGCTGTCTTCTTTTCTGCTGGAGGGTGCGATACACCCTTTGATGATACAAAGGCGGATGACACCATCAAAACGCGAAAGCGCCAAATGATCGGGACATGGAGTTCCCTATCTCATGCATTGCAGGATATATGAATAATAAGCATGAGCTTATTTCTGATGTGCGCGAATATTTTTCTGAATCATACTCATGTATTTCGTATGTCAGAAAACATACGAACTGATATTTTATCGGATTAGGGGGCGGAGTTTTATATAGTAAACAAATTTACCGAATCGACGTTCGACGACGGTAGCAATGATCCGACATTATTTCAGGGAAACAGGAAGCGGGTCATGTTCGGAGCGCTGATGACGATAGTTTCGACGTTTATAGTTTTTAATTATTAATATACTTATGTATATCTCATATTTTATGCATATAAAATTTCATAATTCGTTAATTAATAAAATGATCTAAAAATAATAATGCAAATAAATACTTTAATATCTAGGAATATGTCCGGAATTGCCTCTCTCGTCGAGCAGAGAGAAATCGGCAGTGTCATTGTACCTTCTGCTCAGCGAGAGAGAAGGACGGTTTCGGACATTTTCGGTGATCTCCATGATCCTGCCTGTGACGAAGCCCGCGGCGCGGCAAGAGCGTAGACCTTTCGCACGCGCCGGTACGAGCGCAAGATTTATATCAGTAATCTTTGACATTGAAGATGCCGGGCCAGCCCCGGGGCTGTAAACCGCCGGTGCGGGAGAAATTCATCAGCCCTGTCGCGACCAGTATTCCCGGCGATCTACTCCCCATCCTCCTCCGCTATTCGCTCCATTCCGGCATCATCACGGTTCCGTGATTACATCGTGATCGCCCGAAGGTGCTTTTGTCGCAGGGGGCAACGTTGCCTTGCATGGTTGCGGCCATCTATTCTTCGGCGGGAATGTGGAGCAGACATAGGGGGATAGCAGGTGGATAATGGCGCCAAGGAAACGCGAAACTGGCATAGTCAATCCACCGAAGACGTTCTCACCCAGCTCTCGGCAACGGCCCACGGCCTGAAGCGGGTGGAAGCCGAACGGCGGCTGGCGAGCCACGGGCCGAACGAATTGCCCGAGACCGCGGGGCGTCCCGCCTGGCTGCGGTTTCTCGCCCAATTCAACAATGTGCTGATCTATTTCCTGCTGCTGGCGGCGGCGGCGGCCTTCCTGCTCAATCATGCTATCGATGCCGGCGTCATCGTCGCGGTCGTGGTGGTCAACGCCATTGTCGGCTATGTGCAGGAGGGCAAGGCCGAGGAGGCGTTGAACGCCATCCGCAACATGATCTCGCCGCATGCCCATGTCCTGCGCGATGGCCACAGATCGGCGATCCCTGTGCGTGAGCTGGTTCCGGGCGACGTCGTCTTCATCGAGGCCGGTGACAAGGTTCCGGCCGATCTACGCCTGCTCCGCGCACGCCGCCTGCTGATCGACGAAGCGCTTCTGACCGGCGAATCCGTCGCTGCCGAAAAGCACGAATTGCCGGTTGCGGCCGACGCAGCGCTCGGCGACCGCCAATGCCTGGCCTTTTCCGGCACGCTGGTTGCCGCCGGTCAGGGAACGGGGGTCGTCGTCGAGACGGGCCTGCAGACCGAAATCGGCCGTATCAGCAGCCTGCTTCAGAATGTCGAGCAGCTGAGCACGCCGCTGCTGCGGCAGATCGATGCCTTCGCCAAGCGTTTCACCTGGGTCGTCTTCATCGGCGGCGCCCTGCTCTTCGCCTTTGCCGTGCTCATTCGCGGTTTCGACTGGGTGGAAGCGCTGATCGCGGTGGTGGCGCTCGCGGTCGGCGTGGTGCCCGAAGGGCTGCCGGCGGTCATTACCATTACGCTCGCCATCGGCGTTCGCCGCATGGCTTCGCGCAATGCCGTCATCCGCAAGCTGCCGGCCGTCGAAACGCTCGGCGCCACATCCGTCATCTGCACCGACAAGACCGGTACGCTGACCCGCAACGAAATGACCGCGCGGCGGATCGAGACGGCGATGAGCCGCCTGTCGGTCGGTGGCGCGGGTTATGTGCCCGAGGGCGAAATGACCAGCCCGGACGGCGATGACGTCGCGGCTCTTGCCGACGCCACCAGCCTTGTCCGTTGCGGCCTGCTCTGCAACGACGCGGATCTTTTCCAGGGCGAAAACTGCTGGCAGGTGACGGGCGATCCGATGGAGGGCGCGCTGGTCGCGCTCGGCATGAAGGCGGGGCTCGACCCCTCCCATGTTCGTGGGGAATGGCAGCGACTGGATGAAATCCCCTTCGACGCCACCCATCGCTTCATGGCGACGCTGCATCGCGCCCCGGATGGATCCTATGTCGTGTTCATCAAGGGTGCTGCCGAAGCGCTGCTTGCCATGACGGCGAATGAAACGACGGGCAATGAACCGACGCGCGCCTTCTGGGAGGAGCGGATTGCCAATGCCGGGGCGGAGGGTGAGCGCGTTCTGGGCTTTGCCGTGAAACATCTGGCGGCGGCACCTGAAACCCTTTCCTTCGAGACGCTTGCCGGCGGCATCGAATTCCTCGGCATCGTCGGCTTCATCGATCCGCCGCGACCGGAAGTGATCGATGCGGTGGCCGAGTGCCGCTCCGCCGGCATCGCCATCAAGATGATTACCGGCGACCATGCCGCAACCGCGCTGGCGATTGCCCGCCAGCTCGATCTCGCCGAAGACCCCGAGGTCATCACCGGTGCGGAGGTCGAGGCGGCGAGCGATGACGAGTTGAGGAAGATCGTCGAGCGCGTCTCCGTCTTTGCCCGCACCACGCCCGAGCACAAGCTCAGGATCGTCCGCGCGCTCCAGCGCAACGGTCATATCGTGGCAATGACCGGCGACGGCGTGAACGATGCTCCCTCGCTCAGTCAGGCGGATGTCGGCACGGCCATGGGGATCAAGGGCACCGAGGCGGCGAAGGAAGCCGCCCAGATGGTGTTGCTCGACGACAATTTCGCCTCGATCGTCAATGCCGTGCGCGAGGGCCGCACCGTTCAGGACAATATCCGCAAGGTCATTTCCTGGGAGATCCCGACCAATGGCGCGGAAACCGTTGCAGTCGTGCTCGCCATTCTCGCGGGATTCTCCCTGCCGATGACGGCGACCCATATCCTCTGGATCAACCTGATCCTGGCGGCAACGCTTGGCCTCGTTCTCGCCTTCGAGCCATCGGAACCCGGCATCATGCGGCGGCGGCCGAGGGCTGCCAATGCGCCGCTGCTTTCGCCCTTCCTGCTCTGGCGGGTGGTGGTGGTGTCCATCCTGCTGGCTGCGGCTTCGCTCGGCATCTTCTTCTTCGCGCTCGAAACCGGCCGCGACATGGAGACGGCGCGGACCATGGTCGTCAACATGTTCGTGGTCGGCGAAATCTTCTACCTGTTCAACGTCCGCTATCTGCATGTCCCTTCGATCACCATCACAGGTGTTCGGGGCACGCCGGCGGTGCTGACCGCCATCGGGGTGCTCGTCGCCGCCCAGCTGCTCTTCACCTATGCCCCTTTCATGAACGACCTCTTCGGCACCCGGCCTCTCGGGCTGCTCGATGGTGCGCTCCTCATTGCTGTCGGGGCCGCGCTGATGGTGCTGCTCGAGGTCGAGAAGGTGGTGATGCGCCGGCTCGGCTGGTTCGCGGAGCTGCGGGATTGATGGTCTTTGGAGTGATTTCATGCTGACGGCGCTGGCTTGGTCCGCGGTCGGGCTGCTGCTGCTTGTCGCCGGTTCGGAATTCATCGTGCGCGGCGGAACGCGGTTTGCCGGTCGTCTCAACATATCGCCCGTGGTGATCGGCGCGACGATCATCGCCATCGGCACCAGCACGCCGGAGCTTGCCGTCGGCATCGATTCCGTTCTCACCGGCAATGGCAATCTGGCGATCGGCAACATCGCCGGCACCAACGTCGTCAACATCCTGCTGATCCTCGGGCTCAGCGCCCTGATGCTGCCTATGGCGATCCGCGCCGAGACCCTGCTGCTCGATCTGCCGATGATCGTGGTGGCCTCCTGCGCTCTGCTGTTCATGGCGTCCGATGGCTATCTCAGCCGTAACGAAGGCATCATCCTGCTGATCTTCTCGGTTGGCTATACCGCGGCGATCATCCAGTCGGCCCGGCGCGAGAGCCGGCGCGTCAAGGCGGAGTTTCGCGAGGAACTGCGCGAGATGGCGCCCCCTCCCCTGCTTGCCGGCTCGTCCTGGCAGAAGGAGCTTCTGGCGATTGTCGTCGGCATTGCCGTCGTCGTCTATGGCGCCGATTTTCTGGTGAAGGGCACGGTGGATCTCGCCCGGCTCTGGGGCGTGTCCGAGGAGTTCATAGGCCTCACCATCATCGCCATCGGCACCTCCTCGCCGGAGCTGGTGACGACCATCGTCTCGACGCTCCGGAACCAGCGCGAGATCGCCATCGGCAACCTGCTGGGCAGCAGCGTCTACAACATTCTCGTCATTCTCGGCATCACCATCGTCGTGCCCTCGGAGCCGGTAGCGGTTTCCCCTTCCCTCATCGGGATCGATATCCCCGTCATGACGGCGGTGGCGCTTCTGTGCGTGCCGGTGTTTTATAGCGGCCGTGTGGTCTCCCGTTTCGAGGGGGCCTTAATGGTGGGTCTTTATCTGGCCTATCTGGCCTTTCTTGTCGTAACCCGGACATGAGCCGGCAGCGAGCATGTCTGCCGGAATCGATTTGAGTTCAAAACCAGAAAAGGAAGAGCGATGACAAAAAGGATCCTCGTGGCGACGGATTTTTCCACCCGGTCCGATCGCGCCCTGCGCCGCGCCATCTATCTCGCGAAGTCCCTGCCCGCCTCGCTTTCGCTCGTTCACGTCATCGATGAGGACCAGCCGAAACGTCTGGTCGACGCCCAGGTGGAAACGACCGGCCAGCTGCTTCAGGAACAGGTCGATGGTATCCGCGAGATGGACGGCATCGATTGCGACTGGCAGGTGATCCGGGGCGGCCCGGGCGCTTCACTCGGCATCGCGGCGAAGGACCTCGGGGCGGACCTTCTGGTCCTCGGGCCGCATCGCCAGCAGACGCTGAAGGACGTCTTCTTCGGCACCACGGCGGAACGCACGATGCGCACATCGACCGCGCCGATCCTGACGGCGAAGGGTGTTCCGAACGGCAGCTACAAGCATGTGCTTCTGGCCATCGACATGTCCGATTGCTCGTCCGACGCCATCGAGGTCTTCAATGGTCTCGGCATCGGCCGTAGCGCCGCGATCTCCCTCGTGCATGTGTTCGATGCCGCCGCCGCCACGATGATGGCGCGCACGGCCGTCGCCCGGGAGGAGATCAGCGACTACGTCAACGACGAGAAGAGGAACGCCTCGGTCGCCCTGCTCGAGTTCCTCGAGAACCAGCCGATCGATCCGGGTAACATTCATATCGTGGCGGAACACGGCTCAGTCGCCGCCACCATCGCAACGCTCGCCGCCCAGATTTCCGCCGACCTGATCGTCGTCGGCACGCGTGGCCGCAACGGCGCGAAGAAGCTCTTCCTTGGCAGCGTGGCGGAAAAGATCATCGGCGAAAGCGAATGCGATACACTTGCCGTTCCGCCCTCCGAGCGGAGCAACTGACCCCGCAGCAAGGCCCCCTCCCCTTCCCCAAGAGCATTTCTCCGGGGGAGGGGGATCACGCGACCGGCAGGGGGCTTGGGAACGGTGATTCATCGATCGTTTACCATGCTCTCCCGCCCTTCCCGTCGCAGTCTCCCGGTCGACATAGCGTTGGCGCACGCTGATTGCGCCGATCCCTGTAGTGGCGAATCGTTGGAACGGGTGGCTGGCGATTGCGCGTTGACAGCTGTCAACAGTCGCCAAGGCTGGCAACGGTGGAAAACCTGAGAGCTTTCCTTCCTGTCTTGGCAGATGTTTCGAAGGCGTATTTTTTCGGAACCCGGCCAATCTGCCGATGTCGGATGATCGGAAGGGAAGGCTCCAAAGAGAAGCCAAACCGGGCCTTCATCGATATCATCCGGAAGCGTTGCTTCAGCGCTCCTTCCCCTGTTGACAGCTGTCAACGGCCTCAGCGCGGTGATTCCATATCCATGCCCGGCGCCTGTGTCATGATCCCGAAACGCATTCGATAGAAGCTGGACGGTTCTATTAAGGTAATTTCCGAGGTTTGAACTGGCGCTTTGTGCCACGGGGCAGGCTCGGAGTGTTTTAAAGCGGCGCGATGATTTGCCGTTGGCTCTGCCTTTGGCTCCGGCGGGCGACCTATGCGGTCACCGGCCGCCGTTTCAGGAATATCAGCCGCTTCATGTTGTAGAGGATGTTGGCGAGCCGGATCCTGGTGGTGGCGCGGGCGATGCCGACGGTTCGGATGAACAGGCCCATCCGGCTCTTCTGCTCGGCAAAGACATGCTCGACACGCGAGCGGACCTTCGATTTGAGGTTATTGGCGTGCCGTGTCGCCTCCGGCATCGGCCGCCCCGGTGGCTTCTTGCGATGGATGGGGCTGACGAAGCCGTTCTTCTCCATGAAGGTCTCGTTGGCGTTCGAGCGATAGGCCGGATCGGCCCAGACGGTACGCGCCGTATTGGTCTTGTCGAGCAGCCCCTCACGTGACCGGGCTCCCTCGTAGGCGGCTGCGTCCGTCGCCATCCATTTGCGGATCAGCCCGTGCTTACAGTCGATCGAGATGTGGTTCTGGTAGCCGAAGGCGGGAATGGCGATATCAACCGGCGGCAGCGTGCCGTCCGCCTACGGCTCGGCCTTGGTGAACTTCACCGTCCAGCGAGCGTCGTGGTCCTTGTGTCGGAGTTTGGCGGGCTTTTCCTTCCATGCTTTCGGGATGCGGCCGGCCTTGATGTCGTCCTTCTCCCCCTTCGTGTTGCGCTGCTTCGGCGCGGCCACCAGGCTGGAGTCGACGATCTGTCCGGACATGGCGATATAGCCGGCCTCGCACAGCATCGCGTCGAAGCGTTCGAACAGGGACTGGATCGCACCGGCCCTGGTCAACCGCTCCCGCAACAGCCAGATCGTGCGGGCGTCGGGAACGCGGTCGGACAGGCCGAGCCCGAAGAAGCGCATGAAGGAAAGCCGGTCGTTGATCAGGAATTCGATGCGCTCGTCCGACAGGTTGTTGGCCGTCTGGATCACCAGCACCTTCAGCATCATCACCGGATCGTAGGGCGGCCGGCCACCCTGCGGGCCGCTCGTATAGGACAGGGCCTTGTCCAGTTCCGGCCGTAATGCCTCGAAATCGACAACCCGGGTATAGGCCTCGAGCTGATCGCCCAGATCGCTCAGCCGACGAAGACGATCGTCCACATCGAAAAGTCCCGCATGGCCCCGCATCGCTTACCTCGCAAAGCATCAACCCACGGTACAGGGAATCATAAATCCGGGAAAAAGGGCGAGGTTAATAGAACCGTCCAGCTTCAGGAACACGAGGCGCTACGCTTCCGCTTCACGACCTCTGGGAAGTTTCAGGAGTTGCAGCTGGCGAACGGCGACAATCCCCTGTCGACGATGCGGATTGCGCTGACCTGCGGCAACATGGAAGCGATCCGGGCCGCCGCGATCGACGGCCTCGCCCTTGCCTACATGCCGGAGTTCCTGGCGGCGGATGCGATCCGCGACGGCTTGCGTGATGCCGTCCTGCAGGAACATCTCGCAGCACCCGGCCACTTCTCGATCCTCTGGGCATCCGCCCGCTTCATGACCCCAAGGCTTCAGGCCTTCATCGACTTCGTCGCCGAGAGACTGTTCCGCGAGGCCTGACCGGGGCGGCCTGTCGGGAAGGGCCAATATTGATTCTGCCCAAAAAGGGGAGGGGGACGTGCCCGACCACGGTCGCCATGACGGAGAGGGATGCCCCGGCTTCAACGAGACGGTTGGAATCGATCCGAGAGGTTGAATGCTGGCCAACGTTGACAGCTGTCAACGGGCCTCTTGTCTAAGAGACATGTCTACCGGCGCTCCTGTCCGGTTGCCCGAAGCAGGGGAGGGGAAATTCCTTCTCTCGAAAATTTCGGCTGGTTCATCGCCACCGAATGGCTTTCCGACCCCTGTATGGAGAGCCGGCAATCGTCCGACGACAATCCTCTCATGCCCCACCCGCAATCTCCACATAGCCGCGCCGACGCTTCGAGCGGGCAAGGGCCACCGCCGCCCGATGTGCTGTGTCCGGATTTGCATGGGGTTCCTCCCTGCGGCGGCCCTGTTTTCCGATCCGGCCCCATTCGCGGATCAGCAGGGTCTCGCCGAACAGGTCGCGTTCGACCGAGAGACGATAGAAGCGTTTCATGTTGCGCGAGGCGTCGCGTCGCTCGAGGTGAAAGAGGGCTGCTTCGTTCATACGGCCATTGTCGGATGCGCTGTTACCCGCGTCCAACGACTTTCCTGAATCGGTCGGCCGTCATCGATTCATGTTGATTATGCTTTACGGTCCAGCGGCGTGATCTTTTCGCCTTTTGATGCAGCTGACCGCCAGTGACCGGGAAGGGCGGGGATGGGTAAAGAAAATAATCCTTTTGAATCAATCCGGGCTCACGGAATTCATCCCCGCTTGCGTGGCCCGATCTATGATTGCGGACATGAGAGACGGCTTGGAAAGGTAAGATTTTGTTAACCAAAAAGGACTTGACGCGACTCGGACCATGCTCCACGATTTTTACGGAAAAGGGCGGAGATGAGAAGATTTTCCGTAAATCCGAAAAGTCTCTGTAGGTTTTCTGCCCTGCGTATATGCGCGAAAGCGAGAATCGCACAAAATGTGAAATTGAACCCTGCAAGCGACAGCGCCTCCAAAGGCGCGTTGAAAGCAGGATAACAGATGGAGAGATCCGATGGCCATGCCGTCAGACCCCGCTATTGGAGAAAAGGCGTCCAGCCTGCGTCCGGCCGATGAGACCATCGCCGAGGACGCGCAGGCGCTTTCGCTCCAGTTGCAGGCGATGCGCGACCGGCTGTTCGCGCCGACATCGCAGAAGACCCTGCGCAGCTTCTCTTCGGGAGAGGCGGCAAGGCTCGTCGGCGTATCCGATGGTTATCTGCGCCAGCTTTCGCTGGCAGGGGAGGGGCCACAGCCGGAGGTGAGCGCCGGCGGACGGCGTTCCTATTCGCTTGCCGATATCGATGCGCTGCGCCACTATCTGGCGGAGCAGGCGCTGGCCAAGGGCAACAAGGCCAAGGCGCGCTCCTATGTAAAATGGCGCGACCCGGAGCGGGGCGAACACCTGCAGGTGATCTCGGTCACCAACTTCAAGGGCGGCTCCGGCAAGACCACCTCGTCGGTGCATCTCGCCCAGCATCTCGCCATGACCGGCCATCGCGTGCTTGCCATCGACCTCGACCCGCAGGCCTCGCTTTCGGCGCTGTTCGGCTATCAGCCGGAACTGGACCTTGCCGGCAACGACACGATCTACGGCGCGATCCGCTATGACGACGAGCGGCGCTCGCTGAAGGACATCATCCGCAAGACCTATTTCCACAATCTCGATCTGGTGCCGGGCAATCTCGAGCTGCAGGAATTCGAGCATGCGACGCCACGGGTGCTTTCCGCCCGCCGGCCGGGCGACGCCACTTCGCTGTTCTTCACCCGTGTTCAGGCGGCGCTTGATGAGGTGGCGGACAATTACGACGTCGTCATCATCGACTGCCCGCCGCAGCTCGGCTACCTGACGCTGTCGGCGCTCTGCGCCTCGACCTCGGTTATCGTCACCGTGCATCCGCAGATGCTCGATGTCGCCTCGATGAGCCAGTTCCTGTTCATGACCGCCGACCTGCTCGGCGTCGTGCGCGAGGCGGGGGGACAGCTGAACTTCGACTTCCTGCGTTACCTCGTCACCCGTTTCGAGCCGCATGATGCGCCGCAGGCGCAGATCGTCGGCTTCCTTCGGTCTCTTTTCGGCAATCGCGTGCTGACTGCGGCAATGCTGAAATCGACAGCGGTTTCGGATGCGGGCCTGACCAAGCAGACGCTCTACGAAGTCGGCCGCGAGAATTTCTCGCGCGGCACCTACGACCGGGCGATGGAATCGCTCGATGCGGTAAACAGTGAAATCGAGCAGTTGGTGCATACGGCATGGAGGCGATGAAGATGGCGGGACGGGATCGCAAGAACTCTCTGAAAGCCCTGTTCGGCGGCGACATGCTGCCGGCGGCCGAGACCGAGCATCGGGCGCCCGAGACGAAATCCGTTCCCGGCGACGCCTCTGCGAGCGCTGCCGCAAGCCAGCCGGCGCAGGAGAGCCTTTCTCCCGCGGCACCGGCTTTAGCCGGGCACGCCAATAGCCAGCCCGGAAACCCCGCCGGCCTTCCCGGCCGCACATCCTCCGGCGCGGTGCGCACCATGGGGCTGACGCTGTCGTCGATCAGTCGCGAGATGGAAGAAGCGCGGGCGCTTCGCGAAGCGCTGGAGAACGGCGAGCGCATTCTGGCGCTCGATCCGGCCAAGATCGAGGTGTCATTCGTCAGCGACCGCCTGAGCGAGGAAGACCGGGACGATCCGGATTTCCTCCAACTGGTGGAAAGCATGCGCGAGGCGGGACAGCAGGTTCCCATCCTGGTGCGCCCGCATGGCGAAACGCCGGACCGTTACCAGGTGGCCTATGGTCACCGTCGCCTGAAGGCCGCACGTCGGCTCGGACTTCCGGTCCGGGCCATCGTCCGTACGCTTACCGATGACGAACTGGTTCTGGCGCAGGGCAAGGAAAATGCCGAGCGGCGCAATCTGAGCTTCATCGAACGCGCGGTCTTTGCCCGTTCGCTTGAGGATCGCGGCTTCGACCGCAAGCTGATCTGCGAGGCGCTGGCGGTGCAGAAGAGTGAACTTTCGCGTCTGCTGCAGGTGGCCGATGCCGTTCCCGTGCGGTTCATCCGCGCCATCGGTCCAGCACCGAAGGCGGGACGCGAACGCTGGATGGCGCTTGGCGAGATCTTCCTGAACGGCAACGGCGCCGAGATCGAAAAGGCGGATGACGAGGCCACTTCGGAGCGTTTCCGCGCGGCAGACAGCGACACGCGTTTTCAGATGCTGTTCGACCGGGCCTTGCCCGTGCGGTTGCGCAAGGGCGCGAAGGCAGCGCCGCTGGAACTGAAGGCGCCCGATGGGCGTGTCTTCGCCCGCGTCGACCGGCGGGGCAGGGCGGTGAAGATCGATTTTGCCAAGGATGTCGCGCCCGCTTTCATCGAGCGGATGATGGCGAGGCTGAACGAGGATTATGCGGCTTTTGTCGCGGCGGAAGCCGCTGACAAAGGCGAGGCGTAAGCCGGAAATCATGTGATTCGGCTGGCGGTTAGCCCCGCTGGCGATGGTTGAAACACCAGGAAAGGAAGCGCAGAGACAAGAAAAAAGGCCCCCAAAACGTCACCATTCCGGAAGCCCTCTTCTATGTAGCAATTCGAGAGAATCACTTCCGCAGGTCAAAGTCAAGAGTCGCGAACGATACGTTGCGCGAAACGTGGAACTGCGTCTGCCCAAATGGCGACGTCGACGGGTCCGGCTTGTCTCCAGACAAGGGGCCTGACGATGATGGAACGGATTGTGACGACGCCTTTCGGCGGCGGCAGGGTCGGTGCGCGCATTTTTGCCGCCCAGGCCAGGACTGCCGAGCGCCAGGAGAAGCTGAAATCGGGCGAGGGCGGCAATGACAGCGGCCGTGCCGACAAGTGGCAATTGCTGCGCGCCGTGACGGAAGCGCGCCGCACGCTCGGCCTTGGCGATCGCACGATCTGCGTGCTGGAAGCGCTCGTCTCCTTCAACACCGACCGGGAACTCGACGGCAGCGCGCCGATCATCGTCTTCCCCTCCAATCGCGAGCTTTCGCTGCGCGCCCGCGGCATGGCGCCGGCAACGATCCGCAGGCATCTGGCGGCGCTGGTGGATGCCGGCCTCGTCATTCGCCGCGACAGCGCCAATGGCAAGCGCTACTGCCTGCGGGATGATCGTGGCGTGGTCGAGGATGCCTTCGGTTTCGATCTTGCTCCGCTTGCGCTCCGCGCCGGTGAGATCCATGCCGCCGCCGAAACCGTTCGCCGCGAGGAGCGGGCAATCCGGGCCCTGCGCAGCGAGGTGACCCTTCACCAGCGGGATATCGCACGCATCGTCGAATGCGCGCTGGAAGAGGGCAGGGCAGGGGACTGGCCCGGCATGGCGGAACGTCTGTCTATGATTTCCGGCGGACTGGGACGCAATGCCGGTATCGACGCGCTCGAAACCCGTCGGAGCGAGCTCGCGCGTCTTCGAGCGGAAGTGGAAAACTCTTACCTTTCAAGTCTTTCCGAAGAAGAAATGAGCGCCAATGATCTTCAAACTGAGCGCCATTATCAGAATTCAAATACCGAACTTACTTCTGAATTAAACGGCTGGGAACATAATACGGCGAAGCCCGCAAGCGCCGTGGAGGCGGCCCCCGAACGCAAGATGGCAATCAGTCTGGTCCGATTGAAGCGATTGTGCCCCGGGATCATCGATTATGCCCGCGACGGCATCCGCAACTGGCCGGATCTGATCAAGACCGCCGATCTCGTGCGCTCGATGCTGGGTGTTTCGCCCGATGCCTGGCGCAAGGCGAAGGCGGCGATGGGCGAACAGGCGGCCTCGGTGGTGATCGCCTTCATTCTCGAGCGCGCCGATACGATCCGTTCGCCCGGCGGTTACCTGCGCGATCTCACTGCAAAGGCCGAGAAATCCGCCTTCAGCGTCTACCCGATGCTTCAGGCGCTTGAAAAGATGAGGGAATGAGGGAGGTCGTGAGTGTTTCAGATCGGAGATGAAATCGCCATTTCTATTCCGGCAACTCAGGGATTAGGGCCAAGAGATGGAGCCTAGATCGAATAAGCTGTTTGCTCTGTGCTGCCAGCTATCGATGTCAATTTTACTAATATCGCTCTCGGCATGCAGGAGAGCCAACGTCAGGAGACGCCGCCTCATGGCGGTATCGCAGATACCATTGGGCACGCCATATCCCCTCAAAAGAGCTTGGGTGCGATCGGGTTCGCCTGAACACATGAAAGCATTGGGAGCAAGAAGGTCGTATTCGCCCCATCCTGTCATTACATCTCCGAAGTCGATTACCCCTGTAAGTTTCCACTTGCCGTTACGTTCTGTGAGAAACATGTTCTGCGGGATCCAATCTCCGGTCAGCAGGACCGGTTGCAGATCCAGAGGAATAATCGTTGGCGCGTCCTCAATAATAAGCTTTAGGTCGGCCAGGAAGTTATGTGCCATTCCCAGTTGGCGATGATGCTCGAAGCAATTCTCAAGCTGTTTGCGAACGAAGTCATGCCAAGAGGGCCGTTGTAGGACAAGATTGTCAACGGGAAGCTTCTGCATGTGAGCGATCGCTGCACCTATCTGCTCAAGTACACTCTCCTTGGCTGTTTCGGACAAGAGTGGCCAAGCCATTGATCCGACAATCCCATCGAGCTTTGTTGTTATCAGCCAGTGCCAGCCATTCGCGTTCCCCTCTGACTTTATCGAGGGAACGGCGATTTCCAGCTGCCCTTTCAAGAACCGAAGGGCATTGCGTTCGCTCGAAAATTGTGACTCGTACATCGGTGGAAACACCTTCAGTATGTGCCGATCATCCAAATTCACCACAAGGTTTGTACTATTGCCGAACAACTCCATCACGCTTGGTGTGAAGCCCTCCATATCAGCGATACGGTTCGCAAGGGCTAGCCAATGCTCGGGTTTACCCATCCACCTTTCGAATTCAACCTCTGTAAGGACAACCGGCAGTTCAATTGCTTGTGTCATGTACCCAACATGTTTTGTTGCATCATAATATTTGAGGCACGTCCCTAAAGAGATAGATCTGGAACTATGGATTAGGTGTCAATGCTCCGTTCCGAGCAATACTCCAAGCTCTCCAGCCTGAGGTCGGATTGATTTCTATCGGAACCGTTCCTTCCCCCCAGATAACGCGGCCGGGCTGCACCTCCTGGAGATGCAGCCCGGCCCATTGTTACATCAGTTAATCCGGACTGAAGGCCGGGTGATGGATCAGTTCCCCGTGGGGAGAGCTGCCATCGAAGGGCAGGGCCTGCACCACCTCGGGCGGGCAGCCGGGAACGACCATTCCGGGGAAGGACCGGAAGCCGAACCGGCCGTAATAGCCCGGATCGCCCACCAGCGCGGCACCCCGGCTCGTCATCCGCAACCGGCGAAGCGCTTCGGCCATCAGGGCGGAGCCGATGCCCTGTCGATGCCTTGCCGGCAGGACGACGAGCGGGCCGATCAGGGCCCAGCCATCCTGATTGCCGATGCGGGCGGCCGATGCCGCCAGATGGCCGATCACCTCTCCCTGTTCCTCGGCGACGAGGGAGAGGGAAAGCGCCCCGTCTCCCCTGAGACGCTCGACGATACGCGCTTCCGTTCCCGTGGCCTGGGGAAGCAGCAGCATGGCTTCCGTGACAAGCCGGCTGATGGCCGGGATATCGCCGGCGGTTTCATTGCGGATTTGCATGTCATTACCCCTGATTGTCGAGTTGCGAGCGGACGGCGAGGCGGCCCCGTTGCGATATCCGGTATGGACTTCCCGAACGGGATTCGATCAGCCTCTTGCGCCGCAAGCGGTTGAAAACGTTCATATCGAAGTCTGCGAGGATAAGGCCGTCGCGCGTGAAGCAGGTGACGGTCGTGATCTTTTTGCCGTCTTCCCGTTCGTGGAGGATGCGCCCACCGAGCGCCAGCACGTGCAAGGCACGTTGTTCATTGCGTGAGATATTCATGGAAAGTCTCGTGTGACAGACGTGAAAAATTACCCGGTGGCAGGGCCACCCGGCGATCTTGGAAATCACGCGGCTCTCTGACGATCAGAGAGCCTATTCACACAAGCTCAGACATCCAGTCTCCAAAAATCACGCAACGAAGCAGTTCATTGCGTGCGCCCCAGATATATCGGCTGCGTCCGGCTGAAGCAAGGGCGATAAGTCGTCGCGGGCGAGGGGGCTCCCGCGCCGGTCACTTTCCAGTTTCGAACGCAGGGGAAGCCGGGAGTTCAGGGGCTTGATCTCCCCCGATTTTCGCCCTTGTCCAGCATCTTCGACCGGTTGCATGGCTGGAAAGGGAAATGTAGCAATTGGTGTATTGCTTACGGGGGATTTCATGTCGATCCGATTTCGCCGCCTGTCGAGACTTTACTTGATAACCGCTGCCTTCTTCCTGTCCCTTGGTATTTTCATATCGGCGGAAGCAGCACAGAAGGAGCCTGTTGCACCCGAGGAACGACCGATGGATTTCATCCTGGTTCGTAACGGGGACTGCAACGTCAGTTGCATTCAATGGATATCGGCCCAGGGCGCGATAACACCCGGTACACCGAAACGTTTGAAGGCGATGTTGAAGAGCCTCAAGGGTAAAAAACTGCCGATCGTGCTTCAGTCCGTCGGCGGTGATGTGGACGCGGCGCTTGCAATGGGACGTATGATCCGGGCGGCCGGCCTCGACACGGCGGTCGGCAGAACGCAGCTGAAAGACTGCCCCATGCTTGATGTCCGTTGCGTGGAAAAGATGGTCAGGAATGGCTGGTCGGAAGGCGAGGTGAGGTCTGTGAGTGCCTACTGTTACTCGGCCTGTCCGTTCGTTCTGGCGGGAGGTACGGTCCGCGCAGCAGAAAGCGGGGCCATCGGTCTGCATCAGGTGACGAACGGCAAGAAGAGCAAGGAATATGGGACGGCGGCGCGCAGAAACCTGGATGCCATCTCGACACGGTTCGATCCGGCCTTGAAGCGCCAGCTTTCCGTCTATTTCAAGGAAATGGGCCTCAATGCGGAGGATATGTTCGTGATGATCGGAATGGCCGCGCCGGACGGCATGTATCGGCCCGGGAGAAGGGAAATCCTGAAGGCCGGCGTGGTCACCAAGTTCAGTTCCTATTCCGACGAGCCCGGCTATGTCTTTACCCCGACCACTCCGGAACAGCCGGCCGCGGCGGCTGAGTGACGCATTTCAGGCGAGCCGGTTGGCATTTGCAGTCGGAAGCCGGACCCAAAGGGAAGGGTGGGCGCGGCCGGTCAAGGATCGATCGCGTACCTTTGCACTCCCGCAAGCGCGACCCGCAGGAGATGTTCGGCGCTGTTCGGCAGGCTCGAATGGAGCTCGGCAGAGATGATCTTTGTCATGTCCAGAGCATTATGAATTTGCGTCGTAGCGGTTTTCCACTTGGCTTACGTGTCGGAAATTCGGGATGCTTTCTCATTGAAAATAAAATGAAAACTCCAAAGTTCGAGGCTACGGTTCAGGTGCGTGATTGCCACCGGAAGCATGTTTTCCCGGGCTCCCGGTGGAGGAGACCGCGCTTCGAGCCATCGCCGGAATGATGGAATGGGGTGTGCCGCGGGTTTTCGGGAGCCCCGGAATGGACGAAGCGGACAAGGCCCGTTCAGGCCCGCAAGGCGGGTCCGGGCCGGTATTCAGCGTTCCAAATCACCGGCGCTACACATGCGCGAGGGCGCCGCCCACGGGCTCGATTATCCCTATGAGATCGTCGACGCGACCGCGCGTAACCTGCCGGCCAGCGCCCTTCCAGATCTTCTGGACGAACAGCGGGCACACGGCTTTGCCGGCCAACATCACCCATCCGTTCAAGCAGGCGGTCATTCCCTTCCGCACCGATCTCTCGGACGATGCCCGCAGCAGGGCCTGGCATCACGGTTCTGCCGCTCCGCGGTTGCCGCAGGGAGCCTAGAAGCGGCCGGTTACTTTAAATCCCGCCGGATTGCTTATTCCGACCCTTTATCACACGCAGCCGAGGGTAGAGGTCGATCACCGCTCCGTAACGTGACAAATTCCGGGTGTTCTCCTTAGGCTTGGCCGGTTCCGGCTGAGGGCGAAATGTCACACCTAGAGTTTGTCAGGGATAAGTGGAAACCGGTTATCCCTGACAGATTCTAAGAGCGAAATTGGCGACCGCCCGATCCCTGCTTTCGCAGGACCGATGCACCGGCTTTCCTTCTTTCATAAAGGGAACATGCCCCGATGTAAGCTGCGTAGCCGACCTGCATCAGGATCAGGACGATCGCTGTGGACCCGATATTTTCGATGAGGCTTTTCTCGGCGGCGACGTTCCAGACAAACGTCAGCAATGTGATCACCAGCATTGCAACGAAAAATCTCATAAAGTTCAATGCCGTGGCCTTTCAAGCTTTGCGTGTCCTGCGGAAAAGCGTGTCCTATTCGTCTTTGGCTGTGGTCAGGTTGAGCGCTTGTCCGAGAACAAGTCGGGTTCCGTTGTCCATGAGGGGGGTGAGACGGATGGCGAGGCGGATCGCTTTTGCGGCCAGCCACCGCTGAACTTCGATGGTCATCGATATTGCCTTCCGTATCGTTTCAGCGATGCCCGGCACCCGCTTCGGCGGCTGTCGGCCGCTGGCCAATGGCGACTGGAACATGATTACGACAGCCAGAATACCCAAAAATCACGACTTCTGACGGCCGCGCCGCTAAGGCATGGATCGGCAACGAACGAAAGGAAAAGCGTATATTTTCAGTTAATCTAAAATATAATTTGCGCTTCGGAATGTTAATATTCTTGCCTTGCAAAAGTCGTGACTTTTGACTTAAAGTAGAAAAAAACAAAATAACAAGGGAGACTTTTGGAACTGTTGTGACTTTCAAGAGTCTCCTGATAGGAGGCCATGGAATGTCACAAACTTCTTCTTGTTCCCGTCTCATTGGTTATGCCCGCGTCAGCACCGAAGGACAGGATTTGGCCTATCAGGTTGACCGGCTGCGGGCGGCGGGATGCGAGCAGGTTTTCCAAGAGAAGCGCAGCGGCAAGAACACCGCCGAGCGTCCCCAGCTCCGGAAGATGCTGAAGGGCCTGAAGGCCGGCGATGTGGTGTTGGCTACCGTGACCGACCGCATTGCCCGTGACCCTATGGACATGTTGCGTATCCTGCAAAGCGTGAAGCAGGCAGGCGCGGGTCTGCGGCTCCTCGATGAACCGTTCATCGACACCACCTCGGAGATGGCCGACCTGTTTCTGTTCATTCTCGGCTGGTTTGCCCGCTGGCACCGCCTGCGGATTTTGGAGAATACGGCCCACGGCCGCGAACTGGCGCGTCAGCGTGGCGTGAGATTCGGCCGACCGCCCAAGCTAGGTCAACCCGAACGGAAGAAGATCAGAGAAAGGTGGGAAAATGGTGAACCTTGCGCTCAGATCGCTCGAGTATTCGGTGTAAGCACCAGCACGGTGCAGCGGGTTCTATACAATGAACGGGATGTCCAGAGCAATTGCAGCAAAAGTGGGAACCGGTTTTGCGTCGGGAATTGCGTCAAAACAAAGGGATAGAGCGTTGGAGGCGATCTGGTTTTCGCCGGAGACGCGCAATAGCGCAAGGGAAATGCCGTGACAGACGTGGTTGCCTGATCACGGAGAGCCGAGGGTAGAGGTCGATTACTCCTCCATAGCCTGACAAATTCCACCGCGAAAGCTTGCGAGGCGCCGCTTCAGACCGAACTGAGCAGCAGGCTCGTCTCGCTATTGGAAACGCCGTCGATCATGCGCACCTCGCGCAGCACCCGGTCGAAATCGGAGAGGCTGCCGGCGCGGATATTGGCGATCAGGTCCCAGTTGCCGTTGGTGGTGTGCAGGGAGGAAATCTCGGGGATGCCGTGCAGCTTGCGGATGACCTGCGTCGTCGACTTGCCGATCACCTCGATCATCATCACCGCATGCACCGAGCGGTCGTCGTAATCCTCCCGCACCCGGACCGTGAAACCGAGCAGCGTGCCGGTTCCCGTCAGCCGGTCCAGCCGGTTCTGCACCGTGCCCCGCGCCACGCCGAGCACATCGGAGAGCTTGGCCAGCGATGCCCGCCCGTCGATGCGCAGATGCGCGATGATGCGGCGGTCGAGTTCGTCGGGAATGTATTTGGCGACGTTCATGGCTTCTCTCCCGGCTTCATCGCCGGATTGGCGAAAATGACAATTTATCTATACAATTTGCGCAGATTTCTGGCGAAAACAACATGGTTTTGCGATTTCGGTTAGCGGAGGCATCTTGCTAACCTGGGCTTTGACCAAGCCAAGGAACCATCCATGCCGCAATTGCCCTCGCAAAAGGCTCTCATTCCCTTCGTCAGCGTCGAGAACATGATGCGCCTCGTGCATCACGTCGGCATCGAGACGATGCTTGTCGAGTTGACGGATGTGATCGAGGAGGATTTCCGCCGCTGGGAGAGTTTCGACAAGACGCCGCGCATCGCCTCTCATTCGCGCGAAGGGGTGATCGAGCTGATGCCGACTTCCGACGGCGTCCTCTATGGCTTCAAATATGTCAACGGCCATCCGAGCAACAAGGTGGAAGGGCTGCAGACGGTGACCGCTTTCGGCCTGCTGGCGAAGGTTTCGACCGGCTATCCGGTGCTGCTGACGGAGATGACCCTGCTGACGGCTCTGCGCACGGCGGCGACCTCGGCCATGGCGGCGCGTCATCTCGCGCCGAAGGGGGCGAAGGTCATGGCGATGATCGGAAACGGGGCGCAGGCCGAATTTCAGGCGTTGGCGATGAAGGTCGTGCTCGGCCTCGATGAGGTCAGGCTCTACGACATCGACCGCCGGGCGACGGAAAAGACGGTTCGCAATCTTGAGGGAACCGGCCTGCGGGTCACAGCCTGCACCTCGGCGCAGTCGGCCATCGAGGGCGCTTCGATCATTACCACCTGCACCGCCGACAAGCAGTTCGCCACCATCCTCACCGACAACATGGTCGGCGCCGGCGTGCATATCAACGCCATCGGCGGCGACTGCCCCGGCAAGACGGAACTGCACCGCGATATCCTCCTGCGCGCCGACACCTTCGTCGAATATCCGCCGCAGACCCGCATCGAGGGCGAGATCCAGCAGATGGCGCCGGATTATCCGGTGACCGAACTCTGGCGCGTGGTGCGCGGCGAAGCCGAGGGACGGCGCGACGCGAGCCAGATCACCCTTTTCGATTCGGTCGGCTTCGCCACCGAGGATTTCTCCGCCCTGCGCTACGTTCGCGAAAAGCTCAAGGGCACGGATTTCTATCAGGACATCGACATCATCGCCGACCCCGACGACCCGCGCGACCTGTTCGGGATGTTGCAGCGGGCGCGGTAAGGGGCGGGTTCCCGTATAGGGAATGGGGTTGCAAGTGCGTATGCGGTCCGCTTTCGGCCCGAAGCGGTCATTCGCCGTCGCAAAAATCGGCCGCGAAACTCTGATTTTTGCGACAGAGTTTCGCAACGAAAATTCTCAACTCCCTTTGGGAAAGCCGAGTGCGTCGCACAAGTTAGGATTTTTGCGAAAGGGCGGCTAGGGTTCGCCGATAAAATCGGCGATGGCTGGCACCAGAGCATCAGCAAGCGGTAGATTGGGATTATTGTACGAAAGAAGGGTTTCTCTTCGGTCCCGCGGAGGAGACTTTAGAACGTGATTCATACCTTCTACGGCGACAAGCCTCGCAGCCGGTGACGCAGCCGCAAGAAGCTTCGCATCATCCATCGAAATCTGAAGATCGGAGGTCCCCTGTACAATGAGAACGGGGCACGAAAGCTTAGCCAGTTCTCCGGCAGGATCGAGCGAAAGCCATGAGATCATGTAGCTCTGAACACTTGGGCGATAGAGGGCTGCGAGTTCGGATGGAATATCCGCTGCATGTTCACCATGTTCCAGCGATGCCAAGATTTCGTCGGACCTAATTCTCAAGGGAATGGGCAGTCCGCTTGCCACTAGCTGACGCCTTATAACTTTCCCCGCTGGTTCACCGGCTCCCGCGAGCAGGACGACACCCGCAATGTCAGCCTTTTGAGCAACGAGAGTTGCAACCAGAGCGCCTTCACTGTGGCCGACCAAATAGATCGCTTTAACTCGGGGCTCATCCCGCAACTGTCTAAGCCAGCCAATCGCATCATCGACATATGTATCGAACCGCAGATCATCCTCCCGGAGAGCGGCCGCACGGCTTTCTCCAATGCCGCGCTTATCGATCCGTAGTGTTGCGACGTGCCGCTCGGCTAACGCATGCGCGAGGAGCTTCAGGCTCTCGTTGTTCCCGTTTGGAAGATTGCCGTTCCGATCCACGGGACCAGAACCGGGAAGGATGAGAGCTGCAGGAATCTGCTCCGCGCCCTCCGGTAAGGTCAGCGTGCCGTGAAGCTGACCCGAGACAACTTCGCGCTCCGTCCATGCTGCGGCGATGTCCGAGCCACCTAGAATAGTCGTCATGATCAACAACACCAAAACGCAAGGTCTCACTTCAGACCATCTCCTTGCTGCAAAACTCCCGACTAAAGCGACACTTGTTTTCCTGACTTTTGCGACGTCGCAGAGCAGGGAGTTTTGCGGTAGCCGCAATGTCCGCTTGTGGTGCAAAGCCGCCGTCCCACCCCGCTCAGGACGGATCGCGCGGCTTCTCCCCCGTCTGCTCGCCGCTAAGCTTGCCGGCTGAGCCCGGCACGCCGTTCTTGCCTTCGGTGCGGTCGCGGTAGAGGGCGGCGCGGGCGAGCAGGAGGAAGGTGACGGGCGTGGTCACGGTTACGAACAGGCCGATCAGGATCTCGTGCAGCACCGGCTTCTGCAGGGAAAAGCTGAAATAGAGCATGGATGCGACCATCACGCCGCCGATGCCCCAGCTGGTGCCGAGGGTGGGCGCGTGAATGCGTTCGTAGAAGCTTTGAAGCCGCAGGAAGCCGATGGCGCCGATCAGCGCCAGCGATGCGCCGAGCAGAAGGAAGAAGGCGACGCCGATGGCGACGGCAAGGGGAATATCGGCTGCGGGCTGTATCATTCGATCACCTCCCCGCGCATCAGGAACTTGGCGAGCGCCACCGTGGCGACGAAGCCAAGCATGCCGATGACGAGTGCCGCCTCGAAATAGATCACCCGCCCCGTTCCGATCCCGAAGGTGACGAGCAGCAGCATGGCGTTGATATAGAGCGCATCGAGGCCGATGATCCGGTCCTGCGCGCGCGGCCCGCGGAACATGCGCACCGAGACGATCGCCATGGCCGCCGCCAGCATCAGCTGGGCGATGGCGACCGCAGTGAAGATAATGATGGCGCTCATGCGAAAATCTCCATCAGCAGCTTTTCGTAGCGGTTCTTGATCGTATTCACCCAGGCCGCCTCGTCGATGACGTCGAGGACGTGCAGGAGCACCGTGCGTTCATTGGAATTGTATTCGAGCCATGCCGAACCCGGCGTGCTGGTGAGGATGACGGCCAGGAACGCCAGCGCCGTGCGGTCTTCCAGTTCCAGCGGAACGGTGATGAAGCAGGAGGTATGTCCCTGCGAGCGGCCTCTCAGGATGACCCTTGCCACACCGATATTGGAGCGGATGATATCGTAGAGAACGATGAAGAGCAGCTTGAACAGGAGGTGCCACTTCTTCACCTTCGGCCTGTCGGGGCGAAGCGACGCCATGCCCCAGGAGGCGAAGGTGGCGACGATCAGGCCGAGAATGAAATGGCCGAGCGTGAAACCGTTGAGCAGCAGCCACATGACGACGAGAAAGAGGGTGAGAACGGGATAGGGAAACATTACTTGCCCTCCTCCGTTGCCGACCGCTTGCTGACCCCCGGCACCACGGCGGCATTGGTCACGGCGTCGATATAGATGCTGGGATTGCTCAGCGTGCGGATCGTCGTGTCCATGTACTGCATGGCCGGCCCGGCGCGCACCGTCAGCGCAAGGGTGAGCGCCAGCAGGAACATCACCGGTACGATCTCGATCACCAGCACGCGCGGCACGGTGCCCTCGATCGAGGTCCAGAAGGTTCGGATGCCGGCGCGGGTCATGGAAATCAGCGCCGCGAGGCCGGAGAGGATGACGAGGATCGACAGCGTCCAGACGGCGGCGGTCGGCGGTACGCCGATTGCGCCCGTTCCCATCATGGCCGAGAGCATGGCGAACTTGGCGATGAAGCCCGAAAGCGGCGGCAGGCCGGACAGAAGGATGGCGCAGGCCGCAAAGCAGGTGCCGAGGATCGCCATGGTGCCGGGCATGGTCACGCCCTCTTCCTCTTCCGGCGCACCCTCCTCGCCTTCGCCGAAGGCTTCCATGGTGACTGCAAGAACGGCAGCACCTGCATCCTGTCCGCGTTCGACAAGCTCGATCAGCATGAAGAAGGCGGCAATCGTCAGCGTCGAGGAGACGAGATAGAGCAGCGCGCCGGAGGATACCGCGCCGTCATTGATGCCGAGAACCATCAGCAGCGTGCCGGACGAGACGAGCACCGAGAAGCCGGCGACGCGGCCGAGCGCCTGGGAGGCGAGCACGCCGATGATGCCGAAGACCAGCGTGGCTATGCCGCCGAAGACGAGGAAGCTCGCGCCGAAGCCGGCCGACGGGCCGTCGCCGAACAAGAGCATGGTGAGCCTGAGGATGACATAGATGCCGAGCTTGCTGAGAATGGCGAAGACGCCGGCGACCGGCGCGGATGCGGCGCTATAAGCCGTCGGCAGCCAGAAGCAGAGCGGCCACATGCCGGCCTTGATGAGGAAGGCGATGCCGAGCACGGCAGCGCCCGCTTCCATCAGCATGCGGCGGTCCGGTTCGATCTGCGGAATGCGGGCGGCGAGATCGGCCATGTTGAGCGTGCCGGCGGTGCCGTAGATCAGGCTGACGCCGATCAGGAAGAGCAGTGCGGCTGCAAGGTTGACCGCGATGTAATGCAGGCCTGCCTTCACCCTCAGCGGTCCCGAGCCATGCAGCAGCAGGCCGTAGGAGGCCGCCAGCATCACCTCGAAGAAGACGAAGAGGTTGAACAGGTCGCCGGTCAGGAAGGCGCCGTTGATGCCCATCAGCAGCAACTGGAACATGGTGTGGAAATGCGCGCCCACGCCATGCCAGCGGGCCAGCGAATAGACCAGCGAGGCGATGGCGACCACCGCCGTCAGCAGCAGCATCAGGGCGGAAAGCGCATCCAGCACCAGCACGATGCCGAAGGGCGAGGCCCAGTTGCCGAGCAGATAGACGCCCTCGAAACCGTTCGACCGATTCTCGATCTCGAACAGGGCGATGGCGACGGCGACGAGAATGATCGTCGCGGCGAGGCTGATCATCGCCTTGGTCACGCGCTTGCGCTCGTTGACGAAGAGCAGGATGGCCGCGGCGACCAGCGGAATGAGGATCGGCGCGATGATGAGATGGTGGGTCCAGCCGGTCATCTGGAGCCGCCCCTGCCGTCGACATGGTCGGTGCCGGTCAATCCGCGCGAGGCGAGCAGCACGACGAGGAAGAGTGCGGTGGTGGCGAAACCGATGACGATTGCGGTCAAGACCAGCGCCTGCGGCACGGGATCGGCGATCATCGCGGTCGAGGCGCTGTCATCGAGAATCGGCGGCAGGTTGGACTTCACCCCTCCCACCCCGAAGATGAACAGGTTCACCGCATAGGAGAGCAGCGAGAGGCCGATGATGACCTGATAGGTGCGCGGGCGCAGGATCAGCCAGACGCCGCAGCTGGTCATGACGCCGATTGCGATCGAAAGGATAATCTCCATCAGGCCTCCTTCGCCTTTTCCATTTCAGCCGCGTGGAGGCGGTTGATACGGATGGACTGGTGAGCGAGTGCCACGAGGATGAGGACGGTGGAGCCGACGACCAGCGAGAAGACGCCGAGGTCGAACAGCAGCGCGGTTGCGGCCGGCATCTTGCCTATCAGCGGAAGCTCTATGTAGCGGAAATGCGAGGTCAGGAACGGATAGCCGAGCAGCCATGCGCCCGCGCCGGTGGCGGTTGCGGTCAAAAGGCCGATGCCCATCCAGCGCAGCGGCAGGATGCGCAGGCGATCTTCCGCCCAGCGCGTGCCGCCGGCGAGATATTGCAGCAGGAAGGCGATCGACAGCGTAAGCCCCGCCGAGAAGCCGCCGCCCGGCAGGTCGTGGCCGCGCATGAAGATGTAGACGGAAAAGGTGATGATGACCGGGAACAGCCACTGCATGATGACCGAGGGCACGAACAGGTAGTCCTTGACCGTATCGCCCGCCGAACGGCCCTCACGCTCCTCGTCCAGACGGTTCTGGATCTGCTGCTGCTCGGGCATTTCCATGCTGTCCGCGGCGGGGCGGAAACGCCTGAGCAGGGCGAAGACGGTGAGCGCCACCACGCCGAGGACGGTGATTTCGCCGAGCGTGTCGAAGCCGCGGAAATCCACCAGGATGACGTTGACGACATTGCGGCCGCCGCCCTGCGAATAGGCGTTTTCGAGGAAGTAGTTGGCGATGGCGTCAGGCACCGGCATCGTCATCGAGGCATAGGCGATGAAGGTCATGCCGACGCCGCAGGCGACCGCGAGCGCCAGGTCGCGGAAGCGGCGGAAACGGGCGCGCAGCGTGATCGTCTCGTCGAAATCCTCCGAGCGCTTCGGCAGCCAGCGCAGGCCGAGCAGGATGAGAACCGTGGTGACGATCTCCACCAGAAGCTGGGTGATCGCCAGATCCGGCGCCGACAGCCAGACGAAGGTGACGCACACGGTCAGCCCCACGCCGCCGAGCATGACCAGCGCCGCGAGACGGTGATACTTGGCAAGATAGGCGGTGCCGATGGCAAGGCAGATGCCGATCAACCAGAGCGCGCCGAAGGTGGGATCGACGCCGGTGAAGACGAAGGGGCGCGGCTCGAAGGAGGAAAGATAGAGCGGCAGCAGGCCGGCGAAGAAGCCCATGGCCACCACCCAGCGCAGCTGCGGCTGCAGATTGCGGGTGCCGATCCGCTTTTCCGCCTGACGCGCCCAGTGCCACGACACCTCGACGAGAACGCGCTCGAAGATGCGCTGGCCCTTGAGCTGGCGCAGGAAAGGCGGTCCGTCCTCGCAACGCGCCAGATAATTGCGGAAGGCGAAATAGAGCGCGGTGCCGCCGACCAGCGCGATGATGCTCATCACCAGAGGCAGGTTGAAACCGTGCCAGATAGCAAGGCTGTATTCCGGCGTCTGCACGCCGAGCACGCTGGAGACGGCGGTCAGAAGGAACGGCCCGACGGAAATGGCGGGTACGATGCCGACCACGAGGCAGATCAGCACCAGAAGCTCGATCGGAAAACGCATCCAGCGCGGCGGCTCATGCGGCTTTTCCTTGGGCAGGTCGACCGGCGGCGGGCCAAAGAAGACCGTGTGGATGAAGCGCAGCGAATAGGCGACGGAAAACGCGCTCGCCAGCGTCGCCACATAGGGAAGGATGGTGTCGAGAACGGAATCGGCATGGGTCTGCACGGCTTCCGCGAAGAACATTTCCTTGGACAGGAAGCCGTTGAGCAGCGGCACGCCCGCCATCGCCGCACTCGCGACCATGGCGAGCCGCGCCGTCATCGGCATGAAGCGGTAGAGGCCGGAGAGCTTGCGGATGTCGCGCGTTCCGGTCTCGTGGTCGATGATGCCGGCGGCCATGAACAGCGAGGCCTTGAAGGTCGCGTGGTTCAGCATGTGGAAGATCGCCGCGACGGTCGCAAGCGGGCTTCCGAGGCTCAGAAGCGTGGTGATCAGGCCGAGATGGCTGATCGTCGAATAGGCGAGCAGGCCTTTGAGATCCTGCTGGAACATGGCGAAATAGGCGCCGAGCAGAAGGGTGATGATGCCGGCGCTGCCGACGAGCCAGAACCATTCATCGGTTCCCGCCAGCGCCGGCCAGAAGCGTGCGAGCAGGAAGACCCCGGCCTTCACCATGGTCGCCGAATGCAGGTAGGCGGAAACCGGCGTCGGCGCCGCCATGGCGTTGGGTAGCCAGAAATGGAACGGGAACTGCGCGCTCTTGGTTAAGGCGCCAAGCAGGATGAACACCAGCGCCGGCACATAGAGCGAGTGGCCGCGGATCAGGTCGCCGGATTCGAGGATCTTGTCGAGATCGTAGCTGCCGACGATGTTGCCGAGGATCAGGAGGCCGATCAGCAGGCAGAAGCCGCCGATGCCGGTGATCGTCAGCGCCATGCGCGCGCCATCGCGGGCGGCGGCCGTGTTGTGCCAGTAGCTGATCAGCAGGAAGGAGAAGATGCTGGTCAGTTCCCAGAAGACCGACAGCAGGATGACATTGCCCGAGATGACGATGCCGAGCATCGCGCCCATGAAGGCAAGCAGGAAGGAGAAGAACCGCGGAACCGGGTCCTCTTCCGACATGTAGTATCGCGCATAGACGATGACGAGGAAGCCGATGCCGGTGATCAGCACGGAAAACATCCATGCGAAACCATCCATCCGGAGCTTGAAGGCAAGTCCGAGCTGGGGAACCCATTCCGCCTCGAAGCGGAGCGGCTCGCCGCCGGAGATGGCGGGATAGGCGAGAAGCACGATCACCAGGGCAGACAACGCAACCGCGCCCGCAACCCAGGAGGGCAGGACCCGTGACGCCGTGTTCAGAAGAAAGACCGAGGCAAGGCTTCCGGCGAAAGGCAGGATCAACAGGACCAGCAGGAAATATGGTTCCAACGTTATCCCAATGACCGGGTTCCTTTACTTTTGAAGGGCCCGCGCGGGCCCGAGGAGGGTATGTCCTGCGCCTCTAGCCATGCGAGCAAAAATGCCATATATGATCTATATTGACCATTATGGGCAGAATCGGACGATGGGTCAAGCAGACCACCAGAAGTTTTTGACACCTGCCCTCTGTCGCGCGGCGCGGGGTTTCCTCGACTGGACGCAGAGCGATCTGGCGGATCGCTCGGGCGTTTCCCGAGGCACGATCCGCGACTACGAGGGCGAGCGCCACAACGTTCACCGCTCCACGGAAGCACAACTGCGCCTCGCCTTCGAAAACGGCGGCCTCTGCTTCGTCTGTCTCGAAGGCCACAATGTGGGGATCTGCCCGAAGGGCGGGGCGGAGGGGTAAGGTCAGGGCATTTTGGTTGAGGGGCCGGGAGCAGACAGCTCGCTATAGGGACGTTTGACTAGAAGCGGACATACCGCTGATGAATGCACCGGGCCGGAGGTGGCTCAACTCTGACTTAGGTGTCATCCCACGAGCTTAGGCGCCCTGACGTGTGGTTTTTTTGGGCGCCTAGTCCCCGCATTCGCTTCCAATTGAACCCAAGGCCCCCTAATTTTCACTTCGTGGCAGGAGGTTTCGGGGAGCTATGAAATCGTTATTGATCATCGTGCTGGCAGTTGGCCTGGGCTGGTCGCTGTACCGCCTTGGTGACGTCGAGCGTGAGCATTACGCCATGCTGACGGGTATGTGTAAGCAGGACTCCTTCGGCATTTACGACTTCGAATGCCTCGACACCGCCGAGCCAAGGACGAGCTGGTTGTGGGACATCGTCTATGGGTTGTTTCCATGAGCGATTACGTACTTTTTCAGATGTGGAGCCAGTTTCGCGCCTCTCTTATCGAGCAGCATCATTTCTATGTTAGAGAAGCCCGCAGTCGACTGCTGTCGAGATTCGACGATATCGAAGCAGATGCCGAAAAGGCCGCGGACGTTTGGCTGGAAGAGAGCGGCAGGTGGTTCAACCCCGACAGCGACGACCCGGAGAGCTACTATGAAGCCGCCAATGATGTTGGCATCCAACACTACCAGATGCTTAGCGATATGCGCGAACAGACCCGGCTAAGCGTTGTGGCGGGCATGTACCATCAATGGGACAAACAGCTTCGCAATTGGTTGGTGCGCGAGATTCAGCATTGGCACAACGGCGATAATGTGCGAGCGAAAGTGTGGGGGGCTGACTTTGCGCTGATAATAGATCTGTTGGAGAGTTTCGGGTGGCCGCTTCGAACCGCCAACTATTTTAAATCGCTCAACGCTTGCCGCTTGGTCGTCAACGTTTACAAGCATGGCGAAGGACCTTCCCTGCAGGACCTGAAAGAACGCTACCCTGAGTACCTCCACGATCCATTTAGGGATTATGGTGGTCGCCTCTCCGATGTGGCTCTGTGCGACCATACTGCCCTTCGAGTGAAGGAAGATCAGTTCGAGGACTTCGCCGACGCCATTCTGGCTTTCTGGCGAGACATTCCGGAAAATGTATTCCGCTCCAGCATATCGATCGTGCCTCCATGGTTTGAAAAGGCCATCCTGAAGGACCGCGAGGCGATCGAGAAAACGAGGCCGAAGCGCTGATCCACGGCAGGTTTTCGGGAACGTTGGCTTGAAGTCCCCCGTCAGACTATCGACAAATCATTTGCCGGCGGCCATCTTGCGATAGTGGATGCTTCATCCATTCCTCTCCGTCATGCCGGACACGTTCCGGCATGACGGAGAGGAATGGATACGCTCCCAGCGCCGAACTTTGTCATGAACGTGACGGCGGCCTTGAGCCGCCGTTTGTGCTTTCCGGGATGGTCTGTCCTTGAGGGGCTTAGCTCTTTGCAAGCTCGGTCAGGCGGTCGAGAGCGGCCTTGAAGCCTTTCAGCGAGATGGCGAGGTTGACCGGCTGGTTCGGCTGGATCGACGTGGCGGTAACGTTGAGGGCGGCGGCGGCGGAAAGAGCGGTGACGTTCGCGGTGGTGAAGGTCACGGGCAGCAGGCAGCCGGCCGGCAGGCAGGTGGAGAATTTCAGCGCCGGGAGCGGCGGATTGCTGTCGATCTTCAGGCTGGCGCCGGCGTCGAGCTTGAGGCCGAAGGGCAGCGCCAGAACGCCGGCCACGCCGCCATCCTTGGCCGGCTGCAGCTCGATGGCGAGAACGCGCTGGCCGTCCTGTTGCTGCTGGACCTGCGCCATGGAGCAGATCTTGCCGTTTTGGGTGACGCCGCAGGTGACGCGCCAGTCCTGATAGGTTTCCTGCAGGGAGCTTGCGCCGCCGGGCAAGGTGGCCGGTGCCGCATCCTGCGCGATAGCGGGGGCTGCGGCGAGGAGCGGCAGCAGGGACAGGGCCGCGGTGGTGAACTTGTGCATCCTTGGTACTCTTCCGTTGTCGATTGAAGGTGGCGCGTCAATAGCGCGCCGAAAGCCTGATCTTGAAATCCATGTCGCCGGCTTCCCGGCCTCCCTCGTCGACAAGCGCGATGGCCGCGGTCATGTGGAGGCTGAAATTGCCGGCGATATCGTAATCGATGCCCGCGCCGGTGCTGGCGAGGGAAAGCCCCTCGTCCGCTGCCTTGTCCCGGCCGAAGCCGAGGTCGAGGAAGGCAAAGGGCGACAGGCGGTCCTTGCCGGTCGGCGAAACGACGGGAGAGCGCAGCTCGTTGCGGATGATGACGCCGGTATCGGCGACCGCGTCATCGAGATCGTAGCCGCGCACGCCGTCGAGACCGCCGAGCGCCAGCCGCTCCGTATCGGGCAGCGCCTGCCCCGCCAGCTGGAACAGCACGTCGCTGTTGAGCTGGAAATCATGGCCAAGCTCGGTCTGCCGGGAAAGGCTGCCGCCGAGATAGGCGTAGGAGACATCGGTCACCGCGCCGTTCGAGAAGGTGTTCCAGGCGCTGTCGGAATTGTCGGAGAAGATGCCGCCCGGATTGGCCTTCACATTGAGGTCGAGCCGGGTGGAGCCGAGATCGTCGGTGAACGACTTGCTGACCCCGAGGCCGAACTGGAAGAGTTCGGCATTGGCGCTGCCGAGGCGGATATCCGAGAAGAAGGTATCGCGCGACAGGTGCTTGTATTCGACGCCCGCATAGACCTCGCCGCCATAGACACCCGGCAGGATGTTGGACAGCGCGCTGCGATAATAGAGCGGCAGTTCGACGATCGAGGTGTCGAAGGTGAAGAGATCGCTTTCCTGCCGCGTGGCGATGAAGGCCGGGCTGAAATCGATCGCCTGCCTGCCCTCGATCGGCACGACGAAGGTGCCGGAATGGCTGACATAGCGCGCCCGGTGGTCGTCATGATCGGGGAAGATGCCGCCGAGGTCTTCGAAGAGATCCGGAGAGGCGGTCAGCTGGTAGGAGCCGAAGGCGCCGTCGATGCCGGGAATGGCGAAGCCCGCGCCGAGGAAGACGCGGTCGCGGTCGGTGCCTTGCGCGCCGGTGTTGGAATAGCCGGCATAGACCTGCCACGGCTTGCCGCGCGTCACGTCCAGCGCAAGGTCGGAGCGACCGACCTCCGAACCGGGGGAGAACAGGCCCTGCACTCGCCGGAAGGGCGAGCGGTTGAGCCAGGCAAGATCCTCGTTGACGCCGGCAGAGGAAATGCGCCCGCCGGCGGGCGCATTGACCTGGGCTGCGAGGGAACGGGCGCGTTCGCCCTCCACACCGCGCGCGGTGACCTTGCCGAAGCCGAATTCCATGACCCGGAGATTGAGCACGCCGCCGGTGATTTCCTGCGGCGGAATGGTGACCGACACGAACGGATAGCCGGCATGGCGATAGACGCCGGCGATGGCGGCCTGCGCCTCGGCGATCAGCGACAGGGACAGCGGCTTTCCGATGAAGGGCCTGAGAACGCCGGCAAGCTGTGGCTCGAGATCGCGGCCCGGCCCGATATCGCCGACGACGACACCCTTGGCGCGGCCGGCATTCGGCTCCTCCTTGCCGCCGATCAGGCGGATGGCGGTCAGGTTGGCTCCGAGCGGACGCTTGTCGGCCTCGACCGCCGCTTCCTCGGGAAGCGTGATCGTGGGAGCGTTGCCGGTCACGGTCGGCGGCGGGTTGCGCTCCACCGCAGATTGGGCGGCGGCATGGCCGGCCGCGGCAAGCGTCATCAGGATCGCAAGTGTTGCGGGGCTATCGAAAACGCTCGCGCGGATACGTTCGAGAATGGAGTGTCGAGACGTATTCATTAGAGCGATCCGATGGTGATGTACTGGCCGAGCGACCGGTTGGCCGGGTGGGGAACGCCCGCGCATGCGCCCCCCATGACTGCGCCTGCGGGGCATTGGGTCAGGTCTTCTTCCGTGGCGGCTGCCGGCGCCGGCTTGGTGGGCATGATCGCCGACGGCAACTCGAAGACGGTCGATGCCGGGAAGGCCATCGGCGTGGGCGTCGAGGGTGTCGTTGGTGTGGTGGGCGTCGAGGGCACCGTGGGGCCAGCCGTGACCGTCAGCGTGCCACCGGTATAAGTGAGCGCGTAGTTGGCGGAGGCGGCAAGCGTGCCCTGCGTGATCGCATAGCTGCCGGCGGCGGAAGCGGACGAGGCGAGCGTCGAGAGCGCGCCCGTCAGGCTGTCGCTGCCGACAAGCCCCAGTCCGCCGATGGTGTAGGTCAGCGCCGGAACGGCAGTGCCCGCAGTCATCGACTGGTTGTCCGCGGTGACCGTGAGGGCGCGCGGCGTGATCGTCAGCGAGCCCGAGACGAAGGTGATGTCATAGCCGAACTGGCCGGAATAGAGCCCGCCAAGGGCAAGGGAACCGCCCGAATAGACGCCGGCATTGGCGCTGCCGCTGGCATAGGCTGCGGTTCCGAGGATGAGCGAGGCGTCATAACCCGGCGTACCGTAAGTCAGCGTACCGACGCTCGTACTCGTGTTCGAAGCGTCATAGGTCTTGGCGCTGTTGCCGCCGGTGATCGTCAGCGCGGTCATGAAGGTGCGCAGCAGCGGTCCTGTCTGGCCGTCGTAGATCCGCCAGATCGAACCCGTGCCGCCGTCGCCGTCGATGTTCCAGCCGGCCGCGGTGAAGGTGGAAAGCGTGGAGAGCTGCGCGGTGGTCAGGCCGGTGACGCCGGTCGACGAACCGATGCCGACGCCGAGCGTGGTGCCGGAGGTGGCGGTGTTCCAGAAGCTTGCGGTGACCGTGCCGGAATTGTTGCCGATCAGCCCGCCGTAAGGGGTCGCCGAAGACGGAACCGTGCTGGTCGCGTAGCTGTTTGTCACCGTACCGGTGTTGACCCCTGCCAGACCGCCGGAAATATTGCCGCCGGCTACATTGCCGGTTGCGTAGGCATTGGCTATGCCACCGGCATTGACACCGACAAGGCCGCCCGCCGTTGCGGTGGTGCCGCTGCCTGCGGTCACCGTGCCGGTGGCGAACGAGGTGGCGATGGAGCCGGTGGTGCCAGCCGAACCGTCCACGGTATTGTCACCCACGAGGCCGCCCTAATGGCTGTCGGTGCCGCCGGTCACGGCGCCTGTGGCATAGCTCGCCGTGATGACGGTGGCGTTCGCGCCGGCAAGGCCGCCTGCGGCGCTGTTTGCGCCGACGCCCACGGTGCCGGTGGCCGAGCTGCCGGTGATGGTGCCGGTGCTGATGACGACGCCGCCGGATGTGGCGGCGGCGTTGAACGCCACGAGTCCGCCCGCATAGGCATAGTCGCCCGCCGTGACCGTCACGGCCGCGTGGCTGTCGGTTATCGTGCCGGCGTTCATGCCGATCAGGCCGCCGACATAATGACTGTTGCCGGCCGAGGCCGTGCCCGATACCGAGACATTGCTGACCGTGCCGAAGTTGTGGGCCGCCAGCAGACCGACCACGGAACCGCTGACGGAGCCTGACAGGGTAAGGTTGGAAACCGTGCCGTCAATCTTGGCGAACAGCCCGGCCAAGCCGACGGACCGATTGACCACGAGGCCGGTGATGGCATGGCCCTGCCCGTCCAGCGTGCCCGAGAAACCGGGGGATTCGCCGATGGAGGCAAAGCCCGCCCCCGAATTCCAGCTTGCGGTGCCGCTGGCGTCGATGTCGCTCACGAGCTCGAAGCTCTCGGTCAGCAGGCTGGTCGAGGCCATGCCCTGCAGGCCGTAGACGTCGGCGATCCGGTAGGGCGTCGCCGACGAACCGTCGCCACCGTTGGCGCGCAGGAAGGTGGCACTGGTGCCCAAGCGGAAGTCGGTGGCATGGAATGAGGCCAGCGTGCCGGCGACCTGTCTCCATGTGCCTGCGGTGAGCGAGAAGAGGCCCACATCGATGGCGCTCGACGTGGTGGCGGTGCCGGCCGCCGAGATGACGAGTGTGCCGTTGGCGGCGGTGACGGCGCCGCCAAGCGTGATGTCGCCGCTGGAGATGGTGGTGAGCGTCAGGCTGGAGGCGTCCGACCAGGAAATGGCGTCCGCGACGGTGAGATTGCCCCTGGCCGTCAGCCCGACCGCGCCGTTGACGCCGAAGGTGCCGCCGCTGTCGAGCGACATCGCGCCCGCCGAGCCGAGATTGGCGTCGAGCGTGTAGTTGCCCGAGGCGTTGAGGTAGACGCCATAGCCGCCCGACGTGGTGAGCGAGGCGAAGGAGGACGGAGAGAGAAAGCCGAGATCGGTGTCGCTATAGCTGCCGAGCGTTGCGAAATAGCCTGTCTGGGTTGCCGAAAGCGATGCCTTGCCGGTGATCAGGTGCGCCGCCGTGCCGTAGATCGAGACGTTCTGCGTGCCGTTGGTGCCGGCGATGTCCGAGAAGGCAACGCCCTTGGTCGATCCGCCGTCGAGATAGGTCAGCACGCCGGTCGAAGCGAGCGAGGTGCCCGGTGCGAGCACGATGTAGTAATAGCCGTTGGCGCCGGTGACGGCGCTGCCCATGCCATTGCCGCCGGAGACGGCCGTCACATTCGCGCCTGCCAGCGCGGTCGAGCCGGCATCGCTATAGGCCGTGCCCGAAACGGCCGTCGGTGTTATGGAATGCTGCCAGAGGAAATAGGAATAGAGGTTCGTCCCGGTTCCCCAGATCGATGAGGAGAAACCGGCCGGCACGCTGCCCTGGAGCTGCGCCGTCGTGCGGGCCGTGGCGCTGCCGGAACCGCCGGCGATGCCCACCGACCGTCCGCTGGTCTGAACGTTCCAGTAGGCGTTGGTGATCGCCGATGCGAGGTTGTTGTTGTAGCCGGCGAAACCGCCGACTTGCGCAGCGCCGGTGACATAGCCGGTCGAATAGGCGTTGGAAATGGTGCCGCTGGTGAAGTTCACGCCGACGAAACCGCCGACATTGGTCGCCGTGCCCAGACCGTTCACGCGGCCCATGGCGTAAGAGTCGGTGATCGTTCCATTGTTATGTCCGACAAAGCCGCCGATCGGGCCTCCACTGCCGGTAACCGTACCGGTAGCGCAGGACTGGGAAATCGTTCCGCCAATGCCGCTATAGCCGTTGGCACCGACCAGTCCGCCGATATAGCCATAACCTCCGGTGCCGGTGACATTGCCGGTGGCGTAGGACCGGGTAATGAGGCCGCCATTGGTCAGATAGCCGACGAGGCCGCCGACCTGATAGCCGGCGCCGGTGACATTGCCGCTCGCGGAAGAATCGCTGACCGAGCCGCCATCGACTGTGCCGATCAGGCCGCCGGTATTGGTCTCGGCCGTGCTCATGCCGGAAACGGTCGCGCTTGCCGATACCGACGAAACGGAACCGCCCGTCATGTAGCCGATCAGCGCGCCGACGCCGTCATTGCCGGTGATGCTGCCGCCGGAGAGCTTGACGTTGCTGATCGTGGCACCGTTCGTGTAGCCGAACAGGCCGACGTAATCGGTGGCCGCCCGGTTGATTGTCAGGCCCGTGATCGTATGTCCCTGGCCATTGAAGCTGCCGGTAAAGTTCGAGGCGGCGCTGCCGATGGAAACGAAGCCCGACGAACCCCACAGGCCGCTGTAATAACCGCCGACCGCGGTGAATGCCCCCGTGAGGTCGATATCCGTGCCGAGCTTATAGCTGGCCGAAAGATCGAGCGACATCAGTTGCAGCGCCGCCGCGGTATAGATGACGGTCGAATATTCGCTGCGCAGCATGGGCCGCGTCTGACCGGCGATCATCACCCAGGTATTGGTGAAATCGAAGCCGGCATAGGTCGCCTGCGTATAGGCCGAGGCGTTGGAGATGCCGGTGCCGGCATAGCTGGTGGCCTGCCCGGTGGAATTCATGTCCCAATAGGCGTTGGTCACCGTAACGGTGTCTGGCAGCAAGTCTCCACCGACCAGGCCGCCGGTATTGGACGACCCCGTTACCCTGCCGCTGGCATAGACGTTGGTGAGGGTGCCGCCCTGATAGAAACTGCCGGCAAGGCCACCGGCATAGGCGCCGGTTGCGGTGACCGAACCTGTGGCATAGGAATCGGAAACCGCGCCGGCGCGCAGTCGGCCGATCAGGCCGCCGACCTCGTCTCCACCGCTCACTGTCGCGGTCGAGGAGGAGCCGGAGATGGTGCCCTGGTCGAACCAGCCCACCAGTCCGCCGATCTGGCCCGCCGTGCCCGTCACGCTGCCCGTCGCATGCACGTTGATGACCGATCCCAAAGACACATTGCCGGCGACCGTGCCAACTCTTCCGGCGCCGATGACCGACATGTTCGACAATGTCAGATCCCTGACGGTTCCCCAGAGGGTGCCGATCAATCCAATGGTTGATTGCCCGGGGCGGTTGATCGTCAAGCCGTCCACCGTATGCCCGAGGCCGGCCAGCGTGGTGGTAAAGGAGGAAATCGGGTTGAACCCCGCGTCGCTGTTCCAGCCTGCGGTGGCGGAGGCGTCGATATCGCTCGCCAGCGCGTAATTCGTGCCGTCGACCATGGCCTGCAGGTCGGCGAGATTGCGGATGATGATGTAGTCCTCCCCCCCGATCCGGAGAAGTGGCGACGAGCCAGACAGGGAAATGCGGGCTCCGTTGAGGAGGGAATAGCTCGTGCCGTAGTCGAGGATTAGCGTGGCGGACGAGCCAGTCATCGTCAGATCCCTGGCAATATTCAAACGACCGCCCGCAGAAAGTCTTATTTCTCCGAAAGTAAGAGTGTCGCTCAGCGCCGCGTTGATGGTCAGGTCGCCCGATGTCGTCGTAATTCTAAGCGAGTTATTGCTGCTTATCGGGCCGGAAACGGTCAGCGATTGGCCGTTGACGAAGACAAACGCACCGGAAGCGCTCGATGGGCCGAGGGTAGTGATGGCATTGCCGGCATTGTTGAGATTGACCACTCTGGCGGTGGCGGACAGTGTGCCGGCCGTGATGGCTGCCGTCTGGCTGATGCCGCCGGAGCCGGCGCTGAGCACCAGCCCGCTGCCGGAATTCAATCCCGTAATGGCGGCGTTGATGAAGATGCCGCCCGTGCTGGAATCGGCAAGCAGCGACAAGGTGGTCGCGGCGCTCCACGACACAGCGGCGCTGACGGTAATGTTGCCGGCCTCCAATCCCCCACCATTGGTGGTGATCGCGACGTTGCTGGTATTGAGATAGGAACTGAGGGTGGTGGCATTCAGGTTCGCCCCGCTGCCGTTGGGCGCTACGTCCCAAGGGTCCGTCCCTAAGTTCACCGAGACATTGCTGCTACCCGACGACGAAATGGTCACGTTATAGGGGTCGATGAGCCAGGTGCCGGTCGCCCCCTGCTCGGAGCGTGTGGAAATGGCGACGTTGTCGCCCAGCAGCAGGTTGTGTCCCGAGGTTTCCACGAGGCCGCCGGCGGCCGCGCCTGCGCCGGTCGCGGTGATCGTGCCGTCGAAAACCGTCGTATCGTCGGACCACACCACGGCCCGCCCGCCCGCGCCGGCGGTGCCGTCGACGCGGATCGTGGCACCTGCGGCGACCGCCACCTTGTCGGCCGTCGCCACGTCTTCTGCGAGGAATTTCGTCCCGGCATTGGTGCCGCCCTGGTAATCGCCGCCGATCAGCACGGTGCCGCCGGTTGCGCCGGAGGCATCGACCGTTGCGGCCGAGCCAAGCGCGATCCTGTCGCCCGTGATGACTACGGTGCCGCCCGAGCCGGTGGTGCCCGTTGCCTCGACCGTGCCGTTGACCCTGACCTCGCTGCCGGAAATGCGGATGTCACCGCCGCTGTCGGGCCGCGCCTGCGGAACCGGAACGCGCGTCGGCAGGCTGGCCGATGCTGTCTGCGGGCGGGTGGCGCTGAGCTTGCCGGTGACTTCCACCTTGCCGCCCTCGCCCGCGGTGAGGAAGATGCGGCCGTCCTTGCTGGTGACGCCGGTCGCCTTGACCACGCCGCCGGAATTGCCGGCGAGCGCATAGACATTGCCGCCATTGGCGCGCAGTTCGGCGTTTGCCGCGGCGATCGCGCCGGAATTGCTGGCCTCGGTATCGGAACCGCCGACCACGACGGAGAAGAGCCCGTTGGCGTCCGCCTTGTCCCTGGCCAGGATCTCGTAGCCCGCGAGCAGGCCGACGGTGCCGTTTTCGGCGGTGATGCTGCCGGAATTGTCGACCGCGCGGGCAATCAGCGCCACGTCGCCGGAGGCCGAGCTGATGGTGCCGAGATTGACGACGGCGGCTTTCGAGCTGCCGGCAAAGGTCATCGCGCCGCCCGCGAGAAATTGTTGGTCGGTGACGTCATGGGTGGAGGCGAAGAAATCGCCGCCGGTCGATACCACGCCATCGCGGCCGACGACGATGCCGGCGCGGTTGACGAGATAGAGCGAACCCGTGGCCGTCAGCGATCCGTCGATCTGCGAGCCGAGATTGCCCGTGACGCGGTTGAGCGTTGCGCCCGCGCCGTTGTCGAAATGCACCGATGCGCCCGAACCGATCGAGAAATCCTGCCATTCGACGATGCCGGTGGCGCTGGTCTGGTTGATCAGGAGGCCGGTCGGGGCCGTCTGGATATCGCCGGAGCCGGCGGTGAAATTACCCCCCGACGGAAGAACCTGTTGTGAAAAGGCGGGAAGCGGAAGTGAAACGGTGGCGAGGAGAACTGCCGTATAATGTCGAAAACCCCGGTTCCGCATCCCCATGCCCACGATGCTCTCTCCCTGAATTGCAGAATTCAATAGTAAAATCAAAATAGCGCAAAGCAAACAAAGCGCTGACCGAAGCAATAGCCTGAACGACGATTATGAACCATGCACTTTGCTGTCAAGGGCGATATCTGGGCAGGTTTTACGCAGATTGCGTTGAACTCTGGTCGTCCGGAACTTTGTGCAATACTTGTGGCTGTGCCGCAACGGTGCCTATCTCGCGGGCAGGCTGTCCGCTTGACACATTTTTGAGCGGGTCATAGAGAATTTCGACCAACCGGTAAAATTGAGGGGATCGCTGCAATGACGAAAGACATCATGTTTACGCGCCGGAGCCTGATGGCCACCGGTCTTGTTCTCGGTTCGGGCATCATCGCCCCTTCCGTCCGCGCCGCCGCTCCCGTCAAGGTCGCCGGCATCCATGGTTCGCCGGTGGAAAACGCCTGGAACTCGGTGCTGCACAAGGCGCTGCAGGATGCGGCCGCCGAAGGCGTCATCGAATATGTCTTCTCGGAAGGCGTGTCCGGCACCGACTATCCCCGCGCCATGCGCGAATATGCCGAACAGGGCGCCAGGCTGATCATCGGCGAAGCCTATGCCGTTGAAAGCGAAGCCCGCGAAGTGGCTGCCGACTATCCGGATACCGCCTTCGTGCTCGGTTCGAGCGGCAAGGAATCCGGCGACAATTTCGGCGTCTTCGGCACCTGGAACCATGACGGCGCCTATCTCGCCGGCATGCTGGCCGGCAAGATGACCAAGAGCAACGTCGTCGGCTCCGTCGGCGCCATGCCGATCCCGGAAGTCAACATGCTGATCAACGCCTTCGGCGAAGGCGTGAAGGCCGTCAACCCGGATGCCAAGCTGCTCGTTTCCTTTATCGGCACCTTCTTCGACCCGCCGAAGGCCCGCGAGGCCGGTCTCGCCCAGATCGACGCCGGCGCCGACATCCTGTTCGGCGAACGCATCGGCACGGCGGACGCCGCCAAGGAACGTGGCATCAAGTCCGTCGGCTCGCTGATCGACTACACCCCGCGCTACCCGGAAACCGTGTTCGCCAACGCGCTCTGGGGCTTCCGCCCGATCCTCAACGCGGCGCTGGCCGATGTTGCCGCCGGCAAGCCGGTGGGCAAGGACTACACCGCCTTCGGTCTTCTGAAGGAAGGCGGCAGCGACATCGCCTATGTGAAGGGCGTTGCCCCGGCCGAAGCTGAAGCCGCCATGGAAGCCAAGCGCGCCGAGATCAAGTCCGGAGCCTTCGAGGTTCCGCGCAACATGGAAGAGCCGAAGTAACCGGCAATACCATGACGAATGACGCAACGTCGCTGGCCGAGGCGATCCGCAAGGGTCGCCTCACCGCTGGCGAGGCGATGCAGGCCGCACTGGAACGCGCCGACCGGTTTTCCGGTCTCGGCGCGATTTCGCATGTCGACGCCACGCTCGGCGAGGCTGCCGCAAGGGCAGCGGACGAGCGGCTGGCCCAGAGTATCAAGGCAAGGGGCGAAGAAGGCTCTGCGCGCGCAGCCTTTGCCCATGCGCCTTTTATCGGGGTGCCGAGCCTTGCCAAGGATCTCGGCGGCCCCTTTGCCGGCCTTCCCGTTGCCGCCGGTTCCCGCATGCTGACCAACTCGCATATGCCGGAACGTGACGGCGAAGGCGCGCCGGATTCGGATCTCGCAGCCCGGATGCGCGCTGCTGGCCTCTGTTTCTTCGGGCTGACCACGGTGCCGGAAATGGGGCTTTCCCTTTCCTCCGAACCCGCGACCGGCCCTGTCTGCCGCAATCCGCTCGATCGGACGCGCACGGCTGGCGGTTCCTCCGGTGGTGCGGCGGCGGCCGTCGCCGCAGGGATCGTTGCGATTGCGCATGCCACCGATGCCGGTGGTTCCATCCGCGTTCCCGCCGCCTGCTGCGGCCTTTTCGGCATCAAGGCGACCCGCGGCGTCATGCCGGCCGGTCCCGGCTTCGGCAACCATCTCGGCGGCATTGCCAGCGAGCTTGCCATCTGCCGCTCCGCCCGCGATCTCCGGACGATCTTCGAGGCGGTGAAGGGCGATGCGCGGGGCCCCTTCGCCGATCCCGAACTGGTTACGCCTGACGGCAGGAAACTGCGGATCGGCCTGCTTGCCGAAACCGGCTCCGACCATCCGACCGATGCCGCCCGCAGCGAGACTGTCGAGGCGGCGGCACTGGCGCTGGAAGCGGACGGCCATACCCTTATCCGGCTCAACTGGTCTGTGTTCGCCGGACCGGTTGAAGCGAGCGGTATCGCGTTCCGCGACATGATCGCCGTCAACCTCGCCAATTTCGTCGCAGCCGCAGGCCTTGATGCGCAGAAGGCCGAACCGCTGACGCAGGCCTTCATCCGCCATGGTGCGGCGGTGACGGGCAGCGCGCTGTGGTCGGCCATGGACGGCACGGTGCATGCGAGCCGCGCGCTCTGGGATCTATTTGCCGGCTTCGACATTCTTGTTGCGCCGATGCTTTCGACGGCCCCGCCCCTGCTCGGTTCCTTTCCCTTCGACCATGGCGACATCGACCTGCAGATCCGCCGCATGACGGATTTCGCGCCGCTTGCCGCCCTTTGCAACATGACCGGTTTTCCGGCCGTGACGCTGCCTTTCGGCGCGGATGGCGACGGGCTTCCGCTGCCGGTGCAGATCATCGCGCCGATGGGCGGGGATCGCCTTCTTCTGAAGCTTGCGGAACGGCTGGAAAAGCAGGGACGCTGGCAACATCGTCATGGCGTGGCAGGACTGGATGTGAGAGGACTGGATGCATGAAACCTCCCGTCCTCGAACTCTCCGGCATTTCCAAACGCTTCGGCGACAACCTTGCCAATGACGACATCTCGCTGACGCTCGCCGAAGGCGAGATCGTGGCGCTGCTCGGCGAGAATGGCGCGGGCAAGACCACGCTGATGAGCATTCTCTTCGGCCACTACGTGCCCGACAGCGGCAAGGTGACGGTGATGGGCGAGGACCTGCCGCCGGGACGGCCGCGCGCCGCGATCCGCGCCGGTATCGGCATGGTGCACCAGCATTTTGCGCTGGCGCCGAACCTCACCGTGCTCGAAAACGTCATGACCGGCACGGAAAGCCTGTGGTCGCCCGCCTCCAACGTTTCGGCCGGACGGCGCAAGCTGATCGACATTTCCGAGCGCTTCGGCCTGAAGGTCGACCCCGATGCGCGGCTCGGCGATCTCTCGGTGGGCGAGCAGCAGCGCGTCGAGATCCTCAAGGCGCTCTACAACGATGCCCGCATTCTCGTGCTGGACGAGCCGACGGCGGTCCTGACCCGGATCGAGGCGGAGAAGCTATTCTCGACGCTGAAGGACATGGCGCGTCAGGGCCTGTCGCTGATCTTCATTTCCCACAAGCTGGACGAGGTGATGGCGACCGCCGACCGCATCGTCGTGCTGCGCGGCGGCCGGCTGGTGGCGGAACGCAACGCCGCCGACACCAGCAAGGCGGAACTGGCCGAACTGATGGTCGGACGCGCCGTGACGCGGCCGTTGCGCGACGCCGCCACCCCCGGTGAAGTCGTGCTGGAAGCGGTTGGCGTCACCGTGCGTCAGGGCGGCGTCGAGCGGCTGAAATCCGTGGATTTCAGGCTGCGCGCCGGCGAAGTCCTCGGCATCATCGGTGTTTCGGGCAATGGCCAGGCGACGCTTGCGCAACTCCTGAGCGGCACGGTCGAGCGAAGCGCCGGAGACCTGATCCTCTTCGGTCAGGGCATCGGCGACCTGACGGTGGCGGATGCGGTGGAAAAGGGCATCGGCCGCATTCCCGAAGACCGCAACCGCGAGGGCGTCATCGGCGAGATGGCGATCTGGGAAAACGCCGTGCTGGAACGCCTGCCGCGCTATTCGCGGGGCGGGCTGATCGACCGCAAGGCGGGTATCGCCTTCGCGCGGAAGATCATCGAGGCCTTCGACGTGCGCGGCGGCTCCCCGACGAGCCGCATCCGGCTTCTTTCCGGCGGCAATATGCAGAAGCTCATTCTCGGGCGAAACCTGATCGAGCATCCGCGCATCCTTCTCGCCGCCCAGCCGGCGCGCGGGCTGGACGAAGGTGCGGTCGCAGCCGTGCACGAGCGCATTCTGGAAGCACGCCGGGCAGGCACCGCCGTGCTGCTGATTTCCGAAGACCTCGACGAGATCATGGCGCTGGCCGACCGCATCCAGGCCATCGTCGGCGGCCGGCTTTCTCCGCCGGTTGCGGCCGATGACGCCGATGCGCGCCGGCTCGGGCTGATGATGGCCGGGGAATGGGAAGAAAAAGGCAGCCAAGGAAAAGGCCGGGAGATGAACGATGCGGTTTGAGCGACGCGAACACAGGTCGCCGGCGCTGGTGATCGCCACGCCGCTGATCGCGATTGCCGCCGCCATGGCGATTGCCGGCGTACTGATCGCGCTCGCCGGCGCGCCCGTCTTCACCGCATACGGCAAGATCCTGACGAGCGCTTTCGGTTCGCGCCTTTCGGCGACGGAAACGCTGATGCGCGCCACACCGCTGATCCTGACCGGCCTTGCCGCGGCCGTCGCCTTCCGGGCGCGGCTGTGGAATATCGGCGCCGAAGGACAATTCTATATCGGCGCCATCGCGGTTGCGGCGGCAAGCGCGCATCTTCTCTCGGGGCTGACACCCATTCTGCAGATCCCGCTGCTGCTCGCCCTCGGCGCCATCGCCGGCATGGTCATGCTGCTCCTGCCGCTCTGGCTGCGTCTGCGCTTTTCCGTCGACGAGGTGGTGACGACGCTGCTTCTCAACTTCGTCATCATTCTCTTCGTCTCCATGCTGATCGACGGCGTGCTGAAGGACCCGACCGCCTTCGGCTGGCCGCAGTCGGAAGCGGTCGACAAGGCCGCGCGCCTGCCGAAGCTCATCGACCGTTCGCGTCTGCATATCGGGCTGGCGATTGCCGTGGTCGTCGCGCTGGTGGTGCATTTCGTCCAGACGCGCACGGTGTTCGGCGTGCAGTCGCGCGCAGCCGGCCTCAATCCGGCCGGTGCGGTCTTCGCCGGCGTTCCGCTCGGGCGCACGCTGGTCTTCGTCGCGATGATTTCAGGCGGGCTTGCCGGCCTTGCGGGCGCGATCGAGGTGCTTGGCGTCAAGGGTTACGTGACGACCGACCTTTCGCCCGGCTACGGCTATTCCGGCATCGTCGTCGCCATGCTCGCCAATCTCAATCCTGTCGGCGTGGTGTTTGCGGCGCTGTTCACCGCCATGATGTTCGTCGGCGCCGACGGCATGAGCCGCAGCATGGGCATTCCGACCTATATCGCCGACGTCACCGTCGCGCTGTCGCTGCTCTCCATGCTGGTCGCCGTCTTCTTCACCCAGTACAGGATCCGCCGATGAACGCCCTGATCGACATCCTTGCTTCCGCCGGGCTCTGGGCCGCCGTGCTGCGCATCGCCACGCCGCTGATCCTCGGCACGCTCGGCGCGCTGCTCAGCGAACGTGCCGGCGTTCTGAACCTCGGCATCGAGGGCATCATGACCTTCGGCGCGATGATCGGCTGGCTGGCGGTCTATAACGGCGCGGATCTCTGGACCGGGCTTCTGGTGGCCGCACTCGGTGGCGCGATGTTCGGCGCGCTGCATGCGGTGCTGACCGTGACGCTCGGCCTGTCGCAGCATGTCTCGGGTCTCGGCGTCACGCTGTTTGCCTCGAGCTTCGCCTATTACGTCTTCCGCCTGATGGTGCCGGTCGCGGGCACGCCGCCGACCATCGAGCCGTTCCAGCCGATTGCCGTTCCCGGCCTTTCCGACCTGCCCTTCTTCGGCTCGGCTTTCTTCACCCAGACCGCGCCGACCTATCTCGCCATCGTGCTGGCGATCGTGCTCGCCTATCTCATCTCGCGCACGCCGCTCGGGCTTGCGGTCCGCATGACCGGCGAAAACCCGCATGCGGCCGAGGCGCAGGGCATCAACCCGATGGCGGTGCGTTACGGCGCGGTGATCGCCGGCAGCGCGCTGATGGGTGTTGGCGGTTCGTTCCTGACGCTTTCGGCCTTCAACAGCTTCTTCCCGACCATGGTGCAGGGCCGCGGCTGGATCTGCATCGCGCTCGTGGTCTTCGCCTCCTGGCGGCCGGAAAGGGCGCTGTTCGGGGCGCTGCTCTTTGCCTTCTTCGATGCCTTCCAGCTGAGATTGCAGACCGTGCTGAGCGGCGTGGTGCCCTACCAGCTGTTCCTGATGATCCCCTATATCCTGTCCATCGTGGCGCTGGCCGTGATGGCGCGGCGCGCCCGCGTACCGCAGGCCCTGATGCAACCCTACAGGCGCGGCGAGCGCTGACGGCAGATCCCGGATACCGCAAGGCCCGGACAGTACGACAATACGAGGCCCCGGCCGATAAGAGGCCGGACAATGCGAGGAAACACCATGTTCGATCTCATCATCCGCAATGCCAACCTGCCCGACGGCCGCAAGGGCATCGATATCGGCATCAGGGACGGCAGGATCGCGGCTATCGAGGCAAACCTTGCCGGTGAAGCGGGCGAGGCCATCGACGCCAGCCACCGCCTCGTCACCTCGCCCTTCGTCGATCCGCATTTCCACATGGACGCCACGCTGTCGCTCGGCCTGCCGCGCATGAACGTCTCCGGCACGCTGCTGGAAGGCATCGCGCTCTGGGGCGAGCTGCGGCCGCTCCTGACGAAGGAAGCGCTGGTCGAGCGGGCGCTCGCCTATTGCGATCTCGCGGTGTCGCAGGGCCTCCTGCATATCCGCACCCATGTCGACACCTCCGACCCCCGCCTCGTCACCGTCGAGGCCATGCTGGAGGTGAAGGAGAAGATCGCGCCCTATATCGACCTGCAGCTCGTCGCCTTCCCGCAGGATGGCTATTACCGCGCGGCGGACGGGGTGAAGTCGCTGGAGCGCGCGCTCGACATGGGCGTCGACGTGGTCGGCGGCATTCCGCATTTCGAGCGGACCATGCAGGAGGGCGCCGCCTCGGTCGAGGCGCTCTGCCGCATCGCCGCCGAGCGCGGCCTGCCGGTCGACATGCATTGCGACGAGACCGACGATCCGATGTCGCGCCACATCGAGACGCTGGCCGCCGAAACGATCCGCTTCGGGCTGCAGGGCCGCGTCGCCGGCTCGCACCTGACATCGATGCATTCGATGGACAATTACTACGTCTCCAAGCTCATTCCGCTGATGGCGGAGGCGGAAATCAACGCCATTCCCAACCCGCTGATCAACATCATGCTGCAGGGCCGCCACGACACCTATCCGAAGCGCCGCGGCATGACCCGCGTGCGCGAGCTGATGGCCGCCGGCATCAATGTCGCCTTCGGCCATGACTGCGTGATGGACCCCTGGTACTCCATGGGCTCCGGCGACATGCTGGAAGTCGGCCACATGGCGATCCATGTCGCGCAGATGTCGGGCGTCGAGGACAAGAAGAAGATCTTCGAGGCGCTGACGGTGAACTCCGCCAGGGCGCTCGGCATCGAAGGCTATGGCCTTGCCGTCGGCTGCAATGCCGACCTCGTCGTGCTGCAGGCCGAGGACGTGCTGGAGGCCCTGCGCCTCAAGCCCGCCCGCCTCGCCGTCCTGCGTCGCGGCAAGGTCATCGCCCGCACCGCGCCGAAGGTCGCGGAACTCTCGCTGCCGGGCCGTCCCGTAAGCCTCGACGCCGGCCGCAATCCGACGGGGCGTTGAGAGCGGGCCACCGCAGCACTTACATGAAATCCTGAAACGGTCGGGGTGCCTCGCAATCGCGGGCGCCCCGTTTTTCGTTGTGCAACGATTATTGCAGGCGCTGCCCGCCGCGGACTGCCCCGAGCGCGGCCGATGCCGCCTGTTCCGGCAAACGTCATCAAAACTTGCCCGCAGCTTCACGAAACTGTCGTGCAACGGGTCTAGAGGATGACGGGCGGGATGCAATTTCTTTTGCAAAGGAAAAATATTCATGTCACACAAATTGCAAAAACTGGCTGGCGCCAGCCTCATTGCCCTTCTGGCCACGGTCGCTTCGGCTGAGGCCGCGACGGTGGTGAAGTTCTGGCACAGCTTCAACAAGGGCAACGGCGAAGCGCTGGACAAGATCATCGCCGGTTTCGAAGCGGCCAATCCGGATATCGACATTGAGGCCGAGTTCATCGGCAACTATAACGACATCGTCGCCAAGCTGCAGGCTGCCATTCCGGCCAAGCGCGCGCCCGATGCGGTCATTCTCGAGGTGACCCGCTACGGCCTTTTCGCCGACCGCGGCGTGCTGACCGACCTCACTCCCTATTTCGATGCCGATCCGCTGAAGGACGACCTTTACGACTACGCGCGCGAAGTCGGCATCTACAAGGGCAAGAACTATATCGTGCCCTTCAACTCCTCGACCCCGGTTCTTTACTACAATAGCGACATCTTCAAGCGCGCCGGCATCGAGGGCGAGCCTGCGCTGAAGACCTTCGACGACATCATGGCCGCGTCGAAGACGATCACCGAGAAGCTCGGTTCGGAAGGCATCAGCGGCATTGCCGCGCCCGGCCAGTTCGCCCGCTGGGGCCTCGTCATGGCCAATGACAGCGAGCTGATGGACCCCAAGACCAACGAAGTGCTGCTCGACAGCCCCAACACCATCGAAGCCTATCAGTGGATGGCCTCGCTGGTGCACAAGGAAAAGGTCTCCTCGCCGGATGGCGTGACCGAGGAAGACAATGGCCGCGACGCATTCCTCGCGGGCAAGGTCGGCATCATGCTGAACTCGACCGGCAATTACGGCGGCGCGAAGAAGGCGCTCGGCGACAAGCTCGAAACGCGCCCGATGCCCTGCAACAAGACCTGCTCGGTTCCGATCGGCGGCGCCGGCATCGGCATTCTCTCCACCTCCGAGAAGGCGGTTCAGGACGCGGCCTACAAGTTCGTGAGCTATGCCGCCTCGCCGGAAGCCAACGCCATCTGGTTCGCCGAAACCGGCTATCTGCCGATCAACCGGAAGAGCGCCGCCCTGCCGGTCGCCGCCGAAGCGCTTGCCACCCAGCCGGGCATCGACGTCGCCATCAAGCAGCTCGACTTCGCCCATGGCCGTTCGCGCGCGCCGGTCGTCACCTGGATGCGCACCACCGAATACAAGATGTGGGAAGCCATGGCCTTCGGCCAGCGCGATGTCGCAGAGACCATGAAGGACTTCGCCGCCCAGACCCGCAAGGAAGCGGAACGCACCGGCGAATAAGCCTCTGCCGAAACAGCGGGGCCGGTGGTCTGCCTTCGGGTGGCCGCCGGTCCCTCACCCTTTCTTTCGCTCGATCTGGGCTCCCATGCTTCGCACCCTCACACCCTATCTGTTCGTCGGCCCGCTGATCGCCTTCATCGCGGTGTTCACCTATATCCCGATCGTGTCGAGCCTCAATCTGAGCTTCCGCCACTGGGATTTCCTGTCGCCGGACATGCCCTTCGTCGGCCTCGACAATTACCGCGCCCTTTTTGCCTCGCGCGACTTCTGGAACGCGCTGAAGGTCACGGCATTGTTCGCGGTACTCTCCGTGCCGCTGAGGCTTGCTCTGGCGCTCGCCATCGCCAGCTATCTGGTGCGTGAAACACTGCCCTCGCGGCTCCTGCGCGGCGCGCTGTTCCTGCCCTCGGTCACCTCCACCGTCTCTATCGCGGTTGTCTTCTCCTGGGTGTTCGCCACCGATTACGGCATGGTCAATGCGCTGCTGGTGAAACTCGGTCTCGGCAAGGTGCCGTGGCTGCAGGACCCGTCCTTGGCGCTCTGGGTGCTGATCGCGGTCAATACGTGGAAGCAGCTCGGCTACGACATCGTCATCTATATCGCCGGCCTGCAGGCCGTGCCGCAGGAGCTTTACGATGCAGCCGCCGTCGATGGCGGCCGCCGGCTGCATGTGTTCCGCCGGGTCACCGTGCCGCTGGTCATGCCCACCACCTATTTCCTCATGGTGATCTCGGTGATCGAGGCCTTCCAGGTCTTCACCATCGTCAACGTCATGACCCATGGCGGACCGGCCGGCGCGACCGACATGCTGGTGAACATGCTCTACCGCGTCGGCTTCGTGCTGTTCGATATCGGCCAGGGCTCGGCGCTCGCCGTGCTGCTCTTCGTCCTTCTCATCGTGCTGGCGCTGGTCAAGTCCTTCGTCGTCGGCAGGAAGGTGCATTATGAAGCCTGAAAACCGCCTCCTCACCCTGCTTGCGCTGGCTGCCGGGACGATCTTCCTCGTGCCGGTGCTCTATTCGATCTGGATGTCGTTCCAGACGGCCAATGCCTATTACACCGGCACGGTGGAATTCACGCTCGGCAATTATGTTCGCGCGGTCGGGCAGTATAATTTCGCCCGTTACTTGCTGAACAGCATTCTCGTCTCCGGGCTGGTGACGATACTGGGATTGACGGTCGCCACCATGGCCGCCTTCGCCTTTGCCCGCTTCGAGTTTCGCGGCGGCAACCTGCTGTTCGGCGCAACCGTCGCGACACTGATGATCCCGAGCCATATCAGCCTCATTCCCAACTACCTGACGCTGGCGAAAGCGGGGCTGCTCGACACCTATGCGGGGCTGATCCTGCCGGCGATCTCCAACGGTTTCGCCGCCTTCTTCCTGCGGCAATACATCAAGGGCATTCCCAAGGCGCTGGACGAGGCCGCCTACATGGACGGTGCGACGCCGCTGCAGGTGCTCTGGCGGGTCATCGTGCCGATCTCGAAGCCCGCCATCTTCTCGATGGGGCTCTATATCTTCCTCACCGAATGGAACAACTACATCTGGCCGCTGGTCGCCGTCGGCAGGCAAGACCTCTTCACGCTGCAGATCGGGCTGGCGCGGCTCTACCGCACCAATCCCGGCGAAGGCCTGATCGACTGGCCGTTGGTCATGGCCGCATCGACCATCACCATCCTGCCTGTTCTGCTCGGCTTCCTGCTGGTCGAGCGGCATCTGGTGCGCGGCATCACCATGGGCGCGGTCAAGTAATTCAACATGGAACACAAAATGACACATATCGCATCCCATCGCGGCGGAACGCTCGAATTCGGCGACAGCACGCCCCGCGGCTTTTCGGCGACAGCACTCATGGCGCTGGAGGAAGTGGAGTTCGACGTCCACCCGACCGCAGACGGCGCCATCATCGTGCATCACGACGCCACGCTGGACGCCACCACCGACCGCACCGGCGCAATCGCCGGCCTGACGGAAGCAGAGGTGCGCGCCGCCACCATCAATTACGGCGAAGGCGGCCATCCTCTCACGCTTGACGAACTCTGCGCCATCTTTTCGGCAAGCCGCGTCGATTTCCGCTGCGAAATCAAGCCCGGTGCCGATGGCCGCCCCTACACGGATTTCGTGCCGCGCGTGGTCGAAACGCTTGCCCGCCACGGCATGCTGGAGCGCACCACTTTTTCCTCCTTCCTGATCGGGGCGCTGGACCAGATCACGGCGGCGACGGACCGCCCGAAGCTCTGGCTGGTCAGCCCGCCGGTCCTTCGCCAGCTTGGAACCTCGGCGGTGATCGAGCTTGCCCGCGCCCATCGCATCCCGGAAATCGGCGTCCATATAGACACTGCGGATGCGGCGCTGATGGCGGAGATACGGACCGCCGGCCTCGATTTCGGCTGCTGGGCCGCCCACACCGCCCCGCAGATCGAAAAGGCGCTTTCGCTCGGCGTCAAGGTCTTCACCACCGACCGGCCGAGCCTCGCCATCGCCATTCGGGATGAGAAAAACCGGGAGACAAACCGATGAGCGGCATTTCCCTTCGTGCCATCCGGAAATCCTATGCCAGCGGGCCGCAGATCCTGCACGGCGTTTCCATGGATATCCGGCCCGGCGAATTCGTCGTCATCGTCGGCCCTTCCGGCTGCGGCAAGTCCACGCTGCTGCGCCTGATCGCCGGCTTGGAGCGCATCGACGAGGGCGAGATCGAGATCGACGGCAGGCGGGCGAACGATCTGGCGCCGCAGGATCGCGACATCGCCATGATCTTCCAGAACTACGCGCTTTATCCGCACATGACGGTGCGCCAGAACATTGCCTTCGGGCTGGAGCTGCGCGGCATGCCCAAGGCGGAGCGCAATGCGCGGGCCGAAAGCGTGGCGAAGACGCTGCAGCTCGAACCCTATCTCGACCGCAAGCCCGGCGCGCTCTCCGGCGGCCAGCGGCAGCGCGTGGCGATGGGCCGCGCCATGGCCCGCAACTCCTCGACCTTCCTGATGGACGAGCCGTTGTCGAACCTCGACAACGCGCTGCGCGTCGCCATGCGCACCGAGATCAAGGAGCTGCACCGGGCGCTCGGCGCCACCATCGTCTACGTCACCCACGACCAGACCGAGGCGCTGTCGCTCGCCGACCGCATCGCGGTGATGAAGGGCGGCCATCTCCAGCAGTTCGACACGCCCGAGACGATCTATGACCGCCCGGCCAATCGCTTCGTCGCGGGCTTTCTCGGCGTGCCGGCGATGAACTTCCTGCCTGCGACCAAAATGCCCGGATGGCGGGGTCCGCAGGACATCACCATCGGCTTTCGCCCCGAGCATATCGCGGTGCAGGGGCAAGAGCCCGCGGGGCCGGCGCTGCCCATGCGGCTTCTGCTTTCCGAAATGACCGGCTCCGACATCATCCTGCATTGCGACAGCGATGCCGGCCGCCTGACGCTGACCTGCCCGCGCGAGACGATGCCGCAGAATACCGAGAGGCTGTGGGCCGTCTGTGATTTCAGCCGGGCGCTCTATTTCGACGACAAGAGCGAGAACCGCATCGAGCTTGCACTGGCTGAACCGACCGCGCATGCTGGCGCAAACGCAAGCTGAAACACGTAAACATCTTTAATTACGCAGGAAATCAGGCATACGGGAAACCATGGACAGACAAGGTGAAGTTCCGCAGGCGCTGGGCGATCTCATCAGCCGCAATTCGACCCGGCTGACCGAGGCCGACACCCGCCTGCTCGGCGTTCTGATGCAGGATCCGGTGCGCGCCGCCATGGAAAACGGCACGGCGGTTTCCTCCCGCGCCGGCGTGCACCCGGCCTCAGCCGTGCGGCTTGCCCGCCGCCTCGGCTTCAAGGGCTATCCCGAGTTTCGTTCCTTCCTGCAATCCAACCTGATCGACGGCGTCGGCGATTTCGAAAGCCCTGCGGCCCGCATGGCCGCCCGTCTCGTTCGCGCCGAGGAAGGCGGGTTGCTGGCCTCCGTGCTCGACAGCGAGATCGCCGCGCTCCAGCAGGTGCGCAATACGGTATCCGACGGCAATATCAGGGCGTTTTCGCAGAGCCTGCGCGATTGCCGCCGGGTCTTCATCCTCGGCCGGGGCCACTTCGCGGCGCTTTCCTCGCTGATCGCCCTGCGCCTCAGGCGATCGGGTTACGACGCCGTCGATCTCGGCAGCCAGATGCACCAGCTGGCGGAAGCGCTGTCCACGCTCTCGCCGGAAGATGTCGTGTGGTTTCTCGCCTTCCGCCGGGCGACGCCGGTTGTGCAGGAAGTGCGGGCGATTGCCGCGGCGCGCGGCGCAAAAACGCTGGCCGTGACCGATCTTCAGGGTGCCCGCATCGATCCCGCGCCCGATTTCCAGATCCTCGTTTCACGCGGCGATCCGGGCGAATCCCAGTCGCTTGTGGTGCCGATGACCATCGCCAACGCCGTCATCCTCGACCTCGCCGCCATCGATGAGGGCCGGTCGCTGAGGGCGCTCAAGGAATTCAGGGCCTTTCGCGCCGAAAGCGGGTTGTCCAAGGCGTTGTTGTAGTTTGGGCGCATGCGCATCGCGGCGGAGCATTTCCGGCGGAAACGGACATGCCTTCCATGTTCCATCTTTTCGTTCGAGCGCGGCTCCCGACGCAGAACCGCTGCATCCGCCTGCCGGAACGCCGGGTCGAAAACGGTCCGATTTTACGGTCCGGTGCCTCTTGCCACGCCCACCCTTCGTGGAACCCGTCTGAAAAGACCGTTTCTCCTGCCGCTCGCCGCTGCTCTTCCTTGTCAGCCGATGATTGCTGTCCCATGAATAGGCGGCAGGCCGCTCCCCCTTGCGCATGTCCTCACAGGTCACGACGCGGAAACGGGCGGGCCCGCGCCGGCAAACCTCCCCCGCCGCCTCCCGGCGCTGCTTCGACTTGCCTTTACAGGACGGATCATGAGCGACATCGATTTCCCGACTTATCTCGCAGGCCAGCTGAAACAGCATCCACGCATCGTGCTGGCCAGTGCGCGCGTTCCCGTGAGCCTGCTTGGCGATGGCGCGCCTGACGGTGCGGGCATCGACCGCGACGGAGCGGCGCTCGTGGACATCGTCATCGAGGCGGGCGTGGTGGCCAGCGTCAGGGCAAGTGAAGCGGCCGCTGCGGAACCCGATGCGTCTGCGATCCGGCTCAAGGGCCGCCATGTCTGGCCACTGCTGGTCGATGCCCATGCCCATCTCGACAAGGCGCATATCCTTGGCCGTACGCCCGAATCCGGGGGCACGCATCCCGGCGCGCGGGCCGCGACGACCGCCGACCGGCTCGCTCACTGGACCCGCGACGACATCCTGCGGCGCATGGAATTCGGCCTTGCGACGGCGGACGCCCATGGCGTCGCGGCGATCCGCACCCATCTCGACAGCCATGAGGGACAGGCGGAAACCACCTGGGAGGCGTTTTCCGAGATGCGCAGCCGCTGGCGGGGCCGGATCACCTTGCAGGCCGCGGGGCTGGTGCCGATCGATGCCTATGGAACCGCCCACGGCGCGCGTCTCGCCGATATCGTCGCCGAGCATGGCGGGCTGATGGGCGGCGTCACCCGCGCCTCCGGCGGCACCCATGGCGCGGCGCTGGAGGATATCGACCTTCTGCTCGATCGCCTGTTCACGCTGGCCAAGGAACGTGGCCTCGACATCGACCTGCATGTCGACGAAGCCGCAAGCGCCGACGCCCTGCCGCATGTGGCGCGGGCGACGATCCGGCATGGTTATGAGGGCCGCGTGACCTGCGGCCACTGCTGCTCGCTGGCGCTCCTGCCCGAGGATGTGCTGCGTGAACGGATCGCGCTGATCGCCGATGCCGGGCTGTCGATCATCACCCTGCCGGCCGTGAACATGTATCTGCAGGGCCGCGAGGAAGGGCTGACCCCGCGCTGGCGGGGCGTGGCCCCGGTCAAGGAGCTTTCCGCCGCCGGCATCCGCGTCGCGACCGCCGGCGACAACTGCCGCGACCCCTTCTACGCCTACGGCGACCATGACATGCTTGACACATGGCGCCAATCGGTGCGCATCCTGCAGCTCGACCACCCCTATGCCGACGCCGCAGCCTATGCCGGCCCCTACCCCGCCGCGATCATGGGCATCGAACACGGCGCGATCCGCCCCGGCCGCCCCGCCGACCTGATGGTGCTGGAAGCCTGGACGCTCGACCAGGTGATCGCCCGCCCCCACTCCGACCGCATCATCTTGCGTAACGGCGCCTTGGCCAACCGGGCTGTGCCGTCCTATCGGTTGCTGGAGGGGTGATAGCGGGTGGGAAGCTTTGCGGCGTCGGTCGTGGTAATGCCCCATAAACTACAATCTCTACACCCGGTAGACCGGACGCCATGAACAGGGCATGGTTCACTATTCCTGGTTGTGTGGAGCTGGTTCCCGGATGCGTGCATGGCAGATAGGAGCGCTTGCGATTGCGCTTTTCATCGTCTCGGTTTTTATTATTCCCCCGCTGCTGGTGGGCATGGGGGTGCCCGTAAAGATCGTGTATATCGTTCCCCTTGCTATTTGCATGGTCATCGCGATCAGGCGTTTCGATGGAAGCAAACCCAGAAGGCGCGATCAGCTTGCCGAAGCGTTCGGGGTCTGGATGGCGCAGCAGATCACGCGGGCTTTTGGCCTGAAGCCTCGCCGGAAGGTACCCACAACAAGGGATAGAGTTATCGGTACGGTTGTGGGGACCGCTGTCGCCGCCTGCCTTGTCGCAACTGTCTATTTCACCCGGTCAGGTCCGCAGTGGTATGGCATTCTGGCTTTGGCTTGGCTGGTCTCGATGGTCGTGACTTGGATTGTTGATCGGCCGAACCTGCAGGTTCCCAACGACACGAAGTAGCGAGCACGGCTTGGCTGCTTTGGGCCAAGCCCGTTACGCCCCAGCCGCTGCTAACGCTCACGCATCGCATGGCAGGCCGTTCTCACGGATGAGGGCGGCGGCTTGGCGCCAATTGCGGACTTTTTTATGCAGGATATGTCCAGAGGTCATGGTCGGCCTTGATGGCGGCCACGGTTGATTCCGCCCGTATGCGGGTATCTGGCTGCTCTGCAAGGCCCATGTGGTCTATCTCTATGCCCACGAGGAGATCGACGACGTCCTGATCTGAAGCGCCTCGTCGTAGAAGTCCGGCAGCCTCTATAAGGTAAGGGTCGTATTCATCTGCGAACGGTTGGGCATCGGCTTCGTCCCACCGTTGATTGGGTCCCAGTAAGCCAATGGGGTCCCATAACGCCCAACCGATGTCGCGCAAGCGGGATAGTTTCAGCTCTGGTGGTGGCGGAATAGGAGCCATTGGCTTGAATCCAGTTGTCGCTACAACAGTTATCCTTTGTCCAACAAGTTCCTCAATGGGCCTCCCCGTCACACCTTAGCCGCCAAACCACCCGCCCCTCAAGCCCTCGCCGGCGGACCCTGCAGGCCGTTCTGGTGGATGAGGGTCGCGAGCGTGTTGGTGTTCCGTAGCAGGTCTTCAAGCGCGGCGGTTGCGGCTTCGTCGAGGCGGCCTTCGGCGCGGGCCCTGGCGAGCGATGCCGAGAGGTCGGCGATTTCGCGGGCGGCGGTCTCGAGGGATTTCAGTGGAGCTTCGTTGCCGGCGAAGCGGGCAAGGCCGCTGGCCGAGAGGCCGCCGATGCCGGTGGGCACCTGCGGGCCGGCGTCGGTATAGCCCTCGGGAAGTGCGCCCTTGAGGTTGATGACGCGCTTTTCGACGATGGCCGCGAAGATCTGGTCGACCGCCTGCTTCGCGCCCGCGACGCGGGAGGGGTGGTCGGTGTCGGCGGCGGCATGGGGCAGAAGCTCCAGCCGGTCGCCATGGGTTTCGACGAGCGCCAGATAGGGCAGCATAGGCCCGGAAAGCGCGGCGGTCTCCAGATTGCGGAAGAGATCGGCATCGATGGCCGCATGGCGCACCTTGCCCGAGGCGAGCGCGCGGCCGAGCGCCGGCACGTCGACCAGCTCGCCGCGGTCGTAGTTGATCAGCACCGCGCCGTCATTCAGCACTGAAAGCACGGCGTCGCCGATCAGGCCGGAATTGCTCCAGCCGCCGGTTTCCGCAACCGGCTGGCCGAGACCGACATGGACGCTGAGCGCATCCGCGCTGGCGGCCGCCTTAACCGGATCTTCGGCATAGATGAAGCCTTCCGCCTCGATCCATTGCCGGTGACGGGCGCGGGCATGGACCACGACATCCATGCCGAAGGCATGGCCGAGCTTTGCCACTTCGCGGCCGATATTGCCGTAGCCGATCACCGCGAGGCGCTTGCCTTCCAGCTTTTCGGTCGGAAAGTCGCGAAGCTGCCGGCCGGTGTCGAATTGGCCTGCGGCGACGAGCGCATGCAGTTCGTCCACCGGCAGGTCTGGCACGACCTTCAGAAGCGCCTTCAGCACCATCTGCGCGGTGGCGCGGCTGTTGGTGCCGGGCGTGTTCATCAGCGGGGCCGTTCCGCCCGCGCCGCTGCCGCCGCCCCAGGAGGCTGAGCCCATATTGCCGGTGCCGGCGCCGATCCTGACACCGCCGAGCGGAAACACGGTTTCCGCCGGCAGGAAGGTGGCGGCTGCGATCACGGCGTCATACTGGCCGTTTCCGGCGACGGCGAGAAGCTCTTCGCGGGTGCTGAGGTCGGGCAGGTAATGGAAATGCAGGCGTCCGTCGGTGACGGCAGCCGGAGCGCTCATGTCGCCCTCATGGAAGACACCGCCCTTTTCCGCCACGTAACGCGCAATCTCGCTGTGATCCGGCTTGCCGTCGGCCAGCAGTTTCAGGCCCACCAGATCGCAGATCAGGATGTTGGCGCCGTTCGTGGTCATGGGGGGCATATTGGGGGATCTCCTGCGGCTTTCCTGTGGCCGATGGGCGGGACTTGCCCCGCGTCATCTGCGGAAGCGCAACTTGCCGGTCGTCGCGCCGAGGATCAAGCCCTGATGACCATGCCCGATGGTGAAGTGGACATTGCGACCGTCGCTCCTGCCAGAGCAATTCGGTCCGTAAAACCGGGCTCCAGTTTTGCCGGAATGACTCGATGCGGACACGGCTGCTGGCGACAGCGAAACAGACGCCGACAGATTGGGCTCCACAGATTGGGGTCGGCAGATAGGGCCGGATATGTTTTCAGACGCCAGCCGAAGTGTCGCTTCCCGATGCCGTGAGCATCCGCACGACCTGCATCATCACCCGGCAGCCGGCGATGGCGTCAGCCGGTTCCACGAATTCCGCTTCGTTATGGCTCAGGCCATCGCGGCAGGGCACGAAGATCATCGCGGCGGGCGCGACGCGGTTGGCGAAGAGAGCGTCGTGGAACGCGCCCGACAGCATGCGCCTGCTCGGCATCTGCAGGCTGGAGGCGGCTTCCTCTATTCTGTCCTGCAGGCCGGCATCGAACACGCAAGGGGCCATGTCGAACAGCCGCCGGATCGCGGCGGTGCAGCCCTGCCTGCCCGCCTCCTTCGAAAAGGCGGCGGCAATCTTCGCTTCCAGCGCATCGAGGCTTGCCGGCTCGGGATGGCGGATATCGACCGTGCACCTGACATCTTCGGGAATGGCGTTCACCGAACCCGGCGAAAGCCTGAGGCTGCCCACGGTGAAGCGGGCATTCTCGTCTTCCGGCATGATCGTGTCGTAGAGGCCGGAAAGTGCTGCCGAAAGCGCCCGCATCGGGTCGCGGCGGTATGAAAGGCCCGTCGTTCCGGCATGCGCCGTCTGGCCAGTCACCGTGACCTCCAGCCAGCGGGTGCCCTGGATGCCGGTGACGACGCCGATAGGAATGTTTTCCGCCTCCAGCGACGGACCCTGCTCGATATGGATCTCGATATAGGAATGGACCGGAAAGCCGAGAGGCCGCATGTCCGCTTCGGGAAGGCTTTCGATCGTTGCGGCAAGCTCTTCCGTAAACGATGCGCCGTCGGTCGCCTGCTTCTCCGCCCAATCCTGCGGTATCGCGCCTGCGGCAAAGGCCATTGAGCCCATGCAGCCCGGCGCGAAGCGGCAGCCTTCCTCATTGGTCCATGCCACCACTTCCACCGGCCGGTCCGTTTCGGTGCCGGCGTCCTCGAGGCTTTCCAGCACCTCGAAGGCCGAGAGCGTGCCGAGCGCGCCGTCGTAACGTCCGCCCGCCGGCTGGCTGTCGAGATGGCTGCCGATCATCAGCGGGGCCAGCGTCTCGTCGCGGCCGGGACGGCGGATGAAGAGGTTCGCCATGGGGTCCTGAAAGACCCGGAAGCCGCGAGCGAGCGCGAGGCCCGCCAGCATTCGCCGAGCCCGCCGGTCGCCTTCGGTCAGCGCCTGCCGGTTGACACCGCCCTTGGGCAGCGCGCCGATCTCGGCGAATTCCGCAAGGCGGCGGTTCAGGCGGTTTCCATCGATGGCGAACATGGTCATGGTAACTGCCTTCAGAGATAAGGGGCGTCGTGGAAGGTGATTTCGAGCGCCTGCGCCTTGCCGAAGATGGTGCTGAGCCGTGCGCGCTCTTCCGCCGGCATGTCCTTGCCGGCCTCGTCGAGTTCGGCCTTCAGCCACAGCGCCTGGGCGGCGAAATCCTCGTGTGCATGGAGATCGACCCATTCCTTCAGCAGCGGATCGCTGATCTTGGTGGCGGCGGCCTCCTTCGACCATGTCCAGTACATCCACTCCGCCGCAAACATCGCCGCGACCGTGTCGAGATAGCCGCCGTCGCGGGCAATCGCCACCATGCCGTCACGGAAGGCGGCGACTTCGGGAATGGCGGTGTCGAAGGTGGAGGGATCTATGCCACGTTCCGCGAAAGTCTTCTCGAAATAGGCGATCTGCTGGTTGGCCAGCGCATCGAGCACGCCGATCAGCCAGCGCTTGCGGGCGATGGTGTCGGCTTTCGCGGCGGCGAAGGCGAAGATCGAGATGGCGGCATCGACGAAATCGCCCTCGAAGACGAGGTAGCGTTCGAACACCGCCCTGGGCAGCCGGTCGGCCTTGATGTCCTTAACGAAGCGGTGATGCACCATGGCCTCGAAAACCGGCTGGTTCTCGCGCAGGATCTGCCCGGAAAGCGTCTCGGTCATGTCAGGCCTCCAGAGCCGGGCGGGCGGCCTCGACGAAGGCCTTGACGCGGGCCGGTTCCACCGGGTTCCACCACACGCCATCGACCTTCAGCGACGAGGCGACGATGACGCCGCTGGTGCGCTTGAGGATTTCCACGACGTTGTCGTTGGTGACGCCGGAGCCGACCAGCAGCGGCAGGTGGGTCGCCTGGCCGATTTCCTCGATCTCCTCGATGGTGGCCGAATTGCCGGTGCGCTGGCCGGTGGCGATCACCGCGTCGGCGTCGAAGAAGGCGAGATCGCGGGTCAGTTCGCCGATGGTGCGGTCGGCGGTGATCGCATGCGCGCCATGCTTCACATGGCTGTCGGCGAAGACCTTGATGTGCTCGGCGCGCAGCGCAGAGCGGTAGCGCATGGCTTCCGCGGCGCGGCCTTCCATGAAGCCTTCATTGGCGACATAGGCGTTGGCCCACTGGTTGACGCGGATGAACTTCGCACCGCCGGCCATGGCGATGGCGAATGCCGGGATCGGCGCATTGGCCAGCACGTTGACGCCGAGCGGAACGCCGGTGGCGCGCGCGATGCGGTCCGTCACCACCGACATGAAGGCCGCGGTCTCGGGGCCGATATCCTCCGGCTTGGAGAAGGGAATGTCGCCGTGGTTTTCGACCATCAGGCCGTGCATGCCGCCTTCGACCAGCGCCTCGGCATCGCGCATGCAGGTATCGTAGATCGTGTCCATCGCCGCGCCGCGATAGCGCGGAGCGCCGGGAAAGGGCGGGCAATGGATCATGCCGATCAGCGCCTTGCCTGTGCCGAAAATTTCCCTTATGGCGCTCGAAATGTTGTCGGATATCTGTTGCATTTCCGTCCCTTTTTAAATCTCTCTCGGTCGAGAAGTCCCGCCATGCGAGCCTATGTCATCGGTAACGTCGCCGTAGACGAAACCATCTCCGTATCGTCCATGCCTGAGGCCGGAGCCTCCATCCTCGGCCGCGAGGAAACGCGCGACCTCGGCGGCAAGGGTGCCAACCAGGCGGTGGTGATGAGCCGTACCGGCCTTGCCACCACGCTGGTTGCGGCCGTGGGCGAGGATTTCCGCGCCCGGACCATTCGCGATCAGCTTGCCGAAGAGCCCGTCGATGCGCATCTCGTCGCACTTGCCGGCCGCTCCAGCGATTTCTCCATCATCTTCACCACGCCCGATGGCGAAAACGCCATCGTCACCACCACCGAATCCGCCGGCTCGCTGACGCTTGCCGATGCCCTGCCGGCGCTCGACGCAGCAGCCAAGGGCGACCTTGTCGTGCTGCAGGGCAATCTCGGCGAGGTCGCCACCCGCGACATTCTCCGGGAAGCCAGGGGACGCGGCCTTGTCACCGCCTTCAACCCCTCGCCTCTCAGGCCCTATTTCGCCGGCTTCTGGCCCTTCGTCGACATCGCCTTCCTGAACCGTGGCGAGGCCGAAAGCCTTGCCGGTTCGTCGGATGCCTCCGCCGCAACCCGCCTGATCGAGGCGGGTGTCCGGCATGTGGTTCTCACCCTCGGTGCCGACGGCGCGCTGCTGGCGAGCCACGACAAGGCCGTCGCCGCAATTCCCGCGGTCGCCGCAAAGGCGATCGACACCACCGGAGCGGGGGACACCTTCATGGCCGTCGCGCTCGCTTCCGCCGCACTGCGCGGCGTCGAACCCGATGCCCGCGCCATCGGCCATGCCGCGGCAGCCTCAGCCCTCACCGTTAGCCGTCGCGGCACTCGCCTCGCCTTCCCGACATCGGAAGAACTCGCGAAGATACTGGCGGTTTAATAACTGCCCCTCACCCCGCCTCCGCTTCGCTCGGCGCACCCTCTCCCCGCAAGCGGGGCGAGGGGGATCGGAGGCGTTGCGACCTGCTCCCTTCTCCCCGTTTACGGGGAGAAGGTGCCGGCAGGCGGATGAGGGGCAAGGACGCGGGTTACTTCTTTTCGTTCAGCCAGCCGAGGATGTTCTTCCAGAGGCGGCCATAGCCTTCCCACTCGCAGAATGCGGGCGAGAGCCAGTGCGGGCCGATATCCGAAGTCCAGACTGCGGAGCGGCCCTTGCCGAAGGTGCCGGTGACGAGCAGCGGATGGCCGCCCTGGTCTTCCGGCAGACGGGCGACGACTTCGACGTCGGCGCGCTCGCGCACCTCGACCTCGTTGACGCCGAGCAGCAGCGGCCATTCGCCTGACATCCCGGCGACCGTCGGGTGGTCGGCCTTGATGATGACCGGTGCGGTGCCTTCCGGAATTTCGACGCGGTCGTCATAGGGCAGGCAGGTGACGGGCAGCACGTCCTCGACCGGCGTGCGGCGCCAGCGGGCCTTGCCGTCGATGCCCTGGAAGGAGAAGTAACCGCCGACCATCAGCAGGCTGCCGCCCTTTTCCACCCATGCCTTGATGAGCTTGAGGCGGTTCGGAACGGTCTTCGAATGCAGCCAGACGGCGGGCGGCAGGAGCAGCGAGTTGGCGCCGATATCCGAGAGGATGATGGTGTCGTAGGCGTCGAGGCCTTCCATCTCGAAGGGGAACTTCTCCACCGCGTCATGGGCGGTCATGTAGGTCAGCTCGAATTCGCTGCCTTCCAGCGCCTTGACCAGCGGTTCCGCGCCGAGGTGGAAGGTCACGCTGCCGAACTGGTCGAAGCCTTTGTAATGGGTGGCGGAGCTGATCCAGCTTTCGCCGACGAGAAGGACTTTCTTGGTCATGTTCTTTCCGTTTCTGAATTCGTTTGGCGGTGTCAGGCTTTCGCCGCAAACACCGATCTCGGATTGTCCCGCATGAGGATGTCGAGTTGCGCGTCGTCCAGTCCGTGCCGCTTCAGCCGCGGCAGGAAATGCCTGAGGATGTAGGCATAGCCGTTACCCCCATAGCGCGTCAGCATCATCTTCAGGAAGACGTCGTGAGACAAAAGGATGCGGTCGATATGGCCCCGTTCGACAAGCTTGACGATGGCGCGGGCGGCCTCCTCGTCGCTCGGGCACTGCACCTGCTGGTCGGCATAGAAGAAATCCATGCCGATCATGTCGTATTCGATGAAGGCCCCGCGTGCGGCAAGCTCGCTCTGGTAGGCGAGATCCTCATGCGAGGGGTTCATGTGGCAAAGCACGGTGTGGCGGAGATCCGCCCCTTCGGCTTCTGCGATGTCGAGCACCTTGTGGCCGAGCCGGAACCAGCCCGGCAGGTGCACCATCAGTGGCAGGCCGGTGCGGACTTGCGCCCTTGCCGCGGCCCTGAGCGACTTTTCCTCCTCGGCCGTGAAATCGGAGGAAACCCCGATCTCGCCGATGAGGCCGATTTTGACATCGGTGCCGTCGACGCCGACATTCGCCTCGTGGACGATTTCGTCGGCGATCTGGTCGATCGTCATCCCGGCCACCTTGGCCGGATGGGAGGAGCCGAGGTAATAGCCCGCCCCCATGACGATGTTGAGCCCGGAGGCTTTCGAGATGCGCCTGAGTGCCGCCGGGTCGCGGCCGATGCCCTGGCAGGTCGGTTCGACCACGGTATGGCCGCCCTCGCGGGCGAAATCCTTGAGTTCCGTGATTGCCAGCGGCTCGTCGTCAAGCGTGATGTTGTGCTTGTTGACGAAGGGATCCTGGCGAAGCTCGCCGAGGATTTCCATGCAGACGAAGCCCTCGGCGAGATATTGCCGCTCCGGCGTCTTCGGCGCATGCCACCAGCAGCGGCAGTCGTTGAGGATATGCTCGTGCATCAGGGTGACGCCCAGCTCGGAAGCCGGGATCGGCCCCGCCACCGTCATCACCTTGCCCGAGCGCACATGGGCTTCGGAAAGCTCGCTTGCCACGGCCGCCTCACTTCTTCTTTCCGCCGAAGCGGAAATTGGTGGTGAAGATGCGGGTGTTGAGCCAGATCGCCACCAGGATGATCGCGCCCGTCACGATCTGCGTGAAGAAGGGTGAGATATGCATGAGGATCAGGCCGTTGCCGATCACGGCGATGGTCAGCGTTCCGAGTATGGTGCCGAGAATGCTGCCGCGTCCGCCCATCAGCGAGGTGCCGCCGAGCACAACGGCCGCCACCACCTGCAGTTCGAAGCCGACGGCGGCATTGGACGAGCCGGAGCCGAGACGGGCCGCGATCAGCAGGCCGGCCAGCGCGCAGGCGATGCCCGAGACCATGTAGACCGATGACAGGATCCACTTCGCCGGCATGCCGACGCGACGCGCCGCTTCGAGATTGGAGCCGACCGCCACGACCTGCCGGCCGTATTTGGTCGATGCGATCACCACATAGCCGATGAGCGCCACGCCGACCGCGATCAGCGCCGGTACCGGAAAGCCGAAGACTTCGCCGCGACCCAGCGCGAAGAAACCCGGCACGTTGTTGATCGGAATGGAATAGCCCTGCGTCAGATAGAGCGCGAAGCCGCGCAGGATCGACAGGCCCGCAAGCGTGACGATGAAGGACGGGATGCCCTGATAGGCGACGAACCAGCCCTGCGCCATGCCAAGTGCCGCGCCGAACACGATCATGCCGACGACGACCACGGGCCAGGGAAAGCCCATGGCGAGAACCAGCGCCGCGACCGCATTGATCAGCGCCACCTGCGAGCCGACCGACAGGTCGATGCCGCCGGTGATGATGACGAAGGTCATGGCGATGGCGACGACGAGGATCGGCGCTGCCTGCCGCAGGACGTTGAGGATGTTGCCGGCGGTCAGGAAGGTGTCCGTGCTTGCCGAGAAGAACAGGAAACAGACGGCGAAGAACACGGCGATGGAAACCACCTGCGCATGTTCGGAGAGAAAATCGGCGACGGGCGAGCCGGCCGCGCGTTCGGTATAGGCGCTCAATGTCTCCCCCCGACGATCAGTTGCACGAGATCCTGGAGATCGGTCTTGCCGATGTCGCGTTCCGCAACCTTGGTGCCTTCATACATGACGGCGATGCGGTCGCAGACGCGGAAGAGATCCTGCAGGCGGTGAGTGATGAGGATGACCGAGACGCCCTTGGCCTTGACTCGGTTGATCAGGGCGAGAACGGCCTCGACTTCCGCCACGGCGAGCGCCGATGTCGGCTCGTCCATGATCAGGACCTTGGGATTGAAGGAGGCGGCGCGGGCAATGGCGATGGCCTGACGCTGGCCGCCGGAAAGCTTCTCGACGCGGGCGCCAAGACGCGGAATGCGGATTTCCAGCGCGTCCAGCATGGCGCGGGCCTCTTCCATCATCCGGGGACGGTCGAGAAAGGGACCCTTGGTCAGCTCGCGGCCGAGGAAGAGATTGCCGACCACGTCGATATGGTCGCACAGGCTCAAGTCCTGAAACACCATCTCGATATTGCGGTCGCGGGCATCGGCGGGGCCGGTGAAGCGGACGTCCTTGCCCTCGAGGGTGATCGAGCCGTCATCTGGGATATAGGTGCCGGAGATGATCTTGGTCAGCGTCGACTTGCCGGCCGCGTTGTCGCCGACGAGGCCGAGACATTCGCCGGGATAGATGTCGAGATCGACGCCGCGCAGCGCCTGGTGGGAACCGAAGGTCTTGCGGATGCCGCGAAGCGAGATGCGGGGCTTGAGCGCTCCGTCTGCGCCGGGTTCCCGGGGGAGATTGTCTCCCCCGGTCCCTGCGACAGCGGTTGGGTGCTGTCCTTCACCTGTCATTTGAAGATCGCCCGGTAGGGTTCGACGTTGTCCTTGGTGACGATCGTGATCGGAACCGAGATCGTCTTCTCGACCGTGCCGCCGCCGGAAAGCGTCTTCAGCGCGTCGACTGCCGCAGCGCCCATGGCGGACGGATCCTGCTGGATGACGGCGGTGACGTAACCGGCGTCGATGCCGGCGATCGCCTGGGCCGTGAGGTCCCAACCGAAGACCTTGACGTCCTTCTGCTTGCCCTGGCTTTCGACAGCGGCGATGGCGCCCATCAGGGCCGGCTCGCCGGTGGCGTAGACGGCGTTCATGTCCGGGTTGCCGGTGATCAGGTTTTCGGCGGCCGCGAGCGCGTTGTCCTGAATGTTCTGGCCATCGACGACGCCGGCCGTGGAGACGCCTTCAGCGCCGGTCACGGTCTTTTCGAAGCCTTCCTGGCGAACGTTCTGGATGAAGGAGTTCAGCGCGCCGACCACGCCGTACTTCACCTTGCCGTCCATGTTGGCCTTGACGTAGTCGAGGAAGAAAGCGCCCATGTCGGCGCCGGCCTTGGCGTTGTCGACGCCGATCTGCGCCTTCTGCGGGCCTTCCGGCAGGATGGCGTCGATGGCGACGACCGGGATGCCGGCGGCGTCGGCCTGCTGTACGGCCGGCATGATGCCGTTGACGTCGATGGCGACGACGGCGATGCCGTCCACCTTCTGCTGGATATAGGTCTCGATGGCGCTGTTCTGCGCGGCCGGATCGTTATTGGCGTTGAAGATCACCAGCTTTGCGCCGGCGGCATCGGCGGCCTTCTGCGCGCCTTCGTTCATCTGGTTGAAGAACAGGGCCTGCTGGTTGATCTGGATGAGGGCGAAGGTCTTCTGCGCGTCCTGGGCGAAGGCCGTGCCGAACGACAGTCCGGTGAAGGCGGTGGCGGCGAGGGCGGCGGTGAATGTCCGGCGTTTCAAGCTGTTCATGAGTTCATCCTCTGGTTGGTGGGCTTTTACGTTGCATTTATGGTTTCGACGGCGGCGCAACGGAGTTCCGCACGACGATTTCGATGGGCAGCAGCTCCTCGGAGGTGAAATCCTCGCGCTGCTGCCAGTCTGTCTCGAGGAGAAGGGATAGCGCCCGCTCGCCGATCGCCCGGACAGGCTGGCGGATGGCGGTGAGCGGCGGCGCGAAGAGATGCAGCGGTCCCACATCGTCGAAGCCGACGATGGAGACCTCACCGGGGATGGAGACGCCCTGCCCGCGCAGGACCTCGATCAGGCCGATGGCGATTTCGTCCGAGCTGGCGAAGATCGCGGTGGCCGGCTTTCCCTCGTCGAGGAAGCGCCGGCCGGCGGCGCGGCCGAACTCGACGGTATAATCGCCCTCGTAGCGAATGAGGCCGTCGATGCCCGTGCCATGCTCGATCATGGCGCGTTCGAGGCCCTTGTAGCGGCGCCTCGTGCTGATCATTTCCTGCGGTCCACCGATATAGAGCACGCGGGCGTGGCCGTACTCGGCCAGATGCCGGCCGGCGAGATACCCGCCCTGCTCGTTATCGCAGAAAAGTTTCGGCACCATGGCGTTAGGCACGTCCTCGTCGACGACGACGACCTTGCCGGTCTGGTTGATGAGTGCGGCGAGTTCCCCGTCGTCGGGGTGGTTCGTCACGAAGACGAGGCCGTCGACATGGTTGCGCCCGAGCGACCTCAGATAGGCGATCTCGCGGCCGGGACGGTTGAGCGTCGCATGCAGCGAAAGCGCCAGGCCGCGCTTGTCGGCCTCCTCTTCGATGGTCGCCACCAGCGTGGCGAAGAACGGGTTGGCGATATCGGGAACCACGAGACCGATGGTGTCCGACCGGCCGCGGCTGAGACGCCGGGCGTGCGGGTTCGGCTCGTATTTGAGGTCCTGGATGGCCTTGTCGATCCTCAGCTTCGTCTCGGGCGGAAGCTGGAGCGAACCGTTGAGCATGCGCGAGACCGTGGTGACCGAGACGCCGGCCGCGTCCGCGACATCCTTGAGACTGGTGGCCCGTTTATTCGACATGACGTCTCGCAAACCTTCGGTTCGATGTTTTTGTAAAGCGATTTACTAAACCGCTTTACCGTGATGTCTGCCCGGCTTTCTGTCAAGTGGCCCTTTTGGAGAAAATCCCATGAAAATCGGTTGGAAATCGATGGGGCGATCCGGGCGGATCATCGGTCAGGGGGAAGGCTGGAAGAGCGGGAAAACCCTTGGAAATCCGAGGCGAAAGGCCGTGCCACGGGCAGGCCGAAAAGGTGCGGAGCGCTGTATGGCGCGCAATTCGGCGTGGCGGCTTGCCGGAAAATTTTTCGTGATGCCGGTTAGAGCGCCGATCTGATTCAATCAGATCGAACAGCGCTCTAATATGACCGGATGGCCCGGTCTTCGTGCCGGGAGGCGTGCGGCGTGGAAGTCAGGCTTCCCGCCGCACGGCGTTTCGTTCAGGAAGCGCGCTGTCGCGTCACCTGGGCTTGGCGGCGGCCTCGGCTGCTTCCTTCTTCTTTCGATCGTCGATCAGCTCGTACCACATGGCGTTGAGCACGGCGAAGGCTGCGGCGAGCGGCAGGCCGAGAAGCCAGGAAAAATACCACATGAAGGTTTCCTTTCCTCAATAGGCGTGGTTGGCGGGATCGTTGACGTCCTTCGCATCGACCTTGCCCCACAGCACCCGGTAGACGAACGAGGTGTAGGCAATGATGATCGGCACGAAGATGACGGCGCAGACCAGCATGATGAACAGCGTCATGTGGCTGGATGAGGCGTCCCAGACCGTGAGGCTGGACCGGGGATCGACGCTCGACGGCAGGATGAAGGGGAACATCGAAAGCCCGACCGTCGAGATGATGCCAAGGATCGACACCGAGCTGAACAGCCACGGCACCCCGTCCTTCTTCGCCGCGAAGGCGAGGAGCGAACCGAGCGCGCCGAGGAAGCCGAGCGCCGGCGCGATCATCATCCAGGGATAGGCGGCATAGTTCTGGAACCAGACGCCGGACGCGACCTCGACCGTCTTGTAGAGCGGGTTCGAGGGGCCGGCCGGAGCGACTTCCGAGGTAAACCGGTAGCCGTCGATCATCGTCAGCCAGAAGCCGCCGACGGCGAAGAGCACGATGGTCAGGATGGCCGCGACCATGCCGATCCTGCGGGCGCGGGCGTTGACGTTTCCGGAGGTCTTCAGCGTCAGCCAGCCGGCGCCGTGCATGGTCAGCATGGAAACCGACAGGATGCCGGCGAGCAGGCCATAGGGGTTCAGGAGTTCGAACAGCGTGGTGCCGTTATAGAAGATGCGCAGGTCGTCGGAGAAATGGAACGGCACGCCCTGCAGGACATTGCCGACCGCGACCCCCATGACCAGCGCCGGCACGAGTCCGCCGACGAAGAGCGCCCAGTCCCATGCGGTGCGCCATGTGGTGCTTTCGCGCTTCGAGCGGTACTTGAAGCCGACCGGGCGCAGGATGAGCGCGAAGAGGATCGCGAACATCGCCAGATAGAAGCCCGAGAAGGACACCGCATAGAGCGGCGGCCATGCGGCGAAGATCGCCCCGCCGCCGAGGATCAGCCAAACCTGGTTGCCTTCCCAGACCGGGCCGATGGTGTTGATGACGACGCGCCGCTCGGTGTCGTCCCTGCTCACGAAGGGCAGGAGCGTGGCCACTCCGAGGTCGAACCCGTCCATTACGGCAAAGCCGATGAGCAGGACGCCGAGCAGCAGCCACCAGATGACGCGCAGGATTTCATAATCGATAAGCGTGTGCAGGATCATGGTCTTACTCCGCCGGTACGATGGTCTTCGAGATGAGTTCGGGTTCGGGACCGTGATCGTCCGGTTCCGGTCCCTTGCGGATCGCCTTCAGCATCAACCCCATCTCGACGATGAAGAGGACGGTGTAGATCGCGGAGAAACCGACGATGGTGAAGAGCAGCGTCGTCGCCCCGAGATTGGAGACGGCGGCGGCGGTCGGCAGAACGCCTTCGATGATCCACGGCTGGCGGCCCACCTCGGCGACGATCCAGCCCAGTTCCGCGGCGATCCACGGCAGCGGGATGGAGAAGAGCGCGACCTTCAGGAGCCAGGGGCGCCTGGTATGCGAGTGACGGCTACAGATGACGAAGAAGACGGCCATCAGCACGATGAAATACATGCCCAGCGCCACCATGATGCGGAAGGCCCAGAACAGGGTCGACACGCTCGGGATGGTGTCCGTGGCTGCCTTGGCGATCTGCTCGTCGGTTGCCTGACGCGGGTCATCGACGTAGCGCTTGAGAAGAAGCGCATAGCCGAGGTCGGCGCCGTTGTTCTCGAATTGCGCCCTCAGCGCGGGTTCGATGGTCTTGGTCGTGCCGGCAGCCCGGATGGTCTGCAGCGCGTCATAGGCGATGATGCCCCGGCGAATGCGGGTCTCGGCGCTTCTGACGAGGCTGTCGATGCCGGGGATTTCGGTGGTCAGCGAACGGGTGCCGATCAGGCCCATGACCCAGGGGATCTCGACCTTGTAATGGGTCTCGCGGGCTTCCTGATCGGGAAAGCCGAAGGCGGTGAAGGCGGCCGGTGCCGGCTCCGTTTCCCACATGGCCTCGATGGCGGCGAGCTTCATCTTCTGGTGTTCGGAGGCTTCATAGCCGCTTTCGTCCCCGAGAACGACGACCGAAAGCGAGGCGGCGAGACCGAAGGAGGCCGCAACCGTCATCGAGCGCTTGGCAAGCTCCTGCTCCCGGCCCTTCAGCAGGTACCAGGCGGAGACGCCGAGAACGAAGACGGAAGCCGTGACATAGCCCGCCGAAACGGTGTGCACGAATTTCGCCTGCGCCACCGGGTTGAACAGCACGAGGAAGAAGTCGTTGACCTCCATGCGCATGGTCTGCGGGTTGAAGGCCGAACCGACGGGGTTCTGCATCCAGCCATTGGCGATCAGGATCCACAGCGCCGAGAAGTTCGAGCCGATCGCCACGCACCAGGTGGCGATGAGGTGGCCGACCTTGGACATGCGGTCCCAGCCGAAGAAGAACAGGCCGACGAAGGTCGCCTCGAGGAAGAAGGCCATCAGGCCCTCGATGGCGAGCGGCGCGCCGAAGATGTCGCCGACATAATGGCTGTAATAGCTCCAGTTCATGCCGAACTGGAATTCCATGACGATACCGGTCGAGACGCCGAGCACGAAGTTGATGCCGAAAAGCGTGCCCCAGAACTTGGTCATCTGTCGCCAGATGGTTCTGCCGGTCATGACATAGACCGTCTCCATGATGGCGACCAGGACGGACAGTCCGAGGGTGAGCGGCACGAAGAGAAAATGGTAAAGGGCGGTGAGTGCAAATTGCAGGCGCGAAAGCGCCACGATATCGAGTTCCATATCTCGATCTCCAGAAAAGAAAAACCGGGGTGTTTGCCCGAGGCCGCTGGCGGTGCGGCGTCAGGCGCGTTGGGCCATCAGGCCGTTGGCGGCGCTCTCGGCGCTGCCCTGGAAATCAGCACGGGCGGCGCATCGAAACGCGCTCGATCCGGTCGCAGGACCGCCTCATGCGGCACGGGCCGGTCGCCCGCATCGTCAGCCGGCAGCGGAAGGACTGTTGCCCCGGATATAAGGCAGGCCTCGCACGACCGGTTCAGATGGTGTCCTTGGCTGCCGATGCCGTCCTGCGAGCCGGCGAGGCAGAGTTCGGGAATAGTGCCGTCCGGCAGCTGGGTGGCTGCCGCGACGATGTCAGCTGCATGCACATCCGGTACCCGATGGGCAAAACCCACCGAGAAAAGCGCAATCGCGCACAGAATGCGCATGAATTGCGATATGGAGCCGGAAAAGCGCATGACGTCCCTGGACTGCTGGAACCACCGTCTGGCAATTGCTTATTGTTATCCCGCAGTGCACGCAATGCGACAAAATAACGTCGCTCAGCGCTTGCGCAATCCTGACGCAACCTCAGTGAAGGCCGTCTCCATACACTTGAAATTGCCACGTAATTGACCATTGTCAATAACAAGTATGCGGTCGGAAATTTCAACTTCCCGTGCGCTGTGGGTGGCAATCAGGATGGTGCGACCTTCCCTTGCTGCTGCCAGGCGCGCCACGATGTCGCGGGCTGTCTCCGCATCCAGCGCCTCGGTCGGCTCGTCTAGCAGCAGGAGGGCCGCATCCGTCAGCAGCAGGCGCGCCAGCGACAGCCGCCGCCTCTCGCCGCCGGAAAGACCCGATCCGCCTTCCCCGAGCCAGGTTTCGAGCCCTTGCGGCAGGGCTTTCACGGTTTCCGCAAGGCCCGCGGCCTCAAGTGCGGCCCACAGCTCGGCTTCGGTCGCCTGAGGTTTCGCAAGCCGGAGATTGCCGGAGAGCGTATCGGCGAAAAGCTCGACATGCTGGGTGAGCAGGCTTGCCGGCTGCGTCGCGAAATGACCGGCCTCGGCTTCGATCTCGCCTGAGATCAGCGCCATCAGGGTCGATTTCCCGGCCCCGCTCGGGCCGGTCAGCGCCACGATCTCGCCGGCCGGGATTTCAAGCGACAGGCCGGAGAGCGCCGGACCGCGCGCGCCCGGATGTCGCACGGTGATGTTTTCCGCCAGAAGAGCGAGCCCCGGCGGCGGCGGCGCGATGGCGATTTCCTGCGGACTCTCTTCGAGGCGCGGCGCGATGCGGCGGGCGGCGGCGAGAATGCGTCCCGCCTCCAGAGCCCCGCGCTTCAGGGCCGTGAAGGGTTCCATCGCGGCAAGCGCCAGAAGCAGGGCAAAGGCGGCTATGGGCACGCCGATCACGCCTGCCTCGACCAGAAAGGCGAGGGCCATGAGAAGGCAGCCGACGACGACGGGCGCAAGAGCTGAAAGGCCGAAGCCGGCCATCGTCTCGATGCGGTTCAGCCGGTCGTCTGTCTCAGCCAGCCGGCTTTCCGCCGCCTCGACATTCGCACGCGATGCCTCGAGGCGGCCGGCCATCAGGAGGTCGGTGGCGCCGGCGATCATGTCGATGACCCGGCCGCGCACGGCCTCGAGTGCTGCGGCGCGAAGCCGGGCCGGCTTTTCCGCCTTCAACGCGGCGAGAGCCGCGATGCCGAAGCCCAGGAGGGTTGGGAACAGGCCGACCGCAAGCGCGACGCGTCCATCGATGAAGGCAAGCGAGAGGACGGCAAACAGCGCCGAGGCGAGCGCCACGCCCGCCGGCACCAGAAGCCGCAGGTAAAGTCCGTCCAGCGCATCGACATCCAGCGTCAGGCGGAAGAGAAGGCGCGCGGGGCGAAGCGCCAGCGCCCGCGCCGAGCGCGCCGTGGCGAAGGTCCGGAACAGCGTTTCCCGCATGCCGGCCAGCACCGAAAGCGTGGCGTCATGGGTGACGATGCGCTCGCCATAGCGGGCGGCGGTGCGAAACAGCGCGAGAAAGCGGATGCCGGCCGAGGGCGCGAAGACATCGAAGGCGAGCGCGGTCGCGGTCGTGAGACCGGCAAAGGCCGTTGCCGTGATGAACCAGCCGGAGAGCGACAGCAGCGCTATTCCCGCAATCGCGGTCAGTGCTGCGAGCAGGAAGCCCAGCGCCATTGCCAGCCGCTTTTCCTTGAGGAACCGGCGAAGAACGACGAGAAGCGGCCTCATGCGTTCTCCTCCGCCGCAAGCGTCACGATCCGGTCCATGCGCGCGGCGAGCGCCGCATCATGGGTGACGACGACGAGCGTTCTTCCCTTGGCTAGGTCGAGCAGGCTGTCCGTCACCAGATGGGCCGTGGCGGCATCGAGATGGGCGGTCGGCTCGTCGGCGAGGATCAGCCGCGCCTTCGCGGAGGCGGCGGCGCGGGCAATGGCAAGCCGCACGATCTCGCCGCCGGAAAGGCCCGTTCCGCCCTCGCCGAGCGGTGCACGGCCATGGCTTTCGGCAACATGGGAAAGACGCGAGACCGCAAGCGCGGAAGCAACCGCCCCGGCATCGACCTCGGTTCGCCCAAGCGACACGTTCGCGGCGATGGAGCCGGAAAAGACATGGGCGGATTGCCCGATCCAGGCGATTTCACCTGTTTCCCGCGCTGTCGCCGGTGAATTTCCCGATAGCAGCAGCGATCCGGCCTCCGGCGCGGCAAGCCCGGCGATCAGCGACAGCAGGGTCGACTTGCCCGCGCCGCTCGGCGCCATGATGGCGATCTTTTCTCCCGGTGCGACGCAGAGCGAGAAGGCTTCGAGCGTCGGGGCTTCCCGGCCCGGATGGGTGTAGCGCAGGTTTTCCACCAGAAGGGCGGCATTGCCCGTGGCGGGACCGATGTCACGGGTGTCTTCAGTGGTGTCCGGGGATTGCGGGAGGGGCATGCCCTGTTCGGCAAGCGCCGTCAGGGCCTTGTGCGCCGCCTCGCCCGCAGCGCGGTCGTGCCAGACGGCGGAAAGCTCCCGCAGCGGTTCGAAGAAGGCGGGCGCGACCATAAGCACGAACAGGCCCTCGGAAAGCGTGAGCTTCCCGCCCCAAGCGCCGAACCCGATGAAGCCGAGCAGGTGAAAGCCGACATACACGGCGGTGAGCGCCACCCCGAGCGCGGAAAAAAGCTCCAGCGTCGCGGACGTGAGGAAGGCGATCTTCAACACCGCCATGGTGCGCCGCTTCAGGTCTTCCGCCTCGACGCGCAGGCGTCTGGCCGTATCGGATACCGCGCCGAGCGTACGGATGGTCGCAAGGCCCCGGAGACGATCGATGAGGAAGGCGTTGATGTCGCCCATGCGGGAAAGCTGCTTTTCGCTCGCCTTCTGCGCGCCCATGCCGACCAGCGCCATGAACAGCGGAATGACCGGCGCCGTCAGAAGCAGCGCCAGTGCGGCGATCCACGAGAACGGCAGGATCGCCGCGACGATGACGAGCGGCACCACCACGGCCTTCATTCTGGCCGGCACATAGCGGGAGAGCCAGGGCGTGATCATTTCCGCCTGTTCGGCGATCACGCTCGCCGCCTGCCCGGAGGAAGGACGGCCGATATCGACCGGCGATCGGGCCGCAAGGGCTGCAAGCGCCTTGTTGCGGCTGGTGGTGAGTTCACGCCGGGCGGAGGTGAAGGCGAGACGGCCGGAAAGCGCTTCAAGTGCCGCGCGCAGCAGTCCGAACAGGATGAAGCCGATGGCGTCGTAAACCACGCCGGCAACGCCGGCCCCGTCCGCCATCCGCCCGATGGCATGGGCGGCAAAACCGGCCTGCGGCAGCCAGCAGAGCGGGGCGATCACGGCAAGCGCCACCGCGACCCTGCCGGGACCGGCAAGCGCGCCCTTCGCGCCCGACCGCCTGCGGCCGGCTTTCCTCGAGATATTCGGCAATATGGCGGATTCCGTTGATCGTTCGCGGCTGGATATACGAACCCCCACCCCTCCCCGCAAGCGGCCGGACCTCATCAGGGACAAAATGAAGCGGCCCGTCGGATCTGACTTTGGTCAAACTCGGCACAAGTGAAGCGGGCGGGTCGATCGGATGGCATTGCAGTGCCGTCAGGCAGGCTGCCTCACGTAAATCTCGGGATCGAAATCGACCCGCCTTACCGTTCCATCCGGCGTTTTCAGCACGAGTTCGACGCTGCCGCAGATGGAATGCATGTAGCGCACGATGGACGATATCAGCATGTCGTCGGCGCTTTCGATCTTCGAGACGGTGTTCTGCGTCATGGCGGCGCGCGTGGCGACCTCCTGCTGCGTTGCCGGCATTGCCTTGCGCACTTCCGCCAGGGCCTTGCCAAGCCGGCGCTCTTCGCGTTTCGCATCGAGCCGCGCGCGAACATCTTCGGGAAGTTCGGCGCGTAACGTCTTCCACTCAATGCTCATCCTGCTTCTCCTTCAGCCAGGCATCGAAACGCCGGACGGCCTTGTTGATCAGTTGCCTGTAAAACAGCGTCTGGTTGATGCCCTGCTTGTCCCCGCCGCAAAGGATAACGGCCCTTTGCGCGGGATCGAAAGCGAAGGCAAACCGCCTGACCTGCTTTGTAAATCTGACCCTGATCTCCGAAATGCTTCAACCTAAGCATGAATGGCTCCGAATGTCGCCATCACATGGCGGTTTCGGGCGGCTTCGAGTTGAGCCGTGGCCAATATGCAATCGCGCGGCTTGCCAGTTGCGGCAATGCGCTGTCTACTCCGGGCGAAGGATTGTCTGCGTCGTCGAACTTGACCGAGGTCAAGGCGGGTTTTCTGGGCGCATGATGTCCTGCGGATCTGGAAGCCACGGACGACGGGGACCGCATGAGCAACAGAAGTGCGTTAGAAGGCAAGGTCATCGCCATTCGCGGCGCTGTGGTCGATATCGCCTTTCCCGGAGGTGGCGGGCTACCGGCCATCGAGGATGCGCTCGTCATCGAGGATGGTCCGGACAGGACCGTGGTCGCCGAGGTTCAGGCTCATATCGATCCGCTGACCGTGCGCGCCATCGCGCTTCAGGCCACGACCGGCCTCCGGCGCGGCACGCCCGTGCGCAGCGCCGGCGGGCCGATCACGGTTCCGGTCGGCGAGGCCGTTCTCGGACGCCTGCTCGACGTCACCGGCAGGATCGGCGACGGCGGCGCGGAGCTTCCGGCCGATGCGCCGCTTCGACCCATCCACCGCGCGCCGCCCGAACTTTCCCGCCAGACCGGGGCCTCGACGATCTTCGAGACCGGCATCAAGGTGATCGATCTTCTGACCCCGCTTGCCCAGGGCGGCAAGGCCGCCATGTTCGGCGGCGCGGGTGTGGGCAAGACGGTGCTGGTGATGGAGCTGATCCACGCCATGGTGGAAAGCTATCAGGGCATTTCCGTTTTCGCCGGTGTCGGCGAACGCTCCCGCGAGGGTCATGAAATGCTGCTGGACATGACCGGTTCCGGCGTCCTTGCCCGCACCGCGCTTGTCTACGGCCAGATGAACGAGCCGCCCGGCGCGCGCTGGCGGGTGCCGATGACGGCGCTGACCATTGCCGAATATTTCCGCGACGAGAAGCACCAGAACGTGCTGCTCCTGATGGATAACGTCTTCCGCTTCGTGCAGGCGGGTGCCGAGGTTTCCGGCCTGCTCGGTCGACTTCCCTCCCGCGTCGGTTACCAGCCGACGCTTGCAAGCGAAGTCGCGGCGCTGCAGGAGCGGATCGCCTCCGTCGGCGATGCCGCGATCACCGCCATCGAGGCGGTCTATGTTCCGGCCGACGACTTTACCGACCCGGCGGTGACGACCATTGCCGCCCATGTCGACAGCATGGTGGTGCTCTCCCGCGACATGGCGGCGGAAGGCATCTATCCAGCCGTCGATCCCATCGCCTCGTCCTCCATCCTGCTCGACCCCATGGTGGTCGGCGAGGAGCATGCGGAGGTGGCGATGGAGGTGCGCAGGACCATCGAGCATTACCGTGAGCTGCAGGACGTCATCTCGCTTCTCGGCGTCGAGGAACTGGGCAGCGACGACCGCCGTATCGTCGAGCGGGCGCGCCGGCTGCAGCGCTTCCTCACCCAGCCTTTCGCCGTCACCGAGGCCTTTACCGGCGTTCCCGGCCGTTCCGTGAAGATCGCCGACACCATTGCCGGGTGCAAGGCGATCCTGGCGGGCGCCTGCGACAGCTGGCAGGAAAGCTCGCTCTACATGGTCGGCACGCTGGACGAGGCCCGCGAGAAGGAAGAGGCCGCGCATAAGGCAAGCGTCGGGACGGGCAGCGGGACGAATGGCGGGGCCGACGGCGTGCACAGCACCAAGGCGAATGAAGGTGCGGCGGCATGACCGGAGGTCTGCATCTTCTCATTTCGACGCCTTCGGCCCTGCTGGTCGATCTTCAGGATGTGGCCTCCGTTCGCGCCGAAGACGAGAGCGGCAGCTTCGGGCTCCTGCCCGGCCATGCGGACCTGCTGACGGTGCTGCCGGCTTCGGTGATCCGCTGGCGCGACCGCGGCGGGGCCATGCATTACTGCGCCCAGAGCGGTGGCGTGTTTTCTATCACCGGTGGCCGCGAGATCCGCGTCGCCTGCCGGCAGGCAACCGTCGGTGACGATCTTTCCCGGCTGGAAGCCGAGGTGCAGACGATGCGCGCGGCCCTTTCCGATACCGGCCGCCGTTCGCGCGTCGAGGAAATGCGGCTGCATGCCAATGCCGTGCGTCAGCTCACCCGCCTGCTGCGCGCCGATGCCGGCAGCGCCAACGGCATCAACCCGCTTGGAGGCCTCGGTCCATGACGCCCCCAGTACAGCCCCCCGGGGGGCCGCCGGCAGAAGAGAAGCTGACCGAAGCCGCCCGCCGCGCCGCAGCGCGCGAACGGCAGGGCGAAAAGGACCCGGAGCCCTCGCTCGGCGCAAGGCTCGGCCAGATCGGCATTCTCGGCTGGAGCATCGTGGTGCCGACGCTGCTGGCGCTGGTGGTCGGCCGCTGGCTCGACCGGACCTTTGCGACCGGGGTGTTCTTCACCGCCCCGCTGATCATGATCGGCGCGGCGCTCGGCCTGCGCTCCGCATGGAAATGGATGCACCGCCAATGATCGATACCCTTTTCGCCAGCGTAAACGGCATGCTCGCCCTCAAGGCGCTGGCCGGCCTTGCGGTCGGCGGCCTGCTCGGCCTTGTACATTTCGGCATGCTGTGGTGGAACACCCGCTATTTCGCCGGCGGCGAGGTGCTGCGCGCCTTCGTGATGCAGATCGGGCGGTTTGCGGTGCTGGCGGTCGCGCTTTACGGCGTCTCCCGGCTCGGCGCGCTTGCGCTTCTTTGCGCAGCACTCGGCATGCTGATCGTGCGCGGCGTGATCCTGCGACGCGTCAGGAGCATGCCATGAACTCGCCGCTTGCCATCGAGCCGCTGTTTCACATCGGTCCCGTGCCGATCACCCAGCCGGTGGTCGTGACCTGGGTGATCATGCTGCTGCTCGGCCTCGGCTCGTGGCTCGTGACACGCCGGCTGTCGCTCGAACCCTCTCGCAAGCAGGCATTTCTGGAAATGGTGGTGGAGATCATCGACAGCCAGATACGCGACACCATGCAGGCCGATCCCCGTCCCTATCGGGCGCTGATCGGCTCGCTGTTCATCTATGTGCTTGTCGCCAACTGGTCGTCGCTGGTGCCCGGCATCGAGCCGCCGACCGCCCATATCGAAACGGATGCGGCGCTGGCGCTGATCGTGCTTGCGGCGACCATCGGCTACGGCGTTCGCGCGCTCGGGCTTGCCGGCTATCTGAAGACCTTCGCCGAGCCGAGCTGGGTGATGATCCCGCTCAACATCGTCGAGCAGATCACCCGGACATTCTCGCTGATCGTGCGCCTGTTCGGCAATGTGATGAGCGGCGTCTTCGTCGTCGGCATCGTGCTGTCGCTCGCCGGCCTTCTCGTACCCATTCCGCTGATGGCGCTCGATCTGCTGACCGGTGCCGTGCAGGCCTACATCTTCGCGGTGCTGGCGACCGTCTTCATCGGCGCGGCGATCAGCGAGGCGGCATCCGCGTCTCAGGAAAAACCGTCCGAACCAACGCCTGCCTCTCAATCTACCCCCCTGCCATCTGCCAAGGAGCAGAAGTCCCCATGAACGTGATCGGTATCGTCTCAATCATCGCGGCAGCACTTGCCGTTTCCTTCGGAGCCATCGGTCCGGCGCTCGCCGAAGGCCGCGCGGTCGCTGCCGCCATGGACGCCATCGCCCGCCAGCCGGAAGCGGCGGGCACCCTGTCGCGCACGCTGTTCGTCGGTCTGGCGATGATCGAGACCATGGCGATCTACTGCCTCGTCATCGCGCTGCTGGTGCTCTTCGCCAACCCTTACGCCACCGCCTGAGGCCCCGCGCGCCATGCACATCGACTGGTGGACCCTCGCCCTTCAGACGATCAACGTCCTCGTGCTCGTCTGGATCCTGCAGCGCTTCCTGCTGAAACCCGTCGCCGCGATCATCGAGGCGCGGCAGGCCGCGGCCGCGAAGCTTCTCAAGGATGCCGAAGGCGTGAAGGCGACCGCCGAGGCGGAACGGCTAAAGGCGACCGAGGAGGCGGCAAGGACGGCGGCCGGCCGCGACGAGGTGCTGAAGGCCGCCGCAGCGCAAGGGGAGACCGCAAGGGCCGCGATGCTTGCCGATGCCCGCAACGAGGCGGACAAGGTGAGACTTGCCGCCAATGCCGAGATCGAGCGCAGCCGCAAGGAAAACGCCGCCGCTGACGAGGCCCATGCCCGCGCGCTCGCGGTCGAGATCGCCCGCCGTCTCTTTTCCCGCCTGCCCGATGACGCCAAGGTTTCGGGTTTCATCGACGGTCTTGCCGATGCGGTCGCGGCCTTGCCCGAAGAAAGCCGGTCGGGCGTCGCCAACGGCGCTCCGCTGACGCTGAAAGCGCCCCGGCCACTGACGGCGGCCGAGGAAGAGACCTGCCGCGCGCGCCTGTCCGCTGCGTTCGGCCATCCCGTCGAGATCAGCGTGGTGAGCGATCCGGAACTGATCGCCGGTCTGGAGATCGATACGCGGCATGCGCTGGTGCGCAACAGTTTCCGCGCCGATCTCGACCGCATTGCCGAGGAACTGGGCCGAGGAGCCGCAACGCCATGACGGCAGCAGACAACACCCTCCCCGACTGGTTCTCCAGGGGCCGCGAAGCCATCGAGCGCGCGGTGCTTGCGCCCGATGCCGAGGCTGTCGGCCGGGTCGAGCATGTCGCCGACGATGTGGCGGCGATTTCCGGCCTGTCGGATGTGAGGCTGAACGAACTCCTGATGTTCGACGGCGGGCGCACCGGCTTTGCGCTGACGCTGGATGCCGATGCGATCAGCGCCGTGCTGCTGGACGACGGTGCGGCCATCGAGGCGGGATCGCGGGTAACGGGAACCGGCGAAGTGGTGCGCGTGCCGGTCGGGCGCGGTCTGCTCGGCCGCGTGGTCGATCCGCTGGGACGTCCGCTCGACGGCGGCCCGCCCATCGTCGCGGATGGACATGACCCCATCGAGAAGCCGGCACCGGCGATCATCGACCGTGACCTCGTCTCGCGGCCCGTCGAGACCGGCATTCTGGTGGTCGATGCGCTCTTCGCACTCGGTCGCGGCCAGCGCGAGCTCATCATCGGCGACCGCGCCACCGGCAAGACCGCGATTGCGATCGATGCGATCATCAACCAGAAGAACAGCGATATCATCAGCGTCTATGTCGCGGTGGGCCAGCGGGCGACCGCTGTCGAGCGCGTCATCGAGGCCGTGCGCAGCCATGGCGCGATGGATCGCTCCATCTTCGTCGTCGCGCCCGCCTCGTCTTCCCCCGGCCTGCAATGGATCGCGCCGTTTGCCGGCTTCACCATGGCGGAATATTTCCGCGACCGGGGCGGCCATGCCCTGATCGTCATCGACGATCTCAGCAAGCATGCCGCGACCCATCGCGAACTGGCGCTGCTCACCCGTGAGCCGCCGGGCCGCGAGGCCTATCCGGGCGACGTCTTCTACCTGCATGCCCGCATGCTGGAGCGGGCCGCGATGCTCTCGGAAAAGCTCGGTGGTGGTTCGCTGACGGCGCTGCCGATTGCCGAAACCGATGCCGGCAACCTCTCGGCCTATATCCCGACCAACCTGATCTCCATCACCGACGGCCAGATCGTCTTGAATTCCCGCCTGTTCACCGCCAACCAGCGGCCGGCGGTGGATGTCGGCCTCAGCGTCAGCCGCGTCGGCGGCAAGGCCCAGCATCCGGCGCTCAGACAGGTTTCCGGCCGCGTCCGCCTGCAATATTCGCAGTTTCAGGAGCTGGAAATGTTCACCCGCTTCGGCGGCATTTCCGATACCCGCGTCAAGGCGCAGATGCAGCGCGGCGAACACATCCGCATGCTCTTGTCCCAGCCGCGTTTTTCCAACCTGCGGATGATCGACCAGATCGCGCTTCTGGCCGCTTTGGATACCGGCGCGCTCGACGGTCTTTCGGCGGCAGAACTCGCGACACTTCGAACCCGCCTTGCCGCCCATCTCGACGCCCATGCCACGGCGGCGGCAAGCGCCATTGCCGAAGGAAAGCAGCTCGACGATCAACAGCGGGCAGAGCTCGTGACCGCTGTCGAAAGGCTGGCCACCTCGATCTCCGCGACGCCAGCGGACGGAGAGGCTTGAGGCCATGGCCGAGCGGCTCGCCAATCTCGAGGTCCGGATCGGCTCGGTGCGCCAGCTTTCGACGGTGGTCACCGCCATGCGCGGCATCGCGGTCGCCCGTTCGCGCGAGGCCCGCGAGCGGCTGGACGGCATCCGCGCCTATGCCGGCTCGATTGCGGCGGCCATCGGCGAGGCCCTGTCGCTGCTGCCGGAAATGCCGCCGACCCCTACCGATGGCGGCCGTCACGCCATCGTCGCCTTCTGCGCCGAGCAGGGCTTTGCCGGCACCTTCAACGGGCGGGTTCTCGATGCTGTCGGGGCGCTCACCGAGGCCGAGGGCGAACGGCCGCATTCGCTGCTTCTGATCGGGGATCGCGGGCTGATGGTCGCCGACGAACGCGGCATCGGGATCGACTGGTCGACCCGCATGATCTCCCATGTCGTTGAGGCCGCCGAGCTTGCCGAGCGCATCGTTCAGGCGCTGGACGACCGGCTGGAGAGCGAGGACATCACCGAGGTCACCATCGTCCATACCGGGCTTTCGCAGGGCACGCGGACCGACATGGTGGTGAAGCGCCTGATCCCCTTCGACTACAGCCGCTTCGAGACCGCCCGGCCGGCGGACCCGCCGCTGATTACGCTTCCGCCGCAGCGTCTCGTCGAGGGGCTGGCGCAGGAATATGTCTTCGCCGAACTCTGCGAGGCCGCGATCATCTCCTTCGCCGCCGAAAACGAGGCGCGCACCCGCGCCATGATCGCCGCGAAGACCAATGTCGGCAAGACGCTGGACGAGTTGACCGCGCTCTCGCGCCAGCTTCGCCAGGAGGAAATCACCAACGAGGTGATCGAACTCGCCGGCCGCCGCGGAGACGAGGCGTAAGCCGGCTTCATCCTTTTCCGGCGATCACTCTACCAGCATGTCGATGAAGGCCCGGGTCGCCGCCGAGAGGCTGCGATGGGGAACGTAGAGAACCGAGAAGGGACGAGTGCGCCCCGATGCCTTCGGCAGGATCTCGACAAGGCTGCCGCGCGCGATGCGGTCGCGGATGATGAAGTCGTAGGTCTGGCAGATGCCCATGCCCGCTTCCGCCAATGACACGACGCCGAGAACGTCGTCGAACACATGCAGCGACCCCTGCGGCATCCAGCTTGCCTCTTCCCCGTCGATGGAAAACAGCCAGTCGCTCGGCCGCCCGGTGCTCGGCATGATGAAGGGCAGGCATGTGTGGCGGGCAAGATCGCCGATGGAGCGCGGCATGCCCGCCCGTTCCAGATAGGCGGGAGAGGCGACCAGCCGCAGCGGCGCATCCTCCAGCTTTCGCCCGACGAGGCCGCTGTCGGGCAGCGGGCCGAGGCGGATGGCGATATCGAAGCCTTCGGAGACCAGATCGACATTGCGGTTGGTAATGCTCACCTCGACCTGCACATCGGGGTGAATGGCGGAAAAGCGCGCCAGTTTCTCCGGCAGGCGGAAATGGCCGTAAGTGGTCGAGACGCTGATGCGGATGCGGCCGCTAAGCGTTCCGTCGCGCCCCTGAATGGCGCGTTCGGCATCGTCGATCATGCTGAAGGCGGCGCGCGTCTGCTCCAGATAGGCCCTGCCCGCCTCCGTCAGGCTCAGCCGCCGCGTGGAGCGGCGGACAAGCTGTGTGCCGAGGCGCGCCTCCAGCCGGGTGATCGCCCGGCTCAGCACCGAGGGCGTGGTGGAAAGCGCCACCGCGCCGGCGCTGATCGAGCCCTTGTCGATGACGGTGATGAAGGCTTCCACATCACCCAGATGATCGAAGCGCCGCATGATTATAGCCTTTGAAGAACAGATGATTTCCCGATGGCTATCTTTATCGCCTCAGGTGAAGGAAATAAATGCTTGTCATCCGATGAAAACGGCCCCGAAGGCCCGACATCCCCGCAAAGCGATCCCTTTTGGGGGATCGAAGGAGAACACGATGACCGATGCAGCAAAACCCGTCTTGTTCGTTCTGACCAGCCACGGCGTGAAGGGCGATAGCGGCCAGCCGACCGGCTTCTATCTCGGCGAAGTCACCCATCCGCTCGCGGTTCTCGATGCCGCCGGCATCGAGGTGGAATTCGCCTCGATCGAGGGCGGCGAACCGCCGGTCGACGGGCTCGATCTCGATGACGCGACCAATGCCCGCTACTGGAACGACGAGACCTTCCGCGCCGCGATCCGCAACACCGCGAAACTCGCCGATGTCGATCCCGCCCGCTACGCCGCGATCTTCTTCGCCGGCGGCCATGGCGCCATGTGGGACCTGCCGCAGAGCCCGGCCGTCGCCAGCACCGCGCGCGACATCTTCGAGGCCGGCGGTATCGTCGCGGCCGTCTGCCATGGCCCGGCGGCGCTGGTGAACGTCAGGCTCAGCGACGGCAGCTATCTGGTCGCCGGCCGCAATGTCAGCGCCTTCACCGATTCCGAGGAGCGCGCCGTCGGTCTCGACAAGACCGTGCCCTTCCTGCTCGCCAGCACGCTCACCGAACGCGGCGCGATCCATCACCCGGCGGCCGACTGGAACGCCAAGGTCGTGGTCGACGGCCGCCTCGTCACCGGCCAGAACCCGCAATCCGCAACCGGCGTCGGCGAAGCGATCCGCGATCTGCTCGCCGCCTGAGGCGGCCAACCTAAACCCAGACCAACCCACACAGAAACACCCCCTTGAAGCGGCTCTCTTCTCCTGTCGGGAGCCGCCATTTTCCGGAGACATTTCCCATGAACCTGATCCGCCCTCTCGCGGTAACGCTGGCGTTTGGCCTCGGCGCTGTCGAAGCCCATGCCGCCAATATCCTCGTCGTCCTCTCGGACGAGAACCATCTCGACCTCAAGGATGGCAAGGTCTTCCAGACCGGCTTCTATCTCAACGAACTCATGCAGCCGGTGAAGGCATTCCTCGATGCCGGCCACGAGCTGACCTTCGCGACACCGAAGGGCAAGGCTCCCTCTGTCGACAGGACGTCCATCGACAAGATGTATTTCGGCGGCGATGAAACCGCCATGCAGGAGAGCGAAGCCCTGCTCGACAGGCTGAAGATCATGGACCCCGATGCATCGCCGGTCGTCAGCCTCGCCCGCGTCGAACAGCTCGGCTATGACAAATACGATGCCGTCTATGTGCCGGGCGGCCATGCGCCGATGCAGGATCTCCTGGTCAGCGCCGAGCTTGGCCGGCTGCTCGCCCGTTTCCATACCGAAGGCAAGACGACGGCCCTGATGTGCCACGGCCCGATCGCGCTTCTCTCGACGCTTGACGATGCGTCGGCCTTCAGCCGCGGCATGGAAGCCGGCCCGAAGGGCGGTTCAGCTGAAGCCGGCTGGCTCTATGCCGGCTACAAGGTCACGGTCTTCTCCAATGCCGAGGAAGAAATGGCCAAGCCGCTTCTCGGCGGTGGCGAGATGAAGTTCTATCCGCAGGACGCGTTGCAGCAGGCCGGCGCCGTCTTCGTCAGCAACACCTCGCCCTTCGAGCCCAACATGGTGACCGACCGCGAACTCATCACCGGCCAGAACCCCGCCACCGCAACCGAAGTCGCGGCGGAAATCCTGAAGCGGCTGAAGTAAGGACGCGGGGGAAAAACGCACCGGTGAGGTTGTCACCGGTGCGCCGGACTGCTGACGAACTTCATATCAGGCTCACCTCGTGAGCAAGTGGTACCATATCCGCTGTCGTCATTCTCGGGCTTGTCCCGAGCATCTGCAGACGCCCGATCCTATTGACGTGGGTAGATCCTCGGCACGAGGCCGAGGATGACGTCGGAAGAGAAGGCAGGCCCGTCCCCAAACGGAAACGCACCGGCGATAGCCCGCCGGTGCGTCGCATTCATGTAGATCGATTGGCCGGTCAGCCGCGCTCGAAGGAGCCTTCGGTGGCGATTTCGGCGAGCGGCTTTCGCGGGCTCGGGATTTCGCGCTGCTGCAGGGCTTCCGGCAGGATCGACTTGTCGCCGACGCGGCCGATGGCGAAGGCCATTTCGACGCGGTAGTTTTCCGGGATGTTCAGGTCCTTGCGGGCGCGCTCATGATCGAAGCCGGCCATGCCATGGGCCTGCCAGCCGGAATAGGCGGCCTGAAGGGCGATTGCGCCCCAGGCTGCGCCGGCATCGAAGGAATGAGTGTAGGACGGGGTTTCTTCCGCCGCACCCGGTGCCTGCAGGGTGGTCTTCGAGACGACGACGACCAGCGCCGAAGCGGCCTGCGCCCAGCTGCGGTTGAAGTCGTTGAGCAGGCCGAGCAGTTTTTCCCACGCCGGCGTGTCGCGGCGCGCATAGATGAAGTGCCACGGCTGCGCGTTGAAGGCGGAGGGAGCCCAGCGGCCGGCCTCCAGCAGGGAAAGCAGTTCAGGCTCGGAGATCGCCTCGCCGGTAAAGGCGCGCGGCGACCAGCGATTGAGGAAGACCGGCTCGATCGGGTGGGTGGCCGTTCTCGAGTTCACTGTGATTGTCATAGCAATTACTCCATAGACTCTGACTTCCTCCCATTCAGACCATATCCCATCTCTCTGTAGGAGATACAAAAATCCGGCGGGCCGGCGGATTTTCGAAATACATTTCTTCGAGAAGGTCTGGCCCCGCGGGCGACTGTTCATTGCGGCCGGAAGATCTGCGGCAGGCCGTTCCAGAAGCTTTGCCGTCCGTTCTTCCAGCCGCCGATAACCCGGGCGACCTCGCGCACGGCATCGGCGGGACCGGCGCAATCGAGGAGCACGAGGGTCGCCTCCCCTCCGACGGCAAGGCCATGCTGCTTGCCCATCAGCTTCGCGGCGGACGCGGAGACCATGGAGAAGACGCGCGTCATGTCGTCATCGCGCGAGAGTTGGGCGACATTGGCGTAGAGGTTCGCCATCCTGACCAGCGAGGCGTCGCCATAGGGTGTGAACGGGTTCAGCACGTTGTTGGTGGCAATCGAGGTGACGACCCCGCATTCGGCCAGCAGATGCACCGGCGCGACCCCGCGCGGCACCAACGCTTCGTAGGCGCGACCGTTGAGGAAGAGATCGGTCGCCGGCAGCACGGTGAGCGCAATGCCGGCTTCGGAGAGACGCGCGGCAATCGCCCTGATACCCTCCGCCGGAAGCGCCGAGAGATTGGTGACATGGCCGACCGAGACCCGCCCGCCCCAGCCGTGCCGCATCGTTTCCTCGATCACGGCGGGAAGATTGGTGTTTTCCGGGTTGAGGTCGAAATCGAGATGAAAATCGACGGCGACGTCGTGTTTCAGGGCAAGTTCGAAGATCAGTTCCACATGCCGGCGCGGATCGGGATCGGTATAGGGGCAGCCGCCCACGAGGTCGGCGCCTTGCGACAGCGCCCTGTCCAGCATGGCAAGCGTTTCAGGCTCCTGCGTCAGCCCTTCCTGCGCGAAGGCGCAGATCTCGATGTCGATGGCAAAGGCATAATCCGCCTTCACCCTCAGGATCGCCTCGAAGGAGCGGAAGCCGGCGCGCGGATCGATCTCGACGAAGGTGCGAAGCCGCGTCGTGCCGCTGGCAATCGCCTTTTCCACCACGGCCGAGGCGCGGGCATGGACATCCTCCACCTCGAAACCCTTCTTGGCGCGGGCTGTCTCCCTCACCGCTTCGGCAAGCGTGCCCTCGCAGATGGTGCAGCGGCCGAGAATGCCGGCCTTGTCGAGATGGATATGGCTTTCGGCGAAACCGCTGAAGGCAAACGCGCCCTTCGCGTCGGCTTCCGTCATGGCTTCGCAGCGGAAGGCGGGTTCGATGGCCGCGATCACGCCGTCTTTGACGGCGATATCCACCGGCTCGCCGTTCGGCTCCGTCAGCGCATTGCGTATCACCAGATCGAACAGCATGCCGCTTTTCCCTCGGTAGGCTTGTGTCATCAAAGTGGGATGGCCCCGCCATCGCTGCGCGGATCGTGCGCGCCATGCATGGTGCCGTCGTCATCGATGCGGATCACGCCCGCCTGCCCGCCCAGCGGACTGAGCGCGCCGATGGGCGAAACGGTGTGACCGAGCGCCTTAAGTGCTGCAAACACCGCTTCCCCGGCATTTTCCTCAAGCTTGAGGCTGTCGCGGCTGTCGGAGAAGGTCTTGCCGAGCAGGAAGCGCGGTCGCGCCAGTGCTTCAGCCGGATCGAGACCGTGGTCGATCAGCAGGCTGAGCAGCAGGCAGAGCGTCTGCGGCTGGCCGTCCGCGCCTTGCGTGCCATAGACGAGATGCGGCCGTCCGTCCTTGAGAGCGAGACCGGGATTGAGGGTGTAGAAGGGCCGCTTTCCCGGCGCGAGACGGTTGGGGCTCTGCGGATCGAGGCTGAAGGCCGCGCCCCGGTTCTGCCAGAGAATGCCGGTGTCGCCCACGACAACCCCGCTTCCCCAGTCGAAATAGATGGACTGCAGCACGCAGGCCGAACGCCCCTCGGCATCGACGGCGGCGAGGAAGGAGGTATCGCCGTGACGGTAGACATGCGGCCAGTCCATTGCCTTGTCGGGATCGATGGTGGAAGCCTTTGCCGCGAGGCGGGCGGGATCGAGCATCGCCGCCATCGGGCTCACATCGCCGAAATCGGGATCGCCGAGCCGGTGGCGGTCGAGAAAGGCCTGTTTCACCGCCTCCACGAGAAAATGATAGTAGCCGGCGCTCGCCGGGTCCTTGTCCGGCATCGGGTGATGGCCGAGCACGCCCATGATGCCGAGCGTGGTGGTGCCCTGCGTTGGCGGCGGCGGGGCAAAGAGCGTCACGCCCCGGTAATCGAGGCTGGCCGGCTCCGCGAAACGGGCCTGCGTTGCGGCTAGATCCGCAGATGTCAGCGGTGAACCGGTGTCGTTCAGTCCGCGGGCGATGCGGGCGGCGAGTTCGCCTTCGTAGAAGGTCCTCGCACCCTCGCGGGCGATGGTTTCGAGCGTGCGGGCAAGCTGCGGTTGCCGCTGGATGCCCTCGCCGGTGAAGAGTGGGGCAAAGCCCGGCCACGTCTCCCGTTCGCCGGCCCGGAAATCGAACCAGAAGCGTTGCGAGGGGCTGACCTCGAAGCCTTCATGAGCAAGGGCGATGGCCGGTTCGAGCAGACGCCCGAGCGTTTCGCGGCCGCCCCACCGGGTGGAGGAGAGGTCGATGAGTCGTTGCCAGCTGTCAACCAGACAGGCGGTGGTGAGCGTCGAGCCGGGACCACGCACGGGTATCTCACGGATATCCGCCGCACCCGCCGCTTCGGCCGCCTGTCCGATGCCGAGCAGGCAGGAAACCTTGCCCGAGGCATCGCCGATCATCCACACGGCATCGCCGCCGAGGCCGCAGAAATGCGGGTAAAGCACGGATAGGGCGGCACCCGCCGCAAGCACCGCCTCGATGGCATTGCCGCCGCGCTTCAGCACCTCCGCGCCGGCCCGGCTCGCCTGCCAGTGCGGCGCGACCACCATGCCCTTGCGGCTGGTTGCGGTGCTTTTGTCCGTCATCCCGCCGCCGGCCGGCTCCATCAGCGCAGGACCTTGCCGTTTTCGGCAACGAGGCGTCCGGCCTTGAACACCCGGCGGCTTTTCGGCACGGCGACAACGGCCTGCGGTACATGTTCGGCGTCGAGCGTGGTGAAATCCGCCTTCGCGCCTGCTACCATGCCATAGCCTTCGAGCCTCAGGGCCTTGGCGCCCCCCGATGTCACGACATCGAAGGCGAGCGACAGTTCGGCATCGGTGTAGAAGCCGGAGCGGTAGCCGATGATTTCGGCCCGGCGCAGCATGTCGCCATCGCCATAGGGCCACCAGGAATCGCGGATGTTGTCGCTGCCGGAAAACACCGTCACGCCCTCGCTGGCGAGAAGGGCGACCGGCGGGAAATTGTTGGCTCCCGGCGCATTGGTCATGATCGCGACGCCGCTCTTTGCGATCAGGCCGGCGATCTTGCGGGCGGCATCGGGTGCCAGATCACCGAGGCCATAGGCGTGGCTCACCGCCACGTGGCCCTGCATGCCGAGTGCCGTGGTGCGCGCGCAGATTTCCTCGATGGTGAAGGCACCGAGCGTGCCGGCGTCGTGCAGGTGGATATCGACATCGACGCCGTGCTTTTCCGCGACGCCGAACACGACGTCGAGATGGCCGCTGACATCGCGGTCGAAGCTGCCCGGATCGAGCCCGCCGACGAGATCCGCGCCGAGCCTGATCGCCTCATCGAGCAGCGCCGGCGTGCCGGGGCTTTTCAGGATGCCGCTCTGCGGGAAGGCGACGAGCTGGATGTCGATGATCCCGCGATATTCCTCGCGCACGGCAAGGATGGTTTCGAGCGACTTCAGTCCGACCGAACCGTCGACCATCACATGGCTGCGCATGGCGAGCGAGCCGTTGGCGATGCAGAGGTCGAGTTGGTTGCGCGCGCGTGTCTCCATCGGTGCGGCGTTCGCCATGTTCTCGGCCTGAAAGGTCACGCGCTCATGCACGTCGAAGCCGTTGGTGCAGGGGCGATGCGGTATCCACTTGTCGCCGTAGAAGCTGGTATCGAGATGGATATGTCCTTCGACGAAGCCTGGCACGAGGAGCGCGCCGGCAATGTCCACCGTGGACCCGGTGATGACAGCCGTTCCCGCGGTTTCGATGGCGGCGATGCGGCCGTCCGTGACCGCGATATCGACAAGGCGGCCATCCGCCAGCCTGGCATTGGTGAAAACGGTGTCGGTCAAAGCCTTTCGCCCTTTCTCATGCGCTCCGTCGAAATCCGGTGCGGGGAATGCAATTGCTGCCTCCCCCGCAAGGTATAGAGCAATTCCAGCAAGGCTGTGCAGCGGCCTTGCGTTTGGAATTGCATGAAATGGACCCGGCGAGCGGATCGCCGGACCCTCGTCCGGGAGGCCTGTTGTGTCAGGCCGCGCTCTGGCGATAGGCCCGCCAGCCGCCATAAGCGGTGATATCCGGCTGGCCGGCGATAGCGCTGCTTTCGCAGAGGAAACCGGTCACCTCAGAACCGTCCGCCAGCGTCAGCTTGCCGACGCCGAGCGGGGCGGGAATGCGGCCGATGAAGTCGCCGAAGCCCGCAACAGGCAGCGCCCAGATCTCGACGGCCACAGGCGCGCCGCCTTCGGCGCGGATGAGACCCGGCTTTGCCGGCACGGTGCCGTTCAGCGCATAGAGCCTGTAATCGCCGCTGGTGGTGGTGGAGCGGCGGAAGAAACCGCCGCGCTCGGTGAGTTCGTGGTTGAGCGGCATGCCGGTGAGATGGGCGCCGACCACGGCGATCTCCCGGCAGCCTTCCGGCAGCGGCTGTTCGGTCGCTTCCGGATAGGGATTGTCGAACCTGGCGAGCTTCAGGCCCGTCGCCCGGTGGAAGGCGGCGGCGATGCCGGCGGCGCGGGCTTCCTCGAAACCGGGCGCGAGGAAGGTGACGCCGAGCGGCAGGCCGTCCCTGCGGAAACCATTGGGCACGGCGATGCCGCAAAGACCCATCAGGTTGACGAAGTTGGTGTAGATGCCGAGCTTGCTGTTGAGCTCGATCGGGTTCGCCGCGATCTCTTCCTTTGTGTAGATCGTCGGCGTGGTCGGCACCATCAGTACGGCGATATCGTCCCAGACGGCGCGGGTGTCGCGCTTCAGTTCCGCGATGCGGTGGATCGCGCCGAAGGTGTCGATGGCGCTGAAATTGCCGGATTTCGACAGGATCTGCCGGGTGACCGGATGGATCGCATCCCGGTATTTTTCCAGAACGCTGTCGAGGCTGAGCGCGCGTTCGGAAATCCACGGTCCGTCATAGAGAATGCGCTGGGTTTCCTCGAAGGGGGTGAAATCCACCTCGACCTTCTCGCCGCCCATGGCGATGAGCCGCTCGACGGCCTCGTTGAACAGGCGCTCGGCCTCGGCATCACCGAAGAAGCGCAGCGCCTCGCCGGCCGGCACGCCGAAGCGGAATGTCTGCGCCGGCGCGATAGGAACCAGCGGCACGTCGTCGGCTTCGGGCTTGGAGAAGGGGTAGGAAGGGTCGTAGCCGGCCATCAGGTCGAGCACCTTCATGCCGTCTTCGACGGTGAGCGAAAACACCGACAGCGTTTCGATGGTCTTCACGCAGCCGCCGCCGGAGACGCAGGCATTGCTGACGAGGCCCGGCGTCGGCTTGATGCCGACGATGTTGTTGAAGCCCGCCGGAACGCGGCCGGAACCGGCGGCGTCGTTGGCGATGGAAAAGCTCGACAGGCCGGCGGCGACGGAAACGCCCGAACCGGAGGAGGAGCCACCGGAGATGTAACGCTCGTCGAACACCGAGGAGCAGGCGCCGTAAGGCGAGCGCATGCCGACGAGGCCGATGCCGAACTGGTCCATGTTGGTCTTGCCGATCAGAAGCGCGCCGGCGGAAAACAGCCGGTCGAGCGCCTGACCGCTGGAGGTGGCGACGTATGCGCCTTCCTTCAGCGCATTGGTGGTCGGCAGTCCCACGATATCGTTGCAGTCCTTCACCGAGAAGGGAATGCCCCAGAGGGGACGGCCGTCATGGCCTTCGGCTTCCAGTTCGGCCGCTGCCTTCAGCGCGGTTTCGCGCGGCACGAGATAGATCCAGACGTGGTCGTCGCCGCGCGCTTCAATGCGGTCGTAGATGGCGTTGACGACGCGGGTCGGCGTGAGCGCTCCGGAGGCATAGGCCCCGGAAAGGGTGGTGAGATCGAGACTGCCCGTGGCGTCGGACCAGATGAATTCTGACATGATGCTACTCCTGCGATGTCTTGAGCGCCGCCAGAATGTCGGCGGTGGCGGCAACGGCGCCGAAAAGGCCGTTGCCGAAGGTCGTGATGCGCAATTGCGCGGTGTGGCGCGGGTCGGACGTGCCCTTGCAGCCATCCGCGACCGCAATGCATTCGAAACCCATGTCGTTGGCCGCCCGCTGGGTGGCATGCACGATGCCCTCGGTCGGAAGGCCTGCGACGATGAGGTTGCGCACGCCGCGCCGGAGAAGCTCGTCTTCCAGTCCGGTGCGGATGAAGGCGTTGTCGCCGCCGAAATCGACGAGGATCACATCCTCGGGAAGCGCCAGCCGCTCGCTGATCCGCCATTCCGGGGAATGCCTGTCGGGCACGCGGTCGCCAAGCAGGCGACGGCGCGCCGCAAGCGGGTCCTGCGCGCCATCGGCACCCCGGCGAGCGGCGACCACGGCCATGCCTGCGGATTTCGCAGCATCGAGCAGGGATGCGGCGGCTTCGAGTTCCGCCGTAGCGGAAAGCTCTGCGATCATGCCGTTCTGGAAACCGAGCAGCAGAAGCGCGGTATCGGTGGCCGTCCATTGGCCGTCGAAGGGCCAGGAATAAGGATTGGCGGCGATGGAGCCGAAGGGTTTCATGTCGTGCTCAGCCATCGGCCTTCTCCAGCATCGCTTTGAACGCAGCGCGGTCGGAGACGCCGCCCCAGCGGCCGCCGAAGGACTTCAGGATCTCGATGGTCGCCTCGTGATTGGGGGTCTCGACGGCGGCGGTGCAGTCTTCGAGCAGCACGCATTCGATGCCGTATTCGAAACCGTCGCGCAGGGTGGACTGCACGCAGCAATCCGAGGTGACGCCGGTGACGACGAGGCGGGTGATGCCGCGCCTTTCCAGCTCGTCGGCCAGTTCCGTGCGGTGGAAGGAGGATTTGCCCGGCTTGTCGATGATCAGTTCGCCTTCGACGGGTTGAAGTTCCGGAATGATCTGCCAGCCCGGTTCGCCCTGCACGAGGATGCGGCCGGTCTTGCCCATGTCGCCGATGCCGAGACCATGGACGCGGGTGCGCCACTGCTTGTTGGCATGAAGGTCCGAGAGATCCGGCTTGTGGCCCTCGCGGGTGTGAATGACGGTGATGCCGGCTTCGCGGGCCGCGTCCAGCGCATCGCGGATCGGTTCGATGACGGAGCGGGTGTTGGAGACGTCTTCGCCGAGCTGGTCGACCCAGCCGCCGGGCGCGCAGAAATCCACCTGCATGTCGATGATGATGAGCGCGATCTCCGCCCTGGAGACGGGACCGCCGAGCGGCCAGAAGCCGCCGGTTGCAACCTCGTTTCCGGGCGTCGTCACAGGGTTACTCCCGTGTCCGCGTCGAAGACGAGGATGGCGTTGGGATCGATCGTGAAGTTGACGGTCTCGTCGCGGGAGACACGGTGGCTGCCGTCGATGCTCGCCTTCAGCTTCGGCGAGGATTTCATCACGTCGCGGTCGTCCTCGGTCATGTCGGCATGGCCCATGGAAATCTCGCCGGAATCGAGATGCAGCAGGAGATCGGCGCCGAGATCCTCGACGAACAGCACCTTGGCCGAGAGCGTGCCCGGTCCCGTCGGACCGTCCGTCACCTTGAAGGCCTCGGGGCGGATGCCGGCGATGACCTTGCCGCCGATGCGGGGCGAAAGCCTGTCGGCGGAAGCCGGCAGCGGCAGCAGGAAGGGGCCGATGCGAAGCGCCGGCGCGTTCTCATGGGCGACGAGGATCGCCTCCATGAAATTGATCGGCGGCGAGCCGATGAAGCTCGCGACGAACATGTTGACCGGGCTGTCATAGAGCCTGCGGGGGCTGTCGAGCTGCTGCAGCGTTCCCTTGTTCATCACCGCGACGCGATGGCCCATGGTCATCGCTTCCACCTGGTCGTGGGTCACGTAGACGGTGGTGACGGCGCGCATGCGCTGGAGCCGCGAGATTTCCGCGCGCATCTGGCCGCGCAGCCGCGCATCGAGGTTGGAAAGCGGCTCGTCCATCAGGAAGGCATTGGGCGAGCGCACCAGAGCGCGGCCCATGGCGACGCGCTGGCGCTGGCCGCCGGAAAGGCGGGCGGGCTTGCGATCGAGGAATTCGGTGAGCTCCAGCAGGGCGGCCGTCTCGCGCACCTTGGTCGCGACATCCTCGGACGTCGCGCCGCGCACCTTCAGCCCGAAGGCGATGTTTTCGCCGACCGTCAGATGCGGATAGAGCGCATAGGACTGGAACACCATGGCGATGTCGCGGTCGCGGGGTGCGAGATCGTTGGCGACGGTATCGTTGATCTTCAGCGTGCCGCCGGTGATCTCCTCGAGCCCCGCGATCATGCGCAGCGCCGTGGTCTTGCCGCAGCCGGAGGGGCCGACAAGCACCATGAACTCGCCGTCCCTGATCGTGAGGTTCAGGTCCGTCAGCGCGGCGGACTTGCCGCCCGCATAGGTCTTGGACACGTTCTGAAACGAAATCTGGGCCATGTCGGTAATCCTACTGTACGCCGTTTGTCGCGCCCTGGACGAAGTAGCGGTTCATGAACAGCGCCATCAGGACAATCGGGATTGTTGAGAAATGGGCGAGCGCGCCAAGCGTGCCCCAGGTGATGTCCTTGGTGCCATAGGCGGTGAGCAGCGCCACCGAGATCGGCTTGGAATCGAGCGTGGTCAGGAACATCGGGTGAAGGAAGTCGTTCCACGAGAACATCATGCAGAACAGCGCGCAGGCGATCATGCCGGAACGGGTGGCGGGAACCGCGACCTTGAGAAAGGCCCCCATCTGCGTGCAGCCGTCCGTCAGCGCCGCCTCCTCCATGTCGGGGGGCAGCGACTTGAAATAGGAAAACATCATCCACGTCACGAAGGCGCAGTTGAGCATGGTGTTGAAGACGATGACCGCCCACCAGCTGCCGAGCAGGCCGATATCGCGCATCAGGAGATAGAAGGGGATCAGCGCCGCAATCGCCGGGATCATGCGGATCGCCAGGAAGAAATAGGCAAAGCCCGCGGCATAGCGCGACTTGGCCCGCGCCAGCGCATAACCGGCGGGAACGCCGAGCAGCAGCGACAGCACCGTGGTGCCGATGCTGATGATCAGCGACGAGCGCACCAGCGAGACCACGTCGAAGGCGGCGAACGCCTTGCGGAACTGGTCGAGCGTCGGCTCGAAGAACAGCGTCGGCGGCACGGAGAAGATCTGGTTCGAAGGCTTGTAGGCGGTCGAGATCAGCCACAACACCGGCAGCAGGAACAGCACGGTGATGGTGAGAATGGCGGTGCGCTCGACAATGATGCGGCGTTTGGTGACCATGGCCATCGCGTTACTTCCCGTTGATCCGGACATCGGCGCGGCGCACCACCAGCATCAGCACCGTCGCCATCAGCGCGATGAACAGCAGGGTGACATTGCCGACGGCCGATGCATAGCCGACATTGAAGAATTGCAGACCCTCCTTGACGCCCAGCATCATCAGCGTGTTCGTCGCATCGTCGGGGCCGCCGCCGGTGGTGACGAAGACCGTGTCGAAGACGCGGAAGGCATCCATGCTCCTGAGCGTCAGCGCGAGAAACACCGAGGGCAGCATCAAGGGCAGGATCAGCAGGCGGAAGCGCTGCCATGCGGTGGCGCCGTCCACCCTGCCCGCTTCCAGCACGTCGTTCGGCAGGGCTTTCAGGCCGGCAAGCAGGATGAGGGCCATCAGCGGCGTCCATTCCCAGCAGTCGATGAGGATCAGCATCCACAGCGCCGTGTCGCCGCTGGTCATCAGGCCGCTGCGCGGGCCGATGCCGGCTTCGGAGAGGAAATAGCCGATCAGGCCGTAATCCGCGCCGAGCAGCGCCTTGAAGATCAGGCCGACCACCAGCGGGGTGATGGTTGCGGGGATCAGCAGGAAGGCAAGGACGATGCGGTTGAAACGGCTGTCGCGCCACAGGAGAAGGGCGAGGCCGAAGCCGAACACCAGCTGCAGCCCGACGCTGAAGATGGTGAACTGGAAGGTGTTGAGGATGGCCTTCTGGGTCGACGGATCCGAGAATATGTCGATGTAGTTCTGGAAGCCGACGAACTTCGTGCGGGCCGGCCGCAGAAGATTGTAGCGGTAGAAACTGTACCAGATGCCCTGCCCGAGCGGCCACAGCCCGATGGCCGCGACATAGAGGACGGCAGGGGCTGCCATGAAGAACAGGAAAAACCTGCGACGGTCTGAGAAGCTGTAACGCACAGGTCCAACGCGCTCCACTCTAAATCCGGTTCGCCGTCAGGAAAGTGGCGGAGACCGAAGTCTGTCACTAAAGCGCGTCGCGATCTTTCAGATTCGCACGTCGCGCTTTATTTCATCGTTTTGCCGCATGTCGTTACCGCAAAACCGCCGCACACTTTTGCGCGACATGCTGTAGCTCGCAATTTCGCGCGCGTTGCAATCGGGGCCGCCCGCCGTTGTCGCGACGGCGGGCGGAGCTGTTCGTCAGAACAGTTTTTCAGCGGCTGCCTGAGCCTTGTCGAGAGCATCCTTCGGCGTGACCGAACCGGAGAGCGCCGAGTTGACGGCGGTGCCGAGCAGATCCTGGATTTCCGGATACTGCGGAATGCGCGGACGGAACTCGCCATTGCCGTGTTCGTAGGTTTCCTTGAGAACCGGCAGGAAGTCGAACTTGGCGTTCAGGTCGGCGTCATCGAGCTCGCTCTTGCGGATGAAACCGCCGGCGCCGAGCATGTTGAATTCCTTGTGGATCTTCTTGCTGGTGACCCACTTGATGAAGGTCCAGGCCGCTTCCTGCTTGGCAGCATCGATATCGGCGTTGATCGACAGGCCCCAGCCGCCGACGCCGTATTGCGGCGTCATGCCTTCGGTCACGGGAGCAACCGAAATGCCGACCTTGCCGACGATGTTGGAAACCTTGGGGTCGGAATAGGAGGTGGCGCCGACGGACCAGGTCTGCATGAAGGCAGCGAGACCCTGGCGGAAGCTTTCCTCGCGGCCGCCCCAGTCATATTCGATGGCGCCGGGAGGGGCCGCTTCCGTGAAGAGCTTCTTGTAGACTTCGAGGCTCTTGATGTTGGCTTCGGAATTCAGCGCCGGATTGCCCTCCTTGTCGAGGATGGAGCCGCCGAGCTGGCTGTTATACTGCATCCAGTCCTGCGCCACGGCCGGACCCTTCTGGCCATTGGCGACGAAGCCGTACTGCTTCTTGGCGGGATCGTTGAGCTTCAGCGCGTCTTCGACCAGTTCGTCCATGGTTTTCGGAACGGAAAGACCGGCGGCTTCCAGCAGGTCCTTGCGATAGGCGAGAACGTTGGCGTAGGCAGCCAGCGGATAGGCGACATACTTGCCTTCATACTGGCCGAGCGACGTCAGGATGACCGGGTAGATGTCGTCGAGCTCGAGTTCGGCGGCGTCGCGCTTGACCCAGTCCGTCAGGTCGACCGTATACTTGTTTTCCGCGTAAGAGCCGGCCCAGACGATGTCCATGGTGACGAGGTCGTAGCCCTTGGTGTCGCCGATGAAGTCGGCGGTCGTCTTGGTCAGCAGCGTGCCGTAGTCCATGATCTCGACCTTGACGTCGGCGCCGGTCTCTTCCTTGAAGGCCGGGGCGAGCGTCTGCAGCACATTGGCGAAACCGTCGTTCATCGAGGCAATCGTCAGCGTCACGCCGTCGAGCGACTTGGCCTCGGCATAGGCGGCGGACGCCATGAGCGCGAGAACCGATACCGCCAGCCTGCCGGCCCGGACGGTCATGCGTGGTGAGGATAGTTTCATCATGGACTGCCAACCTCTTCTTTTTTCGGAACGGGATGATGGCAGGTTAGTCATGACCGATTTCAAGTCAAACAAAAATTCACATCTATCACAAAAAACATACCACTTCCATCCTCTCTGATTAATCCTTTTGCAAGGTGATGAAAGCGTAATCGCGATTTGATCCAATTTCAGGCAAGAATGCCCGATTTTTCATCCCATTGTTTTTGCTTTGATATTTTTGTTGCGTCTGTTCAGTATCCGTTTTCCGCCGAAAAATGGTCTGAGCGCGTGCATCAATGGGTGTGCATGTGCGAAAAAATTGAAAACAACACAATCAAACACTTTACAACTTTTCCACTCTCGATACTCTGATGACGTTTTCCGGAGAAAAATCGCCATGCAGCCATCGACAGCGGATGTTTCAGCTTCCCCCTGCCCCGCATTCGGAGCGGAGGCGCTTGCAGCGCTTGAAGCACAGGTGGAGCGCGAACTGGCGATGATCGAGGCCGGCCAGCGCGAGTGGGTGCCGGAGCGGCGCGACGCCGCGGGCGAGGTGATGGCCGATGTGGTCATCGTCGGCGCGGGCCTCTCGGGCCTGTCGGTCGCCTTCGGGCTGAAGCGGCAGGGCGTTCAGCGTGTGGTTCTCATCGATGCCGCGCCGGAAGGCCGCGAGGGACCGTGGGTCACGACGGCGCGCATGCGCACCCTGCGCTCGCCGAAGACGCTGACCGGGCCGGATCTCGGAATACCCTCATTGACCTATCGCGCCTGGCATGAAGCCAGCTTCGGCGCGCGGAACTGGGACGCGCTGGACAAGATCGACCGGGTCGACTGGATGGCCTATCTCGGCTGGTTCCGCGCGGTTCTCGGGCTGAAGGTGCGCAACGACACCAGGCTCATCCGCATCGAACCCGGCCAAATCGAATCGGGCTACGGCTATCTGCGCCTGCAGGTGGAAGAACATGGCGTGGCGAAGGAAATTGCCGGCCGCAAGGTGGTGATCGCCACCGGTCTCGAAGGTGCCGGCCGGCTGAACGTGCCGGGCGTCATCCGCGAAAACCTTGCGCGCGACCTCTGGACCCATAGCGGCGAGGAGATCGATGCTGCCTTTCTCGCGGGCAAGCGGATCGGCGTGCTGGGAGCTGCGGCATCGAGCTTCGACTGGGCGGTGACGGCGCTGGAGGCGGGCGCGGAAAGCGTCACGGTTCTGGCGCGCTCCTCCGTCATGCCGCGCACGGAACTGCTGGACTGGTCGAATTTTCCGGGCTTCCTCAACCATTTCGCCGATCTCGACGATCGCAGCCGCTACCGCTTTACCCGGCGGATGTTCGCCTTCAAGACGCCGCCGACCAACGAGATGTTCAACCGCGCCATGGCCTTCGACGCGTGCCGGCTGGTGACGGGGGCCGACCTGCGCTCGGTCGCCATGGACGGCGACGACATCCTGATCGGCACCAGCGCCGGCGATTTCCGCTTCGACCACCTGCTGCTCGGCACCGGCTACCGCGTCGATCTCGCCTGCCGGCCGGAGCTTTCCAACCTGATCGGCTCGGTCGCCACCTGGGCCGACCGTTTCGTGCCCAACGAGGGCGAGGACGACAGCGACCTGCTCGCCTACCCCTATCTCGGCCCGGCCTTCGAATTTCAGGAAAAGGCGCCGGGCGCGCTGCCGATGCTTGCCGACATCCACGTCTTCAACAACGCCGCGGTTCCGAGCCTCGGACCGGTCTGCAACGGCATCACCGGCCTGAAATCCGGCGTGCCGAAACTGGTCTCCGGCCTCTGCCGCGGTCTCTTCCAGGCCGACGCCGAGCATTTCTACCGCTCGCTCGACGGCTACGACAAGATCCATTTCCAGCCGGAATATTGCTGCGACGGGGTGGCTTGAGGGGTGGTGGCAGTTCGTGTCCGGAACTGGAGCGTAACAACGGAAGGCGGACACTGGCGGCGATCTTGCCCGGAGTGGGTAGTAGGGCGCGTACCTTTGTACCCTTTCTGCCCTGTCGGGCATCTCCCCCACAAGGGGGGAGACTGGCTGAGAGGCTAACTCTCGGCTTCCTGATCTCTCTGTAGAACGCCTACCCCGATTGAGTTTTGACCCTGGAGTATATCGGTGAACAAGGGATCGCCGAAAATGCTCTATCTTTTTTGTTCTTACCGCATTGTCCGATGCCAAAGCGATCTCGCTTCGGCTGGAGTTACTCTGGCCGGGTACAAGCTCTCCAAAAAAGGAGCAGGCGGTGTCGGCCGTCCGTTCTCCCCCCTTGTGGGGGAGATGGCCGGCAGGCCAGAGGCGGATCGCCTCAAGTTACAAGGGGGTGAACCGCTCACATCGGTAGATCGGAGCAGTTATCCCGTAAAACTCTGCCCTGTTCTCGTTCGGAGCGTGAAAGATCGCGGCCTGCTTCAAGTGACGCCTGACCGCTGACCGACAAAACGCCCCCTGATGCAGTTCAGTCGCCGAATTCCACCAGCCCCACGCGCCGGGCGGCGACGACCTTGTAGAGGGGGTCGCCGGTGTAGCGGAATTCCTCGAAGGCGGAGAAGACGAGCGAGTGGTCGTGTTCGTCGTTTGAGGCGACGGCGGCGGCGGCGATGACGTCGTCGGGCGGAACGGGCACGGCGCGCCAGCGGTCGAGAACCTCGGGCGAAGGCAGAGCAGGCATGCCGATCTTCGGATAGAGCGCCATGACGACTTCCCAGAAATGCATGGCGAGCCGCTGCGGTTCGTCCAGATGGGGGCTGACCAGCCGGAGCCAGTGGCAGCCGGTGACGGCATGCAGCGCCTCGAAGCTCATGGTGGCGGCAAAAAGCGTGAGCGATGCGGGGCGCATGCGGTCCAGCAGATCAGGCGTCGGCGCGAGCCGCCCGAGATAGGACTGAAACGCCGGGAGCCTGCCCATGGCCTCGATCCATTTCCACAGGAGATAGGTGGGAGCATCGACATCGCGAAGCCGGGGATCGGCATGCATTTGAAGGATCGGCGCAAGCGGATCGGAGACGTCGCGATGGTTTTCCGCCGGAATGGCGTCGTAAGACAGGTAGGTGGCGGCCCAGTAGCCGAGGGCGACGGCGATTTCTGCGTCGTCATCGCGCAGCACCGCATAGGCAAGCCGCATCAGGCCATGGGTGGCGGAGGCGGCGATACCGGGAAAGAGCCGCGGCAGATAGCGCCTTATGGTGGCGTGACCGCCGATCTCGGCGACGACGCCTTCGAAGAAGCGCCGGAGATCGCCTTCATGCTCGCGCTTTCCGAGCGCGCTTTCCCAGTTGGTCTCGTCGATGAGCGTCACCGGCGACGGCGGGAAGGGAACGGCGTGGATGCGGGTATAATGCTCCGCATATTCCTCCAGCCGCGCCGGCGAAGCGCCGAGCCGCCCCATGGCTTCCAGAACCATGGGCAGGTGATTGGCGAGCAGCACCGGAAATTCGCCGCTGTGACGGCCGACATCGGCAATCAGCGAGGGCAGCCGTTCGCCGGCCGAGGGATCGGGATAAATGCTTTTCAGGACAGTGACCATGATCGCGAAACCGTTCTTTCGTCCCGGAAATACCCCCGTGAACGCGGGCGACAGCCTTGGGACACTAAATCATCAATAAAGAACAATATCTAACACAAAGAAACAAAAAGCAACCTGATGTGCTTTCGTTCCGGCCAGATTTATCGGGTTGTCCGGTGTTTTTCGAGGCGGGGCGTTCAGAACGGAAGTTCTTCATCCGGGCCGTGGCCAAAGACTTCCTGCGGATGCCGGCGATAGGCGATGAAGTCCAGCCCATCGCCCAGATGGACCCATTTCTCCTGCCCGCCCGGGCGTCGGCCGATCCACAGCGGATGGCGGAAACGGATCAGTCTGCCGGAGCGCAGGCGGACATCCACTTCCCCGTCGGTGAAGGGCGGCGGCCCGCCATGCCACTCGATCCAGCCATGGTTCGGCTGGTCCTGGAAAATCTCCCACCTGCCGGTGAGCTTGTCTTCTTCCCGGTTGCCGTCTGCCATGTCCTGCCGCCTTTCGCGAGTCGCGGACAGTCTACCATTCGCCGGCGATGGCGGTCAGGGATCCGGGGAAGAAAAGGGCCGCTCAGCCGGCGACGATGATCTCGACGCCGGCGTCGGTCAGCGCCTTGTAAAGGTCGCCGGTCGGCATCTCGTCGCAGATCAGCGTGTTGAACTCGGTGAGTGCGGCGACATAGACCAGCGACATGTTGTTGAATTTGGTGGAATCGCACAACACCACACGCCGCGAAGCGCGGGAGAGATAGATGCGCTTCATGTCGGTCTCTTCGAAGGAATAGTCGAAGATGCCGTCCGGGGTCAGCCCGGAAACGCCGACGAAGGCGACGTCGAACCACAGGGATTCGAACTGGCTCATGGCGGAAGCGCCACTGGTCGACATTTCCTCGCCACGAATGCGGCCGCCGGCGAGATAGATCTCGGCCCCCCTGCCGGCGAGATGCGCGGCGCTGCGGATGCTGTTGGTGAAGATCTTGGTGTGCTGGCGGACGGAAAGGGTTTCCGAGACGAAATAGGTGGTCGTGCCGACATCGAGCGCGATGCTGCGGGCGCCGGCCGCCAGATCGGCGGCGGCATAGGCGATGCGGCGTTTCAGGTTCTCGTTGCGCACGAGGCGGGTCTCGAAAGCGGGTTCCTCGCTATCGGCGGTATCGCTCGCCGGCATGGCCGGGGCACGGTCGGGCTTGACCGCGCCACCATGGGTGCGGATCAGCTTGCCTTCCTTTTCCAGCTCGACGAGATCGCGGCGAACGGTCATTTCCGACACGGAAAGCTGCTGCGCCAGATCGCTGACCGTCACGGAGCCGACGCGGCCGATCGCTTCCACGATCGCAGCCTGCCGGACCTGCGCCAGGAATTTGGGCCGCTCGTTCGTTTTCACCGCCGATTGTTCCCTCGCCATCTGCTCTTGTCTTTCGTTTGTCGCCAATGCCCTTGCGGCAAAGATGGATACCAGCTTAGCCGAAAGGAAAAATGTTTCAAACAAAGCCTGTTCGAATCAAACACGCAATGCACAGGCGATTATGGTCACCTCTGTGCGAAAGTACAGGTTGCATAGGATGGGGTGTGGTGGAGTGCATCGCGGGCGATGAGTTTGTGGCCTAAACCCCCTCTGGCCTGCCGGCCATCTCCCCCACAAGGGGGGAGAACCGCAGAACGGCCACCCTTGTTCGCTTCTTTTCCAGCGATGCGATGACATTTTCGACCGAGAGGGAGCGAGTGGGATCCCCATCTGCTCTCCCCCCTTGTGGGGGAGATGGCCGGCAGGCCAGAGGGGGTTTAGGCTACAAACAACAGCGCCGTTCACTCCGAACGAGATCGCACGCCAAAGCCCAAACCGGCTGAACCCCGCTCTACGCCCGGCGCGCGAAGCTACCTGCCTGCCCACTCGAAAACAGCGAGACGATGTCGGAAAGGGCACCAACCGTCATATCCGGTTTCACGCCCGCATCCCCCGCCGCCATATCCTCGCCCTGCGCCGTATAGAACACCGCATGGAGACCGGCGGCCCTTGCAGAGGCAAGGCCGGTGAAGCTGTCCTCGATGGCGACGATCGAACCCGCGGGAAGACCGAGGCGGTCGGCGGCCATAAGGTAGGGGATAGGCGAAGGCTTGCCTTCCGCCACGTCGTCGAGGTTGATCGAAAAACCGATACAGGAAGAAATTCCCATCGCGTCGAGATTGGCATCGACCACTGCCCGGCAGGAATTGGAAACGCAGGCCTGGGGAATGCCGAGCTCGGCGAGCATGCGGATGGTCTCGACGGCTCCGGGCATGGTGGTGAGGCTGTGGCGGTGCTCGATATAGTGGCGGTTGATCGCGTCCAGCCACTCCTGTTCGGCAAGCTCTTTCGGCAGGCGCGATTGCAGGCGTTTCCACACGTCGCCCATGTGCACGCCGCGAAACGCCATGTCCGGCAGGTCGGTGAGATCGACGCCGAACCTCTTCGACGCCGCCACCAGCGCGCGGTGATGCAGCGGTTCGCTATCGACCAGCGTTCCGTCGATATCCCAGGCGACGGCCCGGAAATTCGGCGTGAAATCCCGCGTGTTCACGATCCCGCCTTCCAGCGCGGCGCGAGCCGGTCGTAGAGGTCGCGGTAGCGGCGGTAGCCGTCTCGGTAGGACTCGACATTTCCGGCCTGCGGCTGAAGCACTTCCGAGAAGGTGACGAAGCGGGTCACGCCGCGCCAGTCGTCCTCGAGGCCGACGCCGATGGCCGCCGTCCATGCCGCCCCGATGCAGGAGCCGGGATGGCCCGATAGCCGCTGCACCGGCGCATCGAGCACATCCGCGACGATCTGCATCCACACCGTGCTCTGCGAGCCGCCATCGGAGACGAGGTAGCGCCGGGGATCGTGGCCCATGTCGACGAGAACCTCGACATGATGGCGGATGGCATAGGCATAGGATTCCAGCAGCGCGCGCCAGAGATGGCCGATATCGTGGGAAAGGGTGAGCCCTTCCACGACGCCGCGGGCCGCGGGATCGTGGATCGGCGTCTTCTCCCCCAGCAGATAGGGAAGGATGGTCAGCCCGTCGGCGCCTGCGGGCCGGGCGGAAGCGAGCGTGTCCAGATGCTGATGGATGCTTTTTCCGGCCGCGCGCGCGGCTTCACGCTCGCCGCCGGCAAAGGTCTCGACGAACCAGTTGAGCGCCGAGCCGCCGGTGGACATGCAGCCGTTCGGCATGAACAGGCCGGGCACCAGATGGTAATCGAGGAAGAGGCGCGGATCGGGCTTCACCACATCGGTTGCGGTGAGGATATCGACCGCGCCGCCGAATTTCAGGAGCACGTCGCCGGCATCGATGACGCCGGCCCCGAGCGCCGAGGCGATCATGTCGGCGGCGCCGCCGACGACAGGCGTTCCGGCTGCAAGGCCGGTTTCGGCAGCGCCGCGCGCATCGATCATGCCCATGATCTCATGGGAGGCCCGCTTCGGCGGGATGACATCAGGTGCGACATGGGCGAGGCGCACCAGATCCGCGTCGATCAGCCCTGTCGAGACATCGACGAAACCTGCTTCGAGCGCCCAGTTCTGCTCGACCGCGCGGGTGCCGGTCAGGCGGTAATTGATGTAATCGTAGGAACCGAACACGGTGGCGATGCGTGAGAAGACATCGGGCTCGTGGCGTTCGATCCAGCGCAGCTTGGCGGTGACCAGCTGCTGGTTGATGCCGTTGCCGGCGCGCTTGAGGAAATCGGCCTCGTCCCATTCCTGCCGGAGTTCTGCGACTTCCGCCCCGCAGCGGCCGTCGCTCTGCTGGATGCTGGGGCGCAGCACCTTGCCCTCGGCATCGAGCAGCACCACGGCCGGCAGCATGCCGGTGACGCCGACGGCCTTGATCGCCGTGGCGTCGAGGCCGCTCTGCTGGAGCAGTTCCGCGACGATGGCGCGGACATTTTCCCACCACTCCGCCGGGTTCTCCTCCGCCCAGCCTGCGCGGGGAGAGGAAAGCGTCACCGGGCGGGTGGCGGTCGCAAGAATGCGGCCGGGCAGCCCGACCAGAATGCCGATGGTCGAGGTTGTCCCGATATCCAGGCCAAGAACGACGGTCATGAGGAGTTCCGTATCAGCGCAGGGTTTCGACGACGTCCATGAAGCGCTTGACGCGGCTGGCGTCAACCGCGTTCCAGGTGTTGCCATCAACCTTGAAGTGGGTGCCGATGACGACGCCCTGCGCCATGGAGAGGATGTCGCGGACATTGTCGATGTTCACGCCGGTATTGGCGAAGACCGGAACGTCCTTGATGACTTCGCAGACTTCGCGCAGGTCCGACTGGTTGGCCGGCTGGCCGGTGATCGGGCCGGAAACGAGGATCGCATCGGCAAGCGAGGAGAAGACGGCGCTCTTGGCGCGCAGCGCAATCGGGCGCTGGTCGAGCGAATGGGCGAATTCCGCATTGATGTTGAACAGCATCTTCATGTCCTTGCGGCCGAGATTGGCGCGCAGGCGGGCAGCACCGGCGCAATCGGGCTCCCACAGGCCCATGTCCGAAGCGAACAGGCCGGTGAAGATTTCGCGCACGAAGCTTGCGCCGGTGACCGCGCCGATGGCGACGCTCGACAGCGGGTCCCAGAGATAATTGACGCCGAACGGCACCTTCAGCGACGGCTTGATCGCCTGCACGATGGCGGTCATCGCCGCGATGCTTTCCGGCGAGCCCTTGAAGACGTAGGGACGGTCGTTTTCATTGCCGAACATGATGGCGTCGACGCCGCCGGCCTGTAGCTTTTCCACGTCCGACATCACGTCATCGATGAGCTTCTGCACGCCGCCATCGGCGTTATAAAGCGGAGAGCCCGGCAATGCCCCGATATGGGCCATGGAAATCACGACTTTCTTGCGGGCTCCAAAGCAATCAAAAACCATTTGCAGATCCTTCAGCGGCGTCAGACTTGCGGGCGAAACTGCCCGTCCGGCGATGTTTCCGGCCCCGTGCCGCTGGGCGCGGCAAAGGGCCTGTTGGGAGGCGCGGCACGGCTCCGGAAGCCGCGACACGGATGTGAGTTGCAGGAAGCATAGACAGAGAAACGAACGTAAGCAAACAAAAAAAACATTTGATAAGTTCGATTTTGTTTCTTATCGTGGCGCAGCATAATAAGGAGTATCCATGACCCATCCGGTTTTCCCTGAACTCAGCAACCGCCGCGCGTTTCTTACGGGAGGCGGCACCGGGATCGGCCTTGCGATTGCCCGCGCGCTCGCGGCCCAGGGCGTGACGGTCGCCATTGCGGACATCGATCTGAAGTCGGCGGAATATGCGGCGGCGGAGATCGGCAACGGCGCGATCGCGGTCGAGATCGACGTGCGCAAGCGTTCCTCGGTCGAAACGGCGTTTGCGACGGCCGTGGAAAAGCTCGGCGGCATCGATATCCTGATCGCCAATGCCGGTGTCTCCACCATGCAGAAGGCGCTGGAACTGACCGACGAGGAATGGGACTTCAACTTCGATGTGAACACCCGCGGCATCTTCCTGACCAACCAGATCGCCGGGCGTCATTTCTCTCAAAAAGGCAGCGGCTGCATCGTCAACACGGCATCGCTGGCCGCCAAGGTCGGCGCGCCGCTTCTGGCGCATTATTCCGCCAGCAAGTTCGCCGTGCTCGGCTGGACGCAGGCCTTTGCCCGCGAACTGGCGCCGCAGGGCATCCGGGTGAACGCCGTCTGCCCCGGCTTCGTCAAGACCGGCATGCAGAGCCGCGAAATCGAGTGGGAAGCGACGCTGCGCGGCATCTCACCGGAACAGGTGTTCAACGAATATGTCGGCCTGACGCCGCTCGGCCGCATCGAGACGCCCGAGGATGTCGCCGATGTCGTGGTCTTCCTGTGCTCGGAAAGCGCCCGCTTCATGACCGGACAGGGCATCAACGTCACCGGCGGCGTCTATATGACCTGACGGGCGGGACCGTTCGCGAGCGCGGTCCGTTTCCATTGATTCCGCACGAAGGCGTATGGAGCTGAGCCCGGCAGTGATGTCGCAATCAGCCCCACACGCCTTCATGCACGGCGGCGGCTTCCTCGACCAGCATGGGGCCGATGACCTCGATCTCCCGCTGGCCGGCGGCGAAGACCTCGCGGCAGGGCAGGTCGAGGGTGGGGTTTTCCGGGTGATTGCCGGTGATGGTTTTCAGCTGCGCTTCCGAAAGGCCGTAGACCACGCGCTTCAGACCGGTCCAGTAGACCGCGCCGGCGCACATGGCGCAGGGCTCGGCGGACGTATACATCGAGCATTCCGCCAGGAATTTCGGTTCGTAACCGGTCGAGGCGCGCGTCATCAGCACGCGCTCGGCATGGCCGGTCATGTCGTGATCGGGCTGATAGGCATTGTGCTGCGTCATCAGCACCTCGCCATCCGGCCCGACGAGGATGGCGGCGAAAGGGTGATTGCCGCTTTCCTTCGCTTTTGCCGCCTCCTCAATGGCGCGGCGCAGCAGTCTTTCATGGTCGAGGGGCGCGTGGGTGTTGTCGGTCATCGAGAAACTCCATGTCGAATGTGACGGCAGTTTCCCTGCATCCGCCGTTGTTGACAAGCATTGCTATTGGCACATGGCGAGCTCGAAATTCGCTCAGTCGAGGATATCGCCTTCGGCGCTGAACCGGCGCATTTTTTCGCGCGTCCGTGTGGCGCCACCAAAGAATGATGCTGCATTGCACAAAAGATTCTGAAATGATCTTTTTCCTGCCGCAATAGCGGTGGCAAAAGAAATTGCCGAGAATCAAGACTGCCCCCTCAACCCCCTGTGAATCCACGCGAACCGCGGCCGCCCCGTGGTTGCCTTCCTGACGAATGCACCCCGATGACCAAGTCCGTCGCCACACTGCGCGATCTGATAACCAAATGCGGTTTCGACCTTCCGAAACTGACCTATAGCGCCTGGGTGGCGCTGACTGCTTTCCTCGCGATGGTCGTCGCGTGGAGCCTGGGCCTTAACCATCCGCAATGGGCGGCCATTACCGTTTTCGTCACCATCCAGCCAAGCCGCGGCCAGATCATCGAAAAGAACGTCTACCGCTTCGTCGGCACGCTTTCCGGTTCGGCGGTCGGCCTTTTGCTGCTGACCATCGCCAACGGCAACAGCGCCATCATTTCAGCCGGTCTGGCGATCTGGAGCGCCGCCTGTCTTTTCGTCGGCACGCTGCAGCGTTCCTATCGGTCCTATGGCACCGTGCTTGCCGGCTATTCCGCTATCATCGTCGCCATGAACAATGTCGGTCCGCCCGACATGGTGAAGTGGGTGGCGATGGACCGCGTGGCGGCCATCATGGTCGGAATCGTCGCGGGCATCGCGCTCGGCTACCTGCTGGCGCCGGCATCGAGCCGCACGGAGATGGAACAGAAGACCCGGCGCATCCTCGCCGATATCTTCGGCATGGCCGCCGCCAATCTCGGGCGCGACGGACTGGCGAGGGTCGGCCAGCTCTACAAGGTGACGGCCGCCGCCGCCGAGCTTTCGACGGAGCTTTCCGCGATGTCGAGCGGCCGCTCGGGCTCCCATCACCTGACCGATCCGCTGAACGACGTTCTGGTCTGCGCGACCAACCTGCTGCTCACCAGCGCGCGGGCGAAGAGCAATCCGGAACTGGCGGAAGCCTTCGGCGAGATTGCCTCCAGACTGCACGGCCAAACCGATTTTGCCGGCGTTCACGGACGGCTGACACGGCTTCTGCCGAAGACCGACGATCCGCGGCTGGAAGAGGCGATCATCGCGCTCGCCTCGGCGATCCCGGATGAGGACGGCAGCGACCGGGGCATGGCGCTTGCCCCGCCGGAAGGGGTCGCATGGCAATCCGACTGGCGCGGCGCGACCCAGGCTGCGGCCCGTATCTTCTTCGTCACCGGCTCGATCGGCCTCGTCTGGGCGCTGACCGGACAGGCGATCGTGCAGGTGGCGCTGATCTCCTCGGCCATCGTCATTTCGCTGGCGTCGAGCGGCGTTTCTCCGTCCCGCGCCATGCGCGACGTGGCTATCGGTCAGCTGATCGCGGCGATCGCCGCATGGTCCTGCGAGACTTTTCTCTGGGCGCAGGGGGCAAACGGCTGGCAGCAGGTGGCGGCGATGACGCCGTGTTTCCTGCTGTTCGCCTTCATCCGCTCGCATCGCCGCATCTCGCTTTCGGCGACCGACTATGCGCTGACGCTGCTTTTATTGCTGACCCCGACCCATGCCGTCTATGTCGAGACCTTCCCGCCGCTCGCCAAGGCGATCCTTGCGGCCAGCGGCGGCCTGATCGGCTATATCGCCTTCCGCTTCCTCTTCCCGATCAACGCGACACGCCGGCGCAAGATGCTGTGGGAGATGATCAAGAGCGAGCTTCAGGCCATCGCCATGGCGCAGGCCGGACGCGGCTCGGCCAGCGCCTGGCGGCTGCGCTTCGTCGCGCGGTTCCTCAAGATCACCAACTGGACCTTCCACGAGCTGCAGAGCGGCGAACGCCCCGAGATCACCATGCGTAAGGGATTGCTGACCCTTTCGCTCGGCGATGTCGTCTTCGGCTGTCGCGCGGCGCTGCGCCAGACCTCCGTGCCGCCCGACCTGCGCCGGGCGATCGAGGCCGTGCTGCAGCGCATCGGGCGCAGCAAGCGGGAGAACCAGAGGCTCATCACCTCCCTCAAGCTGCTGCAGCAGCGGCTGGAGCGGCATTCGAAGGATGCCCCCGATATCGAGCGTCTCAAGGAATTCACCATCGACGTTCTCGCCCAGCTCGACGATCTCCAGCATCTGCGCGGCACGCCGCTCGGCGCGTCCCATGCCGAAGGGCCGGCGGTTTCCGAAATGGGCAAGGCCTGAGGTTTCTGACGGTATGCGGAGGCGGGTGGGGTTCAGCCCCGCCCCGGCATGGCCGCCTGCCGGGTTTCCCGCAGGATGTCCCGGAGAACCTCGACCAGCGTTTCCGCATCGCGCGGGCCGTTATAGCGCAGGCCGTTGATGAAGAGGGTCGGCGTACCGTTGACGCCGCTTCTCAAGCCCCCGCGGAAGTCGTCCTCGATCTTCCGGTCGAAGCGGCCGGCAAGGCCGCGGACGATGGCGAGCCGGGGGATGTCGAGAAGCTTGCCGTAGCGGTTGAGATCGTCCTCGGTCAGCGCCGTCTGGTTCTCATAGAGCAGGTCGTGCGCCTGCCAGAAGAGCCCCTGCCCGCCGGCCGTCTCGGCGAATTCAGCGGCGCGCATGGCATGCGCATGTATCTCCGCCAGGGGAAAGTTGCGGAACACGAAGCGGAGATCGTCGCCCATGGCCTTCTGAACCGCTTTCAGGACGGGATAGGCCTCGCCGCAATAGGGGCATTCGTAATCGCCATATTCGACCATGGTGATGGCGGCGGTGGCCGGTCCCTGCGCGTGATCCTGTTCTGTGACGGGAATGCTGAGCCTGTTCATGCCCGTGCCTCCCCGACAACCTGTGTCACATCGATGGAGGGAGTGGCGGCAAGGCCGTCCAATGCTTCCAGAATGCCGTCGACGCCGGGGTTGATGCCGAGCGGCGAGATATGGCTCCAGCGGATGATGCCGTCCGCGTCGATTACGAACAGCGCGCGTTCCGTAATGCCGTCGGCATCCCGGTAGACGCCATAGCGGCGGGCGACTTCGCCCTTGGGTTCGAAATCGGCCAGCAGCGGGAAATGCAGGCTGCGGGCGGCGGCAAATGCCGCATGGCACCAAACGCCATCGACCGAGATGCCGATCAGCTGTGCGCCATGGGCGTGGAATTCGGCGTGTGCGGCGTTGTAGAGCGTCATCTGGTCGCCGCAGACGGGGCTCCAGTCGGCGGGGTAGAAGGCCAGAATGACGGGAGCGCCGCGAAGGTCTTCCAATGTCACCAACTGGTCAGGGGTCGAGTGCAGGCTGAAGGCCGGTGCCGGGGTGCCGGCTCCCAGCGCCTTGCGGGTTTCGGTATCGGACATGATTTCATGCTCCTTCGGGCTCGTGTCGGGTGGTATCCGGTCCGTGAAGATCCAGACCGTGCTTGCTATGACGGGGGAAAACGGTTGGTCCTGAATGCGGATGACCGCCTCGTCGCAAGGGTGCGGCGGCAGCGGAAGCTCCAGTTGCAGGTCTTCCATCTCGGGAAGGCTTGCGATGCTGTCGCGGATGATGGGTTCGTCGTAGAACGCTTGCAACCTCATCGTCGTGACCTCCTGAGGCTGGAGCAATTCCGAGCAAAGAAGCGTAGCGGTTTTGCGTTCGGAATTGCGTGAAAGCAAAGGGACAGGGCATTGAAGGCAATGCTGTTTTCGCCGGAAATGCCCCAAGGGGCTTTCCCACCGCCCGCGCTTACGGGCGGCGGATCGCTTCAGCCGGTCAGGCCTTCACGAAGGCGAGAAGATCCGGGTTGATGACATCCGCATGGGTCGTCAGCATGCCGTGGGGATAACCTTCATAGACCTTCAGGGTGCCGTTCTTCAGAAGCTTGACCGACAGCAGCGCGGCATCGGCGATCGGCACGATCTGGTCGTCGTCGCCATGCATGACGAGCGTCGGAACGGTGATGGCCTTCAGGTCTTCCGTCTGGTCGGTTTCGGAGAAGGCCTTGATGCCGTCGTAATGGGCCTTGGCGCCGCCCATCATGCCCTGACGCCACCAGTTTTCGATGGTGCCCTGATAGACCTTGGCGTCCGGCCGGTTGAAGCCGTAGAACGGGCCTGTCGGCACATCGAGGAAGAACTGCGCGCGGTTTGCCGCTAGCGCCGAGCGGAAGCCGTCGAACACCTCCATCGGCAGGCCGCCCGGATTGGAGGCGGTCTTGAGCATCAGCGGCGGAACGGCGCTGACGAGCACGGCCTTGGCGACGCGACCGGCCGGCTGGCCGAATTTCGCGACATAGCGGGCAACTTCGCCGCCGCCGGTGGAATGGCCGATGTGAACGGCGTTCTTAAGGTCGAGATGTTCGACGACCGCAAAGGCGTCGGCGGCGTAGTGGTCCATGTCATGCCCGTCGCCGACCTGCGAGGAGCGGCCGTGACCGCGGCGATCATGGGCCACGACGCGGTAACCGTTCTGCACGAAGAACAGCATCTGTGCGTCCCAATCGTCGGAGGAAAGCGGCCAGCCATGGTGGAAGACGATCGGCTGGGCATCCTTCGGGCCCCAGTCCTTGTAGAAGATCTGGACGCCATCCTTGGTTTCAACGAAATTGCCGGTCATTGGAAATTCTCCTTTTTTCAATGGGTTGGTTGTCCTGGAAAAGGCGAGCGACGGCATTGCCATCGCGGCGGTAAGCACGGCTCCGGTCAGCAGCGCGTGTCTGCGGGTCAGGGCCAGTTCGATAGGGTTGTCGGTCATCGCATGGGCTCCGGGTCGGGGATTTACGGGGCGAGGCGCAGCTTGAGCGAGGTGACGCCGACGGCGAGGTTGAGGCCGGTGTCTCCCTCGACGGAGAACGGCTGCAGGGAAACGCTCTTCGAATTTCCGCCGACGAGGATGGCGGCATCGGCCCCCACTCCGAGGCTCGCGCCGGCGGTGACGCCGTCATAGGTGCCCTGCAGGCCGCCCATCGGTTCGCGGGTGGCGTTGTAGACCAGCCAGATCATGCGGCCCTTTTCGACGGTTCCGACATCGAGGCCGAATTCCGTGATGTTGCCGGTGTAGCGCTGGGCCGGCTCGTTGCCGCTCGGGGTGAAGGTGCAGGCCACGTCCTGCCGGGTGCCGACGATGGCGCCGATCCCGGCGGAGACGTCGCAGTCCAGCTGGCCGACCTCGGCGCGTTCGGCATGGGAGACGCCGGGGGCGAAGAGCATGCCGGCTGCCAGCAGGGTGAAGACGGTGGTTTTCATCGGGCGATCCTCTTCGAAAACCGGGTTCAGCGGGCGCGGCGGGTCGTTTCGAACAGGAACCACGCGCGGCGTTCCGCCTCGTCGATCCAGTTTTCAAGGATGCTGGTGGTGGCGTGGTCATTGTAGGAGGAGGTCAGCGTGTGCAGCTGGCGCATGATTTCCACGAGCTGCAGATTGTCCTCGCGAAGCTCGGCGAGCATGTCGTCGGGGGTGACGAAATCCGCGTCGTTATCCAGGAGACGCTGTACCCGGGCGATATGGCCGATGGAGCGGATGGTGGTTCCGCCGATCTTGCGGGCGCGCTCGGCGATATCGTCGGTCATGGCGAAGATCTGCTCGCCCTGCTCGTCGAGCAGCAGGTGGTAATCGCGAAAATGCGGCCCGGACATATGCCAGTGGAAGTTCTTCGTCTTGATGTAGAGGGCGAAGACATCGGCGAGCAGCGCAGTCAGCGCAGCGGAGATTTCGCGGGTGGCGTTGGCGCCGAGATCGGTCGGTGTTGCAAGCGGAAGGCGGCGGGTTCTGGTCGCTGAGGTCGTGTCCATGATGGTTCTCCTTGGATCTGAAAGGGCTTGTTCAATGGGTCGCGATCCGCCGCTCGATTGCCTGACGGCCTGGTGTCCGGTTGCGGCGTCTGATCGGCCTGAAGAATGAGAGGAGAAGCGCGTCGGCGAAATCGCCAGCTGGTACAGGCGGTCCCATACCTAAGTGTAGTTATGCCGGAAGCGGGAGCGGGCTAGCTTCCGCTCATCGCCTCCTCCCGCCCCGAGGCGATGACATGCAAAAGGACATCGGCTTCGGCGCCCCCCTCCCCTGAAGCTGCGGATCGCCCCCGAGATCCGCTCCCGAGGTCCCGCAAGGCCGTCTCCGCCGCCCGGAGACGGCCTTTTTTTTGAAAGCACCGGCCGGGAACCCCGAACCAGGGTTCCCCTTTCGCGTTTGCCGGATGCCATCGCGCTCAGAACCGCCAATCCTCAAGGAGTTGCCGAGATGAAAGATCAACGCCCGGAAGGTATCGAACGATACGACCATCCCGCCGGCGGCTGGGATGCGCTGAAAGCCGTTGCAAAAACGCTCAAGCATCAGCAGGTGGTGGCGCAGGGAACCATGACGCTCCTGAAGGCGAACCAGCCCGAGGGCTTCGATTGCCCCGGCTGCGCCTGGCCCGATCCCAAGCACACGTCCTCGTTCGAATTCTGCGAAAACGGCGCCAAGGCCATCACATGGGAATCGACCGCAAGGCGCTCCGGCCCGGAATTCTTCGAAAGCCACACCCTATCGGAGCTGTGGGGCTGGTCGGACCATGCTCTGGAGGATGCCGGCCGGCTCACCGTTCCCCTGCATTACAACGCCGACCGCGACCGCTACGAGCCGATCGAATGGGACGATGCCTTCCGCCTGATCGCGCGGGAACTGAACAGGCTCGACGATCCTGACGAGGCCGAGTTCTACACCTCCGGCCGCGCCTCCAACGAAGCAGCCTTTCTCTACCAGCTTTTCGTGCGCGCCTATGGCACCAACAATTTCCCGGATTGCTCCAACATGTGCCACGAGGCAACGAGCGTCGGGCTTCCGAAATCGATCGGGGTGGGCAAGGGCACGGTGACGCTCGAGGATTTCGATCATGCCGATGCGATCTTCTCCTTCGGCCATAATCCCGGCACCAACCATCCGCGCATGATGACGACGCTGCACGCGGCCGCCCGCCGTGGCGTGCCGATCGTAGTGTTCAACCCGCTGAAGGAACGGGCGCTGGAACGCTTTGCCGCGCCGCAGGACCCGGTGGAGATGGCGACGCTTTCCTCCACCCCGATTGCCTCCGCCTATCATCAGGTCCGCGCGGGCGGCGATCTCGCAGCGCTGAAGGGCATCATGAAGGCCGTCCTCGAACTGGACGCCATCGACCTGCAGGCGGGCGGAGCCGGCCTGCTCGACCGCGCCTTCATCGCGGAACACACGACCGGTTTCGAGGCGCTGGTCGAGGATATCGGCGAAACCTCATGGGAGAGCATCGTTTCGATCAGCGGTCTTTCGAGGCCGGCGCTGGAAAGCGTCGCCCGCATCTACGTCAACGCGAAAAACGTCATCGTCTGCTACGGCATGGGCATCACCCAGCACGCGAAGGGAACGGGCAATGTGCAGCAGATCGCCAATCTCTTGATGCTTCGCGGCAATATGGGCCGGCCGGGCGCCGGCATCGCACCGATCCGCGGCCATTCCAACGTGCAGGGCGACCGCACGGTCGGGATTACCGAAATCCCCAGCAAGGCGCTGCTCGACGGCATGGAGCGGGCCTTCGGCTTTCGCCCCTCCGGTGAGAAAGGCCACAATGCCGTCGAAGCCGTGGAGGCAATCATTGCGGGCAAATCGAAGGCACTCATATGCCTCGGCGGCAATCTCGCGGTCGCCATGCCGGACCCGGACGCGACTTTCGACGGCATGCGCCGGCTGGAGCTAGCCGTTCACATCGCAACCAAGCTCAACCGTTCGCATCTGCTCACGGCCCGCACCTCGATCATCCTGCCATGCCTCGGCCGTACCGACCTCGACACCCAGGCATCCGGCCCGCAGGCGGTGACGGTGGAGGATTCCATGTCGATGGTTCACGCCTCGCGCGGCTTCCTCAACCCGCCGGGGGAGATGCTGAAATCCGAACCCGCTATTATCGCCGGCATTGCCCGGGCAACGCTCGGCGATCGCTACCGCATCGACTGGGAAGGGCTGATCGCCGACTACGACCGCATTCGCGACAAGATCGAGGAGGTGTTCCCTGATTTCCATGATTTCAACCGGCGTGTCAGGAAACCGGGCGGCTTTCGCCTCGATGTCGCGGCCTCCTTCCGCCGCTGGAACACGGAAAACGGCAAGGCGAACTTCCTTCTTTCGCCCGGTCTCGACGAGGATCCGCTGGTGGCCAATCCCGATGCGCTGGTGCTCACCACCATTCGCGCCCACGACCAGTACAACACGACGGTCTATGGCATGGACGACCGCTATCGCGGCGTGTTCGGCCGCCGCGACGTGATCTTCATGAACCGGGAAGATCTGGCCGGACGCGGGCTGAAGGACGGCGACCGCATCGACATTCTCGGACTGGCCAAAGACGACGATGCGCGGCGTCTCGTCAGGGGCTTTACCGCGGTTGCCTACGATATCCCGCGCGGTTCCGCCGCCGGCTATTATCCGGAAATGAACGCGGTGGTGGCGCTCGATCACTACGACCGCCTTTCCGGCACGCCGTCCTACAAGGGCGTGCCGATCACCATATCGGCCGCGAGCCCCTGACGGAGTGCCATTCCAGCATTCCACGACAGGAACAGCAAAAACTGGAGCGTTTTGTACAAGTCGGCATGACCGAAAGCCGATACCCTCCCGCCCCGGTAACGGGCACGAACACTGGCTGACAATGCCGACGATCGACAGCAGCGCCAAAAAAAACCAACCAACACCTACGTATAGGTCCGGTTGTGCACGGAAAACGCTAGTGTCGTGAAAATCGCATCGGGGGAACAATGACGATTGCGTCAACGATATTTCGCGCTCGCGATCTGGAAGGCCGAGCGCAGCATCTGGTCTTCGGCCTCGTGGCTGTCGTGCTGGCGGCGGGCGTGTTCTATGTCGATACTTATACCGACATAGAAGGCGCGATCGCTGTTCTCTACGTCATCACCATGCTGCTGGCCGCGCAGGCGACCACCCGGTCCGGTCTGATGGCGATCTTCGGTTGCTGCGTGGTGCTGACGCTTCTTTCCTATGCCATGACCCACGGAGATGCGGGTGATCTGCAATCAACCGTGCGCCTCGTCGTCGCGCTCGCCGCGCTGGTGGTCACCACCATGCTGCTGATGAAGACGGAGAGCGCGCGGCTGACGCTTCTTTCCATCAACTCCGCTCTCAAGGAGAGCGAGGAACGCTACCGCTCGATCTTCGATCGCACTCGCGTCGCGCTCTGGGAGCGGGATTATTCGAAACTGCATGCCCTGCTGATGAACCTCAGGCGGCAGGGTATTTCGGACTTCAGGGAATACAGCCGGGCCAATCCCGGCTTTGTCGACGGCTGCATCGACCTGATCGATGTGGTTGCCTCGAACGAAGCGGCAAGGGACATGCTCGGACCGAACGGATCGGCCATGGGCGCGCTGAAACGGGCCATCCTGCCGACGCAGGACAAGTTCATCGATGTGCTGCAGGCGATTGCCGACAACCGGCGCGTCTTCGAGGACAAGGCGGTGGTGCGCACGGATAGCGGCGAAGACAAGCTGGTGCTGCTGAGCATCAGTTTTCCGGCCGACCCTGCCTCCTTCAACCGCGTGGTGGTAAGCATGGTCGACGTGACCCAGCGCGAAATGGCGCTGAAGGCGCTCGCCGAGGCGCAGGCCGAGCTGACCAACGCCTCGAAGGCCGCGACCGTCGGCGCCATGTCGGCATCCCTTGCGCATGAACTGAACCAGCCGCTCGGCGCGATCATCGTCAATGCCCAGACGCTCCTGCGCTGGCTGGACCGCGACCCGCCGGATCTGGCAGCCGCGCGCCGTTCGGCAGAGCGGATGATCCGCGACAGCGAGCGCGCCAGCGAGATCATTCGCAACACAAGGAGCCTGCTTGCCCATACCGGCGGCAAGCTCGAAAGCTTCTGCCTGGACGACCTCATCGACGAGACGCTGACCCTGCTCGAACACGAGCTTCACCGCAGCGGCACCATAGTTGTCGTAGAGAAGGAAGAGACGCCGCTTTTGAAGGCGGTGAGGATCGAGCTGCAGCAGGTGCTCATCAACCTCATCACCAACGCCATTCAGGCGATGGACGAAGCCGGCAGCGGCGAGCGCGTCATCACCGTGCGCAAGGAAAAGCAGGATGCCGATACCATCCGCGTGACCATTCGCGACAGCGGGCCGGGAATTTCGGCGGACGCGAAGGAGAAGCTGTTTTCGCCCTTCTTCACCACCAAGGCCTCGGGCATGGGCATGGGGCTTTCCATCTGCCGCTCGACGCTGGAGGCGCGCGGCGGCAGGCTCGATGGCGGCAACCACCCCGAAGGTGGCGCGGTCTTTGCCATGTCCATGCCGATCAGACCGGAGACCGATCATGCCTGATCCGCAAAAAGCATCGAAGGAGCCGCCGGCTCCGGTCGTCTTCATCGTCGATGACGACGTGTCGATGCGCGAAGCACTGACCGACCTCTTCCGCTCGATGAGATTCGAGACCGAGGCTTTCGAGAGTGCCGCGACCTTTCTGGAAAAGGCGGATGTGAGCCGCCCCGGCTGCCTGTTGCTCGACGTGCGGCTGCCCGGTGTCAGCGGCCTCGATTTCCAGGTCCAGCTCGAGCGGATCGGCAACAGGATGCCGATCATCTTCATGACCGGCTTCGGCGACATTCCGATGAGCGTCAGGGCGATGAAGGCGGGCGCGGTGGATTTTCTCACCAAACCGTTCAAGGAACAGGACATTCTGGACGCGGTGGCGACCGCGATGGAACGGGACGCGCAGCGCCGCCGGGAAAATGCCCATAGCGCGGCGGTGGCGGCCCTTGCGCAGCACCTGACGCCGCGCGAGCGCGAGGTGATGAATGCCGTCGTCAGGGGACTGATGAACAAGCAGATCGCCTTCGATCTCGGCATCAGCGAGGTGACGGTGAAGCTGCATCGCGGCAATGTCATGCGCAAGATGGAGGCGCGCTCGGTCGCCGATCTCGTGCGCAAGGCGGAGATGCTCGAAGGCTGACGGCACCTGTATCTTAGTATGGTATCTTTCGACGGTGTGCGGGCGCATAGAAGAAGCACAGAACATCAGAAAAGGTCCCGCTTCAGTGCCCCCCGTCCCCATCATTGCCGTCGTTGACGACGATCTGGCCATCCGTGAAGCCATGGATGACCTGATCAGGTCCTTCGGCTACGAATGTCGCGTGTTTTCCTCCGCGGAGGAATTCCTGGATTTCGATCCGCGATCCGCGATCGATTGCATGGTCGTGGATGTGAAGATGCCGGGCCTGACCGGCATCGAGCTGCAGGCCGAACTCAACCGCCGCGAGAGCCGCCCGCCGATGATTTTCGTCACCTCCTACGAGGATGACAGGACAAGGAACGCCGCGCTGAACGGCGGCGCGCTGGCGGTTCTGCGCAAGCCCGTCGATATCGGCGCATTGATAGGCTGCCTTGAAACGGCGCTCGGGCCCCGGGGCTGAGCCTCACGAGCTACACGTAAACAATACCTGCCAACCGGCTTCCCGCCCTTCGTTTTTACGTATTTTCGGACACAAGACCGCGATGCACCTTTGCTGAAAATACTCTGAGGAGAAAAGACATGCTGTCATTCACGCGCGCAAAACTCTCGGAAGACAACGGCGTGCTTTCCCTGAGCGTCAGTCTTTTCAACCGGCTGTCGAACAGGTCCTATACATTCCGCTGCGAACTCGAATGCCACGAGCCGATGAAGACGGTGGGAGGTCAGGCATTCGAACGGTCGCTGGAACAGTCGTCCCACGCCGCGATAGCAGCCGTTTCCGAGCGCTGACGGCGGTTTCCCCTTTTCCGAAACCTCGTAATAAACCGCGTGCCCGGATGCCAGCCGTCCGGGCACAAAAGCCGTTTCCACGCGTCGCCAGCCTCCATCTCGCCGGCTCTTAAACCTTTCGCGCATCGAAACTAGACCTCTGTATAGATGCCGGAATGCCGGCCGGGACGTAGCCTTTTCTCCAGATCGACGCAGTCCCGCCCCACCGGGCATGCGTCCGTGAAAGACCACCCTTCACATGGAGCACGGGCATGACTTCCATCCGCAAACTGGCAGACGACAGGGCTTCGTCCGGTATCAAGGTCGCCGCCGCCTGCACGCTTTACGCCGCGCTGCTGATCGGCGGCGGCGTCTTTCTCTTCAAGGCGACGGAGCCGGCGCTTGCAGCGTCAGAACCGGCCGCATCGGTCATCCCCTTCCGCATCCTGCAGCCGCGGGCGATGCAGCGACTGACCGGGCTTTCCGAAACCGCTGACGAGGGCGAATTTCCCGCAAGCGATACGGCATCCATTCCGGATCTCGAAAACAACTCGTGCATCACAGAACGCACCGACAGGAAGACCGGCCGGCACGAGGATCTCGACGCCCGCACCTTCTGCAACCTGAAGCACCGGCTGTTCGATGAGCAGCCGATCGGCCGCGTCGCCCTGCTGGAGCAGGCGTCGTCGCCGCGCTTCGCTATGGCTTCATTTTCAAAGGCCGCATTCATACAGCCCTGATCCCCCGATCTCCGCAACGAAAAGGAGTTTGACGATGGAAACCACTTCGAGAGCCCCGGTTCCTGCAAACGGAACCATTGGACGCACAGCGGATACTGCGACCTTCGGCAACCCCGATCAGCCGGCGCAGGGCGCGATCAACGCCAATGGGGCGAGCCTTGCCGATCCCGGCCCGAAGAACCCTGTCATCAACGGGCAGTTCCCGTCCTTCCAGAACCCGCCCGCGACCGATATCGGCGACATGCCGCTCTTCTGGGGATCGTTCAACAACGCCGCCAAACGCATTCAGAATGGCGGCTGGGCGCGGCAGGTGACCAAATCGGATTTCGCCATTGCCGATGCCGTCTCCGGCGTGAACATGCGGCTCGGCCCGGGCGGCATTCGCGAAATGCACTGGCACCGCGCCGCCGAATGGGCGGTGGTGACCAAAGGCCGCTGCCGCGTCACCGTGCTCGACACGGAAGGGCGGGCCTATGTACAGGATGTCGGGGCCGGCGATCTCTGGTATTTCCCCGCCGGCTTTCCCCATTCTCTGCAGGGTCTCTGCCCCGATGGCTGCGAATTCGTCATCGTCTTCGATGAGGGAGACCAATCCGAATACGGCACCCTGCTGCTGACCGACTGGCTGGCGCATACCCCGCCGGAACTGCTGGCGAAGAACTTCGGCATGCCTCGGGAAGTCTTCCGCAACATTCCGCTGCACGATCTCTGGATCTTTCAGGGCAAGGAGCCGGGCCTGTTGTCCGAGGATCAGGAGGCCGTTTCGGGCGCTGGCCTGCCGCCCTACCCCTTCACCTACCGGCTGACGGCATCGAAGCCGCTGAAGCAGAACGCCGCCGGCACCATCCAGCTTGCTGACAGCCGTGTCTTTGCCGTCTCCACTACGATTGCCGCGGCCATCGAGACGATCCGCCCGGGCGCCGTGCGCGAGATGCATTGGCACCCCAATGCGGACGAGTGGCAATACTGGATCAAGGGCGAAGGCAGGATGACCGTTTTCGATGCCGGACCGCGCAGCCGCACGGCCGATTTCCACGCTGGCGACATCGGCTACGTCAAGAAGGCCCAGGGCCATATCATCGAAAATACCGGAGCCTCCGACCTGCAATTCGTCGCGGTGTTCAAGGCTGCGGAATATCAGGAGGTCAGCCTTTCCTCATGGCTGACCCACACGCCGCCGGCACTTGTGGCGCAGCACCTCAACGTCAGTCTCGAGGATCTCTCGCGGTTTCCGGCGGACCGGCCCGCCATCATGCCGGGCTGAGCCCTCCCATGCCTTCATCACCGGCGTTGCGACGGGATCGGACGCCGGCCTTTTTCCATCAGACAAGTTCCCCTCAACAAGGCTTCGAGCGAGGCCGGGCAGAAAGATCATGGACATCACCACAACACATCGTAATCCCGCACAGGGCCAGCACGTACAAGACCATCACACACAGGCCGGTCTCGGCACGGCGGCGCTTTATGCCATGGCGGTCGCCAGCGGCATCGCGGTCGCCAATATCTACTACAACCAGCCGATGCTCGGCATCATCGAGAAGGATCTCGGCCAGACCTCGGTGACCGGCCTGATCCCGACCGCGACGCAGCTAGGCTATGCGCTCGGCCTCTTCTTCCTGCTGCCGCTCGGCGATATCGTCCAGCGGCGCAAGCTCATCATCGGCCAGTTCGTCATCCTCGCGGCAGCGCTAGCCGTCCTGGCGGTCGCGCCTTCCGCATGGTTCCTGGTCGGGGCCTCCCTTCTCGTCGGCGCCAGTGCTACGGTTGCGCAGCAGATCGTGCCTTTCGCGGCGACCCTTGCAACGCCTGAGAGACGCGGCTCCACCATCGGCACGGTGATGGCCGGTGTTCTCTCCGGCATTCTCTTCAGCCGCACGCTGTCCGGTTTCGTCGGCCAGCATGCGGGTTGGCGGGAAATGTTCTGGATCAGCGTTCCGCTGGCGCTTGCCGCCGCCGTGCTGATGTTCCTTGCACTGCCCGATCACCGGCCGACATCGAGAATGCGGTATCGTACGGCCCTTGTTTCCCTTGCGCATCTCTGGAGAGGCAAACGGGAATTGCGCTCGGCCTCGCTGATGCAGGCGGCACTGTTCGGTTCGTTCACCGCCTTCTGGACGATCCTCGCCTTTTACCTCGAGACGCCGCGCTTCAATCTGGGGGCTGACGTTGCCGGCCTCTTCGGCATCGTCGGAGCCGTCGGCGTGTTCGCGGCACCGCTCGCCGGCCGCATGGCGGATCGTCGCGGCCCGCATTTCGTGGTCTCGGCCGGCGTGGTGCTGACGCTTCTCTCCTGGGTGATCTTCGGCGTCTGGGGCTCGCTTGCAGCACTGGTCATCGGCGTCATCATCCTCGATTTCGGCGTCCAGAGCACGCTCGTTTCCAACCAGCATATCGTCTATGCGCTCGATCCCGAGGCCCGCAGCCGGCTGAACACGATCTTCATGACGGCGATGTTCCTCGGCGGCGCGGCAGGTGCGGCCCTCGCCACCTTCGCCTGGGGTCATGCCGGCTGGGCGGGCGTCAGCCTGCTCGGCGCGCTGCTCGCCCTTCTCGCGCTGGTGATCCGGCTTATCGATCGACGCGTCGCCGCCACCGCGGCTGCCGGCAAGTAGGAGGATGCGATGAACCCGCTGACCATCCGCATTGCCGGCGGCTCGCTCGCCGGCCTCTTCATCGCCATCCTCCTGCAGAAGGACGGTCATGACGTGAAGATCTATGAACGCTCGTCTTCCGGGCTGGCCGGCAGGGGCGCGGGTCTCGTGCCTCAGGCCGAACTGTTCCATGTCCTGCGCGAGATCGGCTGCGAACATGTCGCCCGCATCGGCGTGGTGGCGAAGGAGCGCATCTATTTCGACGCGGCCGGCGGCATCGCGCAGGTCGTCGCCATGCCGCAGATGCAGGTTTCCTGGGACTATCTGTTCGAAAGCGTCCACTCCCGGCTCGACGCGGACAGCTACATCCTCGGCCGGCATGTCGAGGCGGTGCATGAGGACGAGGACGGCGTGACCATCTCTTTCCCCGATGGAACGCAGGAACGGGCCGACCTCGTCATCGGTGCCGATGGCATAGGCTCGGCGGTGCGTGGTGCCCTCAATCGCGACGCCGGCAATTCCTTTGCCGGCTATGTGGCGTGGCGCGGGCTGGTGCCAGAGACGGCTTTGCCGGAGGGCGCATCCGTCCTGCTCGACCGCTTCGCCTTCTATGTTGCGCCGGGCATTCATGCACTTGGCTATCTGGTTCCCGGCCCGCATGGCGAAATGCAGGTGGGCCAGCGCCGTTACAACTGGGTCTGGTATCGCCCGACGCCGGCGGAAAAGCTTGCTGACACCTTTACCGGCAGGGACGGCAGGCATTTCCAATATTCGCTGCCGCGCGGCGAGCTCTCCGACGAACGCCGCGCCCTGCTGCGCCACGATGCCTTCGACCGGCTGCCGCCGCCCTTTGCCCTTGCCATCGAAGCCGAGGACACTCCCTCGATCCAGGGCATTTTCGATTATGAAGCGGAGTGGATGGCATCGGGCCGGCTGGCTCTTGTCGGCGACGCTGCCTTCGTCGTGCGGCCGCATACGGCGATGGGCGTTTCCAAGGCGGCGGGCGATGCGATTGCGCTGCGTGCCGCGCTTAAGGGAACGGACGACCTTTCGGCCGCCCTGTCGCGATACCAGCGTAACCGCTGGGCTGTCGGCAAGGAAATCGCCGCCTATGGCCGCAGGCTGGCGGCGTCTGCCTTGTGAGAGACCCGCTTCACCGCCATTGCCTTGCCCTCTGCACGGCGTCGGCAAACCGACGCCGGTCGGCTTCGGATACGGAACCGTCGGGCTGGAAGCGGCGGGCGTCCGCACGGGTCGCGGAGCCATCGATACCGGCAAGTTCGGCAAGGCCGAGCGCCGTCAGTTCGTGCATGGCCGGCACGGTGATGGTGCGCCCGCTGGCGGAGGCGAGAAACTGCGCGAAGGACGCGCTCTGCGACAGGCCGCCATCGATGGAGATCGGGGCCGTTGCCGCAACCGCGTCACCAGCCGCCTCGATCAGGCCGACGGTCAGCATGGCGATGCCTTCCAGAATGGCGCGGACGAGATCGCGGCGGTCGGTCGCGTGATCCATGCCGATGAAAACCGGTGCCGCCTGACGGTCCCACCACGGCGCGGCAAGTCCTGACAGGGCCGGCACGAAGACGACGCCGCGGGAGAGTGCCGTGGGTCCTTCGAAGCCGTCGAGTTCGGCCACATCGTCATAAAGGCCGATGCGTTTTGCCCATTCCAGCGCCGATCCCGCATCATAGACACCGCCCTCGATGGCATGGACCGGAGGGTTGCCCTCCTTCTGCCAACCGACGGTCGGCAGAAGGCCTCCGGTTCCGGAGGGCAGGTCGCCGGTCACGGCGAGCAGGAAGGCGCCGGTGCCGAATGTGACCTTGCAATCGCCCGGCTTGCGGCAGCCATGGCCGTAAAGGGCGGCCTGCTGGTCTACGATCGAGACGCGCACGGGCACGCCGCCGATCGCGCCGAAGCCCGCATCGACGGCGGCGATTTCAGGCAGGCATTCGATCGGCACGCCATGCAGCGCGCACATTTCCGCGCTCCATTTGTCGGCGGCAAGGTCGAGAAGGCCGGTGCGCGAGGCGGTGGCGAGATCCGTGCGGAAGGTGCCGGCGAGCCGGTCGAGAAAGAAGGCGTCCGTGGTGCCGAGCCTCAGCCGCCCTGCCATATGGGCGGAGGCGACGGCGGGAATGTTGTGCAACAGCCAGCCAAGCTTGCTTGCGGAAAAGTAGGGATCGAGCGGCAGGCCCGAGACGGCTTTGGACCGTGCCTCGGCCTCTGGCCCCAGCGCGGCAAGCGCATCGGCGGTGCGCGCATCCTGCCAGACGATGACGGGAGAAAGCGCCTTGCCCGTTTCGCCATCCCAGGCAAGGCAGCTTTCGCCCTGATTGGCGATGGCGATGGCATCGACCGGGCCGGCGGCGGCAAGGACAGCGGTGATATTGGCGAGCAGTTCCTCCGGGTCGTGCTCCACCCAGCCGGGGGCGGGATGATGCTGTCCATGCCTGCGGCTTGCCGCGACATGGGAGCGCCCGCCATCCTCGACGACGAGGCAGCGGGTGGAGGTGGTGCCCTGATCGATGGCGGCGACACGCATCAGTCCTGCTCCCTGAAACCGAAATGGACATGTCCCGCTTCGCCGGCTCCTGCGGGAACGGGAACCAGAATGCGGCGTTCCGGCAGCCACTCTCCCGTCCTGCTCCAGACCGGGCGGCCGTCGAGTTCGAGGGAAAGCCGACCGTTTGCGGGGCGCAGGAACCGAAGCTGGAAATCGCGGAAGGCGGGCGCGTCTTCGCCGCGCCTCAGGAGGTTCGGAACCACGAGCTTCACCGGCGCATCGAAGGTGACGGGCACGGGTTCGGCCACTGCGGGATCGCGGGCGAGATCGGCGGCAACTGCCGCGCCGACCGCCTGCCCTTCGCGGAAGGCCCAGCCGCCCGTCTCGACGGCGCGCAGCACATTGCCGCCGGCGAAATAGAGCGGGTTCGCCATCCGCCCCGTCTGGTCTATGGCGGGGCCGCTGCTTCCGGGCGCGACACCGAGCGGGGACTGCATGAGAAGCGAGGCCTCTGGCGTGAAGCGCCCGGTGAAGAGCACGCCATCGCAGGAAAAGCCGCGGGTGGAGCCATCCGCCAGCCGAACGGTCGCGGCCTCGACGCGGCCCGCTCCCCTGATATCGACGATCTCCGCGCCGACGTGAAAAGGAATGCCGGCAAGCGCCGGAAACAGCGTGAAGGGCTTGCGCGCCAGCGCCCGGCTTTCCGGCTCGATCATCGCCACCGGCCGCGCGCCATGGGTCAGACAGGTCAGCACGGCGGAGAAGGAGACGAGTTCCGAGCCGACGATCAGTGGCCGCCGGAACGGCATCAGATGGTGAAAGGCGACATAGGACTGCAGCGCGCCGGTGGTGACGATGCCGGTGGCGGGCCGGTCGCCGGAAACCAGCCGGGCGGAGCGCGGCATTTCGCGCGTGCCGGTCGCCAGCATCACGCGCTTTGCTTTCAGCACCCCGACCCCGCGTGGCGAGGTGACGGTGATGCCCGCATCCTCGCCGAGCGACACGACGGAATGCTGCGGGCGGATATCGACGCCTGCGGCCAGCGCTTCCCGTTGCAGGCGTTTGCCATAGGCCGCGCCAAAATAGACGCGGCCGAATTCGCGCATGCCGAAGGGCGAGTGGCTGCAATGGCGGGTCGCACCGCCAAGCGCGTCTTCCCGGTCGAGCAGCATGACCTGCCCGACGCCGCGCTTCTTCATTTCCAGTGCCGCGGCAACGCCGGAAGGGCCGCCGCCGACGATGATGACATCCGCGTCGTAAGCGCTCATTTCGCCTCTCCTTCATCGACGGCAAGCGGCGTCGCCAGCTTTCCGGCGGTCAGGGCGGCGAGATGCGCATTGCAGTAGAAACCCTGACAGCGGCCCATGCCGGCGCGGGTGCGCCGTCTCAAGCCTCCGAAATCTCCCGGTGGAACGGAGCTTGTGAAGGTCGCCTCCACTTCCCGCCGCGTCACCAGTTCGCAATGGCAGAGGATTTCGCCGTGATCCGGGCGCTGCCAGTCGCGCTCCTCGGTTTCCGTGAGGTTCGGCATGACGATGGAAGGGACAGATGCAGGCGGCGTCAGCGCTTCGCCGAAGGTGGCGTGAAGCTCGACCGCATGGCGGGCAAGACCGAGCGCCGCGGAAAGGCCGGTGGAGCGGATGCCGCCGAGCGTGATCGCCCGCGCCTCGGGGCGGCAGGCAACCCGGTAGGCCTTTTTTTCGGTTGCGGGTCGAAGCCCCGCATAAAGCGCGGTGACGGGAATGCCCGCCAGCGCCGGCACGATTTCCGCGCCGCGGGCCAGAAGCGCCTTCAGCGTATCGGTCTCGACGGTGGCGCGGATACGGTCGTCCTGTTCTTCCGCCGTCGGGCCGATGATGACGTTGCCAAACGCGGTGGGGCAGACGACGATGCCCTTGGTGATCTCGGTCGGCACCGGCAGCACGATGCGCGGCACATGCCGGAAGGCTGCCTTGTCCAGCACCACGAACTGGCCCTTGCGCGGATGAATGGTGAATTCCGGGGCAAAACCCAGTCTCTCGTCGACCACATCGCCATAAAGACCGGCGGTGTTGACGACGGCGCGGGCGCGCACCTCGCCTGAGGACGTTTCAAGCGTCCATTCGCCATCGAACGTGCCTTTCAGCAGTTCGGTGCTCCGGAGAAAGTGTGCGCCGAGCGAAACGGCCTGGGTGAGATAGGCAAGCGGCGCTGTCCACGGGTCGATCACATGCTCGCCCGCCACCTCGATGGCCGCGACGAGATTTTCCGAAAGGCCGGGCATGGTGGCGCGGGCAGCGCTTCCCGTCAGAAGCTTCAGTTCGGAAATGCCGTTGGCGCGGCCTGTCTCCTCGATGGCTTCGAGCTTGTCGGCCTCCAGGGCGTTCCACGCGCAGACCAGAGCGCCGGTCTCGACGATCCTGAGGCTGAGGCTTTCGCGAATTTCCAGATATTCCTGCCGTCCTGCCTTGACCAGTTCCAGCTCCAGGCTGTCCGGCGGCGCGTCGAAGCCGGTATGCAGGATGGCGCTGTTGGCCTTGGAGGCGCCCGAGAGAATATCGGCGCCCTTCTCGATCAGCACCACGCGAGCACCCGCAAGCGCAAAGCGGCGCGCGACAGCGCAGCCCACCACGCCGGCGCCGATGATGGCGACGTCGAAAATCTCCTGCGGTTTCGGTGGCGCGTTCGTGTGGAGCATGCCCGCTCCCTTTCATGCGGTGTCTTCCGGCAGCAGGGCCGGGGAATTTCGTATCGGGCGGCGGCGCGAAGGCTCCGCGCCGCCAGTTTTTCTCAAGCCGCAAGGGCGGGTACAGAGGCGTTCCGACCGTTCAGCGGTAGGGATAGCCGGCCTTTTCCATCGTCGCGGCATATTTCTTGAAGGCTTCGACCACCTTGCCGGCGCGCGGGCTGGAAGAGGCGATCTCGTCCCAGAAGCCTTCGGCATCCTTGACGACCTGCGTCCACTCTTCCTTCGGCAGCGAGGTGAGTTCCATCTTCTCGCCCTCGACGCGCAGCTTGGCTTCGCCGCCCCAGTACCAGACGTCGCGGTAGTAGTGTGACTGGTCGATGGTGATGAGGAACAGTTCCTGCAGGTGCGGGGGCACCTTCTGCCAGCTTGCCGAATTGGCGAAATAGGAGCCGAACCATGCGCCGGTGACAGAGTTGGTCAGCGCGTATTTGCAGACGTCCGCCCAGCCCACTTCATAGGCCTCGGTGAAGCCGCACCACGCGACGCCGTCGAGTTCGCCCGTCTGGAGGGCGACTTCCACGTTGTCCCACGGAATGGTGACCGGCACGAGACCATAGCGCGACAGGAACTTGCCGGCGGTCGGAACGCCGAACACGCGCAGGCCCTGCATGTCGGCAAGGCTTTTGATCGGCTTGTCGACGGTGAAAATGTGCAGCGGGTCCCAGGCGCCGGCGGAAAGCCAGGTGACATCCTTGACCTCGCCGTAAGCTTCTTCCCAGATTTCCTTCAGGCCGTAATACTTGAACAGCACCGGCACATCGAGGCTGTAGCGGGTGGCGAAGGGGAAGTAGCCGCCGAAGACCGCGATATCGACCGGCGATGCCATGGTCGCTTCGTCCGACTGCACGGCGTCGATGGTGCCGCTCTGCAGCGCGCGGAAAAGATCGGAGGTCGGCACCAGCTGGTCGGCGTAATAAAGCTCGATTTCCATCTCGCCATTGGCCGCCTTGTTGAAGGCCTCGATCTGCGGCTTGATGACGTGCGCGCCGAGCGGAGCGCCGGAATAGGTCTGGAGACGCCACTTGATCGGGCCGCTCTGCGCGTTGACATAGGGAGCGGCAAGCGTCGAACCGGCGACGGCGGCACCTGCGCCAATGCTGGCCTTGGTCAGGAAATTGCGACGCGTCGCAAGGATCTTTTCCGATGGGCTCTGCTTCTTGGTGTCGTCTGTCATGTCATTCTCCTCTTGAGGTTATCGTTATGGGCGGCTGATCCCTCAGAGATCAGCCTTTCACCTTCATCTGCTCGGGCAGCCAGAGGGCCAGTTCCGGGAAGATCATGACCAGCGCGATGGTGAGAGCCATGATCGCCGCGAAGGGCCAGATGGATTTGTAGATATCGATGAGGGTGATTTCCTTGGGCGCCAGCGAGCGCATCAGGAAGAGGTTGTAGCCGAAGGGCGGCGTGATGTAGGCGATCTGGCAGGTGATGGTGTAGAGCACGCCATACCAGATGAGCTGGTTGTCGAAGCCGAGATCGAGCGCCTTGACCAGCGGAATGTAGAGCGGCGCCACGATGACGAGCATCGCGGTGTCGTCAAGGAACATGCCCATGATGATGAAGCTGATCTGCATCATGATGATGATGGTCCAGGGGTCGAGGTCCCACTGCTTGATGAACAGAGTCTCGATGGCCTTGACCGCGCCGAGCCCGTCGAACACCGCGCCGAAGGCGAGTGCGGCGAGGATCAGCCACATGAACATGCAGGAGACGGAGAGCGTCTTCATCGATGTTTCGCGCACCAGTTTCCAGGTGAAGCGTCCCTTCAGGATGGCGGCGAGCGTGGCCGAGGTCGCGCCCACGGCCGAGCTTTCGACAAGGCTGGTATAGCCGAAGACGAAGAGGCCGGTCATGAAGAAGAAGATGGCGAAGGGAATGATGCCGGCCCGCGCCAGCGCCAGCTTCTCGCGAAGCGGCATGTTCAGTTCTTCTTCCGGAACCGTCGGTGCGAGCTTCGGGTTCAGTCTTGCGCGGATCACGATGTAGATCACGAAGAGAACCGCCATCAGCAGGCCGGGAACGAGACCCGCGAACCACAGCTTGGAGACCGGTTGGCGGGCGATCATGCCGTACAGCACCATGACCACCGACGGCGGAATGAGGATGCCCAGCGAGGAGCCTCCCTGCACGACGCCGGAGATCAGCACCTTGTCGTAGCCGCGGCGCAGCATTTCCGGCAGCGCGATGGTGGCGCCGATGGCCATGCCGGCGACGGAAAGACCGTTCATCGCCGAGATGATGACCATCAGGAAGATCGTGCCGATGGCAAGACCGCCGCGAACGCGCCCGAACCAGACATGCAGCATCTTGTACAGGTCCTCGGCAATGCCGGATTCCGACAGGATGTAGCCCATGTAGATGAACATGGGCAGGGTCAGCATGGCGTACCAGTTGAACAGCTTGAACACCTGGTTGAACGGCAGTTCCACGGCGCCCTGTCCATACAGAAGCAATGCGGCGCCGGCTGCGACGAAACCGATGGCGGCAAAGACGCGCTGGCCCGTGACGAGCAGCAGCACCATCGATGCGAACATCAGCAACGCGATCATTTCATAGCTCATGCCAGCTCCTTTCCACGGATCGTGGCAATGTGCTTGAAGACAAGGGAGAAGGCCTGCATCAGCATCAGCACGATGCAGAAGACCATCAGGGCCTTGATCGGAATGACCGAGGGGTTCCAGATCGAGAACCGTTTCTCATTGGTCTCGATGGCATAGGCGAGGCTCGAAATGCCGCCTGCCAGCAGAACGCCCAGATAGAAAATCAGACAGACGGACATGGCGAGGTCGATCTTCGCCTTGCCCTTGTGGGATCGCGTCGCATACCAGAGGTCCATGCGCACATGCTCGTCGTTCTTGAGCGTGATCGGGCCGCCCATGAAGTAATAGGCGGCCAGCGTGAACTGCGTCAGCTCCACCGCCCAGTGAACGGGCATCCTGATGAGGTTGCGGGTGATCGCGTCGAAGATCAGCGTGCCGCCCATCATGAAGATGAGCGATGCCGCGAGATAGCCGACATAATCCGAAATCCGGTCCGTGATACGGACGTAGCTGGCAATCAGCGGATGCATGGCGATCCTCCGGAAATGGGCGGTTCGGTATGATGGATGGTCAAACTTCTGCTCCGTCACAGGCGATAAAACGCGCGCAGATCATCGGCCGGCGCCGGGGCGCGGCGCCGCTTCGGATCTGTCAGCAAAACGATCAAGCGGAAGTCAGGCTTCCGCGGCAGGCAACAGGGCGGAATGCCGCCCGAGCCCCATATGTCAAAATCCGACCGCTACGGCCGGCTGCCGTTTATCTCTGAAATTGTCATTTCGTTCCCCTTGCGCCCCTCAGGCGTGCGTGCGGCCCTTTTCGGTTGTCTCGCACCCGCACAGCTTAGCCGTTTTTTTCTTGAAGGAAAGACCAAATTTTCAGATTTCGCCCGAATGGTCAAATAAATGACCGCAAATATTGACCATTCGGTCATTATCGTGAGGATTCAATTGACTGAACAGTCGTCACGTGCAATTCCTCCGCAAAATGCGCGACAGAATCGTCGGCCGCGGAATCGAAGGAAATACCCAGATGCAGCCATCCGAACGCCGGGAAAAGATCGTCGCGCTCCTGGGCCGCACCGGCGAGATGGCGGTGGAGGCGCTGGCCGAGGCTCTGGACGTTTCCCGGGAGACGGTCCGCCGCGATCTGACGCAGCTCGATGCCGCCGGAAGGCTTCGCAAGTTCCATGGCGGCGCACGGCCGATGACGGTGCCGGCGACTTCGCTTGAAAAGGAAGGCCCCTTCGCGCAGCGGGTCGCGCAGAATGCCGAGGCCAAGCGCAAGCTGGCGCGCGCCGCCTGCCGCCTGTTCAAGCCCGGCGATTCCCTCTTCATCGACACAGGCAGCACGACCGTGGCGCTGGCCGAGGCGCTTGCCGGTCTCGACGGGCTTGTCGTTGTCACCAATTCCCCGCGCATTGCCGCGACGCTGGCCGTCAATCCGAGCCACACGCTGTTCCTGATCGGCGGGGCTTACAGCGCCGATGCCGGCGAAAGCCTCGGACCGCTGGCGCTGGAGCAGGTGTTGAAATTCCGCGCCCGCCATGCGGTTCTGACGATTGGCGCGCTGGATGCGACGAGCGTCATGGATTTCGATCTTCAGGAAGCGGAAATGGCCAAAGCCATGATCGAGCGCGCCGATCTCGTGACCGTGCTGGCCGATCACTCCAAGTTCGACCGTCGCGCCGTCTTCGAGGTCGCCCCGCTTTCACGCGTCGATACGCTCGTCACCGACGCCCATCCCACTGAGACGATGACGCGGGCGCTGACGGCGGCCAATGTGCGGATCGTCACGCCATAGGCCACGTGTGCCCCGGCCTTTTCGCTGGCCGGGAGCATGTCGGAAATCCCCGCCCGTCAGGCGAGTGTTCCGGGGGTCAGAGAAGATCCGGGTGGCGGTTGACGTCCTTGTAGAGGAGGTAGCGGAAGCGGCCGGGACCACCGGCATAGCAGGCCTGCGGGCAGAAGGCGCGCAGCCACATGTAGTCGCCGGCTTCCACCTCGACCCAGTCCTGGTTCAGCCGGTAGACGGCCTTGCCTTCCAGCACATAGAGCCCGTGCTCCATGATGTGGGTTTCCATGAAGGGAATGATCGCGCCCGGTTCGAAGGTGACGATGTTGAGGTGCATGTCGTAGCGCACGTCGGCCGGATCGATGAAGCGGGTCGTCGCCCACTTGCCGTCGGTGTCGGGCATCGCAACCATTTCGCGCTCGTCTTCATGGGCGAAGATGGCCGGCGGCGGCTCGAGGCCTTCGACCACCTTGAAGGCCTTGCGGATCCAGTGGAAACGGATCGGCGCATTGCTGTCGTTGCGGAACGTCCATTTGGCGCCGGCGGGCAGATAGGCGAAGGAGCCGGAGCGCAGCGCATGGTCCTTGCCGTCGTAGGAGATCGTGCCATTGCCTTCGACGACGAAGATGCCGGCCTCGGCGCGGATATCCGGCTCGGGCTTCGCGCTGCCGCCGCCCGGCATCACTTCCATGATGTACTGCGCGAAGGTCTCGGCAAAGCCGCTCAAGGGACGCGAGATGATCCAGGCGCGCGTGCCCTCCCAATGGGGCAGCACGCTGGTGACGATGTCGCTCATCACGGTCTTCGGGATCACCGCATAAGCCGTGGTGAACACGGCCTTGCTGGAAAGCGTCTGGGTCTGCGGCGGCAGGCCGCCGACATCGGAAAAATAGGGGCTTTTGGTCATCGTGTCGTCCGGTAGAAGCAATTTGTCTCGGTGTTTAATTCGCCAATTCGGCCGAGATGTCCATGCCAATGTTTTGCGATTTCGATGCACGAGAGGCCACTGTCGCAGCGTGTTCGCCCACACCTCACTCGTCGAAAGGCCAAAAGATTGGTCGAATGGCTTGCCGCCTGGGCTTGAGGCTGCGTCGCGTTGAAAATGTGCAGTATGAAGCTACTATAAATTCCTTTAGGCGGATGTGGGAACAATAATTCCAATGCCGAGAACTTGAGGGCAGATCCCGCAGATGGCATCACCAGATTGATGACGCCATCTGCAAGTTTCTCTAATGTTGCAGATATGCCAATTGGCAACTGACTCTACCGGGGTGATCTCTTCGAGAAGAAGCTTTGGCCACTCGCATTGCTTTTGCTTCCAGTGCCTGCAGCTCCGACTGACGCATGCAGAGGAATAACGCGCGAGCGATGGCTCACCTGTTGTCGGCGCAGCAGTAGCTTCGGGCAGATATGTCAAGAGACCCATTGGGCCGCAGACAGCAATCACGTTATCTGCGTCATCAGGTTTGCTGCTCGGGCAAAGCTTGGCTGTCACGTTTCCTTTCCCACCCACCAACCAGGCTTTGAAAGAATAGCGACAGGCGGTGCCACATGAGCGCGTCTTTGTACGATATTGACGATGGCTCGCTTGATTTCGTCGGCTAATTGCTTGCGATCTTCATCGTTGAATGCAAGCCCGTTGAGATCAACAATTATAGTGTCAGACATTCCCCGCATCCTCCTGAGTCGAAAAATGTTTTTCGCTTATGCGAGCAGGTTAAATTCCTTGAATTGCGACTCGACAATAATTCGATCTTATGGTTGTGTTTTGAAATTGCTAGAGGGGGATGCAATGTTTGATTACAATCGCGTTGTTAGCATATCCGTTTCGGATTTTTCGAAACTATACGGGAACACAAATTTTGAAGATCCGGAAAAATTCACGAAATCTGATCAAGAAGACGTAGCAAAGATCGAAAGAATTCTGGATGTGTCTTCTGGATTTCTTGCAAATTATCCATTTTATTTAGCGAAAAATGATTGTGAATGCGGCCGACGGCTGACGTTCTACGACTTTGTTTTTACCGCACTCATTGATGGCAATCACCCGAAATCATTTATCTTGCACACTCTGATCGGTGCGAAGCTCGTTGCCAATGAGGCTCGGAGTGTGAGGTGTTCAAATTGTTGTCGAACGACGGATCGCAAGATTATGTATGGTATGCCTTCCAGTTATCTTTGCCGCGATGGGAGTACTATCTGACACTCGGTCAGTGACCCGCACGTTTCATTGATTTCTGCAAAAACGAAGCCACCGGCGTCGTATCGGACGCCGGTGGCTGTTTCCATATGCTTCAGGTATCCGGCAGATCTCAGGCCGCGAGAATGACCTTCATCGCCTTTTCACGGGCGGCATTGCCGAAGACCTCATAGGCGTCGAGGATCTCGTCGAGCGCGAAGCGATGGGTGATCAGCTTGCTCGGGTCGAACTTGCCGGCCTCCACCGTCTTCAGGAGCATCGGCGTGGTGTTGGTGTTCACCAGGCCCATAGAGATGTTGATGTTCTTGATCCACAGATCTTCGATGTGAAGCTCCACCGGCTTGCCGTGAACGCCGACATTGGCGATCTTGCCGCCGGCCGAGACGATCTTCTGGCAAATGTCGAAGGTCGCAGGCACGCCCACGGCCTCGATCGCCACATCGACGCCGCGTCCATCGGTCATCGCCATGACCTTCGCGGCCGCATCCTCGGAGCCGACCTGAACCGTATCGGTGGCGCCGAACTGGCGGGCGAGCGCCAGGCGGGCCGGGTCCATGTCGATCATCACGATCTTGCCCGGCGAATAGAACTGCGCCGTAAGCAGCGCCGACATGCCGACCGGACCCGCGCCGACGATGGCGACGGTATCACCCGGCTTCACGCCGCCCGCCTGCACGCCGATTTCCAGACCGGTGGGCAGGATGTCGGAGAGCATGACCAGCGCTTCCTCGTCCGCCCCGGCCGGGATCGGATAAAGCGAGTTGTCGCCATGGCGGATACGGACGTATTCGGCCTGCGTGCCATCGACCGTATGGCCGAGCTGCCAGCCGCCGTCATCGCAATGGGAATAAAGCTGCCGCTTGCAGTTGGGGCAGGAACCGCAGGATGTGATGCAGGAAATCAGGACGGGATCGCCCTTCCTGAAGTTGCGCACCGCGCTGCCGACCTCTTCGACCACGCCGACGCCTTCATGGCCGAGCGTGCGTCCCTCGGTGACGGTCGGTACGTCACCCTTCAGAATGTGCAGGTCGCTGCCGCAGATGGTCGTCTTCGTGATTTTCACGATGACATCGGTCGGCTCCTGCACGACCGGCTTGGGCTTCTCGACCCAGTCCTTCTTGCCCGGTCCGTTATAGACAAGCGCTTTCATCAAATCCTCCCTAGGGGGTATGCCCCTCAGCATGATGTTACAGAGATCGCACAAACCGGCCTCCTGTCCGGATGGTGGTGTGTGAAACGACACCGCAGCCACCATAGACAACGGGGAGGATCGCCGCTGGCCGGGCTTTGCTCCATTACGGAAGCGGATGGTCGAAAACGGAAGCAATTGGCTGGCGAGGCAAATCGGCCACCGGAACGGATCGGCGCTCGCCGTTCGCGGAAAGCGGCGGCCTGCGGGTCAGCTTGCCGGGTGTCTGCCCGGCCGGTTACGCAACGTCTGGTAGGGGCTTTCGCCGAAGCGCTGGCGATAGCTCGTGGCCATGGCGGTGAGGTTCACATAGCCGCGCGAAAGCCCGATCGAAGAGACAGTCTCGCCGGGAGGCGCTTCTTCCAGCGCCTTGCGCAGACCGTCGAGGCGGCGTGCCGTCAGGTAATCATGCGGCGTGATGCCGCGAAACCGCCTGAAGCCATCTGAAAGGCTGCGGGCGGAAATGCCGACTTCCGCGGCAATCTCGATGACCGAGAGACCCTCATGCGCCCGTTCCTCCATCAGCCGTTCGGCCTCGCGCACATATCTGGGTGCCGCGCCGCGCGCGCCGGTATCGAGGTTGAGGCCGGAGCATTCGGCCCAGCCGCGCAGCAGTTCCAGGCACAGCATTTCCTCGATGCGCTTTTCGATCAGCGGGCTTGATATGCGGTCGTCGCGGGCGTCGACGGATCGCGTTGCGTAGTCCACGAGCGACAGCCAGGCGGAATTGCCCCGGCCGAAGAGCAGGCGTTTCTTCCAGAGGTCGTCTTCGGGAACGAAGCCATACCACCGCTGCGCCGTTTCCTCCATCAGGCTGTGGGGAATGGTCAGGTTGAACTGCAGGTCGTCGCCATTGGCGACGTTCCAGTAATCCGTGCGGCTGCAATCGACCACATAGCTGTCGCCGGGACGGGTATCGATGCTGGCGCCATCGGCGAGCGGATGGCGCACGCTGCCCCGCATGGTGTTGACGACGATGATATTGCCCGAGGACGGATCGAATTCATCCGCCTTTGTCGGCACGCCGAAGCAGAAGCGGCTGAGAATGATCCGGCCGATCGAAAGGGTGCGCAACGTCGCGTTCGGGTCCGCTCCCTTGACCAGCGGTCGCGCCGCGAGCGGCATGTAGACCCTGTTGCAGAACGCATTGACCTCAGCCCACTCCCGGGAAGCATTCAGTTTTCCGTTCAGGAGCGGCTGGCCCTGCGCATCGTAGACCAGCGCATTTTCCAGCATTCGAGCATCCTCCTCCCAGATACCGCCGGCATTGTGCCCGGAAGTGCGCAGATTGCAATCGGCAGATTGAAGCATGCGACGCCCGCTTCCGATCCTCGGGCGGGATCCGCGAGGTTTTCTGTCCAGTGGTGCGATCCTGACAGATGGTACCCATCTGTCAGGACAAATCGCCCCACCAGATCAATGGTTTGTGGGCTGTTCGATCTGATGGAATCAGATCGGCACTCCAAGCCCTTTTGTTTGAAGCATGATCTTATCGATCCCCGTTTCACTCCGGTCGGATGGGTCATCATCAGTGATCTTTGGTATAAGTCCTTGTTTCATCGCATGTCGTTGCCGCAAAATCGCTGCACACTTTTGCGCGATATGCTGTAGGGAAGGAAAGAACGTGGACCTGATCGTGAAGAAGACCGGCGACGAGCTGTGGGAGGCCCGTCATGGCGACCGGAGCTGGCGTTGCGCCGTCGGCCGCGGCGGCATTCATCTCGAAAAGACCGAGGGCGATGGCGTCAGCCCCGTCGGCTGCTGGCCGATCCGGCATGTCTATTACCGCGCCGACCGCATGGAAAGGCCCGCGACCGCCCTACCCTGCACGCCCATCGACCGTCTCGACGGCTGGTGCGACGCGCCTTCCGATCCGCAGTACAACCGCAAGGTCCGGCTTCCCTACGCGGCAAGCCATGAGGAACTGTGGCGGGAAGACGAGGTCTACGACATCGTCGTGGTGCTTGGTCATAACGACGATCCGGTGGTGCCGGGCGCCGGCAGCGCGATATTCCTGCATCTTGCGCGCGAGAACTATTCGCCGACGGCCGGCTGCGCAGCGCTTTCCCGCGAGGACCTTCTGGAGTTTCTGGCCCGGGCGGAACCGTCCGTCAGGCTCTGCTTCAGCGATACTGACTGAGCGTGCGCCGTATCCGCCGGCTCAGGCGGATTCACGCAGGATGATTTCGGCGTTGAGCAGGACCTGTTCGTCATGCTCCGGGGTCGAGCCGGCGTCTTCCTCGCCGAGCTTGCGTAGCAGAAGCTCCATGGAGATGCGGCCGATGTCGTTGTAGCTCTGGGCGACCGTGGTGATGGGTGGACAGGCGTATCGCGACAGCGGATGGTCGTCATGGCCGGCGATGCGAAGCTCGCGGTCCGGGCCGCGCCCGACCTTGATGCCGGCATGATAGGCGGCGGCAATCGCGCCGAAGGCCACGCGGTCGTTGGCGCAGAGAACGGTGCCCGTGGGGAAGCCGCCGTTTTCCAGAATGCGCAGCGTTTCCTCATAGCCGAATTTTTCGAAATCCCAGCCCGCGGTCTTGGCGATCGGCAGCACGACCGGCTCCATGCGCAGCTGCGACATGGCCTCGATATAGGCCGTTTCGCGGGTGCTGGCATTGGTGTTGACCGGCGGCATGCCGAGATAGCAGGGCGGCTCGCCCGAGCGACATAGATAGTCGACTATCAGCTGGAAGCTCTGCCGGTTGTTGGTGCCGACGAAGGGTGACGTGTCGTCGAGCGGCGAGTCGACGAAGATCAGCGGAATGGACTGGGCCAGCGCCCGCAAGGTCTCGTGATGCGACTGCACGCCGAGCGGGGCGATGATGGCGCCGGCGACGTTCATCGACTTGAACGTCTCGATGGCACGCGCCTCCATCTCTGCATTGCCATCGGAAGACAGCACGAAGGCGAGGAAGCCGGAGGCATTGGCGATCAGTTCCACCCGCCGCGTCAGCGCCATGTAGAACGGGTCGGTCGAATTCGGAATGATGATTCCGAGGATATTGCTGCGCCGCCGGTTGAGATTGACGGCGAACATGTTGGGGCGGAAGCCGCTCTGCTTGAGCGCCGTCTCGATCAGGTCACGCGTCTTGCGGCGAACCGAACTCGGATCGTTGAAATACTTCGAGACGGTCGGTCGTGACAATCCGACAAACTCGGCAAAGTCCTCCATGGTCCTGATGAGCCTGTCTGCCAAATCCGCTTTCACCCCGTTTCTCAATCGATTTAAAATATGGTCAAGGTTTCAACCAGAACTTCCGCTTCGCTGCAAGCCGCAGCTTAGAGCGCGTTTCGATCGGATGGAATCAGATCGGCGCTCCAAGGTTTTCTTTTTTTAAGCATGACCTTAGCGATCTTCGTTTCCCTCCGGTCGGATCATGCTCCATCAGGCGCGGCAGGCTTCGAAATAGTCTTCCAGAACGTGGTCGACGGCGGCAAGCGCCAGCGCCTCTGCCCGAGGCTTTACGCGTCCCTGGCGGACCGCCGTATAGCTCGCCTGAAGATACTGGCTGATCAGCGTTTCGGGGATCTCGACGCCGTCGAGGATGGCGAAGAGTTCGCTGACGGCGGCGTTGATTTCGGGATGCGGCCAGTAGTAGCGGATGCGGTCGCTATAGCTGAAATGCCGCTGCAGGCGCTGTTCTTCCGCCGTGCCGTGATAGTATTTTTCCCAGTTCTTCGGCTCTGCGGTCAGAACCCGCTCGACGGTCTCCAGCAGGGTTTCGCGGCGCTTGCCGGGGAAGAGGAAATCGGCGACCCGGTCGAGACCGTAGAAGGCCTCACGCAGCGCAAAGGTCAGGCCGGGGCCGACCTTCAGGATGGAGAAGCCGTCCAGCACCAGCCGGCGCAGGGCGTCCCGGGTCTGGTAATCGGTGGAATGGGCCTCGAACACCATGCCCGGCATGCCGGAGAGCGTGGCGCTGAGTGCCGCGGCCTTTTCCGGTTCGTAGGCGATGACGTTGTGGTTGCCGAATTCGACGCCCGGCTGGACGACGGCGCCAACGGCGCGGGAAAAGGCGGATACGACGCCGGCGGCCTCGAAGGCCTCGCGATGGACTTCGACCGTCTTCAGCGCGGCCTCGGGCTTCGTGACTTCCAGAACGTCGAGTTCTTCCATCGCGCCGCCGGGGATCGGAACCTCGGTGCCGACGATATAGACCGGCTGCACGCCGCCCGAGCCGGCAAGCGCCGCTTCGGCCACGCTTGCAAGACGCGCCGCACGCTCGGCGGTGACGGCATCGGGAAGCGCGACAGGTTCGCCAGCGCAGCCCATGCTGGTATCGAGGTGAAGCTTGGTGAAGCCTGCGCGGGCGAATGCGTCGATCATCGTGCAGGCCTTGGCCATGGCCTCATCGGCGGGCAGGTTCTTCCACGGATTGGGGCCGAGATGGTCGCCACCGAGGATCAGCCTGTCGAGCGGAAAGCCGGTCTTTGCGGCGATCTTCTCGACGAAGATGCGGAAGTCGGCGGGCGTCATGCCGGTATAGCCGCCGTCCTGGTTCACCTGATTGCAGGTGGCCTCGACGAGCAGGTGCTCGCCTTTGGCGAGCGCATGCAGCATGGAGGCCTCGATCACCATCGGATGCGCCGAGCAGATCGAGGGGATACCCTTGGAGCCGGCGCGTTGACGCCAGGTTGCGATGTCCGAAAGATAGTTCTGCTGCATGTCAGGCCCTGCCTTGCGTCTTGATGAGGGTGTCGAGTTCGGCTCTGGTGGAAGCGCCTTCCATCGGGCCGGCCTTGGTGACGGCGCGCGCACCGGAAGCATTGGCGTAAAGCAGCGCCTCGGCGGGGCTTGCGCCCTGCAGCCAGAAGGTCACGAAGGTCGCGCCGAAGCAGTCGCCGGCCCCGGTGGGGTCGACTTCCTCGACCTTGAAGCCTTCGAGATCGAGCCGCGTGTCCTTGTCGAAATAGCTGGCGCCCTTGTCGCCGCGCTTGACGACGATGGCCCTGATGCCTCGGCCAAGCAGTTCGGCGACGGCGGCGTCTTCCGTCTTCGCCTCGGCAAACAGGAAGAGTTCCTCGCCGCTCGGCATGAACAGGTCCGTCTTGGCGAGCACGGTCTGCAGCGCCTCGCGCATGCCGGGGCTGTCGAGGATTTCCGGCCGCAGGTTCGGGTCGAAGGAGACCGTGCCGCCGGCAGCCTTGATACGCTCGACAGCCGTCAGGATGCTCTTCACCACGCTCGGCGCATAAAGGGCCGTGCCCATGACATGCATGTGCGTGCAGCCGTCGATCATCGCGAGCGTCTTTTCGGAGAGCTCGATGGTGCCGCAGGCGCTGTGGCGGATGTTGAAGACGAAGGCGCGGCTGCCGTCCTCGCGGTAGCGGACGAAGGCGCTGCCGGTGGTGCCCTGCGGAACGACCTCGATGCCGGAAACGTCGACGCCGTCTTCCGTCAGCCGGTTGATGTTGACCCAGCCGAAATCGTCATCGCCGACACGCGAGACGATGGCGCATTCCTGGCCGAGCTTGCCGACCTGATCGATGAAGATCGCCGGCGCGCCGGAGGGGAACGGGCCGATCAGGGGAACCGCCTCGCGAAAGCCGTTACCGCGGTTGGTGGCGACGATCTCGACGAGAATTTCGCCGATGGTCAGGATCTTGGACATGGGACGACTGCTTGCTTTCGATTTTTACTGTCGGCGAATTACTGCTTTGCCCGCTTCGAGCGGACGTCGAGGCCGACGGCGATGAGGATCACCAGGCCCTTGACGATGAGCTGGTAGAAATAGGGGACGGACATCATGTTCATGCCGTTGTTCAGCACGCCGATGATGAGCGCGCCGATCAGCGTGCCGACCATGGTGCCGACGCCGCCGGCAAGGCTGGTGCCGCCGAGAACGGCTGCCGCGATCGCATCCAGCTCGTAGCTCATGCCGGCATTGGTCTGGGCCGAGAACAGGCGCGACGAGAGCAGCACGCCGGAGATCGCCGCCATTACGCCGGAGATCATGAAGATGATGATCTTCAGGCGGTCGACATTGATGCCGGAATAAAGCGCTGCCTCGCGGTTGCCGCCCGTCAGATAGGCGCGGCGGCCGAACTTGGTCTTGCTGAGCAGGATATGGTTGAACAGGAAGAGCACGGCGACGAACCAGATGACGATCGGAATGCCGATGAAGCTCTGGGTGCCGATGGCCGTCCATGTCGGCTCGGTGATCATGGCCGGCGCGCCATTGGTCGGCAGGCTGACGAGGCCGCGATAGATGCCCATCGTCGCCACCGTGACGATGAAGGACGGCAGCAGGAATTTCGCTGTCAGCACGCCGTTCACGGAACCGAGCAGCGCGCCGGCCAGAAGTGTCAGCGCGAAAGTCGGCAGGAAGCCGAGACCGAAGGCGAAACACTGGGCGGCGACCATGCCGGCGAGCGCGATGATCGAGCCGATCGACAGGTCGATCTCGCCGAGCAGGATGACCCAGGTCATGCCGAACGCGGCAATCGCGATAACGGCCACCTGCTGCAGCACGTTGAGGAAGTTGGCGAGCGACATGAAACGCGGGTTCATGACGGAGAAGATGACGCACAGCACGATCAGCGACAGGAAGATGCCGCCATACTGTTTCATCAGTCGCATAAGGGCAGCATTGGCTGCAGTCTTGTCGGTCATGATACTGTTCCCGTCGCAAAGCTCATGATTTTTTCGGGAGAAATCCGGTCGCCGGATACGGTCGCGGTCATGCGGCCTTCGCTCATGACTGCAACGCGATCGCTCATACCGATGATCTCGGGGAGTTCGGAGGAAATGAGCAGGATCGCCGTGCCCTCCGCCGCCAGCTGGCGGATGATCTTGTAGATTTCATATTTGGCCCCGACATCGACGCCGCGCGTCGGTTCGTCGAGGATCAGGATCTTCGGCCTGGTCAGCAGCCATTTGGCCAGCACGATCTTCTGCTGGTTGCCGCCCGAGAGCGTGCCGGCAATGGTGTCGAGCGAGGCCGTCTTGATCGCGAGGCGCTTCACTTCCTGATCCGCCGCATCGCGTTCGCTGCGACGCTTGAGGAAGCCGAGAAGGCCCGAGAATTTATCGAGCGCCACCATCGAGATATTGGCCTCGACGCTGTGGCTGAGCACGAGGCCCTCTTCCTTGCGGTTTTCCGTGACGAAGCCGATGCCGCGGTTGATGGCGTCGATCGGCGAGGAAATGGAAACCGCCGAACCGTCGATCGCAATCGTGCCGGCGGCGATGTGACCCATGCCGAACAGGGTGTTCATCACCTCGGAACGGCCCGAGCCGACGAGGCCGAAGAAGCCGAGGATTTCGCCGGAGCGCACGTCGAAGGAGACGTCCTCGAATTCGCCGGTGCGCGTGAGGCCGCTGACGGTCAGAACCGGCTTTTCGGTGAGCGCCGGAGCCGGCACATCGCGGGGCGGATAGATCGCGTGCATGTCGCGGCCGACCATCATCGCGATCAGTTCGTCGATGGTGGTGTCGTTCTTTTCGCGGGTGGTGATATAGGCGCCGTCGCGCACGACGGTAATGTCGTCGCTCAGCCGCATGATCTCTTCCATCCGGTGCGAGATGTAGAGGATGGCGACGCCGCGCGCCTTCAGCCGCGCGATGATGTCGAACAGGATCTCGGCTTCGCTGTCGCTGAGCGAGGACGTGGGTTCATCGAGGATGACCACCTTCGCATCGACGCTGAGGCCCTTGGCGATCTCGACCAGCTGGCGCTGCGCAATCGACAGGTCGCCGACCTTGTCGCTCACCGACACCGGCAGCTTCAGGTCCGCGACGATGGCTTCCGCCTTGCGGGTCAGCGCGCTGTCGCTGATGAAGCCGGCTTTCGACGGTTCGCGGGTTGCGAGAATGTTTTCCGCGACGGAGAGATTGTTGCAGAGGCTGAGTTCCTGGAAAACGATCGTCAGCCCTGCCTTTGCCGCTTCCTGCGGATTGGCCGGCGCATAGGGCTGGCCGCCGAGCGTGATCTCTCCGGAGGTGACCTGATAGACCCCCGCGAGGATCTTCATCAGTGTCGATTTTCCAGCGCCGTTTTCGCCCAGGATCGTGTGAACCCGTCCGGGCCGGACTTTCAACTGCATGTTCTTGAGCGCGGTTACAGCGCCGAAAACCTTGGTCACATCCTTGATTTCAAGGATGGCATCATTGCCGGTGGCAGGCATGGCATCACCCTTCGCATCGTTGCGCGCGGCGGCTCGAAAAGGAGTTCGAGCCGCCGGCTGCGGAGCGGTCCCTGCCCCCGAAGGGACAAGGTGCCTTGGGAGGCATCTTTATGGAAGTTACTTCTTGACGTAGACGCCAGGAACGATCGGCTGGTCGGCCGGGATGCTTTCGCCGGCAACGAGCTTCACGGCGCTGTCGACGGCGAGCTTGCCCATCTGGTCCGGGAACTGCTGGATGACGCCGACCATATCCGGGTCATTGTCTACGGCGGCGATTGCTTCCGGCATGCCGTCGAAGCCGATGACCTTGACCTTGCCGGTCAGGCCTGCCGACTTGACCGCAACGGCGGCAGCAAGCGCTGCGTCGTCGCCGAAGCCGAAGATGCCGGCGATATCCGGGTTGGCCTGCAGCATGTTCTGGGCAACGGCCAGAGCTTCAGCGCGGGTGATGCCGGTCTGGATCGAAACGATCTTGATGTCGGGGAACTTGGCAATGGCTTCCTTGAAGCCGTTGACGCGGTTCACCACCGACTGCACCAGCGGGTAGTCGATGATGGCGACGTTGCCCTTGCCGCCGAGCTGTTCGGCCATCAGTTCGCCGGCCTTGACGCCGCCTGCATAGTTGTCGGTGCCGATGTAGGAGGCAACCTGGGTGCCTTCGACCGGAACGTCGACGGTGATGACCTTGATGCCGGCCGCTTCAGCGCGCTTGACGGCGGCGAGAGCGCCCTTGCTGTCGACCGGCGACATGATGATGACGTCGACGCCCTTGACGATGAAGTCTTCGATGTCGGCCAGCTGCTTGTTCAGGTCCTGATTGGCGATCGCGATCTCGAGCTTGACGTTCTTGGCTTTCGCCTCTTCGGTGATGGCCTTGGCCAGCTCGTTATAGAACGGATGCTGCTGCGTCAGCAGCGAAGCGCCGATGCCTTCCGCCTGCGCTGCGACTGCGGCCATGGTGAAAGCGGCAGAGACGAGGAGCGACTTGGCGATGCGAGAAATGGACATGATTTCCTCCCTGTTGATGCAAGAGACCAGTTGTTGATGGTCATCATGGCTGGCGGCCTCCCTTACCAGCTGATGATCCTTATCAACCACTAAAGTTTCCGCGCGTCAACTTTAAAATCTGTGCACGTAAATTTGTGCGCTGCATGATGGAAAGTTTTGCGGCAGTGTTCCAGCCGCCGCCCTGGCGAGGGCAGTCGTGCAATCAATCTCTAAAATCAAGTCTTATCAGCACTTTGATCGGGATCATGACGTCTTGCGAAAACGGATGGACATCCGTGCGAAAGCCCTGCCCCGCGCAGGTGTGACAGTCCGCTGCGGCAAAAGGTGGCATCGGCAGAGCGGTGGATAACGTCGGTCGCCGCCCGCCTGCTTCCCCGAGAGATTGTCGCCTCAATCCCGGATGGAGCGGATGCGATTGATAGGCCCGCGGAAGCGCGGCACCATGGCCGAGAGAAGTGGTGCCGGCAGGAGACGCCTGACCTCTGCGATCTCCATCGGCAGATCGGCTGCCGGAACACCGGTTCCGGCTTCGCCCAGAACCTCGCCGAGCGCGGTTGCCGTCGGCAGGCCGCGGCCGGAATAGCCGACCAGCGCATAGAGACCTTCCGCCGGATTGTAGAGATGCGGCTGCCGGTCCATGTTGATCGCGAGCTTGCCGGACCAGTACCAGCCCCACTTCACACCGGCGAGTTCCGGGAAGGCGGCGGCAAAGCGCTTGCGCATATGGCCTTCGGTCCAGCCGACATTGCGGCCGCGGATCGTTTCGACGAGACCGCCGACGATCATACGGTTGTCCTTGTCGAAGCGCAGGTAGCGGACATCGGGCCGGGTGTCGCCGAGGCTCTGGTTGCCCGGCAGAATCTTGCGGCGAATGGCCGGGTCGAGCGGCTCGCTCGCCAGCGCATAGGACGTCATGATGAAATAGGATTGCCCGAGCGGCGGCAGGAGCTTGTCGGTATAGGCATTTGTGGCGATGCCGACGCGGCGGGCGCGCACGGTGCCCGATGGGCAGGTCACACGCCAGCCATCGCCTTCCCGCGCAAGCGAGATGGCCGGCGAGCCGGTGTAGATCTCGGCGCCTTCGCCGATTGCGGCGCGCGCCAGTCCGCGCGCATAGGCGAGCGGGTTGAGATGACCGCCGTCGGGATGCATCCAGCCGCCGTGGAAGGCTTCCGAGCCGGTCATGGCGACGGCCTTGTCCCGGTCGAGCCAGACGCCCTCGATGCCGAGTTTCGCATAGGTCTCGTACTGGCGTTTCTGCTGGTCGACGGTCGCCGGGCTGTGGGCAAGCTGCAGCGCGCCTGTTGGTGCCGCCTCGCAGTCGATGTCGTATTTTTCGATCAGCGAGAAGACCGTCTTGCCGGAATTGACCAGCATGCCGGTGAAGCGCTGGCCGCGCTCCTGCCCCAGCCGTTCGATAGCTGATTTCGCATTGATGAAGCCGAGGATGGGCACGCAGTGGCCATGATTGCGGCCGGAGCCGCCGAAGCCCGGACCTTCCGCCTCGAGAACGATGGTCTTCACGCCCCTGGATGCCGTGTGAATGGCGGCCGTCAGACCGGTATAGCCCGCACCGATCACTACGAAGTCGGCATCGTGATTGCCGGTGAGCGATGTGGTGACCGGAGCCGGAGCCGCCGTCGCTTCGTAGAGAATACCCCGGATCGGCATGGTTTTGACCTTTCTCAGAGAGAAACGCTTTCATGAGCCGGCAGTTCTGCCGGTGTCATGGACTGCTGAACGATGGCCTTGACGGCTCGGGCAAGGCGTTCGGCCCAGAGCGAGCGCCCCTGCGGCGTCAGGAGAAGGTCGTTGACGATTTCCAGTCCGCAGGCGGGAAGACCGCTTCCCCATGTGTGATAATCGATGGAGAAAGTGCCGCCGATGCCGGAATAGGGGGCGTTATCGCCGATCACCAGCCCGGCCTCTTTGCTCAGTTGCGCAATCAGCGCATCGGAAAACACCCTGTTCTCATGCCAGATCGTGCCGCCATCCATGTCGCGGAACGGTCCGCCGCCAAGCTGGCGCGTGCAGCTGTGGAGCGAAAGGAACAGCGGGTGCCCGACGCGCTCGACGAGACCGGCAAGCACCCGATGAACCTCGCCGTGATAGGGCCAGAAATAGGCTTCCAGCCGCTCTTCCCGGTCCGCGGCGTTGAGATCCTGGTTGCCCGGAATGACGATGCCGTCGCTTTCCGTCAGGAAACAGCGGCTGTCCTCGATCCAGCGGTTGCAATCCACCAGCAGGCGCGAGGTGGGAGACAGCACCGCCGGCGCATCCAGAAGGCGGGCGAGTTCGCGCACCACATCGGCTATGCCGATATCCACGCCGACATGCTTTTCGAGATCGGCGGGATCGAGCCCGAGATTGTCATAGGCGCCGGGAACACGGCTGCTGGCATGATCGCACACGATCATGCAGGGAAAACGTCCCTCCGGATTGATGATTTCCGGCAGCCAGTCAGTGTCGGCTGCCGGAGTTTTCATCCTGTCATTCGTCGTCATTCTTGTGTTCGATCCGATGGAGATGCGCATTGCCCTTCTTGCGCAGGTCCTCGATCACCGAGAGACGCTCGCGCACCCGGTCGGGGTTGCGTTTGGAAAGGGCGGCGATGATCGCCTCGCACTGGGCGAAGGCGACGACGCGGGTATCGAAGGCCGAAAGGCTTTCGACCGGCGAAATGAGAACCTGATCGGCAAAATTGCTGATCGGCGAAAGCCAACGATCGGTGAACAGCACGATGCGGGCTCGGGTTTCCCGCGCGAGCTTGGCAAACTCCACGACATCGGCCTGATAGCGGCGATAGTCGAAGACGACGAGCGTCACCTGACTGTTGAAATCGGCCAGCCGGTCGAAGAGACGGATGGATTCATTGCCGATATGGAAGACATTCGGCCTGACCTGCGCCAGAAGCAGCGACAGCCGCAACGCCAGCGTCGAACTCGACCGCCCGCCGACGCAATAGACCGTCGAGCGCTCGTCGCCGAGCAGGTCGAGCATGGCCTCGAATTCCGCCTCGCGAAAATCGTCGGCGGCCTGATGCATGGCGCTGGCGATATTGCGCATGAAGGCGGTGTAAACGCCGGCTCCGGGTTCGCCTGCACCCCGGTCGTCGAACATGGAAAGCGGTGAATTGAGCTTTTCGCTGACCTCGTCGATCAGCACGTCCTGAAAGGCGGCGTAACCGCTGAAACCCAGCTTGGTGACCAGCCGGAGGACGGTCGGGACACTGACGCCGGCGCGTTGCGCAAAACCGGCAACGGTCGTGAGGCCCGCGGATGGGTAATTCGCCAGCAATGTACGCACTACCCTGGTTTCGGCGGAGGTCAGCTTCAGTTCACCGCCCGTCAACCTGTCCTTGATCGTCATGCCTCACCTCTTGTTCTGTACAATATGATAGATTTTCTAAGTTAACAACGTCATTTGATATAATTTACTACAGAAATCCGTTGACGCTTGTTCAAGTTGTCATACTATGAAATCCGACTTTCCAGAAAGCTTGCACGGTCTGAGATGCATGCCCTGGAGCCTGCAAACGACGATCAGGGGACACGAAAACGTGGGAAAGAAACTTCGCTTCAGCCTTGTGACGGCATCTCTGCTTTGCGCCACCGCACTTCATGCCGGCGCGGAAACCCTGCGGTTCTCTTCCCAGGGCGACATCACCTCGCTCGATCCCTATACGATTGACGAAACCTTCACCTCCGGCTTCCTCGGCAACATCTATGAAGGCCTCGTTCGCCGCGCTCCCGACCTTTCGATCCAGCCGGCTCTCGCCGAAAGCTGGGAAATGGTCGAGCCGACCCGCTGGCGCTTTCACCTGCGCAAGGACGTGAAGTTCCACGACGGCAGCGCTTTCACGGCCGACGACGTTCTCTACTCCGCCGATCGTGTTCGCGCGGGTGCTTCCGACTTCAAGAACCGGCTTGCGCCCGACACCAAGGTCGTGAAGGTCGATGACTACACGGTCGACTTCATCACCACCACGCCGAACCCGATCATCCATTACCAGTGGGGCAACTGGTACATGATGTCGAAGAGCTGGGCCGAGAAGAACAAGGTCGGCGAGCCGCAGAAGGCCGGCACCGGCGAGGAAGCCTATACGACGCTGCATGAGAACGGCACCGGCCCGTTCAAGCTCGACACCCGCGAGCCCGGCATCAAGACGACGCTTTCCGCCAATGCCGACTGGTGGGGCAATGCCACCCGCACGGACAATGTGACCGATGTCGTGTTCACGCCGATCCCGAATGCCGCGACTCGCGTCGCGGCCCTTCTCTCCGGCCAGATGGATGTGATCTTCCCGGTTCCGGTTCAGGATATCGACCGCGTCGAGCAGTCCGAAGGCACCCACATGATCGTCGGGCCGGAACTGCGCACCGTCTATTTGTTCCTCGACCAGTTCCGCGACGAACTGCTCTATTCGAACATCAAGGGCAAGAACCCGCTCAAGGACCACCGTGTCCGCGAGGCGCTTTATCGCGGCATCGACATCGAGACCATCAAGAAGAAGGTCATGCGCGGCATGTCCACGCCTTCGGCGCTGATGGTGGCGCCGGGCATCAACGGCTTCAGCGAGGACTTCAAGCGTCTCGAATACGATCCGGAAAAGTCCAAGGCCCTGCTGGCCGAAGCCGGCTATCCCGATGGTTTCGAACTCGGCCTCGATTGCCCGAACGACCGCTACGTCAATGACGAGGCGATCTGCGTGGCGGTCACCAACATGTGGGCCAAGATCGGCGTCAAGGTGAAGCTCAACGCCCAGACCAAGTCGAAGTTCTTCGAAAAGGTCTTCGCGCCGAAGCTCGACTTCAGCGTCGGCCTGATCGGCTCCACGCCGCCGAGCTTCGACAGCCTTGCTCCGATCAACTCGCTGCATGTGTGCCCGCGCGTCTCGCCTGAATCCGCCGCATGGCAGGAAGGCGAACGCGAGAAGGTCTCGAACGGCAAGTCCAACTACGGCGGCTATTGCAACCCGGAAGTCGACAAGCTCGCCGGCGAGATCCTGCTGGAGACGGACCAGGCCAAGCGTAACGCGCTGATCAAGGAAACCTGGAAAATCACCACCGACGACATCGCCTATCTGCCGCTGCACCAGCAGTGGATCGCATGGGGCGTGCGTGATGGCGTCGAGCTGAAGCAGCGCCCGGACGATGTTTTCGACTGGCGTTACGTTGAGATAAAGAAGTAACTTCTGTCATCCGGACAGGACACGGGAAGCCCGTGTCCTGTCCGTGTTTTCCGCCGGAGGAGACGCCGATCCGTCTTCTCCCCACGGACATTCTGGTGCCCGATGTTTTCTTTCCTGCTTCGACGGCTTTTGCAGTCGGCCATCGTGATGCTGGCCGTGGCGCTGATCGCCTTTCTTATGTTCCGCTATATCGGCGACCCCGTGGCCCAGATGGTGGGACAGGAGACGTCGCTGGTCGAGCGCGCAGAGCTTCGCCAGCAGCTTGGGCTGAACGACCCGGTGCCGGTGCAGTTCGTCACCTTCGTCGGCCGAATCCTGCAGGGTGATTTCGGTCTTTCCTACCAGATGGGGCAGCCGGTCGACACCCTGCTCGCCACGCGGCTGCCGGCGACGCTGGAACTCAGCTTCATGGCCCTGATCATGGCCTCGGTACTCGGCGTGCCGATGGGCGTCTACACCGGCCTTCATCCGAAAAGCTGGCTGAGCCGCACCTTCATGATCGTCTCGCTCGCCGGCATCTCGCTGCCCACCTTCTTCATCGGCATCATGCTGATCCTCGTCTTCGGCGTCGAACTCGGCTGGCTTCCGACCTTCGGCCGCGGCGATGTCGTGCAGCTCGGCTGGTGGTCCACCGGCCTGCTCAGCGTCTCGGGATGGAAATCGATCCTGATGCCGGCCTTTACGCTTGGCCTTTTCCAGCTCACCTTCATCATGCGCCTGATCCGCTCGGAAATGCTGGAGGTGCTGCGCGCCGATTACATCAAGTTCGCGAGAGCCAGAGGGCTGCGCAACAGCTCCATCCATTTCGGCCATGCGCTGAAGAACACGCTGGTCCCGGTCATGACCATCGCCGGCCTTCAGCTCGGTTCGATCATCGCCTTCGGCATCATCACCGAGAGCGTGTTCCAGTGGCCGGGCATCGGCCTTCTCTTCCTGCAGGCGATCTCGACGGCCGACATTCCGATCATGTCCACCTACCTGCTGCTGGTGGCGGCGATCTTCGTCATCATCAACCTGATCGTGGACCTTCTCTATTACGCCGTCGATCCGCGTCTTCGCGCCGATAACGCTTCGGGAGGGCACTGACCATGGCAGCCGGACGACTGGCCAGATCCATCAAGAGCGACATGCTCTACAAGTTTCTCACCTCGCCGCTGACGGTCTGCGCCGCCATCGTCGCGACCATCCTGATCCTTTGTGCGCTGCTTGCGCCATGGATCGCGCCGCACGATCCCTTCGATACGGCGACTGTCGACCTGATGAACTCGCTGATCCCGCCGGTCTGGCAGGAAGACGGCGACTGGACCTTCCTGCTCGGGACCGACGACCAGGGCCGCGACCTGCTGTCGGCCATTCTCTACGGCACCCGCACCTCGATCGCCGTCGGCTTCATCGCCGTCGGACTCGCGGTCGCCATCGGCCTGATCCTCGGCCTTCTCGCCGGCTATCTCGGCGGCTTCGTCGATGGCCTCATCATGCGGGTGGTCGATATCCAGATGACCTTCCCGGCGATCATGGTGGCGCTGCTGATCGACGGCATCAGCCGCGGCATCCTTCCACGCGAACAGCACGACCGGCTGGCGCTCTTCGTCATCATCCTGTCGCTGGCGCTGTCGATCTGGCCGCAGGTGGCGCGTACCGTGCGGGCCTCCACCATGGTCGAGAAGAACCGCGAATACGTTCAGGCCGTGCGCATCATCGGCCGTCCGGCCATCGTCATCATGCTGAAGCACGTCATGCCCAACGTGCTCGGCCCGGTTCTGGTCATCGCGACGATCAATCTCGGCGTGGCGATCCTCGGCGAGGCGACGCTGAGCTTCCTCGGCGTCGGCATGCCGGCCACCGAGCCGTCTCTCGGCACGCTGATCCGTATCGGCAACAACTTCCTTTTCTCCGGGGAGCGCTGGATCGTGATCTTCCCCGGCTTGACGCTCGCTTTGCTCGTTATGTCCGTCAATCTGCTCGGTGACTGGCTGCGCGACGCGCTCGACCCGAAATTGCGATGACTGCGGAAGGGACCTCATCCATGCAGGAAACGGACGCAAAGCCCCCTCTTCTCGCTATCAAGGGCCTGAAGGTCGAATATCCCGGACGCCTGAAGACCTTCGTCGCCGTCGAGGACGTGGCGCTTGAGATCCGTCACGGCGAAATCCTCGGTCTGGTGGGCGAATCCGGCGCCGGCAAGTCGACCATCGGCAGCGCCGTCATGGGCCTGCTCGATGCGCCCGGCCGGATTGCCGAAGGCGCGATCGAACTCGACGGCGAGCGGATCGACAATCTCGGCGCGGAAGCGATGCGCCGCATTCGCGGCAAGCGCATCTCGATGATCTTTCAGGATCCGCTGACCAGCCTCAATCCGCTCTACACCATCGGCCTGCAGCTGACCGAGACCATCCGCACCCATCGTTCCGTCAGCGCCGATCAGGCGCGGCGCGATGCGATCGCCTTGCTGGAAAAGGTCGGCATCAGCGATGCCGAACACCGCATGGATCAGTATCCGCACCAGTTTTCGGGCGGCATGCGACAGCGCGTGGTGATCGCGCTGGTGCTCTGCACCGATCCCGACCTCATCATCGCCGACGAACCGACGACGGCGCTCGACGTTTCGGTGCAGGCGCAGATCCTCGATCTCATCAAGCGGCTGGCCGCCGAACGCAATGCCGGCGTGCTGCTCGTCACCCACGATATGGGCGTGATCGCCGAGACCGCGACCCGCGTCGCTGTCATGTATCGCGGCCGCGTGGTGGAAACCGGCGAGACGCAGCAGATCATCCACGCGCCCACCCATGCCTACACCAAGAGCCTGATCGGCGCGGTGCCGCGGGCCGATATCAAGCTCGAGCGCTTCCCGCGCGTCGATTTCATCGAGGGTTCGGGCAAGCCCGCGCCGCAGTTCGATGTGCGCAATCACTGGCTCGGGCAGGGCGGAAGCGCGAGTTCTCCGGAGCGAACCGTTCGCTCGACGCCGCTCGTCGAAATGAACGATCTCGGCATGCGCTTCCTCACCCACCGTTCGGTCTTTCCCCGAAGGCGTCGCTATTTCGATGCCGTCAAGGATTTCACCCTCGACGTGAAGAACGGGGAAGTGCTCGGTCTCGTCGGCGAATCCGGCAGCGGCAAGTCCACGGTCGCGCGCGTTCTGGCCGGGCTCTACCGGGAATCCGCTGGCTCGATCAATTTTGAAGGCAAGGCGCTGAGCGGTGAGAACGGCCGCCGCGAATTCGGCCGGCAGATCCAGATGATCTTTCAGGATCCCTATTCGTCGCTCAATCCGCGCATGCGCGTCGATGCCATCATTGCCGAGCCGATCGAGCATTACCGGCTGGCGCCGGACAGGCGCGAGCGCGACATCATCGTCGCCAATCTCCTCGACCTCGTCGGCCTGGGACAGGATGCGGGCCGCAAATTCCCCCACGAGTTCTCGGGTGGCCAGCGCCAGCGCATATCGATTGCCCGCGCGCTTGCGACGCGGCCGCGCTTCCTGATCTGCGACGAGCCGACCTCGGCGCTCGATGTCTCCATCCAGGCGCAGATCCTGAACCTGTTGAAAGACCTGCAGGAATGGCTTGGCCTGACCATGCTCTTCATCAGCCACGACCTGCCGGTGGTGCGCCAGATGTGCGACCGCATCGCAGTCATGCGCCATGGCAAGCTGTGCGAGGTTGCCGAGACGGAAGCGCTCTTCTCGAACCCGCAGCACAGCTACACGAAAGAACTTCTCCGGCTGATGCCGCGTCTTTGAAGATCATAGAGCGCTGCTCGATCTGATTGAATCAGATCGGCACTCCAAGCCCTTTTGTTTGAAGCATAATCTTATCGATCCTCGTTTCACTCCGGT
>QFQX01000096.1 GCA_003248775.1 Shinella sp. | reverse complement strand
ACATGGAGCAATGTAGACTCCACCCATGTAAGACAAACCCAGTTCACCAATATGCTTATTGCGTATAGCCACTTTTGCCGTTAGCAACGGCACTCCGTTAAAACTTTCTTCAAAACGATCCTTATTTAATTTGGATGCGGGAAGGAAAGTTTTGTTCTCGTTGTTGCTTATGATCTGATCATCGAACCCGTTGGTAAGGTAGGTTTCATACGCATACACCCAATTGTTTTTATATAGTTTGCCATACAAACCGAAGCCTACATTGCTCCATGTGGCAGGTAGTAGTTGAGTGGCTGAAATGGGTCGGTCAATAAATTCCCACTTAGGCCCATCGTGGTTTTGATTGAACGCGCCAATCGGATTCATCACAATACCTCCTCTGAAATTCAGCAGTGGGTGAAATTCAAAATCAACAGAAGCAAATTCAATATTGATTTCCTTTGTGCCGTCTTCAAACTCTAACTCCGACAGAAATTTTATTCGCCTTGAAATGCTTGACGCGACAAATAATGTAAGTCGTCTCATTTGAAACTGATGTCCTTCACTGACACCATCGGTGCCCAGATGTTGCCAATTAGCTTCTACATAGCCACCAACGGCAACCGGTAGTTTACTTACAGACAGAAAGGGTCGGTTATAAACCGCATCCATATTAAGTAGCAGTTTGGAGGTGTCCTGCTGTGTTCTTTTGAACAACGTGGAATCTACTTGCGCAGTCACATTTAAGCACATCACTACAGCAACTATTATCAGTAAACTTATTTTCATGATTGTCGCAAGTCTATCGTGATGGTATCGGTTTGTACGATCACGGGAAATGAACGAAGATTTTTTTCCGCTGGCCCATTGCTCACTGCGCCTTTATTTGTGAATTCACTTCCATGACTCGGGCACTGGAGGGCGTCACCTGATGCTTGTAACTCTGCGCCCTGATGGGTGCATTTCATCCAAAGGGCACTGTATTCGGTATCAGAAAATCGGTACACGTAAATGGGAAATTCTAATTTGTCGTTTTGCACGATGATATATTGACGGGTGAGAATCTGTTCTTTTTTATGGTATTTGAACTCCGACTTCGACACGCTGATGCCTGTTGCATCTAGGACACCGCTTGCATAATGTGTTGCCTGGCAACCGGAGATTAGAAATGGAACCAACCCGCCACTGACACAGGTAATACAAGTTTGTCTTATAAATGCGCGTCTCTTCATATCTTCTACAATCTATAAGCTCTCCAAAAATTTAATGAGTTTCGTTTTCTCGTCAGCTGTTAACGCCTCGTAGTTACTGAGAGACTGAATGCCCTCGCCTCCGTGAAGAAATATGGCTTCTTCAATACTTCTGGCTCTTCCATCGTATAGTAAAAAATACTGTCCTCCCTGCGACTTCTTTGAAAGACCTACACCCCAAAGTGGTGGCGTACGCCATTCATAGGTTTTTGCCGAGCCTTCGGTGTATCCATCGTCAAGTGAAGAGCCCATGTCGTGCAATAAAAAATCACTGTAGGGATAAAAGGCTTTATTGGCAATGGCTGCAATCGATGAATTACCTGTTTTCATTTCAGGGCGATGACATTTTGAGCAACCAATTGTGGTAAACAATTGCTTTCCTTCAATTGAATTGCTTTCAGGTCGTGGTTCGGGTGCCTTAAGTGCCTTCAAATAGAAAACCACATCGTTAATGGTTTGATTGGAAACTTCCGGATCAAACACCAATCCCGAATGCGTGTCAACGGGTTCGAAACTGGATGTAATTCCAATGTCTTGATTATAAGCTGTGGCTGTTTGTTGAAGCAGATCGTAAGTGGCTGCTTTTTTACCGAAACGACCCATATACCTACCGTTTTGGGTTACACTGTTTGGTCGTTCCTTTACATATTGTTTCAGGCTAATCCAGTTCGGTACCCCGCTGATGCCGTCTCCATCATTATCATCAGGGTCAGCCCAGGCTAAAATTTCAGCATCGCTGACAGCGTCTATAAAATCCGAGACCGGTATTGGCTGGAGGGGTAAAGCGGGAGAGTGTTGCATTTTGGGGAATCACTTCCGGTGTAAAACCGGGAATTGCCCTGTGTTGAAGTTGAGGGCCACCGACATTTAGGTATTGATTCCCATTTTCATCGGTTTGGCCGAAGCGCGTAAGTGTGGTAAAAGGATGACCTTTGCCATCACCCGGATGACAACTGCCACAGGACGTGGCGACAAACAAAGGCCCAAGGCCATTTGCAGATGTAAATACTTCATCATTAAAAGCCACATCACCCCGGAGAAATTGGAGATTCTCGGCTTCCGATAGCCCGGATACAGGACCATCCAACAACTCATATGCTTGAGGTGCCTTGGGTTGGAATTCCTCGCAAGCTGCCAGGATGATCAATCCCGCGAATATTGTTTTTCGGTTCATGCGTCTAAAAGTACGATTAGTTTAAATAAAATGTTAGATGCCTCTAATATTTTAATTTCACGATATTAACAAAAAGCCTTATTTTTATCTGAAAAGCTGCAAAATGGGGTCGCTGACAGAAGAAAATTATATCAAGTCCATCTATGCACTTTCACAGTCAACAGGAGAAGTTTATGTATCCGAATTGGCCAAAAAACTGGATGTAAAGCTTCCCAGCGTAAATAGCATGATGAAACGTTTGGCGATCAAGAAGTTGGTGGCCTATGCTCCTTACAAGGGTATCAAATTGACCGAAAAAGGAAAAAAAGAAGCTCTGGCAATTATTCGAAAACACCGCTTGGCGGAATTGTTTTTAGTAAAGGTGATGGGTCTTGGATGGGAAGAAGTGCATGATATAGCCGAACAGTTGGAGCACGTGAACTCATCACGCTTTTACGAACGCATTGATGAATTACTAAACAATCCGAAGTTCGATCCACATGGCGAGCCAATCCCGGACAGCAACGGAAAAATTCACACGAAAAAACACACTTCCCTGATTGACCTCGCAGAAGGATTAACCGCTACCATCACTGCAGTTACCGAAGATGAAAAATCATTTCTTGATCATCTGAACGCAAAAGGTTTGCAGATCGGAGATGTCGTGATTATTAAGAAGAGAGAGTTATTCGATGGTTCCATTACCCTACAGCATAAGTCGAAAAAAGAAATACTGCTGACGCATCAGGTGGCGGAAAGGATTTGGGTGGAGGTGTAGAACGCGCTCGTACGCGTCTCTTCATTTTCGCTGTTGTCCCAGATCAAAAACAATTACATCTCTATATTGATCTCACCCGACCATTACTTCCGACAAGCCGCCAAATGAGCTTGTTGCGTGTTCTTTGTCAAGGGTGTCGATTCCATAAAGATCAAAACACAAGATCGACACTCGACAAGGCCCTTGACAAAGGTTCCGCAACAGGCCTACTTTTGGCTTGGCGGTGAAATGGTCTCATCATTTTTGTTTGATCCGTGATATGCGATGAATTTATTGAAGATTCAATCCTTTAGAAATTTCTTTGTAAAGCGCTTGTCAAAACATGGATTCCATGAAGAATCCAAGCTACGATCGAGTTTTGACAAGTGCTTTGCAGGTTGAGTTAGAATCTTTTTCGTCTTTGAATATTGATTGGCTGTCCACAAAAGAGTTGTTCCCTCAAAATCATTAACAACACAACCTTTTGTGGACTGCCAATCAATGATCGTCACGTCATGTGAAGAAACGAGGCTAAACCCCAACGCCTTTCCTCTTCGATTTCCTTTTCCCCTCACTTTCTTCCTCTGCTTCGTTCTTCACGGTTTCTTTCTTTTCCTGAGATTTATCCTCTCCGGATTTTTCTTTTTTCTCAATGCCCTGGAATTGCTTTTCCATTTTTGCGTTGTAGAGGTCCAGGTTCTTGTATTGCGGGTTGGCGGCAACATACATTTTGTCTTCTCCGCCTTCCCGCGCAAAGGTGACCTGAGTGAGGTTCCCTTTTTCGAGGGACTTCATCAGTTTGGTTTTTTCTTCGGCATTCAGTTGCTCCTTGATGGGGTATTTGGCCATGACCATTTCAAGGTCGTAACCATAACCGGCATGGTATTGTTTAACTTTATAATTATCGTTCTTGTCTTTCTCCTGGAAATCAAGTTGCAGCCACGCGTTATAAGGTTGGCCTTCTTTATTGTTTAGGTCTTTATTGACTGCGCGACCGCTCAAAAGATTGTAAGCCTCTTTAGCGGTGATCCCGGAGTTTTTTGTGATATAAAATGTCTGAGTTACATCCTTTGAAGGATCGTCATTTTTCAGCGTGGCCTGATACCGATTGAAAAAATACATATCAGTCTGATCAGACTTTCTAAAATCAAGAGAATAATTCATTTTCTCTTTAGTATCACCCTTATTGAATTCTCCAACCATACTTAGCTTAAACTCTGCCGGTTGCTCCTTGATTTTGTTCTCAAGATCAGCATTAAGTTTCTCGCCAAAGCCTAAATACTTCAGGCTCTCTTTCAGAAATTCCAGATTCTTGATATTCATAAATGTGTTGTTTAATAGTTTGTAATATTCATGTTGGTCGGACAGCATCGCATACTCATTGGCTATTTGATCAGCTTTGCATTCACGATGGTCTTGTTCCTGATGGACAGTTCCAGGTTCCGTCCACCATTTTTTTCAAACACTTCAATGTGAAGACGCTTGGCATCAGGGATGGTAAATTTCTCAAGTGCGTAAACGATGTCCTGCACAGTGCTTCCTCAAGTTTTAGTGATGCTAAACGCGGCGTTGGCAAAAGCCCAATGTATCTTCCTTGCCATGTCTTTCGAGAATATCCATACGATGCTCTTGTGCAACAGCGACGCGTGCAATTCACTCATTCGGACCGCGCAACAAAACCGCACGCCCTCATTAGTGCGTCACGCGCAATGATATCTTTCATATTGGGATGTTTATCCAGGAAAGCGTTCGTGCTGAAGTCCAGCCAAGGCTAGAGGAACAGGTCAGGTTGAGGCTGGCATCGCGATCAGCGATCGCGGAGGTTTTTTTGGGTCTTTCCGCAATCGCCATATTGCTCCGTGCAATCCGGCCTGAGGCTTGCCCGCGATACGGTTTGCGGCGCGTCATGTTGAATATTCAAGGCTTCCTGCAAGGCTTCCTTCTGAGCGCGGCTTTGGAGCAGCGACACCATCCCTTCTCCGTTGGCAATCTCATCGACCGACTTGCCTTGAGCCGTGTGTTTGCTGTGCTGCTTCGCTACATCCAAGACAGTCAGCCCTTGGTGGTTAGGGATGGACACCGTGGCGCCCTGGTCAATGAGGGTTCTTACAACGCTGTCTTGTTCACCTTTCGCAGCGAAGTGAAGTGCGGTGTTGCCGTTCTTGTCCACGGCGTTGATGTCGGCGCCCGCGTCGATCATTTTTGACACCAACTCCGCGCGCCCTGCGCGCTCGCCCATCACACGATCCCACTGATTGGTTGGCCCGTAGGCCAAAAAGTGCAACGGTGTGAGGTTGTCGGTGTTGGCAATAGTGGGATCGGCGCCGGCGTCCAACAACACTCTCACGCACTCCAACTGCTGGAAGCGTGCACAGTAGTTCAACACACTCATACCGGTGTTG
>QFQX01000095.1 GCA_003248775.1 Shinella sp. | reverse complement strand
GTAGAGAGCCGGAGGAGCGATCAGAGACAATGTCCCGGCGCTTTAAGCGCCGGGACTGCATTTCAGATTGTACGGCCTCTATCGTTGAGCTGAACCAGATCGGTTAGGATAGAACGTAGCTCGGGCCACGGTGTTATTTTCAAGGTGTCGCCGGGGTCTTCACACTCGACGACTGAATGCAGCTTTGCGATTATGCCGACAAGAGATCGGGCAGGGGTGTTCCAAAGGGCTTTTACCAGCGACTGCTCCTCATTCATGAGTTCCGCTTCGGCCTGGCATGCGCGGCTGTATCCGAGCGCCTCGTCTGCGGCATTCCATGCCTCGTCCCGTTCGTCGTCGGCCAGATCACGCACGATTTCGAACAGCCTTGTTTCCAGCCGTTGTTGCTGCCGGCATAGTTCGCCGCAATGTTTGTGGGTCGTGAACCATTTCTCCCAGAGTGGAAGGACCGGGTCACTATGATTACCTTCCTGCAGAGGCGGAGACGTGCTGCCTGCGAGCGGTACATTCGAAGCGCTGATAGATGCCGCCGCGGTTGAAAGCAGGTTACGGCGGGTGATTGAGGGCATCAGAGTTTCAACCACGGTCGCGCCTCCCGATGCGTTCCAGGTCCGCAAGCAGCATGTCGAGTTCCGGAGACACGAATGACGCCCGGAACTCCGGATCAACAGGCCCCCATTTAGGATGACGTCGATTGACTGGAATTTTCATTTCGAGGATCGAATGCAATTTTGCGGTTGCGCCCGCGAGTGACAACGCTGGAGTATTCATAAGGCTCACAGCCAGTTTGTAACGCCTATTCCAAGCCTCCATTTCCGCACGTTTGGCGAGATGGTAGCCCATCCGCTTAGCGGCTTGATCCCACTCTGCATGCTTGACAGCCAGCTTGGCCTCGATCTCGGGGCGAGCTTCAACACCTACCCAGCCCTTCGCTATGTAGTAGTCTAAATCCTGATTACTCCCGATCGAAAAGCCCCCGGACCGTAAGGCCGGTCGTTTAATTTCGACAGCCGGCCATGCCGTGGTTCGGTACAGTTCGTTTTCACGATCCAATAGCGCCTGGTTCGCTTTAACATAGTGGTCGTGTGCGGCCCTCCACTCACGCCAGCCCAGTACAGCTGGGTCATCTTCTACTGGCTTGTGTCGATTGGGGGCGGTGCTGCCAAAGGCCTCTGTCGCCATTGTCGCCACCATAGAGGTCGCCGTCCCTGCAATCAGGTTACGGCGGGTGATTGAGGGCAAAGTTCTGCTATTGTCGGAATCAGCCATGATCCGAGCTCCAATCCAGCTTGGTTGTGGTTAGGCTGGATGAGGTGTTGCTGCACGTCATCCAGCCGGTTTGCAGGGGAAATGTAATCGTCCCCGTTTATTCCGTCAATAAATGGGGACGATTATTTCATTTAGATCCCTGTTTTGACAAAATATACGGGTCCGTTTATTCCCCTCTCATGGGACGACCGCCGCTCAATGTGAAAGAAACCAAAATCCGACTTTCGCCAGAAACGAAGGAGCGGATTGCTGCACTCGTCGGAAATTACCAGATATCCGCGTTCATCCGTGAGGCAGTCGAGAACGAGCTGACCCGACGCGAAGCCGAGCGTGATCAGGAAAGCTGAAGCCGCGTATTCCTGTCATGCCGGATCAAACGCCCCTTTGAATTCCGGATCAGCATAATAGGCGAGCTTAGCAGCGACGATCGGCCGTTGTCCCGCCAGGAACAGCAGTTGCCCTTGCGTTGGCAGATTGCGCACCTCGTCGGGGGTAAGCAATGGCCTGGCCGTGTGCTGCTGGCTGTAGGAGATCCCCGATTTGTCGGAATCGAGAGCGCGGGCCATGGTCTGGAACACGACCGTTTCCTGTCCGAGCAGATCGGAGACGAGGCGGGCGCTGTCATGATCGTTGACGCCGAAGACTTGAAGTACGCCGGCGTTCGACAGGAAGGTGCCGGCGCGCTGTCCGTAGGTGGCGCGCAGCTGATGGACGTCCTGAAGGATCGGCCAGAGCTGGACGCCATAGCCAGCCATGAGACCCATGGCGCGCTCGACGGGAGCCAGGTGGCCGAGGGCGGCGAATTCATCGAGCAGGTAGAGGACCGGCACTGCGGGCTTTGCCGGATCGCGGGCCATATCCAGCAGGCTTTGGCTGACGAGGAGGCGCAGCCATCGCGAATAGGTCGAAAGCCGATCGGGCGGCAGGACGAGGAAGACGGTGACGTTGTTGCGCTTGAGGTCGGAAAAGCGGAAATCCGATCGGCCGAGGACCGCTGTCATGCGCGGACTGTCCAGAAAATGGGTATGGCGCTGCGCCGCCGACAACACGCCGGCGGCTTCTCGATCGGACTTGCCGAGGTGACGGTTTGCGGCACGGGCGATCAGTCCGCCTGCCTCATCGGATTCCTGCATACGCTTGAGCAGGGCGGTGAAACTCTCTGGAGCCATTGTGAGATATTCGCGCAGCGTACCAAGGTGGCGGCGTCCCGGTGACTCGGCAGCAACGATCTTGAGCAGCAGGCCCGATATCAGCGCTTTGGCTTCCTCGCTCCAATGGGCCTCGCCGGCCATACCCGGTTCATCGAATACGAGGGCGTCGGCAAGCGTGCTGGCGTCTTCCGCGACATCAAGGCTGGCCGGATCGAGTGTGGCGAGCGGGTTGAAGGCGGCCGAGCGCATGCCGGTGACGCCGAAGGGGTCCAGGACATGGACTGGGCCGAACTGTTGGCGAGCACGACCGGCGATTTTCGCATTTTCGCCCTTGGGGTCGACGCAGATCACGGAGCGGTCTGATGTCAGTAGGTTCGGAATGATGGTTCCGACACCTTTGCCGGTTCGCGTCGGCGCCATGGTCAGAAGATGCGCCGGCCCGTCATAGCGCATGAGCTTCCCCGATTTACCGTCACGGCCGATCAGCAGGCCGGTATCGACGCGGGTGAGGGGAGCGACTTCCTTGTTGGTCGCGAAGCGGGCCGAGCCATGGGTGTCGTCCGCCATATTCCCGAAATGAGTAATCAGCGGAGTGGTGATGAGGCGGAAGACGATCCAGACGAGGACCAGCAGTGTCACGAGATCGAGCGCGATGAACGGAATGCTGCCGACGCCGAAGCCCATTTGCTGAAGCGCGAACCGGCCGCCGAAGCCGACGACGAACAGCGCCATGACGAGGAGGAAGAGAACGCCGAGTAGCGGCTTCCAGATTCTGAAGGGAGCTGTCAGCAGAGAGGCGAATGCCCATAGAGGATCGCGGGCGGCGGCACGCAACATGTTCTTGAAGGCGGCCCATGCAAGGATTGCCCGGCTCATGAGGCGGCCTCCGTGCTGTTGCTGTTCTGTGTCGTCTTCGCCGATTCTGGCCCGAGCAGATCGGTAAAGAGCGCCTTGTCATTGTCGCGGGTGAGGAAGCTCGGCAGTTCGCGGCGCAACCAGTCACCGAGGCGCTTGGTGAATTCCGGATCGTTGGCGTTTTCGAGGCGATGCAGGACAAGCGCGCCGAGCAGCACCTTGCGGCGTGTGTCGTTTGCGCGATCCTGTTTCGAAAGCCGGGCCTTCAGCGCCGAGCGTTGGGCGTCCAGTTCGGCCAGACGCTGTTCGATCGATTTCCTTGCCACGATTTTTCCTTTCGATGAGTTGCGCTGAAGCTACTCGCCCTGGTCAGGTCTTCTTTCTGGAAGATAGGCCAAATTCTATCAGAAGCTGGGCGTAGCGATTTCTGGAGTAGATAGTGCCGCCCGGTTCTCCGCCTTCATCGACACTCAGGAAGGTGCCGCCATCGCTGCCAACGTTGCTCAACAGGCCGGCCGAGAAGAGGGCATCGGCCACCGCTTCATCCGGTTGCACTTTGTCATCTACTAATTCGGGGAGGAGGCGAAGGTCTTCGATGAAAGCACGATCGACAATCCTGCTAAGCCGCAATGCTTCTTTCAAAAGCATGTCCCCACGAGCTGCGGCAGCCATCAACCGTCCGACGATCACAGGCTTGTAAAGATCATCCATGCGCTCAAGAAGGAGGAGGATGGTTTCGCCAAAGCGCTGACCAGTGTCTTGCTCTTCGATCTTCCGCACAAACTCTTGTCGGGCCGTGGGGTCAGTCTCCGTCCCAAAGCTGGCGAGAAAGGCCAGCACCTTTCGTTGAAAAACAAGGTCCCGAATAGCGCTTCCAGTGCGCGCGATGCTTACCATAGTTCCGAGAACGGGGACACCATCCAGCGCACCAGAACCGATAATGCCATCCAGCGCCACATCGCCGATCGTCGCGCCAAGATCGGTCAGCTCGCCACGATTTAGCGATTTGACCAGATCCGTCGAAATGCGATCGAGATCATTTTCCATTGCCTCCTCCTGAGAGCATGGTGAGCGGGATTATCGTGCGTCGGATTTTGTCTTCGGGCGTATGAGGATGCCCTTTTGCACCTTGCCGGATCGATCCAGTTCGAACTTTGCGGTGGCCTCGACGAGATCGCTCAGGCGGGCAAAGCCGAAGTTTCTGGAATCGAACTCCGGCGATTGTTTCGCGACGTGACTGCCGACTGCACCGAGGTTGGCCCAGCCGCTTTCATCGGAGACGGCCGTGACGGCGGTCTGCAACATTGAGAGCAAGATTTTGTCCTTGGCGTTTTTTGTCGCCTTTGCCTTCGCTTCTTCCTGTGCGGCGGGCGTTGCCAGCGCTTCCTCTCCAAGTCCTTTCAGCACGTCGAAGTAGACGAACTTGTCGCAGGCCGTAATGAAGGGCCTCGGCGTCTTGCGTTCACCGAAGCCATAGACAGTGACGCCCTGTTCACGGATCCTCGCCGCCAGCCGTGCGAAATCGCTGTCGCTTGAGACGATGCAGAAACCGGAGAAGCGTGCAGTGTAAAGCAGGTCCATGGCGTCGATGATCATCGCGCCGTCGGTGGCGTTCTTGCCCGACGTATAGGCGAACTGTTGTATAGGCTGGAGTGAATGCTCAAGCAGGCCCAGTCGGCCCGAAGCTGCGATTTTGGCCAACTCGCAGAACGTTGTGGGAACACGGCGTGGAGGATTGACCCGAGAAGTGCCCGGTCGTGACATTGCGCTCCAATTTGAGGAGCGCTTTTATGAGTACGGGTATTTCGAGTTCGGACATTGTCGCTCAATGGAGCCTGAGCTTCGCCGACATTGATTTCATCAATTCCAAACCGGCCGCGACGAGGCTCGGCTTAGCCTCGCAGTTGAAGTTTTTCAGCGCTCGCGGTTTCTTCGCTGACGATGGCACATTGATCCCGAACGAAGCTGCCAAATATCTGGCCGAGCAGATCGGCGTCCCAGCCGACGAACTGTCCAGCTATGATTTCGGCGGGAGAACAGCCCGTCGGCATTGCGCCGAGATTTTGCAGTATCTCGGCTTTGGCCGCATGACGCGACAGGACCGCGAAGCGCTTTCTTATTGGATTATCGGCGAGCTTTGCCCGTCCGGACAATCCGTCAGCGCCATGCTTGAGGCGGTGTTCCTCTGGTGCCGGGATCGCAAAATCTATGGTCCGTCTGCCAAGGAGCTTGAACGGCTTGTTCGTTCGCAGCGGCAACAATATCTCGACGGCTGGCTTCATG
>QFQX01000094.1 GCA_003248775.1 Shinella sp. | reverse complement strand
GAGAGCTTCTCGGAAACCTAATCGGAAACGCCATCGCCTATGCCGGTTGCAATGCTGAGGTGACGGTTCGTGTCAGCCAGCGGGACGATTGCGTTCGGCTGGAGGTCGAGGACGACGGGCCGGGTATCCCGGCTTCGCGCATGGAAAGCCTGAGACAGCGTTTCGTTCGCGGGGAGCGCGGCGAGGGCCTTGGCCTCGGCCTCGCAATCGTCGAGGAAATCGCCCGGCTTTTCGGCGGCACTTTCCAGCTTGCGCGGGGCCGAAACGACCGCGGATTGCTTGCGGTCGTGACGTTTCCCGCGGCGATGCCTCCGCAAGGGTGAATGAAGGCCGGCGGTGCCTCGATGCCTAGCGAAGGAAGGCCCGGAAGCGGCCAAGAGCGAAGGTGAAGAGCACCGTCCCGATTGCCGTGAGCCACAGGAATTGCGGCCAGACCACATCCATTCCCGCCCCTCGGAAAAGGATAGACTGCGCCATCGATATGAAGTGGGTGTTCGGGGCAAAGGACATGATGACCTGAATGATCTCGGGCATGCTTTCGCGTGGGGTCATGCCGCCGGAAAGCACCTGCAGCGGCAAGAGGATCAGCATCAGCAGCAATCCGAACTGCGGCATGGAGCCGGCGACGGTTGCGAGGAAGATACCGAGGGAGGTTGCCGCGAAGAGCTGGAGCGCCGTGGCGGCCACGAACAGCGGGACGGAGCCTTGGAGTGGCACACCCAGTAGATAATGGGCCACGACGATCAGCGAGAATGTCGACGCGATCAATACCACAAGGCTCATGGCAAGCACCTTGCTCACCATGATTTCCAGTGCCGTGACCGGCATGACCAGCAGATGCTCGATCGTTCCGTGCTCCCGCTCGCGGATGAGGGCGGCTCCCGTCAGGATGATCGACAGCATCGTGATGTTCATGATGATGTTGTTGATCGCGCCGAACCAGGTGTTGTCGAGCTGAGGATTGAAGCGGGCCCGAAGCGCCAGTTCCACCGGCACGGCGGCCGTGCCGCGGTACCGATTGACGAACTCGCTGATCTCGCTGTTGATGATGTTCTGGATGTAGCCCGCGCCTGTGAAGGCCTGCGTCATGCGGGTTGCATCGATGTTGAGCTGAAGGGCCGGCGCGCGTCCCGCGAGCACGTCCTGCTGGAAGTTGGCAGGAATGTTGAGGGCAAAGGTTGCCTGCCCGGAATCCATCCGCTTGTCCATTTCCGCGGTGGTGATGAGCTCGGGCTTGGTGAAATACGGTGGGTAGAAGGCATCGACGAGGCGGGTCGAAAGCTGCGAGCGGTCTTCATCGACGATGGCGATTGCCGCCATGTTGAGGACCTGCGGCAGCGCGCGTGCCTCGGTATAGATCGAGAGCGTGAACGAATAGAGGATGAAGGCGAACAGCATGCGATCCTGCATCAGGCCGCGCAGTTCCTTCAAGACCAGATTGCCGACATGGCGGATGCGCATGGGACTACTTCTCCTGCTTCTTGAGGAAAATCGCCGTGAGCCCGATAAGCACCGGGATTGAGACGAGGAGATACAGGATTTCCTTTTGCACATCGGCAAGGCCGAGCGCCTTGGAGAAGGCGCCGCGTGCGACCGTGACGAAATGTGTGGTCGGATAGTATGTGCCGATGATCTGTCCGGCCCCCTTTAGCGAGGAAACGGGGTCGATAATTCCGCCATATTGCACTGCCGGGATCAGCGTCAGCAGCGCGGTGCCCAGAAGGGCTGCGATCTGGCTCGATACGAAGGTCGAGATCAGCATGCCCAGTGCCGTCGTGCACGTCACGTAGAGCAGGGCTGCGAGCGCGAAGGCTCCGAAGCTGCCGGTGAAGGGAACCCGGAAGACCACGATCGCAAAGGCGGTCAGCAGCAGGAAGTTCATCATCGCCAGCGCGATGTAAGGCAATTGCTTGCCAAGCAGGAATTCCAGCCGGGTCGTCGGTGTCACGTAGAAATTGATGATCGAGCCGAGTTCCTTTTCACGCACCACGCTGAGCGCAGCAAGAATGGCCGGGATAATCAGCAAGAGCAGCGGGATGACGGCGGGCGCCATGGCCACAAGGCTTTTGACGTCGGGATTGTAGCGATAGCGCGTTTCCAGCGAATAATTGCCGGTTGTGGCGGCATCGCCATAGGCTTCGCGGATCTTCTCCGTAATCCAGTGGGCATGTACCCCCTGAACGTAGCCGCTGAGGGTTTCGGCCCGTGTCGGCATCGCGCCGTCGATCCATGCCCCGATTTGTGGAGTGGCGCCTCGCAGGGCGTCGCGGCCGAAATTCGGAGGTATCTCGATGGCCAGGCTGATTTCGCCGCTGCGCATGCGTCTGTCCATATCGGCATAGTCGGTGATCGGCGGCTTCTCGACGAAATAACGTGAACCGGAAAGCTGTTGGACGTAGTCGTCGCTGATCGTGGTGCGGTCGTGATCGAGCACCGCAAAACTCAGGTCATTGACATCGAGATTGATGCCGTAGCCGATCACGAACATCAGGAGGACGCTGCCGAAGACGGCAAGGGTCCAAGACGGCAAGGGTCCCTCGGATCGGATCGCGCTGCAGTTCCAGCATTTCGCGGCGCGAATAGCTGAGCATGCGCATGAAATCGAAGAAGCGCGATGTCTTGCGGGCCTGAGCCGGGGTGGTGGTTTCCACCTGAGCCTTGATTGCCGATACGGTCTGAGCAGGTGCCGCAGTCTCTGCGCCGCCGGCCTTGGCGATGGCATCCTCGAGGTAGGCGATGAAGGCTTCCTCAAGCGTTGCCGCGCCCCGCTTGGCGACGATTTCCGCCGGCTTGTCGCTGATCAGCACCGTACCGGCATGCATCAGCGAGATACGGTCGCAGCGTTCCGCCTCGTTCATGAAATGGGTGGAGACGAAGATCGTCACGCCGTCCTTGCGCGAGAGGTCGGCAAGGATCTGCCAGAAATTGTCACGCGCGATAGGGTCCACGCCGGAGGTCGGCTCGTCGAGGATCAGGATTTCCGGCGCATGCACCATGGCGACGGCAAGCGACAGGCGCTGGCGGATGCCGAGGGGCAACGCGTCCGGTAAGGAATCCATGATGTCCGTCAGGTCGAAGCGCTCGGCCATTTCGCGAATGCGCGCCTCGATCCGGTCCGATGGAAGCTCAAACAGCTTGGCATGCAGTTCGAGGTTCTGGCGCACCGTCAGCTCGGTATAGAGCGAGAAGGCCTGGCTCATATAGCCGATGCGCTGGCGGGCCGCGAGGTCGGAGCTTTTAAGCTCCTTGCCGAAGAGTTTTGCCGTGCCTTCCGATGCCTGCAGGAGGCCGGTCAACATCTTCATCGTGGTGGTCTTGCCGCAGCCGTTCGATCCGAGGAAGCCGAAGATTTCCCCGCGCTCGATCCGGAAGCTGACGTCGTTGACGGCGGTGAAATCGCCGAAGCGCATCGAGAGATGCTCCGCCTCGATGGCGATCTCGCCATCCATGGCGGGGTCCCGTGGCGGGATGACCAGCGCGCCGTGGCCGCTGCGCTTGTCTTCCGGGAGAAGTGCGATGAAGGCGTCGTCCACGTTCGACGTGCCGGTGCGTTCCAGCAGCTCCTGCGGTGTGCCGGTCGCAAGCAGCCGGCCTTCATCCATGGCGACGAGCCAGTCGAAACGGGCGGCTTCCTCCATATAGGCGGTGGCGACGATGACGGCCATGCCCGGCCGGCCGGCGCGGATGCGGTCGATCAGTTCCCAGAACTGTCGGCGCGACAAGGGGTCGACGCCGGTCGTCGGCTCATCGAGAATCAGAAGATCCGGGTCGTGGATCAGTGAGCAGCAGAGGCTGAGCTTCTGCTTCATGCCGCCCGAAAGCTTGCCGGCAGGACGGTCGGCAAAGGGCGCAAGGCCGGTGCTTTCCAGAAGCTCGGCGATGCGGCGTTCGCGCTCCTTCCGGCTGTGCCCGAAGAGCTGGCCGAAGAAGTCGATGTTTTCGAAGACAGAGAGTGTCGGATAGAGGTTCTTGCCGAGCCCCTGCGGCATATAGGCGATGCGCGGGCAGGTTCTCGCCCTGTGTCCCGCGTCGGCCATGCTGCCGCCCAGCACCTCGACCTCGCCGCCCTGCATGGCTCGGGCGCCGGCGATCAGAGAAAGCAGGCTCGACTTGCCGACGCCGTCGGGGCCGACAAGGCCGACCAGTCCGTCACCGGGAATGTCGAGCGTGATGGCATCGAGCGCCCTCGTCTTGCCGTAACTCAGCGAAACATTGCGCAGGCTGGCGACGAAGGACGATGCGCTCGCCGATGGAAGATCTAAGCTCATTGGACGAGCTTGCCCTCCAGATCGGCCGGCCAGGGCGTATCGGCATCCACGCGGACATAGGCCATGCCGGGTACGCCGGTCTTCACCAGCTGGATGTATTTCTGCAGAAGTTCAGGCTTGATCTTGGCCTTTACCCGGAACATCAGCTTTTCACGCTCGACTGCCGTCTCCACCGATTTCGGCGTGAACTGGGCGACGCTTGCGACATAGGAAACCGTTGCGGGGATCAGGTATTGCGGCACAGCGTCGAGTTTCAGGCGGACCTCTGAACCGATGGCCAGCCGGCTGGCGTAGTCCGTCGGCAGGAAGAAGCTCATATAGACGTCACCGAGGTCGACGAGATTGACCACGCGGCCACCACCGGCAACGATTTCTCCGGGCTGGGCGACGCGAAACTGTACGCGACCATCGCGGGGCGCTGTCAGCAGGCTGTCCTCGATCTGTGTCTTGATGGTGTCGATGGCGGCTTTCGCGGCATCTGCTGCGGCCTTGGCATCGACGACCTGCGCATTGGCCGAACTGATGCCGGCATCGGTGGCGGCGGATTCCGCTTCCGCGGCGGCAACCGCAGCGCGGGCACCTTCGACGGCAAAGCGTGCGTCTTCCAGCTGCTGGGTGGAAATGGTGCTCGACTTCGCCAGTTGTTCGGCGCGGGCCTGCTGGTTCATGGCGCTTTCAAGCTGGACCTTGCGCTGGGCGATCGCGGCTTCGGCGGCGCGCTTTTCCGCGTTGCGCTGGACGACCTGCGCATTGGCGGTTTCGATGCCGATATCGGCGCGGCGGGACTGAGCCTCGGCCTGCTTGAGCTGGGTGTCCAGTTCGCGGGTGTCGATCTGGGCAATCTTGTCGCCGGCTTTGACGAAGTCGCCTTCGTCCACGAAGATCTCGCTGATACGGCCGGCAAACTTGGCTGCCACGTCGACCTCTACGGCTTCGATGCGCCCATTGCCGCTCGCGATCCCTGCCGGGAGTTCGGTAGAAGCAATCGACTGCCACACGTAGTAGCCGCCACCTGCTGCAGCCGCCACCGCGATTGCCAGAATGATGCCGTTCAGTTTGGGAAGTTTCACCGGGAGCCCTCGTGTCGAAAAGCGTTTTCCTCTTTCGCAAAGAGGTAAGCGCCGCGCCTAATCATTTGATTAAAGCAATACCGATTTCGCAGATGCAATAGCATCCGGGTGACAGTTTCCAGGAAACTGGAAACTTTGTCTAGGTTGAATTCACCGACCTGGCGAGAAAGAGTGAAACGCCTGCTGCCGAGAGCGCTTCGGCGATCTCTGCCGATGGAGCCCTATCCGTCGCGAGTTCGCTGATATCGGCAAAGTCGCAGACTTTGACGAGCCCCTGACGGCCAAACTTGGTGTGATCGGTGACGACCAGCGTCCTTTTGCCGCGGGAAAGCACGGTCCGGGCAAACTCCGCCTCTTCGAGGTCGTAATCCATGATGCCGCTTGCCGCGTCGACTGCCCCGGCCGAGATGATCGCGTGAGTGACATTGAAACGGCTGACGAACTCAATCGCGGAGACGCCGAATGCGGCGGCGTTGTCGCTGCGCAGTTCACCGCCTGCCATGTAGACCTTGTTGTCGTTGACCGTCGCCAGCGTGCGGGCAATGTCGGAGGAATTCGTCACCACGGTAAGGCGGCGGTGACCCAGCAGTTCGCGAGCGAGAAAGCTCGTCGTCGTGCCGGTGTCGAGCATGATGGAATCGCCATCGCGGATCGTAAGTGCGACCGCCTGGGCGATGGCCTTCTTGGCCGCAGCATTTTCCCGCATTCGTTTTTCGAACGGTGCTTCGCCGACGGAGGTCGGCAGCGCAATCGCGCCGTGCATGCGAATGATCGCTCCGTTCTCGGCGAGAGGTTTTATATCACGGCGTATGGTCTCGAGCGAAACGCGAAGCCGACGGGCAAGGTCGGAAATCGAAAGCGTTCCGTCCTGCTGCAAGAAGCGCAGAATCTCCCTGTGGCGCTTCGGTTCGTTCATGGCTCCCATCCAGTCGCTATCGCCAGCTGATAGCGATGCTTTGCCGTCATGAAAATGTAAAGTCGCAAAATCGGGCATAAAGCCACAAAATACCACATCAATCGCATTGACAGGTGCCCGATTCATGGCAGAGATTGCCGTTGATGCCCGTTGCGCCTCACGACAAGAATAACGCGGGAACGGCGTGTGGGATCGGCCTGACAGATTTCATGCGTTCGACTGGGAGGAAACTGCATGCTTGTCCCTCTGCCCGTATCGCCACACTCTGATGACCTCTGCCTGTATTCGGGCAGGGTGTTGCAATGAGTGCTGCCCTTCCATCCGATTCCATCGTCCTGAAAGCAACGGAAGACCGCATCCGGGCCTTGCCCTGCTGGAACGGCATCATCGAGATTTCGCGTTTGAAGGGCGGCATCAGCAACGAAAGTTATGTGGTGCGGGACGCTGCCGGCCTGCACGTCGTGCGGTTTGGCAGCGACTATCCGTTTCATCACGTCTTCCGGGATCGCGAACTGATGACCGCCCAGGCCGCGCACGCCGCCGGCTTCGGTCCCGATATCCACTATGCGGAACCGGGCGTGATGGTGAGCGGGCTGATCCAGGGCAAGACGTTTTCCGCGGAAGACGTCATTTACGAGCGGGAGCGGGTCGCCCGGATGCTCCGGGCCTTTCATGACACCATGCCGCGTTTCGTGCGCGGCGCGGCCTTCCTGTTCTGGCCCTTTCACGTCATTCGCGATTACGCCTACACGCTGGAGAAGGGCAAAAGCCGCCTGACGGCGGAACTGCCCGGATATCTGGCGATTGCCGACGAACTCGAAAAGGCGCAATGGCCGTTGCCGATCGTCTTCGGTCACAACGATCTCCTGCCCGCCAACATCATGGATGACGGCGAGCGCCTCTGGCTGATCGATTACGAATATGCCGGTTTCTCCACGGCGATGTTCGATCTGGCCGGCGCAACCTCGAATCCGGGGCTTTCTGCGGATCAGTCGGAGGAATTTCTTGCCGCCTATCTCGGGACAACGCCCGATCCAGAAATCCGCCGTTCGCTCGCCGCCATGCAATGCGCTTCTCTGCTGCGCGAGGCGATGTGGAGCATGGTGTCGGAGCTGCATCTGTCAGCGCCGGGCGCGGATTACGTCGCCTACACGGAAGAAAATCTCGAGCGGCTTGCCGCTGCCCTCGACCATTATCATACCCTTTACGGAAAGACCTTTTCATGACCACGCTTCCTTCCCATGCGCAGATCGTCGTCATCGGCGGCGGCATCATCGGCTGCTCCACTGCCTATCATCTGGCCCGTGATCACAAGGCGGATGTGGTGCTGCTGGAGCAGGGCACGCTGACCTCCGGCTCCACCTGGCATGCGGCGGGTCTCGTCGGGCAATTGCGGTCGTCGGCTTCCATCACCCGTGTGCTGAAATATTCGGTCGACCTCTACAAGGGGCTGGAGGCCGAGACCGGCCTTGCCACCGGCTGGAAGATGACCGGCTGTCTGCGGCTCGCCACCAATCAGGACCGCTGGACGGAATTCCGCCGGCTTGCCACGACCGCCGGCAGTTTCGGCATGGAGATGCATCTCGTCTCGCCGGAAGAGGTCAAGCGGATGTGGCCGTTGATGAATGTCGGTGATCTCGTCGGCGCAAGCTGGTTGCCGACGGACGGTCAGGCCAGCCCCTCCGACATCACCCAGTCGCTGGCCAAGGGCGCGCGCATGCATGGCGCGAAGATCGTTGAGAACGTCCGGGTGACGGGCTTCGACATGAAGGACGGTCGCATCGTCGCGGTGAAGACCACGCTTGGCGATATCGCCTGCGAAAAGGTGGTGAACTGTGCGGGACAGTGGGCAAGGCA
>QFQX01000006.1 GCA_003248775.1 Shinella sp. | reverse complement strand
GCATGCAGTTCGACCGCGGCTACCTGTCGCCCTACTTCGTGACCAACCCGGAAAAGATGGTTGCGGACCTCGAAGACGCATTCATCCTCCTGCACGAAAAGAAGCTTTCGAACCTCCAGGCCATGCTGCCGGTTCTCGAAGCCGTCGTTCAGACCGGCAAGCCGCTCGTCATCATCGCTGAAGACGTGGAAGGCGAAGCTCTTGCGACCCTCGTCGTCAACAAGCTGCGTGGCGGCCTCAAGATCGCTGCCGTCAAGGCTCCGGGCTTCGGCGACCGCCGCAAGGCCATGCTGGAAGACATCGCCATCCTCACGGGCGGCACCGTCATCTCCGAAGACCTCGGCATCAAGCTCGAAACCGTCACCCTCGACATGCTTGGCCGCGCCAAGAAGGTTTCGATCTCCAAGGAAAACACCACCATCGTTGATGGCGCCGGTGAAAAGTCCGACATCGAAGGCCGCGTAGCCCAGATCAAGGCGCAGATCGAAGAAACCACTTCGGACTACGACCGCGAAAAGCTGCAGGAACGTCTTGCCAAGCTCGCCGGCGGCGTTGCCGTCATCCGCGTTGGCGGCTCGACCGAAATCGAAGTCAAGGAACGCAAGGACCGCATCGACGACGCTCTGAACGCAACTCGTGCTGCCGTTCAGGAAGGCATCGTACCGGGCGGCGGCGTTGCCCTGCTCCGTTCGGCTTCCAAGATCACAGCAAAGGGTGCAAACGACGACCAGGAAGCTGGCGTCAACATCATCCGCCGCGCTCTGCAGTCCCTGGTTCGCCAGATCTCCGAGAACGCCGGTGACGAAGCTTCGATCGTGGTCGGCAAGATCCTCGAAAAGAACGAAGACAACTACGGCTACAACGCCCAGACGTCCGAATATGGCGACATGATCGCCATGGGCATCGTCGACCCGGTCAAGGTTGTTCGCACGGCTCTGCAGAACGCAGCTTCGGTTGCTTCCCTGCTGATCACCACCGAAGCCATGATCGCCGAACTGCCGAAGAAGGACGCTCCGGCCGGCATGCCTGGCGGCATGGGCGGCATGGGCGGCATGGACATGATGTGAGACTGACGTCTCACATCTGAGCCACTCAGCTCAGAATTCGGAAAGGGCGGTCTTTGGGCCGCCCTTTTTTCTTGTATGGCGATCATCATCGCCAGCCGTCTATCCTTCCGGTCAACTCGGTCGAGGCATGCTGGCAAGGCGATGTGGCGGATATCATGAGGCGGTCCCGCGGATCGAGCCGCCACTCTTGCCACCGCTCCAACCCGCCTATGGGGAAGATGCGTCCGAAGGAGGAGGCCAAACGAAACAGGGGACAGTCAAGCACCACCTTATGCAACCCCACGTCACTTACTGTATTTCGTCTATTTGTTTATTTGAATACTCTAATTAAATTTCTAGATTTTCTTTTCCTACTCACAGTCACTTTAAAACTGTTTCAAAATGACGCAGCAAAAGAATGAAATCTGTCGAGAAAAAACAGGTCGATTGACGAAATCCGCGACCTCGACGTAAGGGAAACCGTTTTCAGGCTCGGGAAAACGTGATATCGAGTCCGATAACCCCTAATTCGATGGGGGTATACAGCAAATCTGTTTTCGTTTTAATTCAACTAGAAGATTTCACCTGTTACTCAAAAAAATCCATTGCGAAGAAAACGAAAAGTTAATAACCCTTCGCGAGTCAACTGGTGTGCCTCCGAGTCCGGCAGAATGGTGTACTACCATCGGTAACCGTTCTGCAGAACGAAGCCATTGGGCAAAAACGCCGAATGAAACTTATGCGCGAAGCATGTACTTGTATTTCGGCAAAATATAAGTAATTGGTAATACTATATAGTCTCGAGCGACCACCAACCCTTCGAGGTCTGCTGGCGCGCGGGGAAATGCAGAAAAGTTTGAGTAAAGCACCGGATTCCCGGTAGACCGTCGATACTGAAACTACTCCGAGAGCACTACGCTTCAATTCGGCTTTCGACTTGAGGACAGCCTTGTTTAAGATTGCCAGAGCCAATCCCGTCGCCCCCTACTCCCATGCCTTTCCGGAGGCAGGTGAAGACGATTCCTATTCCTTGTCCCAGTTTACCGTGTCGGAAAGCTGGGAAGGCGATCTGTCGAACGGTGTCATCAAACTGGGTGAGCGCGCGACCATGCTGTATGGTCTCGAAGCGCCGGAATGCGGCCTGCTCAGCATGATGCGCTGTTATGAAGCCCAGGACCGTGCTCACATTCTCGAACTGTTCGAACAGGCGGCAACCTCATCGTCCCGCTTCTGCTATTCGACAACCATCCTGCATAATGACGGTCATCGCCAGCCGGTGTTCTGCATCGGTGAATCCGTCGGGCTGGAGCAGGCCAGTACCGGCAGCATGCTCGGCCTCTTCGTATTCCCGCGCTTCAAGCTGGCGCCCGGCGCGCATCTGCGCAGCTACGGCTGAACTTCCTCCCAATCGGAAGGCAGAAAAAGCGGCCGCTCCGGCCGCTTTCGTTTTCGGACACACCGGGCTCAGGGGCGCGGCGGAATGTCGAGGCCCTTCTGGCTGGCCGGACGGCTTTCAGCACGGGCAACCCACTCCATGACCTTCGGGTAGTTTTCCAGACCGATCGCGTCGGCGGCTTCGTAGCCGACCTTCAGGCCACGCACCCACGGAAAGGTGGCGATATCGGCGATGGTGTACTCGTCGCCGGCCAGCCACGGGCGGGTGGCAAGCTCACCTTCCAGAACGCCCAGCAGACGGCGGGCCTCGTCGCGGTAACGCTCCGTCGGATAGGGATTGTTCGCGACCTTGTCAGCGGCATATTTATAGAAATGGCCGAACTGGCCGAACATCGGGCCAACGCCACCCATCTGGAACATCAGCCACTGCAGCACCGCATAGCGGCCCGCACCGTCCTTCGGCAACAGCTTGCCGGTCTTTTCCGCCAGATAGATCAGGATCGCGCCAGACTCGAAAACGCCAATCGGCTTTCCATCCGGGCCGTTCGGATCTATGATTGCGGGAATACGGCCGTTCGGGTTCAACGATACGAATTCCGGAGACTTCTGCTCGTTGGTGCCGAACGAAACGAGATGCGCCTCATAAGGCAGCCCAAGCTCTTCCAATGCGATCGATACCTTCACGCCATTTGGCGTCGGAAGCGAGTAAAGCTGGATAACGGACGGGTCCTTTGCAGGCCATTTCTTCGTGATGGGGAAGCTGGAGAGATCAGCCATCATTTGCTCCTTTGGGGGGAGGACGAGCCGGGCTTCGTTCTCAATTATCGAACGAATAGTCAAGCATCGTCCAACTATGCGGGACAATCAAAAAAGGGCATTAAAAGGGGGAAGTTTTAACGCCTTGCCGGTCTGCGGAGCCCGGCTACACGATACATAGGAGTTTCCGATGTCGAATATCAACAGTGTGATCGTTCTGATCGCCCGCATTCTGCTTTCCTATCTCTTCATCACCTCCGGCTTCGACAAGCTGGTCGATCCGGCTGGCACTGCCGGCATGATCACCGGCGCCGGCCTGCCGGCCGCAACCGCTCTGGCCTATCTCGCCGGCCTGTTCGAACTCATCGCCGGTCTTGCCGTTCTCGTCGGCTTCCAGACCAAGATCGCCGGCTGGGCTCTTGCCCTGTTCTGCGTATTCACCGCGCTCGTCTTCCACAGCGGAACTGTTGCCATCGACGGCTGGCCGGAAGGCGCACTCGGCTGGATCAACACGCTGAACGGCATCATCTTCATCAAGAACATCACGCTGGCTGGCGCTTACATCCTGCTCGCCACCTACGGCCCGGGCGCATACTCGGTCGATGCACGTCGCGGCGCATACGCTACGGCCTGATAGTTCCCTGCTCCCAAGCAACAAAGGGCCCGGCGGATCGCTCCGCCGGGCCCTTTGTTTTGTAGACCAAGCAATGCAATCAGATCCTGCGGGCAAGCCAGACGGTGGCGCCACCGCATTCCGGATCTTCCGCCATATGGACGATTACCTCGAAGCCGTTTTCCGCAAGGAGCCGACGATATTCGTCCGGGGCAAGGCTTGCATGATAGAGCGGTTCGCCCTCGAAGGTTCCTATAGCAACCCCTTCCGATGGCCCTGACGTGAACATCAGCACTGCATGCCCGGCAGCATGGGCGGCGAAGACAGGAAACATGGCGCGCTGGGCATCCGGCGTCAGGTGAAAGAAGCTGTGCCAGGCCAGAATGCCGTCGAAAGTGCGCCCGAGCGATAGCTCACGCATGTCGGCCACCTGCCAATCGCCCTGTGGCAGCCGTTCACGGCACAGTTCGATCAATGTCGGCGACGAATCAATGCCCGTCACCTTCATTCCCCGCTCCAGCAGGCAAGCCGCCAAGGGTTCGCCGGAGCCACAGCCAAGGTCCAGTACGCGGGAACCTTCCGCCAGTTGCCCGGCGAAACGGTCGATCCAAGATCTTTCGAAGAAATGCTTCGACCGCAGGCGGTCGAAGGCATGCGCGTGACGCTCGTAGAGGCCGACGATGCGGTCCGCCTCGCTCATGGTCTTATCGAAGCGCCGCCTGGACGGCCGCAACGATCTCGGCCACCCGGGCATTGCCCTCGTGTTCCGGCTTGCGCGCACGCACCAGACAGGCCTCGGAACGCAGGATCACGCCATCGGAAAGGATTTTCAGATGATTGGCGCGCAGCGTCGATCCGGTCGAGGTGATATCGACGATGATATCCGCCTGCCCGGCCGCGGGAGCACCTTCCGTCGCGCCAAGGCTTTCGACGATGCGATAAAGCTGGATACCGTGGCTACCCGAGAAGAACTGCTGGGTGAGGCGCCAGTATTTCGTGGCGATCGCCAAGCGCCGGCCGTGGCGGCTGCGGAAGTCCGAGGCGACGTCGCCGAGGTCGGCCATGGTGTCTACATCCAGCCAGATTTCTGGCACGGCGACGACGACATCGGCGTGGCCGAAACCGAGGCGGGCGCAGATTTCGACGCGCTTGTCGGCTTCCGCCAGCCCTTCCCGGATCAGGTCCTCACCGGTGACGCCGAAGTCCACCGTTCCCGCACCGATCTCGCGCGCGATCTCGGAGGCCGAGAGGAAAGCGATCTCGACATCGTCGAAGCCCTCGACCCGGCCGCGATAGGAGCGGTCGTTGCCGACGGCGACGATCTTCAGGCCGGCGCGTTCGAGGACGGCGGAGGAGTCTTCCTTCATCCGGCCCTTGGAGGGCAATCCGATGGTAATCGTCATGAACGTCTTCCTTCCGCCTCGATCCGGTCGAGCCAGAGCGAAAAGCCGACCGCCGGAATGCGGCTTTCGGCACCGAGCAAGGTCAGGAGGTGATCGAAGCGACCACCGCCGGCGAGCACTGCCGGATGGTCCTTCGCCGCGACTTCGAAGACGAGGCCGGTATAATAATCGAGAGGACGGCCGAAGGCCGCACGATAGGTGATGCCTGCGAGATCGACCCCGGCATTGGCAAGGGCCGCGACCCGCTCGTCGAAGCGGGAGATGGCGGCACCGAGCTTCAGGCCGGCGGCATCGGCAAAACCTGCGAGCGCCGAAGTCGCATCCGGAAGCGGCAGTTCCAGCGACAGGAACTCCCGGAGCAATATGAGAGCAGCGCCGTCGAGGCGCGTTTCCGCCAACTCCTGCTTTTCCTTGAGCCGCCTTGCGATCTCCACCGGCGAACGGCTGGCATTGGTGGAATAGCCCGTCGCCTGCATGGTTTCGTCGATATGGGCGACCAGCGCCGCATCGTCGCCGGAGGCCAGCAGGCCCGATACCATCGGGTTCAATCCTTCGACGGGATTCGGGCTGCCGAGACGCTTCAGCAATTGCTCGATCTGGTCGGCGTTGCCGAAGGCCTGAATGAGGCGCTTCTGCCAGCCCGCCGGAAGACCAAGCGCCTTGACCACGGCCTCGAACACCGCCTGGTCACCGAGCATGACGGTCAGTTTCCGGCCCGGCAGCAGACGCGCGAGGATGGCATAGGCATCGCCGATCGCACGGGCGTCGGCCGCAGCGATACTGGTATTGCCGAGATCCTCGATGCCGGCCTGATAGAATTCGTTGGCGCCGTCGCGGCGCTGGCGGAAAACCTCGCCGAGATAGGCATAACGCTTCGGCGTGCCGGTCGCGGTCTCGATGTGGCGCAGGCAGACCGGAATGGTGAATTCCGGGCGCAGGCACAGGCTTTCGCCGCGCTCGTTCTCCGTCATGAAGATGCGCCGGCGCAGATCTTCGCCCGCCATGTCGAGGAAAGGCCCGGCAGGCTGGATCACGGGCGTATCGACCCGAACGGTCGAACGCGCCGAGAATTCCTCAAGGATGGTGCCGGCGAAATCCGGCATGTTGATCAGGGGCATGGATAAGCTCTTTCCGCGGAGACGGCATACCCCCTCTGGCCTGCCGGCCATCTCCCCCACAAGGGGGGAGAGGATTCGCCGCGCGCGCTCATGCCAATGGCAATGCGAGCGCCCGATACAGCTTGCCCCGTTTTTTGATGCAGAGAACTGCAGACTGACAAAACGGTGCGCATCGGGGACGGCAAACACCGACCTGCCCCCTCCCCCTTGTGGGGAGGGTTGGGGAGGGGAAAGGCCACAAACTCAGACATCAGCGTCGCTATAAGGCTCTTGATTGGGATCGTAGGGTTTGGGATCGTAGGGTGTTGTTTCACCCTTCGCGCGACGACGATCTTCCGCCTGGGCTGCGAGAATTTCGAGCACCTTCTCGACCAGCTCGCCTTCCGGCACCACGGCCTGGGCGACGCGGGCCTCGCGCCATTCGGCATTGTCGGTGATCTCGCCCGAGAGACGCTTGCCCTCGATCAGATCCTTGAGCTGCACCACGCCCTCGGCGCGCTCGTCGCCGCCCTGAATGATGGCGACGGGCGAACCGCGGCGGTCGGCGTATTTTAGCTGGTTGCCGAACTTCTTCCAGTTGCCCTGATACATCTCGGCGCGGACACCGGCGGCGCGCAGCTGCTGCGTGAACTTCTGGTAGCGGCCCATGCTCTCGACATCCCCGTCCATGACGGTCACCAGAACCGGCGCGATCACATCGTCCTGACCGAGCTTGCCGAGGTTCTTGAGCGCCGTCATCAGGCGCGAGACGCCGATGGAGAAGCCGGTGGCCGGTACCGGCTGACCCATGAAGCGCGACACAAGACCATCGTAACGACCGCCGCCGCCGACGGAGCCGAAGACGACCTTTTCGCCCTTTTCGTTGGTCACGTCGAAGGTCAGTTCGGCTTCGTAGACGGGGCCGGTGTAATATTCGAGGCCACGGACGACGGACTCATCTATTCTGATGCGGTCGCGACCATAACCGGCGGCCTCACAGAGTATTGCTATCTGAAGCAGTTCATTAAAACCGTCCACGGGAACCTTTTCCGCAGGAAATTTGGATTTCCACGCTTCGACGAGTTCCGAGTTCGTGAAATCTTCTCCTAGCGTTCTCTTTATCGGCTGTTCCATCCAACCATTGCCATCTCTCACCGCGATAGCGCTATAGAGCAACGACAACTCAATAGTTTCGGTATCGAGACCTGCTCCCTCGGTCTTATCACCGCTTGCATCTACGCGGCCCGCGCCCATCAGTTCGGCAACGCCGTTCACACCCAGCCTATCCAGCTTATCGATAGCCCGCAAAACCGTCAGCCACTTATCGTCGGGAATACCAGCGGCAGTTTTGATGCCATCCAAAACCTTGCGGTTATTCACACGGATTACGTAGTCGCCACGCTTGATGCCGAGCGCCTCAAGCGTATCGGCCATCATCATGCACATTTCAGCATCCGCATTGACGCCCGGAGCGCCGACGCTATCGGCATCGAACTGCATGAACTGGCGGAAGCGGCCCGGGCCGGGCTTTTCGTTGCGGAACACGTAACCGGCGCGGTAGGTCCGGTAGGGAAGCTGGATCTCGTTGAAATTTTCCGCGACATGGCGGGCGAGCGGCGCGGTCAGGTCGTAGCGCAGCGACATCCACTGGTCGTCGTCGTCCTGCAGCGAGAAGACGCCTTCGTTCGGGCGGTCGGCATCCGGCAGGAATTTGCCGAGCGCATCGGTGTATTCGAAGAGCGGGGTTTCCACCGGGTCGAAACCATAGCGTTCATAGACTTCGCGGATCTTCGCGGTCATCTCGTTGACGGCGCGGATATCGGCAGCCTCGCGATCAACAAAGCCACGCGGCAGGCGGGCTTTGAGTTTCTGCGGTTTCTTGGACTTGTCGCTCATGGTGGGAACCGGGAATTCTTGTGTTTTCGGGTTGCCGGTGTCTTAGAGGATCAAGGTTTGGGCGGCAAGCATATTGATCGTCGGCCGACGGTCTTCATGCTTGCCGCGCTTGCGTTTTTTGCCCTTCTGCGGCTAGTTCGGCAGCGAATGAAGCATGCCGAAGGATGCGAGGAGAGCCGATGATCGAAATCGTGGAACTGCCGGAACTCGTCTGCATCGGCTACGAGATCGAAGCAGACTGGCAGGACCTGGCTGTTCTCATGCCCGACCTGTGGCAAAGGCTGTTCGCTTCCGATACCGGCGCGACGTCGTTTCTCGAAGTATCGAGCGAACCGGCGGAAGGCCGGTTCCGGGAACTGGTGGGGTTTCTCGCAGCACGATCGACCGAGATACCCGATGGCATGACGAAGCGCGTCCTGCCGGCGGGGCGCTACCTGCGCCTGCACCACGAAGGGCCGCTTTCCGGCATTGCCCACGGTTTCCAGCTGATCCACGACCACGCGGCGGCGACCGGTCAGAGAACCGGCGATCTGAAGCTGGACTTCGGCTACACGCCCGGCCTCACCGATACCCGCCACGAACTCCACGTCGCGCTGGAATCGCAGCCGCTTCTGCTCGGCTGAGGCGAGGCCATGGAGACCACCCGGCGATGATCCTCGAAACCCTGAACTATGCTGGCACATGGCCGTTGACGACGCCGGCCCATCGAGAGGCCATCCGCTATTCGGTCAATCTGTGGTCGCGGGCGGGACGCTGCTCCGGGGCATGGCGGGAGCACGAGGAGAACAGCAGGGCGGCCATCATCGCGGCCATGGGTTCGCTGAAGCAGCGACGCACCGCTGTCGTGCTCGGCTCCGGCCTGCTGCGCGATGTCCCGATCATCGCGCTTTCGCGGGCCTTCGATACTGTGGTGCTGGTCGATCTGGTGCATCTTGCCAGCGTTCGCGGCTGGCTGATGCTCAAGGGCCTGAAGAACGTGCGGCTGATCGAACGCGATCTTGGCGGCTATGATGCGCTGAAAGCCGGACAGGAACCCGAGCCGCTCGCATTCCTGCGCCAGGTACCCTTCCTTGATTTCGTCGTTTCGGCCAATCTCATGTCGCAGATCGGCACCGGGGCCATGAAACGACTGGAACGGGAACCTCCGGGATCGATGCCGGAAGATACGCTGCCCCGCTTGATCCGGGCACATATCGACGACCTCTCCGGCCTGCCCTGCAAGAGCCTTCTCGTCACCGACATTTCCTATGAAGTGATCGACCGGACCGGCAAACGGTACGAAACACTCGACCTGCTGCATGGCGTCGAGGTGCCCGCTCATCGCGCCGAATGGGAGTGGCCGGTGGTGCCGCAGGGCGAGGAGAGCAAGGATTACCGCATCGTGCACAAGGTCATCGCCGGATGATGCGCCCCATTTCGACCGTGGGCTGACCGCTTCCGACAACGGCCTTGCTTTCGACGAAATCGCCCCTACCTTCCATGCCATGACGTTGCTGCTTCGTGCCTTTCTGCTGATTGCCGCGCTAGCTTATGGCGCCATGCCCTTTACCGGCATGGCGATGCCCGTTGGTGCGTCCATGCAGATGGCTGCTGCAACGGCAACACAGGCAGACGAACCCGCCCATGCCATGCATGGGAGCATGAAGCACGACACGGCCAAGGCTAAGCACGCCGAGATGGCAAGCACAGACGCCGATTGTCCGCATCCGGGCAAGACCGACCGCTCCGCCCATTGTTCGGCCTGCCTGACGCTGCCCGCCAGCCTCGTCATTGCCGATGCGGGTTCGCCGGCTCGTTCCGCCGAGGCTCCCTCTCTTGTCACGGCTCTGCATTCGCAGCCATCGGCGCCGCTTACTCCCCCTCCCCGCGCCTGAAGACGAATTCTTCGAACCGATAACGGCCCAAGGCCGAAACAGAATTCCGTCTGAACGACAAGGAAAACCCAATGCTATTCAAGGCACTCTTCACGGCATCCGCCGTTCTTCTCGCAAGCTCCGCTTACGCCCAGGAAACCATGTCCCATGACAGCATGAACATGAGCGGCATGACAATGGATCAGCCGGTGGGGGATCAGCCGGTGGGGGACCAGCCGGCGGGCGACCAGTCGCCTTCCAGCCAGGCATTTGCGGAGGCAAACGCCAGGATGCATGGCGACATGGCGCTCGAATTCACCGGCAATGCCGATGTCGATTTCGTTCGCGGCATGATCCCGCATCATCAGGGCGCTATCGACATGGCGAAGATCGAACTGCAATACGGCAAGGACCCGGAGATCCGCAAACTCGCCGAAGAGGTCATCAAGGCCCAGGAAGGCGAGATCGCCATGATGAAGGAATGGCTCGCCAAGCACGGCCAGTAAAACAGAGAGGCCTCGGGTTAGCCTGCCTGCTCGAGGCTCATCCTTTCCAGCATGGACGCCGCCCGGCTGGGGCGGCGTTCCTTGTGCCGGAGGATGGAAAACTGCCGGACCGGCAGCGAGAAGTTCACGGCCACCAGTTCTCCACTGGCCAGACGGCCAGCCACGGCGATACCTGACACAACGGCCGCGCAGGGACCGGCGGCAACGGCCGACAGCACGGCCTCGTTGGAGGGCAAGGTCAGCACATTTCTCAGGAGAGCCGGATCGACGCCGAGACCGCGAAGCGTATCCTCGAAGGCGGCGCGTGTGCCCGATCCCTTCTCGCGCATGATCCAGCCAGTTTCCTCGACCAGTTGACTGGCGGAAAGCGGCTGGCCGGTGGAAAAGGCATGTCCCGGCGCAACGACTGCCAGAAGCGCGTCGTCTGCCACCTTCATAACCGCAAGCGCGGGATCATCGACCGATCCTTCGACAAAGCCGATATCGGCGGTGCCCGCATTCACCGCCTGCGCCACGGACCGGGTGTTGCCAATGGTAAACTCCAGTTCGATGCCGGGATATTCCGCATGAAACCGCATCAACAGGGAGGGCAGCCAATAGCTCGCGACCGTCTGGCTGGCCTGAACTGCGAGCCGTCCGCGTGACAGCCCTCCGAGTTCCGACAGCATCAGTTCGGCGGAGCGGGCGCGGGCAAGCGTGGCGCGGGCCTCATCAAGAAACAGTCGGCCTTCCATGGTCAGTTCGATCCGTCGCCCGACCCGGTTGAACAGGGCCACCCGGTAATAGGCCTCCAGATTGCGGATCGCGGCGCTGACGGCCGAAGGCGTGAGACCGATGGCCTCGGCGGCGCGTGTCAGGTGTTCGCGCTCGGCAACGGCGACGAAGATGGAAAGCTGCTCGAAGGTCATGGCCAAACGTTCGTTTTTGTCGAACGAAACATGACTTATTATGCGATGAAAGTCGACAATCAAGCGGCCGATAATTTGCCTGTCAGCCACAGGTGTCCGCCGTGATGAAATCGCTTCCAGCTCCAGCCGCTATCCTTCCGGGTCTTGCCCTCTGTCTTGCCGTCGCCGCATCCGGCCTTGCGCTGGAGCATGTGGAAGTCCTGCTGATGGGCGCACGGCCGCTGGAAAGCCTCGTCTTCGCCATCCTGATCGGGGTCGCGCTGCGGTCCAGCATCAGGTTGCCTGCCTCCTTCGACGCCGGCATCACGTTTTCCGCTCACTTCGTTCTGGAATGCGCGATCGTATTGCTCGGCGCCTCGATCAGCATGGAAGCCATAGGCGCTGCCGGACCGCTGCTGGTCGCGGCCATCGCATCCGTCGTCCTGCTGTCGATCGCCGTCAGTTTCACCATCGGACGGTTCTTCGGCCTCTCCCCGAAGCTCGCCTTTCTCGTCGCCTTCGGCAATTCGATCTGCGGTAACTCCGCAATCGCCGCATCCGCCCCGGTGGTGGGGGCCGATCCGGAAGATGTCGCCGCGTCCATCGCCTTCACCGCTGTGCTCGGGGTCGCCGCCGTGCTGCTCATGCCGCTCCTCAGTATCGCGCTCGATCTCAGCGCCGTGCAGTATGGCGTATTCGCCGGCCTGACCGTTTATGCCGTGCCGCAGGTGCTGGCGGCCACCGCCCCGATCGGCATCGTCAGCCTGCAGACAGGAACGTTGGTCAAGCTCATCCGGGTGCTGATGCTCGGGCCGCTTCTCTTCGTCGTCGGGCTGGTGCGGGGCGCTTCGGGACAGCGCATCTCGGTCCGCCATATGCTGCCGTGGTTCATCGTCGGTTTTTCCATCATGGTCATGCTCAGGTCCGCGGGAGCCCTTGGCGAGCCGGTGCTTGCCCATCTCTCCGATCTTTCCGCCGTCTGCACGACGGTCGCCATGGCCGGGCTCGGGCTTTCCGTCGATATCCGGTCCTTGAGGAAATCCGGCGGTCGGGTGGTGATGGCGGCCTTCGCCTCGCTGATGGCGCTTTGCGGGATCAGCATGACGATGATCCTTGCCGTCGGCATCGTGTGAACTCCTCCTGCCACGGCATCGTCAAAAAACGAAGACGACGCCGGAGCATTGCCTACGCGAAATTGGGGACGCAAAATCGGTTCCCACTTCTGCTGGAATTGCTCTATTCTGGTGGCCAATCGCAGCAAGAGACATCACGATGAATACGCGCGCTCTCGCCGTCATCGGCTTCGATGCCGACGATACACTCTGGCAGAACGAACAGTATTACCGGCTGACGGAGGAGCATTTCCGCGACTTGCTCGCCGATTTCGCCGAGGGCGAACATGTCTCCGAGCGCCTGCTGGAGGCGGAGCGCCGCAACCTGGCCCAATACGGGTTCGGCATCAAGGGTTTCACGCTGTCGATGATCGAGACCGCGCTGGAGATCACCGAGGGGCGGGCTCCGGGAACGGTGATCAGCGAAATCCTTTCCATCGGGCGCAACCTGCTCAGCCATCCCGTCGAGACCATGCCGCATGCCCGCGATGTGCTGGAGGCGCTGGCGGGCGAATACTATCTGGTGCTGATCACCAAGGGCGACCTGTTCGACCAGGAGCGCAAGCTCGCCCAATCCGGCCTCGGCGACTATTTCGATGCCGTGGAGATCGTCTCCGACAAGACCGCGACCACCTATCGGCGCATCTTCGGCAAGACGCCCGACGGGCCGGAACGGGCGATGATGATCGGTAACTCGCTGAAGTCCGATGTTGTGCCGGCCATAGCCGCCGGTGCCTGGGGCGTGTTCATCCCGCACCAGCTGACATGGGTGCTGGAACAGGTGGACAAGCCGGAACAGGCGCCGCGCTTCCGCGAGATCGCCCATCTCGGCGAACTGCCGAAGCTCATTACGGATATCGGTTGAGAAAGCGGAGACAGGGATGCACAGCTTCGATGAGATCTGGGCGATTGCGGCCGGGCGCAAGGGAGGAGACGAAGCGGTGGAAGCCGTTCTGCAATACCCTAAGACACGCGACGAGATTGCGGCAACGCCTGACGACCGTTTCCTGTCGATGATGACCAGATGCATCTTCCAGTCGGGCTTCAACTGGAAGGTCGTGGACGCCATGTGGCCCGGCTTCGAGGCTGCCTTCGAAGCTTTCGACATTGCGCGCTGCGCCATGCTGCACGACGAGGATTTCGAACGGCTGGTCTCCGACAGCCGGATCGTGCGGCATGGACCGAAGATCCGCTCGGTACAGGAGAACGCCGTCTTCCTCTCCGACCTGGCAAGGGAACATGGCAGCGCCGGCCGCTTTTTCGCCGACTGGCCGGAGGACAACTATCTCGGCCTCACCGACATCCTGAAAAAGCGGGGATCGCGGCTCGGCGGCAATACCGGCCAGTATTTCCTGCGTTTTTCCGGTATCGACAGCTTCATCCTTTCCCGGAGCGTGGTGAACCGCCTGATTGCGGAAGGCATCGTCGACAAGGCTCCGTCCTCGGCCAAGGAAAAGGCCGCCGTGCAGGCAGCCTTCAACACATGGCAAACCGAATCCGGCCGTTCGCTGACCGAGATCAGCCGCGTACTCGGGATCAGCATCGACTGAAGGCGCGATGTTTCGCTCTCTTTCGCAAACGGGGACGTGGGTCTGCCCCTCACCCCCCCTGCCGGGACCTTCTCCCCGCAAGCGGGGAGAAGAGACAAGCGGAAGTGCATGCCACCCATCAATAGGGCAGGGATTTTCCTCTCCCCGCCTGCGGGGAGAGGGCCAGGTTGAGGGGCAAGCCGAGCTTCAAGACCCGAATATCAGTCGGTACACGTCCCCTCAAACGGGCCTGACGAATTCCGCCCTCAATTGCTCCACCTGTGGCCGGCAGCAGCAACCCTCGATGTGATCGTTGACCATGCCCATGGCCTGCATGAAGGCATAGACAGTGGTCGGGCCGACGAAACTCCAGCCGCGCTTCTTCAGGTCTTTCGACAGGCGCACCGATGTCGGCGAGGTCGGATTGGCGCGAAGCGTCTCGTAGTCCATGCTTGCAGGGCGCTCCTCGGGGACCGGCTCGAAGCTCCAGAAATAGCGGGCAAGACTGCCGAACTCCGCCTTGAGATCGACGGCATGGCGGGCATTGTTGATGGTGGAAACGATCTTGCCGCGATGGCGGATGATGCCGGCATCGGCGAGCAGGCGGGCGATGTCGCCATCATCGAACAGCGCCACCTTGTGAAAATCGAAACCGGCAAAACCGGCGCGGAAATTCTCCCGCTTCCGGAGGATGGTGAGCCAGGAAAGACCGGACTGGAAGCCTTCGAGGCAGATCTTCTCGAACAGGCGGACATCGTCGATGACGGGCCTGCCCCATTCCTCGTCATGGTACCGCCGGTAGTCTTCGAGGCCGCCATGCCAGAAGCAGCGCGTCAACCCGTCTTCGCCCGTAATCAGCCCCGTCTTTTCCATGTTTTTCCGTTTTCCGATTGAATCGGTCAAACGTTTACCATTTGTTCACCAGTTTTCCAAACCGGCCGCTAACCCTGACGAAAGGTTTACGGCGCTGGTGGCCTTTTAATGAACGCGCATTTACCAATTGTGGCGACGCCGCTGGCACGATCTTGTCAACGAGGCCAGTCGGCCCCTGTTTTCGGAAAAATGTAGCGAGTCGTCCGATGTTGAAGAAGTCGATATTCCTGGCCGCCTGTGCCGGCCTGATTGCCGCAACACCCTCCCTTGCCGATGACCGGTACCAGACGCGCCCGCCGGTGATCGTCAGCCCCGATCTTTCGGCTCCGTGGGTGATGCAGCTTGGCGGCGCCACTCGTCCGGTCGTCTATGCGCCGAACCCGGCTCAGCAGTCGCGCCAGCAGGTCCGCACCTATCCGCAACGCTCGGTCCAGCAGCGCCCCCTCGCCCAGCGTCGGACGCCGATGCTGCAGGCTGCCCAGCCGCGGATGGTGCAGCCGGTCGCCATGCGTCCCAACCAACCGATGAAGACGCAGATCGATCCTGTGTTCCTGCCGCAGATGGTCGCCTACGATACCCCGCACAAGGCGGGCACCATCGTCATCGATACCAACAACCGTTTCCTCTATCTCGTAACCGGCAACGGTCAGGCGAAGCGCTATGGCGTCGGCGTCGGCAAGCCGGGTTTCGAATGGGCAGGCACCCACAAGATCACTGCCAAGAGGGAATGGCCGGACTGGACGCCGCCAAAGGAAATGATCGCCCGCGAAGCTGCCAAGAGCAACTATCTGCCGGCCCGCATGGACGGTGGACCGGAAAATCCGCTCGGCGCCCGCGCCATGTATCTCGGCTCCACGCTCTACCGCATTCACGGCACCAACGCCCCCTGGACGATCGGTAACGGGGTGTCCTCGGGCTGCATCCGCATGCGCAATGAAGACGTCGTCGATCTCTATGAGCGGGTCGGCGTGGGCACGAAAGTCATCGTGATGTAAATCACGCAGCATGCCTCATAGTCCTGCAAACGGCCTGGCATTGCGGCTATTTCTTATGAGCAAATGCTGAAAGGCTTGCATTGGAGCGGGAGTCGGATAGGCCCCCGTTTCCGTGATTTGGGGGATTTAATCATGCAGAGATACCTGAATGTGCTTGCGGCGGCAGCACTTTTGGCGACAAGCACGCTGGTTCCGATCGAGGCGCAGGCCTTCGGTGGGAGCCGTCCGGCGACGACCAGCGACGTGACGCTGGCAGCGGCTCAGCCGAAGCAGGTGGCCGAAAAGTTCAAGCGGCGCGTCGTCCGTCTCGTGACCGACGAAAAGCCTGGCACGATCATCATCGATACCAACAACAAGTTTCTCTATTACGTGGAAGGCAACAACCGGGCGACCCGCTACGGCGTGGGCGTCGGTCGCGAAGGCTTCGGCTGGTCCGGCGTGGTGAAGATCGGCCGCAAGGAAGAATGGCCGACCTGGCGTCCCCCGGCTGAAATGCGCGCCCGCGAGGCAAAGAAGGGCCACATACTGCCGGTCGTGCAGGAAGGCGGCGTCGATAATCCGCTCGGTGCGCGCGCCATGTATCTCTTCAAGGGCGGCCACGATACGATTTTCCGCATTCACGGCACCAACCAGCCCTGGACGATCGGCCTCAATATGTCTTCCGGCTGCATCCGCATGATGAACAAGGACGTCGAGCACCTTTACGAGCGTGCGGACATAGGCTCGAAGGTCATCGTGGTCGGCCCCGGCAACAAGCAGGGCGATGTCAGCTTCGAAGATCGCGGCATCGACATCCTGCGCACGATCCTTGGCGGCTGAGGCCGACCAAGACCGAATCGCGGCAGGCGGCGGGTTCTCCATCCCGCCTGCCGTCATGGATTGCAGCGGCCAAATCTGGCTTCACCATCCCAAGAGCGCGTAACGCACCTTGACAAAAGGCTGCCTACCGGGCGTCAGCCGCCGTTTTCACGGATTGGTGATGCAAAATGGAAACAGACTTGCCGCCGAAATTCCCATATAAAACTTGTTAGTCATAACTAGATTCTTCGGGTCGCCACCATGAACATCAAACTTCGTTTCCTGCTCTGTGCGTCGGCTGCGGCCGTCGCCCTGTCTGCTTCGCTTGCCCATGCAGAAATGACGATCTCCGCTTACGGTGGCGCCCAGTCCGCACCTCACAGCGACGTTGAAGTTTCCGACCAGCCGGACTTCACCGCCGGTTGGGAAGGCAAGTCCTTCTCCATGCCTCCCTATTACGGCTTCCGTGGCACCTGGTGGCTGGAAGATCTCGGTCAGCCGAACCTCGGCGTTTCGATCGACTACAGCCACGCAAAGGTTTACAGCAACGACAGCACCCGCGCCGAAGCAGGCTGGAGCCACTTCGAATTCACCGATGGCCTGAACCTGCTGACGCTGAACGCCCTCTACCGCTTCCCGATCGAAGGCACCAAGTTCGTTCCTTATGTCGGCGCCGGCGCCGGCATCAACATCCCGCACGTCGAAGTCACTCGCGCTTCGGGAACGACCTCTGAATTCCAGGTCGGCGGTGCAACGATCCAGGCTCAGGCCGGCGTAGCCTACCAGTTCACCGACCGTTGGTCGGGCTTCGTAGAATACAAGGGCAACTATTCGTGGGTTGACGCCGATATCGACAGCGGCGCCTCGCTGAAGACCGACATCATGACCAACGCGGTCAATGCCGGTATCACCTTCCACTTCTGAGACACGAAGCCTCGCAGCGCGGGGCTGGAGCATGTCGCGCAAAAGTGTGCCGCGGTTTTGCGGCAACGACATGTGACAGAACAAAGGCCTAAAGCATGCGGAGCGAATCTGAAGAATTCGCGACACGCTTTAGTGCAGATCGCAAACGACAGATGCCCCGTGTGACAGAACAATGTCGTGCGGGGTTTTGTTATCGGGCGATGTCAGTATCCTGATGTCGTAACTGCCCTTGAAGCGTTCGGCCTTATGGGTGGCCGTGGTGACGATCGTCAACTCGAATCTGCCAAGAAGCTTCTTGTCCTGCAAGCCCGACGATACCTGCAAACGAAGCTGCTGATTGTTCAGCGATTGCTCCGCAAGAACGGGTGTGTCGAAGCGCAGGTGGCGAAAGGCCGGTGGAACTTTTTCATCCCGGATGCCGACGACGCCCCGGAAATTCACCAGCTTGTCCTTGTCACGCGCGCTGATGTCGCTTTCGATCGACAGTTTCACGACCTCATCAGCGGCTGCGCAATAAAGGCGTTCCGCAGCGTGAACCGGCGAGAATGTGGCAAGCAGCAGGGTGGCAAGGCCAACGGTTACGACGCGCATTCGATCTTTCCTTCGGTCGGCAATCAGGCCTCGACGAAGGAAATCTGCATCGGCATTGCCTTAAAAAGCATGAATGGCCAGGCTAGAGCGTCGTACGCTTAACATGACGCTCTAAACCCTCAGGCCAATCCTTGGGGTTTTTCCCCGCCATAGGCCCAGTCCAACAGCTCGACCGTATGCACGATCGGCACTGATGTTCCCGAGCCGATCTGGGTGAGGCAGCCGATATTGCCGGCGGCGATCACGTCGGGCTTGGTCGCTTCAAGGTTCTTCACCTTGCGGGCCTTGAGCTTGGCCGAAATCTCCGACTGCATGATGTTGTAGGTGCCGGCGGAACCGCAGCAAAGATGACTTTCGGCCGGATCACGCACGGTGAAGCCCGCATTCTTCAAAAGCGTCTTCGGTGCCATGGTTACCTTCTGTCCGTGTTGCAGGGAACAGGCAGAGTGATAGGCGACCGTCAGGTTCTTCCGCTCCTGAACCGGCAGTTCGAGTGTCGAAAGATATTCGGTCACATCCTTTGCCAGGGCCGAGACGCGCTCGGCTTTCCCGGCATAGTGAGGATCGAGGCGCAGCATGTGACCGTAATCCTTGATCGTCGTGCCGCAGCCAGACGCGGTAATGACGATGGCGTCCAGCCCGCCATCGTCGATTTCGCGGATCCATACATCGACATTGCGTCTTGCGCTGGCAAGGGCCTGCTCCTCGCGCCCCATGTGATGGACAAGCGCGCCGCAACAACCCTCCCCTTCCGGTACGACGACCTCTATGCCGAGGCGCGTCAGCAAACGAACCGTCGCGGCATTGATGCCCGGATCGAGGATGCCCTGGGCGCAACCGGTGAGGATCGCTACCCGGCCGTGGCGTTGCCCCGCTGCCGGATGCACCGCCGGCCGCCCGATCACGGAAGCCGGGGGCACAGAGGCCGGGGCGAGGTCCAGCATGGCGCCGAGCGGCCGTAGTGCCGGCACCCGTTTCAGGAGACCGGAAAACGGACGCCCGAGCCGCGCAAGCTGGAGAGCGGCGCGGAAGCGCGCGGGGTAAGGAAGGGTCATCGCCAGCACGGCGCGGGTCAACCGGTTCACCAGTGGGCGACGATAGGTCTTTTCAATGTGAATACGGGCGTGATCGACCAGATGCATGTAATCGACGCCGGAGGGACAGGTCGTCGTGCAGGCAAGGCAGGAAAGACAACGGTCGATATGGGTGACCAGATCCTTGTCGGCCGGCCTGCCGTTTTCGAGCATGTCCTTGATAAGGTAGATACGGCCGCGAGGGCTGTCCAGCTCATTGCCGAGCGTCACATAGGTGGGACAGGTGGCCGTGCAGAACCCGCAATGCACGCATTTGCGCAAAATGCTCTCCGCCTCGGCGATATGCGGATCCGTCAGCTGTTCTGCGGTGAAATTGGTTTGCACGTTCTGCCTCCCGGCGGGTGGAGGCTCCCTCGCCTTGCTCCCGCGTGTTACTGTGTATCGAGCGTCAGATCCACCAGCTCTGCGGCTTGTCGATCGGCTGGCCGGCTGAGGCTTTCTGGAGGCCGATGATGCAGCGGACGACGACCCAGACGACCGTTGCGATGCCAAGCAAAACGCCGATCACGGCGATGGTGAGCAATATCGAAATCACGCCGTAGAGCAGGCCGATCCAGAAGGTGCGAATGGCCCAGGTGTAATGTGTGTCGACCCATCCGCCAGCCTTGCCGCGGTTGAGATAGGCGAAGATCACGCCAATGATGGTGCTGATGCCGATGACGAAACCGAGAAGATAAAGGGCGTAGACGAGCTGCACATTGAGCTTGCCTGGTTCCAGCCAGCCGTCCGGACGCCCGGAGCCGGGAAGTGGCGAGATCGGATCCGTCATTTCGTGTCTCCTTTGACCATGCGGCCGGGGTTGAAGATGCCGCGCGGGTCGAACTTCTCCCGGACTCGCTCCGAAAGCAAGGCAACCGCAGGAGATAGCGGCTCGAAGGCGGACACGCCGGCGCGCACGGACGGGCGGGCTCTCATCAGCGTCGCATGACCGCCGCCAGCGGCTTTCACATAGCGCCGCAACAGATCCGCCTCGGGATCGGCCTCCATGCGCATCCACACAAGGCCACCCTGCCAGTCGTAGAAGGCATCGATGCCCGCTTCCAGCCGGAGTGCGGCAACGAGCTTCCAGCCCTCGGAGGGGGCGACCGACACGCGCCAGAGCGGCCGCTCCGTGCCATCGGCATAGGGATGAACGTCGCGGATCTCGCGCCAGAGCCAGGCCGTCTGCTCCGGATCGAGCCGCGATACGGGGCCGTGCGTTGCGAGTGCCGTCGTCAGCTTGTCGGCCCTCACAGCAATGGAAGCTTCAATGCCTTCCAGCCTGAAAACAGTGGCCGGGCCATCTTTCAGCGCGCCGCCGATGAAGCGGCCACGGACAGCTTCCGGCAGATGAGCGGCCCCGGTTACCTCGACGGACAGGGCCATGGCTTCCGCCATCGCCTTTGCCGCCTGTTCATCGTCGAGACCGGAAAGCACGATGGTCACGGCCGTCTTCGGCTGCGGCAGCACCTTCAAGGTCACCTCCGTCAGCAGGCCGAGCGTGCCGTGGGAACCCGCCATCAGCTTGACCAGATCGAGACCGGTGACATTCTTCATCACCCGGCCGCCAGCCTTGATGACTTCCCCATGGCCATTGATGAAGCGGACGCCGAGCAGATGGTCGCGCGCGGCACCTGCCGTGAACCGGCGGGGACCGGAGGTGTTGGTGGCGAAGACTCCGCCAACCGTGGGCTGCCCCATAGTCCCCATCATACCTCTGTGATCGGCCGGCTCGAAAGCCAGCGACTGGCCGTGGACCGATATTGCCGATTCGATATAAGCGAGCGGCGTTCCAGCCCGCGCCGTAAGCACCATTTCGGCCGGATTGTAGGTGACGATCCCGACAAGCCCGGTCGAGCGCAGCTCGGCAGCGCCGGAGACGGCATTGCCTAGACATGCCCTTGTTCCGCCGCCGGATATGGCAAGCGGCACGGCCTTTTCGGCATGTGCGCGGATCATCGCCGCCGCCTCGATTTCCGATTGTGGTATCAGCATGCAATGCCTCCGGGATGTGCCACGCCCTCACCAACCGCGGCAACCATGCTGCCCCTCATCCGGCAGCGTCCTGCGTACCCTTCTCCCCGCAAGCGGGGGGAAGGAATCCCGCAGCAAACGGCGTTACCTGCCCTGAGAGATGGCACCAGAAACAAGCCGAGGGCTCTCCGTTCCCTCGCCCCGCTTGAGGGGAGAGGGTCAGGGTGAGGGGCAAATTCTGGGTGTCGTTTGATCGAAGAATGCACCTTGGCCAATTTCACCCTCGACCCTCCAGCGGAAAGACCTTGGAGGGATTGAGAATCCAGGTCGGATCGAAGGCGGCGCGCGCGGCCATCTGCTGAGCAAGATCGGCTTCGCTATACTGGTGGCGCATGAGGTCGCGCTTCTCTATGCCCACGCCATGTTCACCGGTGAGGCAGCCGCCGGCATCGACACAGAGCTTGAGGATCTCCATGCCCGCCGCCTCAGCGCGGGCCGCGTCTTCTGGATCGTTGATATTGTAGAGGATCAGCGGATGCATGTTGCCATCGCCGGCATGGAAGACATTGGCGACGCGAAGACCGTAGCGATCGGTGATCTCGGAGGTTTTCCTGAGTACATAGGCAAGCTGGCTGAGCGGCACAGTACCATCCATGCAGATGTAATCGGCGATACGGCCGGTCGCGCCGAAGGCGGACTTGCGACCCTTCCAGATCAGCGCCGCCTCCGTCGCCGACTGGCTTTCGCGCACGGTCTTAACCCCGTGCTTGCGGGCGATATCGCAGATATCGGCCAGCATGGCGTCCATCTCCGCTTCGGAACCTTCCACCTCGACGATCAGAAGCGCCTCGACATCGAGCGGATAACCGGCCTTGGCGAAGGCCTCGCAAATGTCGATTGCCGGCTTGTCCATGAATTCGATGGCGACCGGAACGATGCCCGCGCCAATGACATCGGCAACGCAGGAACCGGCAGCTTCCGCACTGTCGAAACCGAACAGAACGGGCCGCGCGCCTTCCGGCTTGGCGAGCAACCGTACCGTCGCCTCGGTGACGATACCGAGCTGGCCCTCCGAGCCGCAGACGAGACCAAGCAGATCATAGCCCGCCGCATCCAGTGCCTTGCCGCCGAGTTCGATCACCGTGCCGTCGACCAGCACCATCTTCACGCCGAGAAGGTTATTAGTGGTGACGCCGTATTTAAGACAATGAGCACCGCCGGAGTTCATGCCGATATTGCCGCCTATCGTGCAGGCAAGCTGCGAGCTGGGATCGGGCGCATAGAAGAAACCGTCAGCGCCGACTGCATCGGAAATCGAGAGGTTGGTGACACCCGCCTGAACGGTGGCGCATCGATTTGCGTAATCGACCTCGAGAATGCGCGACATGGCCGAAAGTCCGAGCACCACCGCATCCTCTTGCGGAATGGCTCCGCCCGAAAGAGAGGTGCCGGCGCCGCGCGGCACGACCGGAATGCCATAGCGATGACAGTATTTCATCACGGCCGCAACCTGCGCCGTCGTCTCAGGCAACACCACCGCGAGAGGTCGACGGCGATAGGCGAGGAAACCATCGGTCTCAAAGGGAACGAGTTCGACCGGCTCATGCACCAGACGCTCGGCCGGGACGAGTTCAGCGAGATCGGCCACTATCTCCTTGCGCCGCGCAAGGATGGCGGCATTCGGCTGCAAAAATGCAATCGCCTCGGTCATATCTCCCCCCAAGCGCGAACGATTCAGAGATACATCCGCCTCGTCAATTGGTATTGTTTCTTTACCACTTTGGCCAGTGGTGTGCAAATGCTATGCACTTATGACAAAAACGGAAACAATACGGAAGACTCATGACCAATCTCGGCGACCTCGAAGTCTTCGCCAGGGTTATCGCAACCGGCAGCATGTCAATGGCTGCGCGCGATCTGGGGCTATCGCCTGCCGTCGTGTCGAAGCGCATCAAGCGACTTGAAGACCGGTTGGGAACGCGGCTCCTGCAGCGCACGACCCGGCAGATCTCGCTAACGGAAGCGGGACAGGGCTTTCACCAGCGTATCCTCGCCGTCCTCGCGGGCATAGAGGAGGCGGAAACCTATGCCTCGGGACGCTCGTCGGAGGTCTCGGGCACGCTGAAGATTTCGGCGCCCACCTCCTTCGGCCGCATGCATATCGCGCCACATCTCAAGGCCTTCATGGATGCTTATCCGGACCTCGCCATCCAGCTGGTGCTGTCAGACGAATTCACCGACATCGTCGGCGGCGGTTTCGATCTGGCGATCCGCATTGCGGAACTGACCGACTCGACGCTGGTGGCAAAGCGGCTCGCCCCTGTCCGACGTCTGCTTTGCGCTTCGCCGGATTACATCGCAGAGCACGGCATGCCTCGGACCATCGACGACCTCAAACGGCATCGCTGCCTGCCCGCCCATAACCACGACGTCTGGCGACTGGAGGGACCGCAGGGCACGCTCAACATCCGCCCGGAGGGCATGCTGATCACCAATTCCAGCGAGGTCATTCGCGAGGCGGTGATCGCCGGGCTCGGCATCGCCTTGCGCTCCACCTGGGACATCGGCGAGGAGCTGAAAAACGGCAGACTCGTGCAGGTCCTGCCAGCCTATGAGGGCTCGCACAATGTCGCGCTTTCGGCGGTCTACCCGAGCCGGCAGTTCCTGCCGGCCAAGGTTCGACTGTTCATCGATTATCTCGCCGAACTCTACGGCCCCGTGCCTTATTGGGAACGGTAAAACACTTCAGTTTATGCAGCCTGCCCGACGATGACGATGTGCAGCGCGCGGGGACCGTGCGCGCCGAGCAGCAGGGTCTGTTCGATGTCTGCCGAGCGCGAGGGTCCAGTGACAAAGTTCACCGTGCGGGACATATCGCCGCCGCGAATGGCGCGGAACCGCGCCCAGACGCTTTCCATGTCTCCGGAAACCTCATCGGCCCGCAGCACGACGATGTGGTGCTCCGGCAGGAAGGTCAGTGTTACGGGATTGTCGGGTCCTGAAAACAGGGCCAGCGTGCCGGTTTCCGCAATCGCACCGAAGGCATGGCTGACGGCGGCAAGATCATGCCCGTCCGAGGCGCCGTGCCGGATTTCGAGCGTCGCTTCGCTCGACCACGGTGCCGTGGCAAGCCGTGGATCCTTGCCGATACGGATCGCGGCCGGCAGGTTGCGGCGCTTCAGGTACTCGCTAACGGCAGCCGGCAGGGCATTGAGCGTCTCGATTCTTTCCGTCGTCGCGCTGTACTTTTCCGCCATGGACACGAAGAGGGCGAGCCGTTCTTCCGGAGGCAACTGGCCGCGCGCCGGGATGATGCCGGCCGGGTGATCGGCCAGACGCGCGGCGACGCTTGCCTCGCGAACGGTATCGTTCGACGGCACCTTCAGGGAGGAGCGGATCTTGTGGAGGATGGCTTCCTTGCCGTTCATGGTCATGCTCCCCGTTTGCCCGCCTGCCGGGCTGCCCATTGCTGCATGAATGTGCCGCCTTCCGGCGCGGGCAGGTCGCGGTATTTCGTCCAGCCGCCGGCGAGCGGCAGCGCCGCGATGCGGTGTTTGCTGCCGCCGAGGGCGGAAAGAACCTTTGCACCGAGCGAGGCCGCCATGCGGTAGAGCTTCGGCCTTCTCGCGAAGAAGGCCCAGACCGAGAGACCATAGCGGCTCGCGGCCGGCGCAAGATGGCGCTCGAATTCGCGCTCGCGCCAGTGACGCATCATCTTCGGCAGCGGGATGCGCATAGGGCAGACGCTTTCGCAGCGCCCGCAGAAGGTCGAGGCATTCGGCAGGTGGCCCGATTTGTCGACCCCGAACAGCGAGGGCGTCAGCACCGCACCCATCGGACCGGGATAGACCGAGCCATAGGCGTGGCCGCCGACGGCGTGATAGACCGGACAGTGGTTCATGCAGGCGCCGCAGCGGATGCAGCGCAGCATCTCCTCGAAATCAGTGCCGAGCATAGAGGTGCGGCCGTTGTCCAGCAGAACGACGTGATATTCGTCAGGACCGTCGGGATCGTCCGACCGCTTCGGACCTGTCGAAAAGGTCGTATAGACCGACATGTCCTGACCGGTGGCTGAACGGGCAAGCAGGCGGAGGATCTGCGAACAGTCCTCCAGCGTCGGCACGATCTTTTCGATGGAGGCGACGACCACATGCACCTTGCCCAGCGTCTGGGTAAGATCGCCATTGCCCTCATTGGTGACGATGACCGACGAGCCGGTTTCGGCGACCAGGAAATTCGCGCCGGTAATGCCGACATCGGCCTGAAAGTAGCGCTTGCGCAGCACTTCGCGGGCTTCCGCCAGCAATGTTTCCGGCGCGGTCAGGTCGCGTTTCGCATCGAGATGGGTGTGAACGCGGCGGAAATCCTCCTCCACCTGCTCCTTGTTCAGGTGAACGGCCGGGGCGATGATGTGGCTCGGATGTTCGCCACGCAGCTGGATGATGTATTCGCCGAGATCGGTCTCGACCGGCTGCACGCCGTTGGCTTCGAGATATTCGTTGAGGTTGATCTCCTCGGTGATCATCGACTTGCCCTTGGTGACGGTCTTCGCCTTCACCCTGCGACAGATGTCCATGACGATGCGGCGCGCATCCTCGGCGCTTTCCGCCCAGTGCACATGCCCGCCTGCCGCGATCACCTTGCGCTCATAGGCTTCGAGATAAAGATCGAGATGGGCGAGCGTGTGGTTCTTGATCTCGCGGGCGCGGTCGCGCAGCTGATCGAACTCCGGAAGTGCGGCAACGGCAGCGGCGCGCTTGGCGATGAACCCCTGCTCGACATTCTTCAGCGCCTTCTGAAGCTGCGGATCGTGCAGTGCGCGAGCGGCATTTTCCTTGAACTGCGGCGCAGTAAACTGCATGGCCTCCCTCCCCCTTACTTTCCTGTGCCGGCGATCGGTGCCGCATCCGTCATGCCTGCCAGCACCTCCGCGACGTGGCGAACCTCCACCTTCGAGCCCTCGCGCTTCAGCTTCCCGGCCATGTTCATCAGACAGCCCATGTCTCCGGCGAGCAGCATATCGGCGCCCGTCGCCTCGATGGTCGCGGTCTTCTTGCCGACGATGGTGCCGGAGATATCGGAGTACTTGACGCAGAAGGTGCCGCCGAAACCGCAACAGACGTCACTGCCGGCCATTTCCTTCAGCTCCAGTCCTTCGATAGAGGCCAGGAGCTTGCGCGGCTGCTTCTGCACACCGAGTTCGCGCAGGCCCGAACAGCTGTCGTGATAGGTGATGCTGCCGGAGAGACGGGCTTCGACGCCGGTCATGCCGCGGATGTCTGCCAGAAATGAAACGAGTTCGAACACCTTGTTCGAGAAGCGCCGACAGCGCTCTTCCCACTTCACATCGCCCTTGAAGATCTCGGGATAGTGATGCTTCAGCATGGCGCCGCAGGAACCGGAAGGTACGACGACGTAGTCGTAGCCTTCAAACAGTTCGATCACCTGGATCGCCAGATCCCGCGCATCCTTCCGGTCGCCGGAATTATAGGCCGGCTGACCGCAGCAGGTCTGCGCCATCGGCACATGCACCTCACAGCCCGCATCCTCGATCAGCTTCGCGGCGGAAAATCCGACGCTCGGGCGGAAGAGATCGACCAGACAGGTGGCGAAAAGGCCAACACGCGGCCTCTCCGACTGGGTTTCCGGGATCATGATGAAGCCTCCGGCTTGTCGTTTGTCTTGAGTTGGGTGTTGCTGCGGGACGCGCGCCCCTGGGCGGAATTCCCGTCACGGCGGATCAGGCGCAGTTTGGCGACCCGCCCCCATTCGTCGGCGCGAGCAGCCTCTTCGACCGCCTGCATGACGAAATCTATGTGATATTGGGCCGCCTTCTTGGCCTCGTCAGCATGACCGCCAACGATGGCGTCATGGATCGCGAGATGCTGTTCGAGCAGGCGTTCACGAGCATTGGACAGCGCAAAGACGGCCTTGCGATTGAAGAAGATGCCTTCGGAAAGCAGGCGGTAGCACGCCCGCATGGTGTGCAGCAGGATGATGTTATGCGCGGCTTCACCGATGGCGTTGTGGAACTCGACATCGGCGGCAAGCTCGTCTTCCGCATTGCCGCTTTCATGCGCCCGCTTCATGTCCTCGACGATGCGCGACAGAAGCGCCCGGTCCGTATCGCTGGCCCGGCGCGCGGCAAGTTCCGCCGTCAGCCCTTCGAGTTCGCGGCGATATTCGAGATAGTCACGCGTTGCCCGCGCATGCCGGGAAATGAGTTCGGTGATCGGCTTGGAGAAAACCTGACCGATGATGTCGGCGATATAGGTGCCGCCGCCATGATGGCTGACGACGAGGCCACGCGCTTCCAACTCCTTCAGCGCCTCGCGCAGGATGGGCCGGGAAACGTCGAAGGCCTGCGCCATGTCGCGCTCTCCGGGCAACCGGTCGCCATCGCGCAGGACCCCGTCAAGGATCAGACTTTCGATCTGCTGAACCACTTCACCCGCTGTCCGGCTATGGCTGATCTGGGCAAAAAGCCCCTCGTCCCTCTCGCTCACGGCATCCCTCCTCAGATGCGCTATCTAGCAACCGGAAAACAAATTGGTCAAATTATTTGTCCACTTTTCCATTGATCGTCCCATGCGCCATACAAAGTGTTGCAATGACGCATTCCCGCATCATTCTGTTGCGGTGCGGCAAACAGACCGCTGACATCCCTATCTGACATTTGCTAAGGAGGTCGGGACTGTCGACGCATGGAGGCAATTGATGTCAAAGGGGAACTTCGCATTTCCGGTCGCGCCGGAACGGGCGTTGGCGCTCGGGGAAATTCACGCTCGCCCTTATGCGCTGGTCAAATCCTCCCGCGTTATCTTCCAGCTCGCCTTCACGATGGACGGTGGTTCGGCGGTACATCATAGCGTTCTGACGGAAGTTTCACGCGCCCGCGGCGTCGCGCCGCCAGACAAGAACGCGCGTCACCACGCCATGCCCTGGGGACAGGGAACACTGCGCTGGGAGCGTCACACCGAGTTTTCGACCTGGTTCTGGGATGGGCCGCTGCCTGAGAAATTCGGCGGCGAGGTCAGCTCGCACCCGTTTGGCGACGGCTTCTCGCCGCCCGGTCCGCTGATGTCCGGCATCCGGCTGGAGATCCGGCCGGAAGGCCCGGAGACCGACGAAGCCATGGCCATGTTCGACCCCGCGAGCCTCTGTTATAGCCACCTGAAGAACGGGCAGGCCTCGGTGCTGACCGACTTCCGGCAGGACGGCGACGGCCTGACCCGCATCCTCCTGATCGACCGCAGCCTGACGGAAGCCGGGCGCGGCGCGCTGGTGCAGCGCCTGCTCGACATCGAGACCTACCGGACGCTTGCCATGCTCGGCCTGCCGCTGGCGCAGACCCTTTCGCCCGAAATCCGGCGCATCGAGGATGGCCTGACCGGCGTCACACAGCAGATGAAGATGCATGCACGCGCAGAGGCCGACGGCATTCTGGCCGAGATCACCCGGCTTGCCGCCGAACTCGAGGCCAATGCGGCGCTCAGCCTTTATCGCTTCGGCGCCAGCCGCGCCTATGACGGTATTGTCGGCGAGCGCATCAAGACGCTCGATGAGGCTCCAGTGCCCGGCTACGAAACGCTCGGCTCCTTTCTGGAACGCCGGCTTGCGCCCGCCATGCGGACCTGTCAGTCGGTCGAGGAACGGCAGGCCAACCTGTCGCGCAAGCTGTCGCGCGCAACCGGCCTCGTCAGAAGCTGGATCGACGTGGAACTGGAGCGCCAGAACTCCGACCTTCTGAACACGATGAACCGGCGCGCGGAAATGCAGCTTCGCCTGCAGCAGACAGTCGAAGGCCTGTCGGTGGCGGCGATCTCCTATTACATCGTCGGCCTTGTGGGCTACGCATCGAAGGCCGTCAGCCATGACGTGCTGCCGGTCGATCCGGCGGTCATCACCGGCATCTCGGTGCCGATTGCCGTCCTCGGCGTCTGGTGGGTGGTCCGGCGTATCCGCAAGAGCCACTCCGAAGGGCATTAAGCTCCTAATTTCGCTCGGCTCCTTGGCCATAGAAAGAATGGACAAAGAGTTGGCGGTGGAGATTTTTTCTCATTCGAGGGAACATTACCCCGTTTTGAGCGTTCGTTTTCCGTTCTTGCGAAACGTAATTGCTCAATAGGGGTTTGATATGGTGCTGGACGTTCACGAGACGCCGCGCATTGCGCTGGTCTCTACCCATGGCTACGTAGCCGCCCATCCGCCGCTCGGTGCCGCCGACACCGGCGGTCAGGTCGTTTATGTGCTGGAGCTTGCCAAGAAGCTCGCGCAGCTCGGGCACAAGGTCGATATCTATACTCGCCGCTTCGAGGACCAGCCGGAAATCGACACGGTGGACGATGACGTGCGGGTGATCCGCATCCCCTGTGGCGGGCGTGACTTCATTCCCAAGGAATATCTCCACCGCCACCTCAATGAATGGAATGAGAAGACCTTGCGCTTCATCCGCCGGGAGGGCCTGTCCTATCTCTTCATCAACAGCCATTACTGGGATGCAGGCGTGGCCGGCCAGAGGCTTTCTGAGGCACTGAACATTCCTCATGTCCATACGCCGCATTCGCTCGGCCTGTGGAAGAAGCGGCAAATGGAGACCGACTATCCGGAACGGGCCGACAAGTTCGAACTGGAGTTCAACTTCAAGGAACGCATCCAGCACGAACTGATCATCTATCGCAGCTGTCAGCTGGTGGTCGCGACCACGCCGATCCAGCTCGACATGCTGATCGAGGATTACGGGCTGAACCGGAACCGGGTGCACATGATCCCGCCGGGATATGACGACAACCGCTTCTACCCCGTGTCCGAATCCTCCCGCCAGATGATCCGCAACCGGCTCGGCTTCACCGGCAAGACCGTGCTGGCGCTCGGGCGGCTTGCGACCAACAAGGGCTACGATCTCTTGATCGACGGCTTCTCGGTGCTGGCGGAACGCGTGCCGGAGGCGCGGCTTCGGCTGGCGCTCGGCGGCGAGAACATGGACCCTCAGGAAGCCGCCATCCTGCAAAAGCTCCAGGAGCAGGTCGCCGAACTCGGTCTTTCCGACCGCGTGGAGTTCTCCAGCTTCATACCGGACGAGGATCTGCCCGATTACTACCGCGCAGCCGATCTCTTCGTGCTGTCGAGCCGCTACGAACCCTTCGGCATGACCGCCGTCGAGGCGATGGCGAGCGGCACGCCGACCGTCGTCACCATTCATGGCGGACTTTTCCGGGCGGTGAGCTACGGTCGTCACGCGCTGTTTGCCGATCCGTTCGACCGCGAGGATCTCGGCATCACCATGATGAAGCCGTTCAAGCACGCGCGGCTCTACGGCAGGCTTTCCCGCATGGGCGCACACAAGGCGCGCAGCCTCTTCACCTGGACCGGAATCGCCCAGCAGCTCGTGGCGCTGGTGGAAGGACGTCCCGTCGCGCAGGCGCTCGACGAGGCCGACTGGGCCGAGCCCTGGAACGATGGCGACTGAGATGCCGTTCCGCCTGTTCTCCGCCGATCTGGACGGAACGCTTGCCGGCGACAGGGAAGCCTCTCGCCGGTTCAGACGTTACTGGCAAAGTCTCGCCCCGACCGAGCGACCTCTGCTGGTCTATAATAGCGGCCGGCTGATCGATGACATCCTTGCCTTTACCGAGGAAGAGGAACTGCCTCGGGCGGACGCGCTCATTGGCGGCGTCGGCACCATGCTCCTTTCCAACTCCCTGCCCGATATCGGAGAAGACTATGATCGTACACTCGCCGAGACAGGCTACGACGCGAGCCGGATCGAAGCGCTGATCGGGACGGAACATGGCATCGCGCGCCAGCCTGAGCGTTATCAGCATCGCTTCAAATCCAGCTGGTATCTACATGACGCGAGTGCGCAGGAACTCGATAACCTGTTCGCCAAGCTGAACGATGAGGGGCTTTCCATACGCATCGTCTATTCCAGCAATCGCGATCTCGATATCCTGCCGGCCAATGCAGACAAGGGAGCCGCCCTCGCCTGGCTCTGTGAGCGTATCGACGTTGCTCCGGACGAGGTGATCGTGGCAGGAGATAGTGGCAACGATCGCAGCATGTTCCTGATGGAAGGCGTGCGCGGCATCATCCCGGCCAACGGACTGGCGGAGCTGACCAGCCTTGCAAAGGAGCGCGACGCAACCATTTTCCGGGCGCAGTCGAAAACCGCCGATGGCGTAATCGAGGGGCTCGCTCACTGGTCAGGCGGACACAAGGACACGAAAGCGCCCGATCCCAATAGATTTGCCCAGTTTTAACCAGGCGGCATCTGAGCAAATGCTTGACGAAGGAGGCATCCCCCCACCTAATGCGAGCATGTTTTGTCGCAACGATTCTCCCGATTGTCAAAAAGGTGACATTTTCGAAGCTGACAAAATCCGAAAGTGAATGACGAATCGAGGTGCGCCTTTAATTGACCCTAGTCAGCCGTATAGCCAATGAGGTCCAGCTCATGCTGCGTCGTCCGCCGAGACAGCAATATGCAGCCATCTGTTACCGTTTGCCCACGAAGCAGTCGGAACCCGAAGTGCTGTTGCTGACCAGTCGCGACACCGGGCGGTGGGTTATTCCCAAAGGCTGGCCGATGTCGGGCAAGAAAGGTTATGCGGTTGCGGAACGCGAGGCTTACGAAGAAGCTGGCGTAAAGGGCAAGGTCGCCGAGAAGCCGATCGGTCACTATGACTACCTCAAGGGAATGGATGGCGGCCTGAAAATCCATTGCCGCGTTCAGGTGCACACGCTTGAAGTCAAAAACGAGCTGAAGGACTTTCCCGAAAAGGGTATGCGACGCAGCGAATGGGTGAACTGCGAAGAGGCGGCTGCCCGCGTGCAGGAACCCGAACTCAAGGTGCTGTTCCACAAGTTCGCCCAGAAGTTTTCGGGTATCCAGCCCGATCCGGTTCCGGAAGCCGGCGAATAACAAGACCGTCACAAAAACATCATATTGAATTATGCTGTCTTTGCTAATAGCAAACGGCAATAACGGTGCCGTGGACGCGCCGAAGAAGAACCTTCCCGGGGAATAACAAGGGCACGGCGCGAGGAGCGGGACTGGCTGACAGCCATGCCCGCCGAATGCGCGCAAGCAGCCCCGAGACAAAGAGGAACCGAACAGACCGATGGCCAAGCCTCCGCCAACGCTCGTCAAGCCGACACTCGACAAGGACCTCGACAAGGTCACTTACGTCGAGCAGGCTGCGCAGCAGGTTTCCCGGCGCATCATTCCGCTCGGTATCGGCCTCTTTTTCCTCGTCCTCGTCACGATCTTTTCCGGCATCTACGTCACCGGTCAGCCGGGCGCGGCCCTCGTGATCGCCGCATCCGCGATCGGCGCTTACATGGCGATGAACATCGGCGCGAACGACGTGACCAACAATGTCGGCGCAGCCGTGGGTGCGCGGGCCATCCCGCTTGCCGGCGCTTTGGCGCTGGCCGCGGTGTTCGAGATCGCCGGTGCAATGATCGCTGGCGGCGACGTCATTTCGACGATCTCCGAAGGCATCCTCGCGCCTGATCGCATCGAGGTACCGCAGGCCTTTTCCTTCGCCATGATGTCGGCGCTTCTCGCCGCCGCCTTCTGGATCAACATCGCCACCTGGGCGAAGGCCCCGATTTCGACCACCCACTCGATCGTCGGTGCAGTCATGGGCGCGGGCGTGGCGGCCGGCGGCTTTTCAGCAGTCAGCTGGAGTGCGCTGGTCGGCATTACCGCGAGCTGGATGCTGTCACCCATTCTCGGCGGGGTAATCGCCGCGCTGATCCTCTATTTCATCGAGGAATTCATCACCTATCGCGAAAACAAGATCGCAGCGGCAAAGCGCTGGGTGCCTGTCCTGATCGGCGTGATGACCGGCGCTTTCGCCACTTATCTCACGATCAAGGGCATAGGCCAGGTGTTCCGCATCGGCCAGACGCAGGCGATGCTTCTCGGTCTCGGCAGCGGACTGTTCGCCTGGCTCTGCAGTATTCCACTGATCAGGCAACAAGCGGTCGGCCTTGAAAACCGGAACCAGTCGCTGCGCAAACTCTTCCGCCTGCCACTCGTCTTTTCCGCAGCACTGCTTTCCTTCGCGCACGGCGCCAATGACGTGGCAAATGCAATCGGTCCGGTCGTCGCCGTCGTTCATGCCACGCGGGTGCAGGAAATCGCCACTGCGATCATTCCCCCGATCTGGGTGACCGCCATCGGCGCCTTCGGCATTTCGATGGGTCTTCTGCTTTACGGCCCGCGCCTTATCCGCCTCGTCGGCGAGCAGATCACCAAGCTCAATCCGATGCGGGCCTATTGCGTGTCGCTGTCGGCGGCGACCACGGTCATTATCGCCTCCTGGTTCGGCCTTCCGGTGAGCTCTACCCATATCGCCGTTGGCGCGGTCTTCGGCGTCGGGTTCTTCCGCGAATGGTATACCCGCCATTCGCGACGGCGCATCGAATACATGAAAATGAAGGCCGATTACTGGGAAATCGAAGACACACGGGAGCGCGATCCGGACGAGACCCGCCGGCGTCTTCTGGTACGCCGCTCGCATTTCCTCAGCATCATTGCCGCGTGGATCATCACGGTTCCCGCCTCCGCGCTACTTGCAGCCCTCATCTTCTGGGTTATGTTCCAGCTTTTCCTGTAACCTCTGGAACCAGAAATGCGCGCGAATTACCGGATGCAGCGACTGTACGTCGAGAACGACATAAAGCCCGACCAGGGGTTCGAGACGACATCCGAGCAGTTCAACTACCTCGCCAATGTCCTGCGGCTGACCGAAGATGCCGAGATCCTCGTGTTCAACGGACGCGACGGGGAATGGAAAGCGAAGCTTACCTTTCCCTCGCGCAAGAAGATCGTTCTTCTTCCCGTCGAACAGACGCGTCCGCAGCCGGAGGATTGCGACCTCAGCTTCCTGTTTGCGCCGCTCAAGGTCGGGCGGATGGACTATCTGATCCAGAAGGCCGTAGAGATGGGCGCCGGCGTGCTGCAGCCGGTGATGACCCAGCATGTACAGGGCAAGATCACCAGCATCGAGCGGCTACAGGCCAATGCGGTCGAGGCTGCCGAGCAATGCGGTATCCTCGCCATTCCGCAGGTGCTGCCGTCGCAGAAACTGAAGGACCTGCTGGAACGCTGGCCGGCTGACCGCCGGATCATCTATTGCGACGAGGACAGCTCAACCCAGAATCCGCTGCCGGGTCTTGCCTCGATCAGGGAGAAGCATCTGGCCGTGCTGGTGGGGCCGGAAGGCGGCTTTTCGGACGACGAGCGGGAGCTATTACGCAGCCTGCCTTTCGTCACCGCCATTCCGCTTGGTCCCCGGATCCTCAGGGCCGATACGGCAGCGGTCGCGGCACTCGCCGTCGTGCAAGCCGCCATTGGCGACTGGCGATAAGATGACGAAACGCAAACATGATGGATTTCCATGCCGCGAATGGATTTTTTTGACCCGCCGTTGAAAGATTTTTTCTTGCGCCGTCCTGAAATCCAGTCCAATCACCTTGCCCAATGGACCGGTGCGCGCACCGGCAAGACCCGATAAGGTATACTCAATGGCTCGTGATACCACCGACCATACTCCCCTCACCTCCGTTGAGGAAATGGCCGAATATCTTGCTTCCGGCAGCAAGCCGGAGGAAGCGTTCCGGATCGGAACGGAACACGAGAAATTCGTCTTCTTCCGGGCCGACAATTCCCCCGTTCCCTATTTCGGCGACGCCAGTATTTCCGCGCTGTTGAAGGGCATGCAGGAAAAGCTCGGCTGGGAGCCGATCATGGATGGCGAGAACATCATCGGGCTCGGCGAACCCACGGGCATGGGCGCGATCTCCATCGAGCCCGGCGGACAATTCGAACTGTCCGGCGCACCGCTTGAGACGATCCACCAGACCTGCGCCGAATCGAACCAGCATCTCGCCACCCTGCGCGAGGTCGCGGAGCCGATGGGCATCCGGTTCCTCGGCATCGGCGGCAGCCCGAAGTGGACCCTTGCCGAAACACCGCGCATGCCCAAGTCGCGCTATGACATCATGACACGCTACATGCCGAAGGTCGGCAGTCACGGCCTCGACATGATGTATCGCACCTGCACCATTCAGGTGAACCTCGACTTTTCCTCGGAAGCCGACATGCGCCGCAAGATGCGCGTCGGCATGAAGCTGCAGCCGCTGGCGACAGCGCTATTTGCCTCCTCGCCCTTTACCGAAGGCAAGCCGAATGGCCTGCAATCCTGGCGTGGCGAAATCTGGCGCGACACCGACAATGCGCGCTCGGGCATCCTGCCCTTCTCGCTCTCCGACGATTTCAGCTTCGGCGACTATGTGGAATGGGCGCTCGACGTGCCGATGTATTTCGTGGTGCGCGACGGGCGCTATCACGACTGCACCCACATCACCTTCCGCCAGTTCATGGCCGGTGCGCTGAAGAGCGAGCTCAAGGACTGGGAACCGACACTCGGCGACTGGACCAATCATCTCTCGACGCTTTTTCCCGACGTGCGACTGAAGCGTTTCCTCGAAATGCGCGGCGCCGATGGCGGTCCTTGGCGCCGTATCTGCGCCCTTCCCGCCTTCTGGGTGGGCCTGCTTTATAACGACGAGGCGCTCGAGGCGGCCGACGAACTGACGCGCAACTGGAGCTTCATGGACGCAAATGCGCTTCGCGATGCCGTTCCGGTTCAGGGCCTAAAGGCGGAGGTCGCCGGACGCAGCCTTTTCGATGTCGCACGCGATGTGGTCGACCTTTCGAGCCGGGGCCTCAAGGCACGTGCGCGCCTTAACCGCGAAGGCCAGGACGAAAGCATCTTCCTTGCCTCCCTCGAAGAGGTTCTGGCCAAGAAGACGACGCTCGCCGAAGATCTTCTGGCGCTCTATCACGGCCGCTGGAACGGTGAGATCGATCCCGTGTTCGAAGAATTCCAGTACTGACGGGTTTGCCGCCATCCCGTGATGGCGGCACTATCAGCGCCCGTAACCGAAGGTGTTGACAACGAAAATAGCTGTTGCCGTCTTCACCCTGTCGTAAAAACCGGTTTTCGCCTGTCATTTTCCCGCTATAGTGGCTTCAATGCGTTGCAAGCACGGGGGGAATGACGACGATGTTGCCACTTTTCGATATGATGCTGCAGGCGCAGAACGGCATGGCGATGGATGCCATGGCCAAGCAGTTCAACCTTGCGCAAGAGCAGGCAGCCAAGGCCGTTGCGGCCCTAATGCCTGCCTTTTCCTCAGGCTTCAAGCGCAACGTCACCAATCCCTACGACTTCTCCGCCCTTCTCGGTGCAATGGCTTCGGGCAATTACGCCAAGTATTTCGAGGACATGAGCAAGGCGTTCACGCCGCAGGGCATCAATGACGGCAATCAGGTGCTCGAAAGGCTGTTCGGCTCCAAGGACGTGTCACGGGCCATCGCGGCGCAGGCAGCGCAGTTCACCGGCATCGGGCAGGACATCCTGAAAAAGATGATGCCGGCGATGGCCGACACCATCATGGGCGGGCTGTTCAAGCAGACCACCGGGCAGTTTCCGGAAACCAACGTCTTTGCCGGAACGCCGATGGGCGCGATGATGCAGCAATGGCTTGAAACCACCGGCTTTCAGCCGAAGGCGCCGCCCAAGCCCGAGCTGAATTTCTTCGACAATCCCTTTACCCGCGCCTTTCAGGAGATGATGGGGGCCGCAGCACCGAAGCCGCAGCCGGCTCCGGCCGCCACCAATCCCTTCTTCGACAACCCGTTCGCCAAGGCGTTTCAGGACATGATGGCGGGCATGCAGACTGATGCGCCCGCAGCCAAGCCGCAGACAGCAGCCGCCAAACCTCAGGAAGAGCAGCAGCCTCAGGCGGCATCCCAATCGGGCGCCAATCTCAACGACATGATCAGCGTCATGTTCGACAGCGGGCTGGAAGTGCAGAAGAACTACCAGAAAAGCATGGAGCAGATCTTCGACAGCTATCTTGCAGCATCGAAGACGGCCGCGCCCGAAGCGGCTCCGGATGCGCCGAAGGGCTGAAGTTCCATACGTTCTCGAAAAATGAAAGCCATACGGGACCCTTCCGTCACGGATGGCACGACATCAGTTGTATGCCGCTATTTCTGTCATGGCATTCCCGGCGATCCGTCTTTACGGACCTCAGAACTCTTCCCAGCTCTCGTCCTTGCCTTTCGACCCGGCGCCTGCCTTGCCCATGCCCGATGACAGCTTGTCCAGCAATGCGCGCGCCGGCGATGCAACGGTACGAGCCGGGGCGGGTGTATTCGCCGATGCAAGGCGCAGCTTGGTAACTGGCCTGACAGCTGGCGTCGGTGCAGGAGCCGCCGTTTCCGTGCGGCTGAAATGGCTCTCCCGCAGGTCTGCGAAACGCTGTTCCGAAGGGATCGCACCCTTTTCGACCGTGAACTGGCCGACGAGCCCCATCAGCATTTCCGCATCGCGCGACAGGCCGGTCATTTCGGCATTGGTCTGCTCGGCCGCGCGGGCGTTCTGCTGGGTCACGTCTTCCATGCGGCCTACGGCGGAGTTGATCTCCTTCAGGCTGGTCGACTGCTCGCGGGCGGCACCCGCGATGGAATGAATGTGATCACCGATTTCCACAACCTGGCCAGCAATGTCGGACAGAACGCCGCCGGCATCGCGGACAAGGCCTACCCCGCTTGATACTTCCTCGCCGGATTTGGTGATGAGTGTCTTGATATCCTTTGCAGCATTCGCCGAACGCTGGGCGAGTTCACGCACTTCCTGTGCGACGACGGCAAAGCCCTTGCCAGCCTCCCCCGCACGGGCCGCTTCAACACCGGCATTCAGCGCCAGAAGGTTGGTCTGGAAGGCGATTTCGTCGATGACGTTGATGATCTTGGAGATCTCGCTCGAGGCATTTTCGATGCGTTCCATCGCATTGACGGCGCCGCTGACAATCTGGCTGGAACGATCGGAATTGGCGCGTGCCTGGCTTGCGAGCTGCGAAGCGTTTTCGGCGCGGTCGGACGACTGGCGGATCGCTTCCATGATCTGGCGGATCGAGGCGGAGGTCTGCTCGAGTGCCGCTGCCTGCTGTTCCGTGCGACGTGACAGGTCGGCCGTGGAGGAGCCCACCTTGCCGCTCTTTCGGTTGATCTCATTGACGTTGGAATGAACGGCGGAAACGGTGTGCGACAGCCGTTGCAGCGAAGCGTTGAAATCCACACGAAGACGATCGAGATTGCTCGACAACGGCTTGTGAATGACGGCTGTCAGATCGCCACTCGCCAGCCTTTGAAGGGCCGCGCCAAGCACGTCGATTGCTTCAGTCAGTTCCGCCTGTTCCGCAGCCTTCTCCGCATCGCGGGAACGGCGCTCTTCGTCGCCGGCTCTCCGCCGACGCTCGGCATCGCTCTCCAGCTCCCGCTTCTCGATTTCCGCACGACGGAATACAGCAACCGAGCGCACCATGTCGCCGATCTCGTCCTTGCGGTCCTCACCCGGAAGATCGATATCGGTATTGCCGCCGGCAAGGTCCTCCATGGACTTCACAAGAGCGGAAATCGGACGGGTCAGCGTGCGCGAATAAAGGATTGCAACAATAGAGCCGATCAGGATGAGGAGGCCGCCGAAGGCGACGGAAACCAGTGTGGTCATCCTGAGGTTCGCAGCGATTTCATCCTCGCCGATCAGGGCGATGACGGCCCAGCGCGCGCCGGCAAACTCTAGCGGAGAGGCGGCCGCATAGCTCGTCATGTCGCGGTAGCCTTCAACCTTGCCGGTCATTTCCTGCCCTTCGACGGCAGCCTTGACCAGCGGCGAGTTCACCACGACGCTCAGCGCATCGTTTGCAGAGGTATGGACGCTGTCGTTGATGACCTCGCCCTTGGTGCTGACGAGGATTGTCTCACCCGTCTCGCCCAGCCCCTTCTTGTTCGAATACATCGTGTTGAACCGGGCATTCGGAAGCTGGTAGGCCAGCACACCGATGGCGCGGCCATTCTGCAAGATCGGGGTCGCCACGAAGGACGCTGCAGCGCCTCCCGACGGACCATAGGCCTCGAATTCGGACATGGCGATCTCGTCGCCCTTCGATTTCAGGGCTTTCTGGAAGACGGCTGCGAGGCCGGTATCCTTGTAAGGGCCTGTCAGAAGATTGGTGCCGAAATCACGTTCCTTCATCACCGTGTAGACGATGGTGCCGGCGGGATTGATCACGAAGAGATCGTAATAGCCCTGATCCTGGAGATGCTTCAGAAATGCCGGATGATATTGCTTATGGGCGCGGTCGTAGGCATCCTTCTTGGCAGTGTCGAGCTTGTATTTCTCTCCAGCCGGATTGGGATTTTCATCGATGTAGCGCGTCTGCAGTTCCTTGGCCGGATCGTCGCCGAGGAAGTTCATGCCGCCGCTGAACGCAAACAACGATTGCTGCGTGGTGAAGCTGGTCGAAATGGCCGAGAGGTCAAGGCGGACGCCTTCGAGATAGCCGCGCGCTTCGTTGCGGCGGCCGTCTGCCGTGGCCTCCAGCTTCTGATAGACCTGAGCGGTCAGGGAACGGTTTTCGAGATAAAGATTGATGGCCATGGAAGCCGAAAGGCTCACCAGGGTAAAGAGGGCGGCAGCGACAGGCAGCTTCCGGGAAATGCGCATCTGAAAGGCTCCGTAACAAGGCGGGCATAGACCGACACAATTCGTCTATGGCTGCCATATCAACGTTAGCAAGCAGTTACTGCCGCCTACAACTTCGGCATTTAGCAGCGCTATCCACACAAAAAAGCCCGGCGAGGAACCTCCATCGCCGGGCAAGTAAGCAGGGTTTATTGGCTATCACCCTGCGGGGATCAGTGAAGCCGGATGAAAATCAACCGGCAGGACAAGGTGCTCAATCGACAGGAAGACCTTGCAAGGCGCGCCGGGCATGATTGCGGGCGGCGCGAGAAAGCTGCTGCGAAGGATCGTCTGCGATGCCGGACATGCCGAGGATCCGGTTGACCTCGGATCGGGAGAGCCCGATATCCCTCAACTGGAAGTCGTCAAGTTCGGCAAGGCAGTTCGCAGCACGGCGGTTGCGCATGGCGCGCCAAACGGATCGTATCGTTGCAAGGACGGCAACCAGACGCTGGACGGGCGTCTGCCTCGGCAAGGCGATATCGAGTTCGATCATCCGTTCGGTCGTGCTCATGACAGTCTTCCTTTCGTTTCGGCACGAGAAAAAGCATCCTCCGACCGCACCCGCAGTGGAGGTTAACTAGAACCATTGGAGAGGCTTTGAGCCCTCTCCGACAAGCATTGATTTGCAGGGTGAGGATGCCGAAAGGCTATTGATCAGTCCAACGAATGTTTCTAATGGTTATCATCAACCCATCTTATGGATCGTTCCCATGTCGGCGCCCCTCGATATCGACCAGCTTCAAACCTTCATTGCGATCGTGGACACTGGCAGCTTTACGAAAGCTGCCGCGCGCGTCTTCAAGACGCAATCGGCAGTTTCGATGCAGATGCGTCGCCTGGAGGAGCGGATCGGCAAGCAGCTCTTCATCAAGGACGGTCGCGGCAACCGGCTGTCGGCCGAAGGTGACAAGCTCCTGAATTACGCGCGGCGGATCATCCGGCTGAACAGCGAGGCGATCGCCGCCTTCGACGACAACCGGCTCGAGGGAACGCTCAGGATTGGCACGCCCGACGACTATGCCGACCGCTACATGCCGGAAATCATCGGCCGCTTCGCCAAGACCCATCCCAATGTCGAGCTCTATATCGTCTGCGAACCGTCTGCGGATCTTTCGGAGAAAATGTCGAAAGGTGAACTTGATATTGCGCTGGTGACCCATAACCCGCAACTGCGCCAGTCCGACGTGGTGCGCACGGAACCGCTCTGCTGGGTCGGCTCGGCCAACCATCCGCTGAAGGATGACGCGCCGGTGCCGCTGGCCGTCGGGCGGCGTGACTGCCAGTGGCGCCAGCTTGCCTGCTCGGCGCTCGATGCGGATGGACGCGAGTACCAAATCCTTTTTACCAGCTGGTCATCGACGGTCGTTGCGTCGGCGGTTCTCGCCGGCATGGCCGTTTCCATACTGCCGGAATCGGCGCTCAGGACCGGCATGAAGGTACTGACCCAAGCCGACGGCTTCCCGCCACTCCCCCCGGTCCAGATCGGCATCATGAAGCGGCCCGGTCTTTCAAGCTCGCTGATGAATGCGATCACCGACCACATCACGGCCTGCCTCGACAACATCACGCCAGCCAATGTCGAAGACGATCTCGACGGCGATGTGAAGACCTATCCGCGCTATTATCCCCGCCTGCGCGCCGGCCACATGATCCCCGGCTGGTAAATTTGGGGACCGCGGGCTTCTGACAATCAGACGTCGGGACCGATGACTATTCGTTGAACTCGAAAAGCGTGCGGGCGCCCATGGATTTCCATTCGGTGAGGTATTCCTGTGCGCTAGCCTCGTCGCGCACCATGGCGAAGCGGGCGAGTGCGCCGCTGAGGTAGAGTACCATGTGAACGCGCAGGCGGAAGGCTGACTGATGATTGTCGGCCACAAGATGCTTGAGGGCGCCGTAAACGATATCGGTCAGGCGCTCGAGATGGGCGAGGTTGAGATCCTTGAAGTCCCGGTCGGTCATGCCCGCCATCCAGACGGGTAGATAGGTGCGGTCGGCGCGATAGAGCTGATAGAACTCATCGAAGAGCCGCGAGAGCATTTCGATAGCCTGCCCGGTCGACTTCACATCGGGAAATGCTGCTTCGGCCCGCTCCTGCACGATCGCGGTGTGACGATCATGAAAGGCCCTGATAATTGCGGCTTTCTCCGGAAAAAACTGGTATAGGGAGCCTATAGGCACCCCCGCGCGGGCGGCGATGTCGGTCATCCTGAGGTCGGCGACCCCATGCACGGCAATGAGATCGACAGCAGCTTCCATGATCGCATCCAGACGCTGGATACTACGCTCCTGCTGCGGCTTCTTGCGCAACTGAAGCCGACTGCTGATTTTCTTCGAAGTCATCTTTCCGTCCCAGACCCGCTTCCGGCCAATGAGCCGGCATCAGATCACCTAGACGAGGTTTTATCCGCTTTTCCCTAAAAGAAAACAACGCAATTTAACCATAGCCGAAAAAACAAACCGGAGCCGCAGCAACTGTGTCGCTGCGGCTCCGGATGTCACAAATACGAGGCCAGCTTGGCGGTCTGGCGAGCAGTGTCGGCTAAGTGGCCGTGAACCGACGCTGCCCTCGAACCCCGTATCCTTGCGACACAGTCAACCGACCGGCATCAGAGGAGGTCGAAACGATCTGCGTTCATGACCTTGGTCCAGGCAGCAACAAAGTCACGAACGAACTTCTCCTTATTGTCGTCCTGGGCATAGACTTCCGAATAGGCACGCAGGATCGAGTTTGAGCCGAGCACAAGGTCCACGCGGGAGGCCGTGTACTTGATCACACCGGTCTTGCGGTCGCGGATGTCATAGGAGTTGCTGCCGGTCGGGACCCAGGAATAGGCCATGTCCGTCAGCGCCGTGAAGAAATCGGTGGTTAGGGCGCCGACCCGATCGGTGAAGATGCCGTGCTTCGCATCACCGTAATTGGTACCGATCACGCGCAAGCCACCGATGAGAACAACCAGTTCAGGTGCGGTGAGCCCCATCAACTGGGCGCGATCGAGCAGCAGTTCCTCGGGACTGACGACATAATCCGACTTCTGCCAGTTGCGGAAGCCGTCAGCGAGCGGTTCCAGCACTGCGAAGCTTTCCACGTCGGTCTGCTCGGCGGAGGCATCGCCACGACCCGGCGCAAAGGGCACGTCGATGTCAAATCCGGCGGCCTTGGCAGCCAGTTCCACGCCGACGTTGCCGGCAAGCACGATGACATCGGCAACACTGGCTCCGGTCTCGGCAGCAATGCCTTCGAGAATCGCCAATACCTTTGCCAGACGCGCGGGTTCGTTGCCTTCCCAGTCCTTCTGCGGAGCGAGCCGAATACGGGCGCCGTTTGCACCCCCGCGCTTGTCGGAACCGCGGAAGGTTCGGGCACTATCCCAGGCCGTGGCCACCAGTTCGCCGGTGGTCAGGCCGCTATTGATGATCTTCGCCTTGACCGCGACGATGTCATAATCCGTGTTGCCAGCCGGAATGGGGTCCTGCCAGATCAGGTCTTCGGTTGGGGCATCCGGGCCGAAATAGCGGGACTTAGGACCGACATCGCGATGGGTCAGCTTGAACCATGCACGGGCGAAGACCTCGGAGAAGTGATCCTGATCGTCCTTGAACTTCAGGGCGATCTCCCGATAAATCGGATCGACGCGGAGCGCCATGTCGGCATCGGTCATCATCGGATTGCGACGGATCGCGGGGTCCTCGACATCAACCGGACGATCCTCTTCTGCGATGGAAACCGGTTCCCACTGGTGTGCGCCGGCAGGCGTCGTCGCCAGATGCCATTCATGGCCGAACAGCATCTTGAAGAAGCCGTTGTCCCACTTGGTCGGCTCGGTGGTCCATGCGCCTTCGAGGCCGGAGACAACGGTGTCGCGGCCGATACCGCGGCCATGGGTGTTCAACCAGCCGAGGCCCTGGAATTCCGGGCCGGCGGCTTCCGGATCGGGGCTGAGGTTAGCAGCACTGCCATTGCCATGACACTTGCCAATGGTATGGCCGCCGGCAGTCAGCGCTACGGTTTCCTCATCGTTCATGCCCATACGGGCGAAGGTCTCGCGCATCTGCGCGGCAGTCGCCAGCGGATCGGACTTGCCGTTCACGCCTTCGGGATTGACGTAGATGAGACCCATCTGCACAGCGGCGAGCGGGTTGGCAAGGGTGTCCGGCTTGGTCACGTCGCCGTAACGGCCGTCGCTCGGCGCCAGCCATTCCTTCTCGTCACCCCAATAGGTGTCCTTTTCCGGAGCCCAGATATCCTCGCGGCCAAAGGCGAAGCCGAAGGTCTTCAGTCCGGCGACCTCGTAAGCGATGGTACCGGCAAGCGCAATGAGGTCGGCCCAGGAGATCTTGTTGCCGTACTTCTTCTTGATCGGCCACAACAGGCGGCGGCCCTTGTCGGTGTTGACGTTGTCCGGCCAGGAGTTGAGCGGAGCGAAGCGCTGGTTGCCGGTGTTGGCACCACCGCGGCCATCGGTGACACGATATGAGCCGGCGGCATGCCACGTAACACGCGCCATCATGCCGACATAGCTGCCCCAGTCGGCCGGCCACCATTCCTGGCTGTCCAGCATCAGCGCACGCAGGTCGGCCTTGAGCGCCTCGACATCGAGCTTCTTCAGCTCTTCACGATAGTTGAAGTCCTTGCCGAGCGGATTGGTCTTGGTGTCGTGCTGGTGCAGGATATCGAGGTTCAGCGCATTCGGCCACCAGTCCATCACGGACTTGCCCATGGCGGTATTGCCACCATGCATCACCGGACACTTGCCAGCGGATTTCACATGCTCGTTCATTTCGACCTCCTGTTTTGCGTGAACGTCTTGTGGGGCCACATTCGGCGAAAACTTCGATAATCTCCAATTGTCTTTTTTGGAATTTTCGATAAGAAAATCTTATCATGCTGACTATCCGACAAATGCGCTATTTCGAAGCTCTCGCCACCACTCTGCACTTCGGCCGGGCGGCCGAAATGGTGCATGTCAGCCAGCCGGCGCTGTCGGCACAAATCATGGAAATGGAAAAGCATCTGGGCGTAACACTGATCGAGCGCACCCGGTCCGGCACGCTGCTGACCCGGAAGGGGCTGGAGGTTCTCGGCCATATCCGCTCGATACTGGCAGGCGTCGACCGGCTGGAAGAAGCGGCGCGATATGGCTCAGGAACCCTCGACGGGCTGTTCAGGCTCGGTATCATTCCGACAGTCGCGCCCTATCTGGTGCCGAAACTCGTGCCGTTCCTGAGGCGGGCGCATCCGCTGATCGAACTGGAACTGAAGGAAGCGGTGACCGGCAGACTGGTGAACGACCTCTCGGAAGGCAAGCTCGACGCCATCATCGCGGCGCTGCCGATCGAGGCCGATAACGTCGTCAGCAAATCGCTCTTCACCGACCGCTTCTACATGGCCATGGCCGACAACGAGAGCGACGTGCTCCTGTCTCCGATGACCGAAACGGAAGTCGATCCGGAACGGCTTCTGCTGCTGGAAGAAGGCCACTGCCTGCGCGATCAGGCGCTTTCCGTCTGCAAGGCGGCCAACAAGCGCAGCCTCGTCAATTTCGGCGCGACGTCGATGACGACGCTTCTGCAGATGGTGTCGCACGACATGGGCCTGACCCTGATCCCGGAAATGGCAATCGAAACGGAGACCGCCCGCAATGCCATCCGCATCGTGCCCTTCGCCGATCCACAGCCATCCCGTGAGATCGGCCTGATCTGGCGCCGCTCCAGCCCGCGGCGGGCGGACATGGAGGCTCTGGCGGAAGCAATCATTGCGAGCCGCGAAAACGAAAAGGGCCGCGCATAACACGCGGCCCCTTCCCTCGATCGAGGAGCGATCAGGCGAGATCCAGAACGATGCGGCCGTCGATCTTGCCTTCTTCCATGCGGTGGAAGATGTCGTTGATGTTTTCGATCTTGTCCCAGGAGAAGTGCGACTTCACCTTGCCTTCACCGGCGAAGACCAGGGATTCCTCTAGATCCTGACGGGTACCGACGATGGAACCGCGCACCGTGATGCGCTTCAGAACGGTGTCGAAGACCGGCAGCGAGATGAAGCCCGGCGGCAGGCCGACCAGCGCCATGGTGCCCTTGGAGCGCAGGAAGCCATAGGCCTGTTCCATTGCCTTGGGAGAAACGGCGGTGACGAGCGCGCCATGCACGCCGCCGGTTGCCTTCTGCACCTGCTCGATGGCATCGGCATCGCGGCCGTTGACCGTCACATCGGCGCCGAGTTCCTTGGCAAGCTTCAGCTTCTCATCGAAGATATCGGCGGCAACGACGTGCATACCCATGGCCTTGGCGTACTGAACGGCCATATGACCGAGACCGCCGATGCCGGAGATGACCACCCATTCGCCGGGGCGAACTTCGGTTTCCTTGAGGCCCTTGTAGACGGTAACGCCGGCGCAAAGGACCGGGGCAGCCGGGCCGAATTCCAGATTGGCCGGAAGCGTACCAACGAAATCAGGATCGGCAAGGCCGTACTGGGCAAACGTGCCGTTGACGGAATAGCCGGTGTTCTGCTGGCTGCCGCAAAGGGTTTCCCAGCCGGTGCGGCAAGGCGTGCAGCAACCGCAGGCCGTGTGGAGCCACGGAACGCCGACGCGATCGCCTTCCTTGATACGGGTGACGCCGGCACCGAGCTTGGCGACGTAACCGACGCCTTCATGACCCGGAATAAAGGGCGGATTGGGCTTGACCGGCCAGTCGCCATTGGCAGCATGCAAGTCGGTGTGGCAAACGCCGGTCGCCTCGTATTTTACAAGGATCTGTCCAGGACCCGGTTCGGGAATGGCGACCTCCTCGATCACCAGCGGCTTGCCGAACTCCCGCACTACGGCGGCCTTCATCACAGATGCCATAACTATCTCCCTGGTAAATGACTTAGGATAAAACTCACCTTAATCCGCATATCGTGACGGTAACGCGAATTCGAATGCAACCTACCCCAAAGCACCCGGCCATTTCTTGATCCGCATCAAGCCAAAGGCCGAAAATAAAACCCCGGCGTCGCACATCTGCGACAGCCGGAAGCGGCAAACCATGCTGCACCGCAACGCTCAGGCGAGGTATTTTTTCAGGAACGACACAGTGCGCGACCAAGCGAGATCGGCCGCCGCCTTGTTGTAACGGGCAGCCGAGGAATCATTGTTGAAGGCATGATTCACGCCGTCATAGACATGGATCTCGAAGGTCTTGCCGTCCTTTTCCAGCGCAGCCTTATAAGCCTCGATACCTGCATTGACCCTCTCATCAAGACCCGCATAGTGCAGCAGAAGAGGAGCCTTGATCTTCACAATGTCCTCCGCCGGCGGTTGCATGCCATAATAGGAGACCCCTGCCCCGAGTTCCGGCGAGGCGACGGCCAGCCGATTGACCAGCCCCCCACCCCAGCAGAAGCCGATGGCACCGACCTTGCCGTTGACCTTGTCATGGCTTGCGAGAAATGCGCGTGTCGCCTCTGCATTGGCGACGGTTGCCGCCATGTCCAGCTTGGAAAACATCTCGCGCGCCTGATCCTCGTTTTCCGGCGTGCCGCCCTGCGGCGAGAGAAAATCGGGAGCCAGCGCCACGAAGCCTTCGAGCGCCATTCGGCGGGCAATATCGCGAATATGCGGATTGAGACCGCGGTTTTCATGGATGACGATGACTGCAGGCAGTTTGCCCGCGGTATCCTTCGGGATCGCCAGATAGCCCTTCATCTCGCCAGAGGCCCCGGGATAGGTAAGATCCTCCGTCACCAGCCGCGCGTCATCGTCCGCAACCATGGCCGCGTTGGCCTTGCTGGCGGCGAGCATGGGGGCGACCGCCACCGCGGCAGCGCCGGAGCCGGCAAGCAAGGTCAGCTTTTCCATGAACCGGCGCCGGTCGAGCGTCAGGTGTGTGTATTCGTCATAGGCGTCTATCATCGCCTGCGTGATCTTCGGCGTCTTCATGGGATCTCCTCCTTGATCATATCGACGCACGAATTCTCGTGCCTCAATGAATGATAGGAGCCCCGTACGACGCGCCAAGACACATGCGCGTGAGCGCCGTCACTTTTAGGGTCGCATCATGCTCTAGGAGGTCGCCATCCAGACGGCGAGCCAGACCCACATTCCGCCAAGCGCAAGAAAGCCGGCCATGAATGCGGGGAAACGCAGCGCCATGCGGTTGCTGGTCACATGCACGACCGCATGGACATAGCGTGTGGCGACGAAGATCCAGGCGAGGACGACCGACACCAGATTGTCCGCCTCGGCGATGAACAGAAGAATGCAGCAGATATAGAAGAGAACCGGCAGTTCGAACTGGTTGGCGATGCAATTGCGGACCGACAGCGTTTCCGGCGGATCGTTACGGCCCCAGCGCATCGTCTCTTCGTCGAGACGACCTTCCCGCCGCAACCGCTGACGGCGCAGACGAAGCAATCCGTAAAGACCGTAAACAAGGAAGACCTGGGCGAGAATTGGCCAGAAAATCTGGAAACCTGTCATCGAAGACATCTCCGTCCGCAGCAAAATGCATAAAACATGAATAGGGAGAGACGGCCGGAATTATCCGGCCGTCCATGAAACGGAAGCGATCAGGCAGCGCCCGGATAGTTCGGGCTTTCGCGGGTGATGGTCACCCCGTGCGGATGGCTTTCGCGAAGACCGGCGCCGGAGATGCGCACGAAGGTCGCCTTCTCCTGGAAGTCCTTGATGTCGTGACCGCCGACATAACCCATGGCAGCCTTCAGGCCGCCTGCGAGCTGGTGCAGCACGGCCGAAACCGGTCCCTTGTAGGGAACCTGACCCTCGATGCCTTCCGGAACGAGCTTCAGCGTGTCGCGCACTTCCGCCTGGAAGTAGCGGTCAGCCGAACCGCGCGCCATGGCGCCGACGGAACCCATGCCGCGATACGCCTTGAACGAGCGGCCCTGATAGAGATAGACCTCGCCCGGGCTTTCATCCGTGCCGGCAAGCAGCGAGCCCACCATGACGGCCGATGCACCGGCAGCAATCGCCTTGGCCAGGTCACCGGAGAACTTGATACCACCGTCGGCGATGACCGGAATGCCGTGCTTTTCTGCTTCCTCGACCGAGGCCATCACCGCCGCGAGCTGCGGCACGCCGACGCCGGCGACGACGCGCGTGGTGCAGATCGAGCCCGGGCCGATGCCGACCTTGATGCCATCGGCACCAGCGTCGATGAGGGCGCGAGTGCCGGAACCGGTCGCGACGTTGCCGGCGATGATGCGAACCGAGTTCGACATCTTCTTGACGATCGAAACGGCATCCAGAACCTTCTGGGAATGACCATGGGCGGTATCGACGACGATGACGTCGACGCCTGCATCGATCAGCCGTTCGGCGCGTTCGCGACCATCGTCACCGGTCGAGATGGCAGCCGCGACACGCAGGCGGCCATGAAGGTCCTTGGCGGCGTTCGGGTTGAGCTGCGACTTCTCGATGTCCTTGACCGTGATGAGGCCGATGCAGCGACCGTCATTGTCGACCACCAGCAGCTTTTCGATGCGGTGGGAATGCAGCAGGCGCTTGGCTTCGCTCTGCTCGACGCCGTCGCGCACGGTGACGAGGTTTTCCTTCGTCATCAGCTCGTGGATCTTCTGGGAATGGTCCGAAGCAAAGCGTACGTCGCGGTTGGTCAGGATGCCGACGAGACGGCCGGGACGGCCGCCATTTTCAACGACCGGGATACCGGAAATGCCATGCGCCTTCATCAGAGCCAGCGCTTCGGCAAGCGTCGCGTCGGGGCCGATCGTCACCGGATTGACGACCATGCCGCTTTCGAACTTCTTGACCTGACGGACTTCCTCGGCCTGCTCGATCGGGGTCAGGTTACGGTGAATGACGCCAAGACCGCCGGCCTGGGCCATGGCGATGGCGAGGCGGCTTTCCGTGACCGTGTCCATGGCGGAGGAAAGGATCGGCAGCGAAAGGTCGATGTCCTTTGCGATCCGGGTTGCGATGTTGGTCTGACCCGGCATGATCTCGGAGTGCCCGGGCTGCAGGAGGACGTCGTCGAAGGTGAGCGCTTCCGCGCCGGTTGCCGAGGTTACGATGCGTGCCATTGCCAATTCCTTCGGTTGAATAGGCAGAATCCTCCGGGAAAGGGGTATCTCCCCCGGACGCTCCTGCATGAAATGCTTGGAAGTTGGCGAGGGCTGGTAACACGTTCATGACAGGAAGGGAATAGGAAAACCTCGACGGACGTGCATTGCAGACTTGCAAAACCACAAACGCAGCATCGGAAGCGTATTTTTGTGCATTGCAAAAGATTTTACCGATTTTCCAAACCGACCTTGAAAGGTCTGCCTGTAAGGTCATCGCAGGCTCAAGAACGGGCCTGGGGAAACAAGGGGTAAGTACGATGAACAACCTGCAGCAGCGCGCCCGCGCATTCGAAGACCAGTATGCCCACCAGCAGGAAATGCTGTTCAAGGCGGAAGTCCGCCGCAACGTCCTGATCGGCAAGTGGGCTGCAGAAGCCATGGGCCGCACCGATGGCGAAGCCTATGCCCGCGAACTGGCGCTGACACAGGTGAACGAACCGCACCGTCTACTGGAGCGCCTGCGCAGCGATTTCGAAGCGGCAGGCGTCGAGGTAAAGGAAACCGAAATTCAGAGCCGGATGCTCGACATGCTTCATCGGGCTGCCGAAGAGCTACACAATCAGGGCTAAGCCCTACGACGATTTCATTCAGGTATTCAGGCAGGATCATCTCCGGCCTGAATACCGTTCAGCGTTCAAATGTCGAACTGATAGGCCTTGGGCACGAAACGGTAACCCGTATCGAGCTTTTCGACATAGCCGGCGGCCGGGAAAGGCATGTGGTAGCCCAGGAACGCCAACCGATCCGTCGCCACCATGTCGAACACCCGCTTGCGCGTCGCGGCGGCCGCAGCCTTGTCCATGTCAAACTTGACCTCCCAGTCCGGGCGCTGGAGCGACAGCACGAAATGGTTGGCCGTATCGGCTGACAGGAGCAGCTGGCGACCTTCCGATTCGAGCCGGTAGATCATGTGACCCGGCGAATGACCGAAGGCAGCCTCGGCGGTGATCCCGGCCACGACGGAAGCCCCGCCCTCCACGAAGGTCGTCTTCTCGGCAAGCGGCCGCACATTGGCTAGCACTCCCTTGTGGCCGTTTTCGGCAGGCGTTCCGGCCCGGGCCGGATCGACCCAGAAGTCATATTCCGTCTGCCCCGTCACATAGCGCGCGTTCGGGAAGGTTGGCTTGCCGCCCTCCATCAGGCCGCCGATGTGATCGCCATGCATATGGGTGAGCACCACGATGGAGACGTCTTCCGGCTTGTAACCGGCGGAAGCCAGCCCCTCGATCAGACGTCCGCCACCCTTGGCGCGGGCGCCCTCTCCGAGCCCCGTATCGAACAGGACGACATCAGAGCCTGTGTTGACGAGTACGGGCGAGAAACTGTTGACGAACCGGTCCTTGGGCAGGAAATTCCGCTCAAGGAGTTCTCCGACGGTCTCCGGCGACTGATCCGTCCCGAACGTTTCTCCGGGTGCTCCGGAGGGCATTGCGCTATCCTTGACCACGACGACCTCGAAGCTGCCGAGCTTGAACCCGTGGATGTCAGGCGACAACGCATGGTCCGCCTTCGCCGGCACCTCGGTCTGCGCCACCGCCGCGCGGGTCATGACCATCGGGGCAGCCAAAGCCGCAAACCCGGCGCTACCGAGCAATACGCGCCTGTTCATTGCCGTCATTACCTACTCCCCTTTCAAACGTTCCATTGAGCCGCCGGATGACGGCCATTCGGGCAAGATAGGCAATCTTATCGGCGGGGAAACCGGCCTCACGCAGACGTGATCCGGCGTACAGCTACACCATTGGCAGACGCCTTGGCTCCGGCTAAAAGGGCATCGCTTGGCCTTCCCCCGCCGCGCAGGATCACCGCCTGATGAACCGCATCACCCCGCTCATTCTCGCCGTTGCGCTCTTCATGGAGCAGATGGACTCGACGGTGATTTCAACAGCGCTGCCGGCGATTGCGACCGACCTCGGCGTCGGCCCGATCACGCTGAAGCTGGCGCTCACCTCCTACATGGTGGCGCTTGCGATCTTCATTCCCGTCAGCGGATGGATGGCGGACCGCTATGGCGCGAAGAAGATCTTCCGCGCGGCCATCCTCGTCTTCATCGCCGGCTCCATTCTCTGCGCGACCTCCCAGTCGCTTCTCGCCTTCGTCGGCGCCCGCTTCCTGCAGGGCATGGGCGGCACGATGATGACGCCCGTCGGGCGTCTCGTGCTGCTTCGAACCACCAAGCGCAGCGAACTCGTCTCCGCCATGGCGCTCCTGACCATTCCGGCCCTTGTCGGCCCGCTGACGGGGCCGCCGGTCGGCGGTTTCATCACCACCTACTTCAGCTGGCAGTGGATCTTCCTGATCAATGTGCCGATCGGCTTTGTCGGCGTGTGGCTTTCCACGATCTATCTCCCGGAGGTGCCCCCGACTTCGACCTCGGCCATAGACCTCAAGGGTTTTGTCTACATGGCTCTCGCCACCTCAGGCGTGGTGTTCGGTCTCTCGGTCGTCAGCCTGCCGGCGCTGCCGCTGCAGATCGGCTTCGGCGCCGTCGCCATCGGGATCATCAGCGGCGTTCTTTACGTGCGGCATGCCAAGCGTCATCCTGCGCCGCTGCTCAATCTCGGGCTATTCCGCAATCGCGCCTTCCGCGCCTCGATCACTGGCGGCACGATCTTCCGCATCTCGACCGGCGCAGTACCCTTCCTGATGCCGCTGATGCTGCAGCTCGGTTTCGGCATGACGCCCTTCCAGTCCGGCCTCATCACCTTCATCGGGGCCATCGGCGCGATCACCACCAAGTTCATGGCACGGCGCGTGTTTGCCGCCGCCGGTTTCCGCAGCGTGCTGATCATCGCGGCACTCGGCGGCGCCACGATGACGGCAGCCAATTCCTTCTTCTCCCCCGGCACGCCCCATTACGTGATCATGGCCTTCCTGCTCGTCGCAGGTTTCTGCCGCTCGTTCTTCTTCACCGGCGTCAATTCGCTGGGTTATGCCGATATCGAAGACGATCAAGCCAGCCAGGCAACGTCGATGAGCTCGGTCATTCAACAGGTCAGTCTTGCGCTTGGGGTCGCCGTTGCAGCCGCCATTCTCGAGGCCAATATCGCGTTTCACGGACGGGAGCTGGCGCTTGCCGATTTCCACCTCGCCTTCGCGGTCGTCGCAGCGCTCTCGCTTCTGGCAGTGATACCCTTCATCGGGCTGGCACCTGACGCGGGCTCCGCCGTATCAGGCCATCGCGGGCCGTCGGACGCCAGCGAGAACATACCCGTAAAATGAGACTCAGGCCGGATTATTCCGGCCGCTCGCAGACGGCGGAGAGCTTGTTCCCATCGGGATCGCGCACATAGGCGGCGTAGAAATGCGCGTGAAAAGGCCTGAGACCCGGTGGGCCAGCATCCGTGCCAGCATTGGCCAGGGCCGCCGCATGAAATGCATCGACCGCTGAGCGGGTCATCGCTTTCAGCGCGACCATGGAACCGTTGCCACGGGTCGCGGGCTTCCGGTCAAAGGGTTTTGTAACCCAGAGACGGCAGCGCACATCGCCATCCGCGCCGTAACCCGCCTCGACCGCATCCGTCCGCTGGCGCTTCAGGCCAAGCGGGGCGAGTGCGGCATCATAGAAAGGGATGGCGCGGGCGAGATCATTGGTGCCGATCGTGACATAGAGCAGCATGTCGGCGGCTCATTCCTCGGCTTCGGCTGTCTCGCCTTCCGCATCCTGCGGTTCGGAAGTACGGCGTCCCTTGAAGCCCTTGGCCAGCAGGAACATTTCCACCGATTCGGCACGCGACGACCCCGGCTTCACATGAACGACCTGACGGAAATTCTGCTTCAGCATGGTGAGCAGTTCCTTTTCCGTGCCCCCCTGGAACGTCTTCGCCAGGAAATGGCCACCTTCGGCCAGAACCTCGACAGCGAAATGGGCCGCGACCTCGCAGAGATGCATGGTGCGCAGATGGTCCGTCTTCTGGTGACCGGTCGTCGGGGCCGCCATGTCGGAGATGACGAGGTTGGGCGTACCGCCAACGGCTTCGATCAGCTTCTGCGGCGCATCGGGATCGAGAAAGTCGAGCTGCAGAACCTTGACGCCCGGAAGGGGCGCCATTTCGAGGAAGTCGATCGCGGCAACGCGGATGTCTTCATCGGTCGAGCCGGTAACGTTGGCTGCGATCTGCGACCAGCTTCCGGGAGCTGCACCGAGATCGATGACGCGCCTCGCACCCTTGAGGATCTGGTGCTTCTCGTCGATCTCCAGCAGCTTGAAGGCCGCGCGCGCGCGGTAACCCTCGAGCTTCGCCCGCTGCACATAGGGATCGTTGATATGGCGTTCGAGCCAGCGGCGGGAGGAAGCCTTGAGCTTGCCCTTCTTGACCTTCTGGCCGAGCTTGCGGCCCACAGGTGGTTTGGTCATTGCGTCAACGCTCCTTATGGGGCCGGCGCGGACGGCCGCGCCGCCACACCCCGTCATCGGCCATCATGTCTGTCAGCAGTCCTTCCCTCAAGCCCCGGTCGGCCACGCGCATGCGGCTCGATGGCCAGCGACGGCGAATCGCCTCCAGGATAGCGCAGCCGGCCAGCACCAGATCGGCACGGTCCGGGCCAATGCAGGGGTTGGCGGCGCGTCCGGCATAGTCCCAGGACAGGAGCTTTGCCTGCATGGCCGAAACCTCGGAATCCGAAAGCCACAGGCCATCCACCTTGCGGCGGTCGTAACGAGGAAGATCGAGATGGACGCCGGCAAGCGTCGTCACCGTTCCGGACGTGCCGATCAGGTGAAAACCCTCGTCGCTTGCGTTCGATCCCGACGCCGGCGGGCAGTCGAACCGCTCCAGCATGCCCTGCACTTCCTGTATCATCGCTTCAAAAATGACAGGCGTTACATCCTTGCCGCCATGGCGCTCCGACAGGGTGACCACGCCGACGGGCAGCGATGTCCAGTGGGTGATATGGTTGGCAAGACGGCTTGAACGATTATCGCCGATACGGATAACCGCGATCTCGGACGAGCCGCCACCGATATCGAAGAGCACCACCGAACGCGCCTCGCGACCGACCAGAGAAGAGCAACCGGATACGGCAAGCCGCGCTTCCGTTTCGCGATTGATGATCTCGAGCTCAAGCCCGGTTTCGACGGTCACGCGCGCCAGGAACTCCTCGCCATTTTCGGCAGCGCGGCAGGCTTCGGTCGCGATCAGCCGCATACGCCTGATCTGACGACCCGCCAGTTTTCCGGCGCAGACGCGCAGCGCCTCGACGGCGCGATCCATAGCTTCAGCAGAAAGCCGGCCATGGGCCGCAAGCCCTTCCCCGAGGCGAACAATGCGCGAAAAGGCATCGACCACACGAAACTGGCCCGGACGGGTGGGCTGGGCGATCAGCAGGCGGCAATTGTTGGTGCCGAGATCGAGAGCGGCATAGAGATCATCCGGCCATTGGTCATGACCCGAAGCTCCCCTGCCTCGCTCCGTCTGGTGCTGCGGATTGCGGCGACCGCCATGGTGTTGGTGATCGGCGGGGAGATGCGGACGCGGATGATGATGCGGCTGCGCGGGCGCCGTTTCCGGCGTCGTCTGCCGGGCGGAAGAGGCCTGCGGCTGCGCGCCGGCAGGGGCCAGCGGCCGCACATGCGCACCACGACGGTTGCGGCTTCGACGACGCTTCTTGCCCGCACGACCATCGGCGGCGGGTGCATCATGCGTCGAAATCTTGTCGGAAGAGGTCTTCTCGACCGCCTGCGCGGCAATCGCCTCGGAACCCTTATGGCCCGAACGATTTCGCCGACGCTTCTTGCGTTTGCGAACGGGGCCATCGGCCGCGTCGATATCGGAACGTCGCGTAGCAGCCGCCTGATTCGCAGCATGCTCCAAAGCCTGAGAGACAGCACCCGCCTGCGGCGCTGCACCCCTCTTGGCCTTGCCGCGCCGGCGGGAACCCCCGCCTTTGCGCTTACCCGTCGACGCCCCGTCGCTTGGCGGCCTCTGGCCGCGATCGGGGTCTGTCACTGTCTTGCCCATCGCGCCGCGCAAAGGCTCCGACATTGGCCGAAGTCATGCTGCAGGCGCCTTTTCGATTTTCGTTGGCAAAATGATATCAGCGAGCTGCCTATTAGCCAAACTGTTTTTACCACTGTTTCGAACACCTTGCCCCCACGCTCGGCGCCCATGTCATTTTTTTGCAAAGTTTTTTCAAAACGGGTATTTGCAAGCCGCAATCTTTTTGGTTATAAGCCCGCTCACCAACGGACGCCCCAAGGCGCTTCGCTCCGTTGGGGAATAGTTCAATGGTAGAACAGCGGACTCTGACTCCGTCGATCTTGGTTCGAATCCAGGTTCCCCAGCCAATTCTCCCTAAATGCCCTTAATTCCTTGATTTTCCAGTCGTACCGGATATCGTTTTGGCATCATTGGCGACCTGATGCCCATGCGAAATGCGCGCGACCAGGTCATCGATTCGCGGATAAGCGCGATGCTTTATGGCGGCTCATCATGACATCGCGAACCTCATGCGAAAGCGCCTGATCACCAATGCCAAAGTGACCGTCGAGCGTTATTCGCCCGCTTGTTGCGGAAAGCCCTATGCGGAGTTGCTGGCTCAGCCAAACCTGATTGCAAAGTGGGGTGTCTTAAAACGGATGCCTACACAATTTGCCTATAGAGATTAGCGTAGGCGGCCGTCATACTCGCAGCACTCATGACACTCTGCGCACGTTCACTCGCCTTTAAGCCCGCCGCACGGCAGAAAACATCGTCGAGCAACAAGCGATTCATTGCCGCCGCCAAAGCTGCCGGATCTTGCGGTGGAACGACTATTCCGGTCTCGTCATCCTGATTAACGAAACTGGTCCCCGTCCCGATCTCGCAGCTAATCATCGGCTTGCCGAACATCGCAGCCTCCACAAGCGAGAGGCCGTACGCTTCTGACCGCAAGTGGGAGGGAAAGACAAAACCGCGACAGATTTCCAGTAACGCGGCCTTCGCTGAATCCGGCAGTGCTCCGAGGAAGTGAACGTTCGTTAAAGAGGCCGATGCAGCCTTTTCCTCTAATTCCTGCCGTGTGGGACCATCACCGACAATGACGATATCGGCATCGACGGCGCGCGCCGCATCAAGCAGGATATGAAGTCCCTTATAATAACGAAGAACACCCACGAACAAAAAGAAAGGCCGCGGAAAGCGGCTACGCCATTTCGCCTTTTCCTCCTCGCTTGCCCGCGGATAGTCGGCCGGATCGAGACCGATCGGAATAACCAACGTCTTCTCCCTATGTCTCTGGAGCACCTCGCTGGTCATGAGATAGTTTGGCGACGTAGCCACGATCCTGTCCACGCTCGACAAGAGACGATGCATGAGTGGAGCATAGAGACGCAACAACGTCTTTTGCTTCACGATGTCCGAATGGTAAGTAACGACCGTCGGCTTGCCCGGCGGCGACAGAAGATGAACGACATCCATGAAGGGCCAGGGAAAGTGATAGTGAACCACGTCGGCCCTGGTGCTGAGTTCACGGAACCGCGAAAAAGCCTCGCGCGAAAAGCCAGTAGATGCGAACTCGAGATCCAGCTTCGCCTTGTAAGCCATATGACCATCGAACTCGCGGGTGTTTTCAATCGGCGAACGGCTGAGAGATAATACATCGGCTTCGATACCGTGAGCGCGACCTCCTTTTGCCAACGCATGGATCGTTCGCTCAACGCCGCCGAAAGTGTCCGGCCAGTAGGTCTTGAAGAAATGTAGCACCTTCACCAGTCACAACCTTCCGATGTCCGCTCAAAATGGGTACCGGGTCCGCCCCGTTTCAGGCCCAGCGCGTTTAAGGTGGTGCTACTCGATAGGCAAGGTGCAGGCAAGTCGATGCCTCGAACTATTACGGCAGGCAAATGAGCGACAAAACAACATTCCAGATATCAAACAGGCCGGAGCAACCGATCGAGTTGCTCCGGCCTTACTCACCGTCCCCCTTTTATTTCCCCCGACGGCAAGCAGAAATGTTTACCGGTCAGTTGGTCGCCTGGCCTCGGAGCACGCGCCAGTCGGGGCGACCGAGGTTGAAGGGCCATGCGTGCACATCGCGGTCGTTGAAGTAAACGACTTCTACAAGTGCCGGGAATTCGTCCCGTTTCAGCGTGGCCTCCTGCATCCAGGGCGTGATGTAGCGGTCGCTTCCTTCGTAGCCGAATTCGGCGACCCAGACCGGCTTGCCGAAACCTTCCACCAGATCGTATCCCTGCTTCAGGCTCTGCGGAAAGTTGCGCGGCGCGCCATAGGCCCGCTCGTCATATCCCTCGAGACCGAAGACAGAGAGACCTACCAGATCGACATAGTTGTCTCCGGGATAGTAGGCCGTGAGGTTCGGCAGCCCCTTCGGCGACCACATGCGATCCGCCTTCGGGGCCTCCCGCCGCAGGATGTCCATCATCCGCCTGTAGGCGGTGATGTAATCCTGCGGCGCCCACCCGGCCCATGAAAAGCGGCCCGACGTATCTTCCATTTCCTGAGCCCAGCGCACGATGACCGGGCTCTTCATCTGGCCGATCAACGCCGCGATCGTCTGCATGTTGACGTCGTAATCGCCGCGCATCACCTTTTCCCGCAACTGTCCCGAGGTCAGGCGCCAGTTGACATCCCACGACCAGGGTTCGATAGTGATGAGCAGGTTGCGGTTCCTTTCCAGCGCGTAGGTATCGGCCAGTTTCAGGGAGTCGAGATCGACGTCTTCCCACGGCAGAAAAAGCCCTTCGGTCGAGACATTGCGCTGGCTTGCGAAATCCCCGTGCGGATCATAAGCGCCGAACCTGATGCCGCCATCGTGGACGACGGGCCTTTTGTCGCGGATGGTCTGCGCCGTTGAATTGGCAAGGCCGCCAATACCCTGCGCCCGTGTCAATGGATAGGAACCGGCGACGATCAACGACGTGACCGCCGTTGTCAGCAGGGTTCTTCTCTTTATGTTTTTCATCGCATTCCTCCTTCCTTCTTCAGTTTGCCAGTTTTTTCTTGAGATCGAGCGCGCGGCTGCTGATCGTGTCGGCAGCAATCAGCCTGCGGAACTCGTCGCTGGTCCGCTCCGATGCATGGCGGAAGACATACCAGTGGCCAAAGGGATGGCGACGCTGGTAGATCGTATCGCCTACCTTGACGTGACCGAAACAGGTTGCCGCCCGGCCAGCGCCATCGCTTGCCGTCCATTTGGCGAAGATGCAGAGCTTGCCATTGTTATCGACGACCCACCTGCCCTCGCCGAGGGACGGTTTGCCCTTCTCGTCGGTATAGGCAACGAAACGGCGTCCCTTGGCGTCGAAGCGACCTCCGCCCGTGCCCCACACCCAGGTCTTGCCGCTGTAGATCGCGGTCAGTTCGGCCGCGCTCAGCGGCTCAACCTTCTTTTGAGAGCTGGCGCTGGTGGCAAAGGCGGCTGGCGGCAAGAACAGGGCGAGCGCCAGGCATGCGATGCCACCGGTCTTGAGGTATTTCTTCATTGTACCCTCCCTTTCTACAAATGCGCACAGGCACTCCAGCCCGGCGCTACGCATTGGGTTCAATTGCATGCGTGCTTTCCGGCTGAGCGGCGCGGAAGCCGTTCCAGCGCAGATGGAATTTCACCGTTTTCGTCTTGCCGCCGAAGCCGGCGCCGGCGACGGTGAATTGGGTCTTGGTCACATTGAAAACATTCTGCCCATGGGCCAGAGCCTCAAGCGACCCCACACCATGCTGGCCAAGCTCAGCGCCGCTGACGCCGACCACAAGCACGCAACTCGCCAGCACTGCCCCGATGCCACGGGAGCGGGATACAGCGCGAAAGCCGTTTTCGAAGGCGTGTCGCGTAACGATCAGGCCGGCAGCCATCGCATAGACCGCGGCATTGATGCAGACGAAGATGTAGAAGCCGCGCGCCGCACCTTCACCCGGTGCAAACGCCATGGCGGCTGCCGAAAAGCCGGCGAGCACGGCATAAGGCGTGAGAATACGAACCGGCAGCAGCCGCACTTCCTGCTTGCCCTTGGGCGTGATGCGGAAATCGACAAAGCTGCGGGTGATGCGATCGCGAACGGCGAGCAACGTTCCGGCAAGCGACCACGGCCAGCGCAACAGGATGAACACGATGCCCTCCCAGCCAAACAGCTTGGCGTCATGGGGACGATAGGTCCCGCTTCGTCTCCAGAAGATGGCAAGACCGATCAACACCAGGGAAACCGGTGCGAAATGAACAAGGAAATCCGGATAGCTGACGTTGACGAAGACCTTGCCGGTCAGGAGCGCCACCAGCGGCATCGCAAACATCAGCGCCATGAAGCCGGAAAACAGCGGATACCAGAGCTGCGAGAAGATGAACTGGAACTTAAGTCGCGGCGGCAGCTTGCGGACCAGGGGTGCCGAATACTGCAGCAGGAGCGTCGTGAGGCTGCGCGACCACTGGAATTCCTGAACGCAAAGGTCGGCGAAGGTTTCCGGCCCGTCGCCATGGGCAATCGCATCGATCGCATGCACGCCGCGCCAGCCGCCGGCATTCATCATCAACGTGGTCGAATGGTCCTCGGCCAGTTCCGGGCCGAGGCCGCCGATTTCGCGCAGCGCCTTCGTGCGCACCGCATAGTGCGAGCCGATGCAGAGCGGCGCCCAGCCATTGTTGTAGCCCACCTGCAGAGCGCCATGCAGGCTCGCTTCGGCATAGAGCCGTCCACGAGCAGCCCAGCTCGATGCGGCATTGGCGTCGCAGATGCTCGGCGCGGAAACGTAACCCACCGCCGGGTCCGAGAAGGGACGGATCACCTCCTGCAGATAGTCCGGATCGGGCACATGGTCGGCATCGAACTGCGCGACGAAATCATAGCGGTCATAGCCGTAGCGATCATAGAAATAGGCGAGATTGCCTTCCTTGCAGCGCGTGCGGCGTGGCCATTCGGCGCGGTGATATTCGGCAATGCCCTTGCGGGTGGAGATGAATATCCCGCGCTCACCGCACCAGCGCCTGGTTTCGTCGTCCGGGTCCTCGTCGGCCAGCCAGATATCGAAGTCGAGGCCCCGTTGCGACAGCATGGCGCAAAGCGTCCTGCGCACAACATCGAAGGGCTCCGACGGAGCCTTGGTGACGACCATGGCGACGCGACCGCTTGGCAGAGGCACCGAGCGCCGCATGCGCCTGGCATTGAAGAAGATCAGGATGAAATAGGCCGGGATGAGCGATATCCAGGCCATAACCAGCGTGATCAACGCGAAGGGAAACCATCCGATGACATGCGACGGATCGAACCACCAGATCCAGAAATTGGCGAGCGCCCCGAACCAGCAGAGCATGCCGAAAAGGTAGGCAAGCCGGGAGCGCCCGGCAAACACCGGCTCCATCATCTCGCCCCGGGTTTCCTTTCTGACGGCAGCCATGCCAATTTTAGGGACCACGCTCATCGAACCACCTCCAGGCCGAAGCCGGGGCTTGCCGTGCGGATGATCGTGTCGATATCCGAAAGGCGCGGCACGAAGCCGAGTTTGGTGCGGGCGCTTGCGGTGTCCGCGAAGAGCACCGGCGGATCACCGGGCCGCCGCGGCTTGAAGATGACCGGGACCCGCCGACCGGTAATCCGGTCGATTGCCTGCAGGACCTCGTCGATCGAAGTACCCTGGCCGGATCCGAGATTGAGGCGCAGCGTGTCGCCGCCATTCGCCAGATGCCGGACCGCCGCCACATGGGCATCGGCCAGATCACTGACGTGGATGTAGTCACGAATGCAGGTGCCGTCTTCGGTCGGGTAGTCCTGACCGAAAATCTCCAGCCGATCGAGCTGGCCTGCCGCCGCAAGCAGTGCCCGCGGGATGAGGTGCGTCTCCGGCTCATGCCGTTCGCAAAGCTCGCCATCGGGATCGGCACCCGCAGCGTTGAAGTAGCGCAGGGCGACGAAGTTCAAGCCATAGGCCTGCGCATAGTCGTCAAGCGCCATTTCAAAGATCAGCTTGGTGCGCCCATAGGGATTGACCGGCTCCTGGACGCTGTCCTCGCGGATCGGCAGCTGCTCGGGAATGCCGTATGTCGCGCAGCTGCTGGAAAAGACGATCCTGCCGATGCCTGCCGCGAGGCAGGCATCGAGCAGGCCGAGGCCCGCCGCCACATTGTTACGATAGTATTTTTGCGGGTTGGTGACGGATTCCCCGACATAGGCATTGGCAGCGCAGTGGATCACGCAATCCGGCGCGAACCGGTCGAAGGCCGCCCGCAGTGCCCCGCCATCCGCGATATCGGCCTCGATCAGCGGCCCCCACCGGACTGCATCCGCATGTCCGGTGGAAAGGTTGTCGTAGGCCACCGGGATGAAGCCCGAGTGGGAGAGTGCCTTGCAGATATGGCTGCCGATGAAGCCGGCGCCTCCGGTAACGAGAACGGTGCGAGACATCTCACAATGCCTCCGCGGGTTCGCGCCCTTCCGTAGCGGCCTGGCCAATCACGGCATCGAAGTAACGGATGGTCTTTTCCAGTCCGTCCCTCAAGGACACGCGCGGCCGCCAGCCCAGTTCTTCCGCCGCCCGGGAAATATCAGGGCGACGTTGCTTCGGATCGTCGATAGCAGCGGCAAGATGCACGATGCGCGACCGGGAATTGGTCAGATCGCGGATCAGCTCGGCGAGCTGAAGAACCGGGATTTCGACCGGATTGCCGAGATTGATAGGTCCGTTGCAGTCGCTGCCGGCACCGGAGAAGCGCATGAAGGCCTCGATCAGGTCATCGACGTAGCAGAGCGAGCGGGTCTGGTGACCGTCGCCGTAAATCGTCATGTCCTGGTTCTGCAACGCCTGAACGATGAAGTTCGAGACGACGCGCCCGTCGTCCAGGCGCATGCGCGGTCCATAGGTATTGAAGATACGGCCGACCTTGATATCGACGCCATACTTGCGGTGATAGTCGAAGAACAGCGTCTCGGCGCAACGCTTGCCCTCGTCATAACATCCTCGCGGCCCGATCGGATTGACGTTGCCGCAATAGCTTTCCTGCTGAGGATGCTGGAGCGGATCGCCATAGACCTCGGAAGTCGATGATTGCACCACGATTGCGCTATTGCGCCGGGCAAGATCAAGCGCGTTCAGGGCTCCCAGCACGCCGGTCAGCAACGTACCCACCGGGTCGCGCTGGTAGTCCGGCGGCGACGCTGGCGAGGCGAAGTTGAATATCAGCGAGGCATCGACGTCATAGGGATCACGCACGTCATGTTCCATGACACGGAAACACGGGTTCGCCAGAAGATGCCGGACGTTTTCCCGGCGCCCGGTCGAAAAATCATCGCAACAGACGACGCTGTGGCCCGCATCCAGCAGGCGCTCGCAAAGGTGCGACCCCAGGAAACCGGCACCACCATTAACAAGAACCATGCGAGGAAAAGGTTTGGACGACATATCCAGCGAAGGAGAACCATCGGAGAAGAGCTTACGCATTACACACACCCCCAACCTCAGGGCTACGAACAAACGCCCCGAACTCGATCCAGTGAACACTATACTCCACAAGACTTAGTCTTGATGTACCAAAATAGAACATATCCATTCCGGAGAATATTCACGACTTAGGCTTGTGCAAACACAAATACGCTCCCGATTTCTATTTAGGTCAACGAATATTTTTTGGAAAACTCGATATGATTATATATAATACTTTGTGGTTAGGAATTATTAACCATAATGCTCAGGAACGCCGAACCAGATCGGCTCCCCTCACGCATTGTCAGAAATTGCTAATACACACCTGTCAAAATCCCCTCGAATCGGTCACACTGCTTTTGGATGTGACCGACGGCGGAGGTAACACATGCGGGGATACCTGAAGGCGAGCCGAAAGGGCTCGAGCGGAACACTCGGAGTGAGCATTGCAGGCGTGATTGCAGCGATATCACTTGCATCCTGCTCGGCTGCCGATGCCGAGTTGGCGACCAACGAGCCGCAACCGAGCAGACAGCACGAAGAGACGATTCGCAAATCGCGATCGAATACAGAAGCTTACGGCTACACCAGTTCAAACGACATGCAGCAGGCAAATGCCGGCGACAATGCCATCGATATATCGCAGGCCAGGGAAACGAAAACCGCCTACCTGGGCTCCGCACCATATATATGCTCAGCCAGCGGCTTCGGTCAGAAGTCGCGCTGCTTCCTGCGCTGAGACCAACTCAAGGCAGGATCAGTTCTGCCGCCTGCCCTGGCCGTTCGTCGATCTATCATTATTGAAGAAACGCGAGGCAGCTTCGGTGCGGTTGCGTACGTGCATCTTCTTATAGATGTTCCGGATGTGCACCTTCACTGTGTTTTCCGAAAGATTCAGCCGGTCGGCGATGATCTTGTTCTGCGTCCCTTCGCAGATGAGATCAAGGATCTGAACCTCCCTCGTCGTAAGAGCCGCCATATCCCCGTTCGGCAGGGTAAGGGTATTGGACCTTGCCGCTTTGACCAGGCCGCTTTCATACGAAGCTTCAACGAGGGGCGTATCACCGCTCAACCGCTGCAGAAGCGCGGAAGGGAAATGCTCCCCACCCTTCGCAAGCAGATCGACTGCGGCGAGAAAAACATCAAGCCGCAGGTTGAGCGGCAAGATCCCATCAATTGTGCGGGCTTCGGCGAGGTTACGGTAATAGGCGTCCAACTGCCCCACTCCATCGACAACGATACCGATGGAAGCACCATCGTCGTCGCGCCGCAATCTCTGAAGGACGGACTGTATATCCGTGGAGGAAAGACGATAAAGCAAGATCAAATCTGCTTCATTCTCTTCGTTTTCGCTAACATCCCGCATGGTGGCGCGGACTATAATGTCATGATTTGGGAATTTTCTGGAAAGAACCTCGGCCAAGCATTCAGCCAAAAGATCTTGCCTCGCAATCATAAGTATGGAGTTTCCCTGAACTACCCCCGGCATATGACGTGCGGGGTCACTTATATGTGACTCTGTCATAAACATACATGCCTCCCCTTGGCGTTAACTTACTCGTTACATGTAGATCCGCGGGGGAGCCGCTTTTGGCCCCCATTCCCTTTCGTTGTTTTAATTATTAGTTAATTATGTTAGTTCGAAAAGCGGGGATTGGAAATGACCATTTTGGGTTATTCGGCGTCAAAAAAACCACAAACTCGGGCAAAACGCGACTTTTTTAGGCACAATCGAACGTTCTCCACAGATTTTCTCTCATTCACGTTTCTTGCTTCCCCCCTTGGTTTTTACTGAAATTTTTGCCGCCTGACTAAACCCGCAAAAAGTGCTTCTGCCGCAAACAGACGCGATATCAATGTTTTCCGGTTATTCTCAGCACTAGTGACTAATCCGATTTCATAACTAGGAACGGTTCGCATTTTCCTGTTGAGTTTATGTGTCAGAAGAGGACGCGTCTGATATTAATAGTATTGCATAACAATAATCAGACAACTTCAATCAACTGATCAATAATGCCAAACAAAAAATTTGGCCCGATCTGCATAAGCATTTCGGAACAGGGAGAGTGCGTCTTGAGGATATTCTAAAATCCTCGAAACGAATGAGCTGCTGCGGATGATTTCGTACGCCGTACGTCTGCAGTCAACAACAATACGGAGCAAGCGCGAAACAGATCCCATTTGAGATGAGAGGGATTTTCGAATGCTGCTCCATTTTTTTGGAGGAACGGAAATGTCTTATAATTACGATCCTAAGGGCGACGAGACGAACGTTGGCGCGCTGGCTGATGGCTTTGCCAACAGCGCCATCAACTCCACGGAAGTGGATGACGGTTCGACCGGTTACGTCGGCGGCGTCGCCAATGGCGACAACCGTGAGAACACCGACAACAGCATCGATACGGACAACAGTGTCGATGTTGACATCGACTCCAAGATCGACGTGGATGTCGCGACCGACAACGGTGACAATCGCGACAACGAGTATGACTGGAGCTACGACAGCAAGTCCTATTCGAACACCGAAACAGACACCGATATCAAGACCATCACGGACAACGATACCACAACGGTTACGGACAGCTACAATTCCTCCGATTACGACTGGAGCTATGACAGCAAGTCCTTCACCAATACGGAAACCGATATCGACACCGACATCAAGACGGTGACCGAAACCGATACCGACATCAAGACGACCACCGACAGCTTCAATGTCACCACAAGCGATAGCTTCAACTCGTCCGACAATGATTTCGGCCAGCTGGACAACGTCCACGATTTCGGCAATCTCGGCATTGCCGGCGGAGACCTGACCTTCGAAATCGGCGACGATTTCTCGTTCACGCTCAACGTCGACAATATCCTGAATGACTCGCTCAACGGCGTGGGCAACGACAGCGGCTTCAGCGCTGTTCAGGCAAGCCACCTCGCCGATCAGGATACGGCCTGGGAAATCCGCATGGACAATAGCGGTGCCCAGAACTACCTGAGCGCCAACGGTGGCACCGCCGACGGCAGCGAAGGCATGCAGCTCGACTCCAAGGGCTGGGATCTCACTGCAGGCGACGATGTATCCGGTGCGAGCACGACCAATGCTTCGGCGATCCTCGCCAACTCGGGTTTCCACTTCGAGTTCGTTCAGGGCGCAAACCTGCTGAGCAACACGATCGACAGCAGCGTCATCGGTGGCGACTCCTATGACACCAACACCGGCGAGGACTCGGGCGCCTGACAGCTCTCCCCCCAAGGCAAGAAGGGACTGCACCGGCCACGCCGGTGCAGTCCAGCGGCTTGAGGCTGCGTCAGCGGAGACGGACGATGCGACGGAGAATTCCGTTCGGCATGGTCGTTTGACGCATGAGCAGGGAGGCGGACATGCAGATCGACAGGATTTCCGAAATCATTGCCCACTTCATAGGGCATTTCGACAGCGTCATGGACGATGCGCGGTTGCGTATCGGCTATACGGGCGGTCAGGTGCATGACAACGCTCCCGCGCTTCCACAGGATCTCGAAGCGCTGGATCCGAATTTCGCCTCCGAGCTCGCATTGAAGGATTATGTGCCGGGCGTCGAATACCAGGACAATGATCACCGGCTTTTCGATGTCGGGGGACGGGCGTATTTCGATCCGCTGTCGGGCCAGGAGTTCAGGGATCTGGATGAAGGCCTTGACGGCGGTTTCCGACTGCCGCGCATGGGCATCGAAGAACCGAACATTCCGATCGAACTCGACGAGCGCCTTGCGGTCTATCCGGGGCCGGGCTCCGCCATATCGCACATGGCTCAGATCAACCTGCTCTTCGACGACGACTACCTGAACATGACCAGCGACTATCACGCGAAGCTGGATACCGGTTACGTCGTGGAGCGGCTGGCGCAGTTCGCCACCGATGCCGTGGCTTTCACGCCCTTTTCCGCTTTCGACCGTACGGACACCTACGAAGGTCTGCAGAAGATCGCGCAGGAGGTTCACGAGTACAAGCAAGATCTGGTTGCCAACGACACGACGTCGATCGGCGAAGAAGCCGAAGTTAACTTCGTAGTGGCGGGCGACGAGATCCACGGCACCTATGTCAACGGTGTGCTGACCGATGAAATCCCGTCAGTTGACGAACTGATGCCAGACCGAGGTCTGGCGAAACCGGCGGAAGACCCTGAAGAGAGCGAAACGCCGCTCGAACAGCCGGGACCACAGAATACCCTCGAAATTACCGCCGGCGCCAATGTCGTCGCCAACATCGCGACCTTCATCACAACCGGCGTGATTACACCCGTCATGAGCGTGATGGGCAATTACCACCAGATCGATGTCATCACGCAGGCCTATGTCTATAGCGACAACGACACCAATGTCTTTGCGCCGAACGGAAGCGCAGACGAAGGAGCCAGCACAGACAGCGATCGCGTGCCGACTGTCGCCCTGAACATCGCAGAATTCGACCGCGCCGTCTTCGGTAACACCGGAAACGACAGCCAGACGGTGCCGGATCAGGATCCGACCTACCCATCGGACTGGCGCGTGAACATCATCCAAGGCGACGTCAGCTTTGTGCAATGGATCGAACAGTACAATTTCGTAACCGACAACGACCAGATGGTGGTCACCACGACCGGCTACGAGACCACCGTGCTGACCGGCGGCAATGCCGCCTTCAACATAACCGCCTATCTCGGCATTGGCCAACAATACGATCTGGTGATCGTGGGCGGCAATGTGCTCGACATGAACATTATCAGCCAGATGGCTGTTCTTTACGACAACGACACGATTACCGGCGAAGCGGATTACGCAGGCAACGTCACCACCCAGACAGGCAACAACCTTCTGTGGAATCAGGCTTCGATCCTCAATGTCGGCAGCAACGACCGTTTCGAGACGATGCCTGACTATATGCAGCAGGCGCAGCAGAACATTCTGAACGGCGATCCGGATATGCCGGAAACGCTGGGGACGGATGCCAATTTCGTCGGTCAGGAATGGCTGAACGTTCTCTACATCACCGGCAATCTTTACGACATCACCTACATCAAGCAGATGAGCATTCTCGGCGATTCCGACCATGTCACGCAGGCTGCGTCGGACTATCTCGCCAACAACCAGAACGCCACCGTCACCATCGACACCGGCAGCAATGCAATCGTCAACATTGCCCAGATAGTGGATTACGACAGCTTCGGCGGTTCGACCTATGTGGCCGGCCAGACCTATTCCGATGCCATTCTTATCCAGGGAGGCCTCGTGGAAGACGACCTTACCCAGCCGCAACCGGCAAACAACCAGCTCGCCAACGAAGTCCTAGCCTTTCTCGACGGTGATCCCGTGACCCCCGACACGGATGACGCCGTCTTCAATTCGGCAACCGACCTTGGAGGCCCCAATGCAAGTCCTGCGGATGTGATGCAAACAATGATCGTCTGAAGAACGATCTGGGGGAAACAGATGAACCACGTATCGAAGGACGAATTGTCGAGAAGCAAGGCCATCGACCTGGATCGGCAGAGCCAGTCAGGGCCGCCGCCGGGCAATGGGGAAGCAGATCCGGCGAGTGCCTGCGTCTCGGCGATAGACAACGTGATCGGCGATCTCAAGAAGCTCACCGATACGGCATCGCTGCTCGCCCAGCAGTCGGGTGCATCGCAATCTCCCGAAGGCGAGTTCCTGAAGAAGTCGGACAGGGCCGACGCCGTCTTGAAGCCGCAACCGCAGGGCATCGCCGAACTGCGGATCGGACCGCCGGTTCAGCCGCGGCCAGTCATGGACCGTCCCCCGGTGGGGAGAATGCCGGATTTCATCCCCGCGTCGGTGCTGGCGGCTCAAGAGCCGAAAGCCGGCACCCCGACGATCGATGACGTGATCGCAAACCTGAGACGCCTTGACGACGCCGCATCGCAATCCGCGTTGCGCCGGGGCATCTCGACAGAGGCCGCAGTCGCGCAACCGAGCGGTCCCACCTCCAGGGGACCTCAGGTAAACGCTCAAACGGCGCCGCCGAATGTCGCGGCTGCGGCGCCAAACGGGTCCGCCGGACGGGCGGCCGCCCCTGCCCAGAATAATAACAAGAGCGGGGCGGCCGTCGCGTCGGAGGCGACGGCAAAGCCGGTGGCAAGCACCGAAACGGTAGCCAGGCACGACCAGCCTGTCCGGGAAATCGATATCAAACCGGTTCAGGACACGCCGTTCGGCAAGACCATCGAAAACGACAGGGGGCCAATCCGCGAGAACGAACGCCACCCCTCCAACGGCAGCGGCGGCGGCGGCAAGGATGCCGACGACGGCGGCAATGGCGGCGGCGGCAATGGCGGCCATGCCGGTTTCCACAAACGCAGCGGTCCGGTGAATTTCGCCGCAAGCCTCGCCAAGGGCATCGCCGCCGTCCGACGCAACATGGTGATCGTTATGGTCTTCACCATCGCCATTAACGTGCTGCTGCTCGCAATTCCCCTCTACCTCTTCCAGATCTCCGACCGCGTTCTGACCAGCCGCTCGATGGACACGCTGATCATGTTGACCATCGCGGTTGTCGGCGCCGTCCTGCTTCAGGCCTTCCTCGATGCCATCAGACGCTTCATCCTGATGCGCACGGCGGTCGAGCTGGAGGTGCAGCTCGGCGCTCCCATTCTCAGCGCGGCGGCGAGAGCCTCGCTGCACGGTTCCGGCAAGGACTACCAGATCCTGCAGGACCTGCAGCAACTTCGCGGCTTCCTGACGTCGGGCACGCTGATCGCCTTCCTCGACGCACCGCTGATGCCGCTCTTCGTGCTGGTGGTCTATCTCGTCCATCCGCATCTCGGCCTCATCATCCTGACCTGCTGTGCGGTGCTGTTCTTCATCGCCTTCCTGAACCAGCGGTTCACGGCGCGACACTTCGCCGAGGCCAACGGCTTTGCCGGTCGGGCGAATTTCCATCTCGAATCCATGTCGCGCAATTCGCAGATCATCAATGCGCTCGCCATGATCCCCGAAGCCGTGCGGATGTGGGGCCAGGAAACCGCAGGTTCGCTGAAGGCCCATGTCGCGGCACAGGACAGGAACATCATGTTCGCCGGCCTTTCCAAGGGCTGCCGCATGATCACGCAGATCGCCCTTCTCGGCTGGGGGGCTCATCTTTCGCTCTCGGGGCAATTGACCGGCGGGATGGTGATCGCCGCATCGATCATTTCCGGCCGTGCTCTTGCCCCGATCGAAGGAGCGATCGAAGGCTGGAACCAGTTCAACAAGTCGGCCTCGGCTTACGGCCGCATCAAGCAGTTGCTGGTGAACTCGCCGCTGAACTTCCCGCGACTTCGCCTGCCCAAACCCGAAGGCAGGCTCGACGTGGAGCGTATCCTCTTCGTGCCGCCGCCACAGAAGAAGGTGATCCTCAACGGCATTTCCTTTTCGTTGCGCAAGGGTGAATCGCTCGCCATCATCGGCAATTCCGGTTCCGGCAAGACGACGCTCGGCAAGATGCTGGTGGGCTCCATCCTGCCGACATCGGGGAATGTGCGCCTCGACCTGATGGATCTGCGCAACTGGGACCAACGACAGTTCGGCGAAAGCATCGGCTATCTGCCGCAGGACGTGCAGCTCTTCCCCGGAACGATCAAGGCGAACATCAGCCGCATGCGCGACGACGTGGAAGACCGGCAGATCTTCGAGGCGGCGATGCTTGCGGACGTGCATGAACTGATCGCTGGCTTCCCCCAGGGTTATGAAACGGTAGTGGCGGCCGATGGCGCACCATTGTCCGGCGGCCAGAAGCAGCGCATCGCGCTTGCCCGCGCCTTCTTCGGCGATCCGAAGTTCGTGGTGCTCGATGAGCCGAACTCCAATCTCGACACGCTTGGCGAAACCGCACTCGCTCGCGCGCTCATCCACGCGAAGAAGCAGGGCATCACCACCGTCACGATTACCCAGCGCCCTGCCCTCCTGCAGGTGGTCGACAAGATCCTCGTGCTCAAGGATGGCTCGGTCGCGATGTTTGGCGAGCGTGTCGAAGTTCTGAAAGCATTGAGCAAGAGCGCCGGCGGCGAAACCCCGCGCATCGACAACAAGTGAGTGAGTCCGATGACACGCAGCGTTTCAGCGAAAACAGACACAGGGGTCGTCGAGTGGTACAGCGAGGTTCCGCGCTCGATCCGGCGCCACACCACAATCGGGCTTGCGGTTCTGTTCAGCACGTTCGGCGGGTTCGGCTTCTGGGCGGCAACCGCGCCGCTGGCGTCTGCCATCATCGCGCAGGGCAGCTTTGTCGCGACCGGTAACAACAAGATCGTGCAGCACCTCGAAGGCGGTATCATCAAGGAGATGAAGGTCAGCGAAGGCGAAATGGTCAAGGAAGGACAGGTACTTCTGACACTCGATCCGACGGCGGCTCTTGCCGACGAGCGGGCCCTGAAGCTCAGGCGTCTCAGGCTGGAAGCCGTGGTCGCGCGGCTGAAGGCGGAGGCCGATGGCAGCAAGAAGCTGACAATACCCGCTATCGTGATGAAGGAAGCGAGCGACCTTGAGGTCAACGCCATCATCGAGAGCCAGAACGTCATCTTTCACAGCAAGCAGGTGAAGCTGGAGGAGCAGCTGAACCTCATCCAGAAGAACATCGTTTCGCTGGAGTTCCGCTTCGCCGGTTATCAGGGCCAGAAGGAATCCTTCGAAAAACAGATTGCGTTGTTGACGGAGGAACGTGATTCCAAGGCGAAGCTCGTCAAGGTCGGCTACCTGCGCAAGATGGACCTGCTCGCCATGGAACGGGCCATTGCCGACGCGCTCGGCGACCTCGCCCGTCTCGAAGGCGAGCTCAACGAGAATCGCGCACAGATAGCCAAGTACCAACAGGAAGCCGTGATCGCGATCAACTCCAACAAGCAGGCCGCGCTCGATGCGCTGGAAACGGCGGAATCCGATCTCGACAGCGTTCGCGAGCAGATGACTGAGGCCGCCGGCGTGCTTGAACGCACGGTTATCCGTTCGCCCGTCACCGGCACTGTCGTGCGCTCCTACTACCACACTGCCGGCGGCGTCATCACCACCGGCAAGCCGATCATGGAAATCCTGCCAGCCGGGGTTCCCCTGATCATCGAGGCGCAGGTATTGCGTACCTCGATCGATCAGCTCCGCGAAGGACAGACCGCGGCGATCAGGCTTTCGGCACTCAATCGCCGCACCACTCCCGTGCTGACGGGCAAGGTGTTCTACGTCTCGGCGGACTCCATCGAGGAAGGCACCGGCGGTGCCCAGAAGGACGTCTATATCGTCCGCGTCGCACTGCCCAATGAGGAGCTTGCATTGGTGCATGGCTTCCATCCCGTCCCGGGCATGCCGGCCGACGTGCTGATCCAGACATCGGAGCGGACATTCTTCGAATATCTCTCGAAGCCGATCAGCGACAGCATGTCTCGTGCATTCAAGGAACAGTGACAGGGCAGCCAACGGCGCAAAGGACGACGACACAACGGAACGGGAGGGTCGCATAGAATGGGAAACATGCCGGATGTTTTGTTGGGAGTCGGCCGGCTGAATTACGTCTGGACCAATACGGAAAGCCTGCTCATCTATGTCATCGCCCATCTTCTGGCGGTCGATAAGGAAGCGGCGATCATCGTTTTCCTGACGCTCAATACCACCCGCGCCCGCATCGACCTCGTGGAACGGCTTGCCAAGCGTCGTTCCACCCCGAAAGCGGATCGGGAAGCCGTGCTGTTCGCCATGTCGCGGCTCAAGAAGGAAGCCAAGGTCCGCAACAAATACAATCACAGCATCTATTCGTTCGACGAGAGCGGTGACATCTCCAGCACCCAGCTCATGCGGCTTGTCGAGACAGACAGCGAGATCCGCTACGGCAAGGTCGAGCAGATGGATGAAAAGGAGATGCGGCAGCTCGAAAGCTCGATCGCCGAGATCACCGATATCAGCAAATCGCTCTGGGCATTCATTCACAAGAGCGCGCATCTGGCCAGGGAGATATGAGGCCGAACTTCCGAAAGCCAGGTGTTGAAGGGGGACATGCGGTGCGGATAGACATCATCGATACGGTAGAGGCGTTCGCGGCCGTTCGCGAGAACTGGCAGAAGGTGTTCATGGCGGACCCGGATGCCCAGCACTTTCTCTCCTGGACATGGCTGAACCGCTATCTCTCCCATCGCCGACGCTGGTTCATCCTGGCTCTCAGGAAAAGCGAACCCGGTTCTCCCTACCTCGCCTTCTTTCCCTTGCGCCTGCAAACGAAGGCCAATGCCGACGGCATCTTCACTGACGACATCATCATGGCCGGCAACTTCGCCGCCGACTACACCGGCTTCATCACCGTGCCGGACTACGAACAGCAAGCCATTACGGGCTTTGCCGCCTATCTCAAGCAGGAACGGTGGACGCAGATCAAGCTCGACTATTTCAACGGTCCTCCCGGACGCCGGGAAGCGTTGATCCTTGCGCTGCAGGGACCGGAGGTGATGTTCCGCAACAACGTGCCGCGTAACGAACAGCAGATCGACAACACCATCTGTCCGGTCATCCACCTGCCCGACAGCTGGGACGGCTATCTGGAACAGCACATGAGCGGCCAGACCCGGCAGAAGCTCAGGCGCTTCCTGCGCAAAGTCGAGGGCGACGACGAATATCGCATCACCATGGCGACGCCGGAAACCATCGTGCGCGACCTCGATATCCTCTTCGACTTCTGGAGAACGCGATGGACGCCGATCAAGGGCGAAGAGAACGCCGAAAAAATGATCCGCGCCTCGCGTGAGGTGCTGATGGACTGTTTTGCCGACGGCAATCTCGATGTACCGGTGCTCTGGCATGGCGAGCGCCCGCTCGGGGTTCTCGCCAACATCATCGACCGCCAGAAGAAAGCCGTCCTGTTCTACATCACCGGTCGCGACGAGACATGGACCACGCCCTCGCCCGGCCTCGTGCTGCACGGCTATTGCATCCGAAAGGCGATTTCCGAGGGCTTCCGCACCTATGACTTCCTGCGCGGTAACGAGCCCTACAAATACATGTTCGGGGTCAAGGAACGACAGATCTCCTGCACGCTATTTCGAACCCGCAATGGCCTCAATCTCGGCGGCCTCATCAACCAGCGCAGTGTGCGTTTGGTCTATGAGCGTGCGCTCGACTTCTATCATTCCGGCAAGAAGCCCGAGGCAGAAACAGCCTTCCGTCAGGTTCTGGCTGCGATGCCAGACCATCGCGGCGCCGAGTTCGGCCTTGCCAACCTCATGTTCGAGCGCGGCGAGATAAGCGCGGCCGAGGCCTCATATCGCGCACTCATTCAACGGCTTGCCGATCCCGTGCCGGTGCTGCTGAGGCTCGGAGATGTGCATCTCGCGACCCGGCGCTACAGTCGGGCCATTGACACATTACGGGAGCTTTGCAAACGGGCGCCGCAGCACGTCGAGGGCCGATACAAGCTCGGCATCGCGCTGCTGGCGGACCAACGCCTGCAGGAGGCAGCCTCGGTTCTGGCGAAAGCCGGCAGCGTTCATTCCGACGACCGAGCCAAGGAATTCTATGCGCAAAAGGCCCGCGATGCGCTGGCGCGTATCGCCTTCGCGCTCGATCCCCGGCCGGATCCCGCCTTCTATCCGGACCTGGCATCATTCGGCAAAAATACTGATATCCCGCGCCTCCATTGAACGATAGTCGCCTGCGACCGTAGATCGCGTTTTGGAACGGAGGGGTTGACGCAACCGGACGCATCGGGAGATGACTTGTCATGCGGCCGTGACAGGCCGCCATCGCAGCGAACGACTGGCTGGATCGCGGGTCTGCGATGCCCATGCCTGCCAGCCGCTGGATACCGAACCGATGACTTCCGCTCCCATCATCCGCTTCCATGGCGCCTCCGGCACTGTGACCGGCTCCTGCTTCCTCATCGAGAACGGCGGTACGCGCGTGCTCGTCGATTGCGGCATGTTCCAGGGATCTAAGAGCGAGAAGGAACTAAACTATCGGTCGTTTCCCTTCGAAACATCATCCCTCGACGCGGTGATCCTGACCCACGCCCATATCGATCATTCGGGGCTGCTGCCCAAGCTCGCCAAGGCCGGCTATGACGGGCCGATCTTCGCCACTCGCGGCACGATCGATCTTTGCTCGGTGATGCTACCGGATTCCGCCCATATCCAGGAAGTCGAGGTCGAACAGCTCAACCGCCGCAATGAGCGCCGCGGTCGCAACACGGTGGAACCGATCTATACGGCGGAAGACGCCGCCCGCGCCGTCACCCTGATGCGTGCAGTCGAGCTTGAACGCTGGCAGCAGGCCGCCGAGGGCATCCGCTTCCGGTTCTGGAATGCCGGCCACCTGCTCGGCTCAGCATCCATCGAAATGGAGATCGACACGCCTGCCAAGCGGCTGCGCGTACTGTTTTCCGGCGATATCGGCCCAAGCCACAAGCTTCTGCAATTCGACCCGGAAGCACCTGATGGTTTCGACTACGTCATCTGCGAAAGCACCTATGGCGATACCGATCGCGACGATGTTTCCGACCAGACCCGGCGGGCGGTGCTCAAGGCGGAGGTGAAGGCGGCGGTCAACGTCAACGGCGCACTGCTGATCCCGTCATTTGCGGTAGAACGTACTCAGGAGCTGCTGGCCGACCTCGTCTACCTGATGAAGGCCGGCGACATCCCCACCTGCCCGATCGTGATCGACTCGCCGCTTGCTACGCGGGCGAGCGAGATCTTCCGCCGCCATGCCCGCGAGTTGGAAAACGGCAAGATGCTGGCGGAGGCCATGGAAGCGCGCAATGTGCGCTTTACGGAATCGGTCGAACAGTCCAAGGCCATCGATCACATGCATGGCTTTCACATCGTGATCGCGGCAAGCGGCATGTGCGACGCGGGACGCATCCGGCACCGCCTGAAGAACTGGCTCTGGCGAGAAGAGGCGACCGTGCTGCTGGTCGGCTATCAGGCGACCGGAACGCTCGGCCGCCTTCTCGAGGACGGCGTGCAGACGGTGCGAATCCAGGGAGACGAAATCACCGTCCGCGCCCGCATTCGCCGCCTCGACATCTATAGCGGCCATGCCGACGGCCCCGAGCTTGCCGCATGGGTGAAGGAGCGTCTGCCGATCAGCTCCGGCGTCTTCCTCGTGCATGGCGAGGAGATGGCGCTTGCCGGGCTCGGCGAACGTCTGTCGGCATTTCTGCCACTGGAACGCATCTTCATCCCGCGCCTCGACAGCGCCTTCGAACTGACGCCCTCCGGTCCGGCCGACATTTCCGAGATTCGTGCGCCGCGTATCGATCCCGCCCGGCCCGGCCACAAGGACTGGCACAACGACCTGCAATCGCTGGTGCTCGACCTTCAGGACGAGCTCAGGAACGCAGCCGACGACAAGGCGCGCGGGGTCATCCTCAGGCGGCTTCGGCGCGCGCTCAACGAATAAGGAAAGTGAAGTACCCGCTCACTTCGAGGGCTGTGGGCGGGACAGGACGAAGATGGCGCAGCTCACGAGAATGGCGCCGACCAGCAGTTTCGGCCAGAGCTGCGGCGGGCCGGCGAACCAGACGATGGCATAGCTCGCCGTCATCAGCGAAACGGAAGCGATCTTGGCATTGCGCGAGATCGCGCCCTCCCGTCGCCAGTCGGTCAGCGGCTTGCCGTATTTCGGATGTTCGAGCAGCCAGCGCTCGAAGCGGGGCGACGACCGGGCGAAAAGCCCGGCGGCTAGGATCATGAAGGGTGTCGTCGGCAGGACCGGCAGGAAAACGCCGACGATACCGATCGCCACCATCAGCCATGCAAGTGCCAATATCAAGATCCGCATCGGCGGAGCTCCCGTCCCTGTTTCCAGAACAAGCCTGTCGCGAGAAGTTATCGAAGGCTTTGCAGTCGCGACATGCGATAAAGCAAGAAATGAAGCACCACAGATCAAATCAGAATAGTGCGCCACACTTTTGCTATTCGTCGAAATGATCGTGCATACCGGCAGCGCCACGGCGCCAGTAGCCGGAGGCGCGCATCCACTTCGGATTGGCGCCCCTGTTGTCGATCAGATAGGTGCGCAGGCTCTTGGCCACCAGACTCTCGCAGGAAATCCAGGCGTGATAATCGCCGCCCGGCCATTCGAGGCCTTCCAGTGCCGCCGTGAAACCAGCGGCTTCGCCGGCGCCCCTTTCGCCGCGATGGACCCAGACTACCTGCACATCGGCATCGCTTGAAAGCTCCAGCTCGTTTGCCGCATTCTCGACCTCGGCGATCACTACGGCCCTGCTGCCGGCCGGCAGTTCCTCGAGGCGGCGGGCAATCGCCGGAAGTGCCGTTTCATCGCCGATCAGCAGGTGCCAGTCGAAGCCGAAGGGAACGACGAAGGAACCGCGTGGCCCCCCGATCCATGCCCGGTCTCCCGCTTTTACATTCACCGCCCATTGTGTTGCCGGACCGTTTTCATGGATCGCGAAATCGATATCGAGTTCGTTCGCCTCGGGATCGTAGCGGCGTGGCGTGTAATCGCGCGCGATCGGCCAGGCCAGGCCTTCGGGCATCTCGATACCCTTCGGCCCGACGAAGGGCAGATCCGGAGACGTCTGGCCGGGACCGGGGAAAAACATCTTGACGTGATCGTCGAAGCCGGCGCTGGTGAACCCATGGAGTTCCTCGCCGGTCAGCGTCACACGTACCATATTCGGCGCGATCCGACAGACACGGACGACATCGAGCGAACGCACGCGGATTTCGTGCCGAACCCGCTTCGGCATACGGTCGGAAACCGGATTTCCTGATACCACGTGGTTGTCCATACCAGTCTCTCCCGTTTCAGACGTAGAAATCGATCAGCCGGCGCTCGCCGATCTCGTGGACGATGAAGTCCATCTCGAAGATATCCCGCAGCCGCTCCGGCTTCGCGATTTCATCCGGCCGGCCGACAGCCGCCACCCTGCCCTCATGCATGGCAACCAGCGTGTCGGAATAGGTGGCGGCGAAGTTGATGTCGTGCAGCACGACGACGACGGTTTTGCCGAAATCGTCGGCCATGCGCCTGAGCAGCTTCATCGTCGAAAGCGCATGGCGCATGTCGAGATTGTTGAGCGGTTCGTCGAACAGCACGTAGTCCGTATCCTGCGCCAGCACCATGGCAACGAAGGCGCGTTGGCGCTGGCCACCCGACAACTGGTCGAGGTAGCGATCCCTGAACTGCTCAAGCGCAACGAAACCGATGGCGCGGTCGACATGCTCGTGGTCTTCCGCTGTCAGGCGGCCCTTGGAATAAGGGTAGCGGCCAAAGGCGACGAGATCGCCGACAGTCAGTCTTGCGGCAATCTGGTTGTCCTGGCGCATGAAGGAGAGGCGCTTTGCCAGCACATCGCCCGCCGTCTTCTGCACGTCCATGCCATCGACCGTGACAGTGCCGGTATCCGGCGCCATCAGACGGCTGACGATGGAGAGAAGCGTCGACTTGCCGGCGCCGTTCGGGCCGATGATCGACGTGACGCCGCCCTTCGGTATCGTCAGGTCGACCCGGTCGAGCACGACCGTGCCATCATAGGACTTAGTGATGTCGCGAATTTCGATCATCGGGCTTTCCCCCGCATGAGCAACAGGATGAAGGTGAGGCCGCCGAAGAATTCGATGACGATGCTGAGCGCTGTCGAAAAGGCGAAGAGACGTTCTAGGATCATCTGCCCGCCGGCGAGCAAAACGATCGACAGGAAGACCGTGACCGGCAGCACATGGCGATGTCGGAAGCTCGGTGTCACGAGATAGGCGAGATTGGCCACCAGCAGGCCGAAGAAGGTGACCGGGCCGACGAGCGCGGTCGATACCGAAACGAGGATCGCCACCAGCGCCATGACCAGCGTGACCATGCGGCGATGATCGAGACCGAGATCGATCGCCGTTTCCCGGCCGAGCGACAGCACGTCGAAACGGGAGAGATTGGCAAGACCGACGAAAGCCGTCGCCAGAACCGCAACCGTGGAGAAACCGAGCAACTGCACGTCGATGGTGTTGAAATTGGCGAACAGCCGGTCCTGCAACACGACGAATTCGTTCGGATCGATGACGCGCTGGATGAAGCCGGCAAGGCTTCTGAACAGGCCACCGCAGAGAATGCCGACGAGCAGCAGCAGATGCAGGCTGCGTGTTCCCCCGGAAAACAGCGTCCGGAACAGCAGGCCGGAGAGCATCACCATGACACCCACTTCCAGCACGAAAAGCCAGCGCTGGTCGAGCGTGGCGACGCCAAGGCCGCCGAGGAAGAAGACGAGAACGGTCTGCAGCAGCACGTAGAGGGAATCGAAGCCCATGACGGCCGGGGTCAGGATGCGATTGCCCGTCACGGTCTGGAAAAGGACGGTGGAAACGGAAACGGCGAAGGCAACCAGCACGAGGGCGGCAAGCTTGGTGCCACGGAAGGCAAGCACGAAATCCCAGTCCCCCTTCACCCCGACGGTCATGAAGAGAAGACAGACGACGAGAGCCGCCACGCCCATCAGCGCGACAACAAGGGTCGGCGATGCAAGAAGCCCCTTACGCTGCATAGGCGCGCCGCCCGAGAAGCAGGTAGAGGAAGAAAGCCGACCCGATGACGCCCATCGTCAGGCCGATCGGGATCTCGTAAGGAAATATGATCAGGCGACCGAGAAGGTCGCAGAACATCACCAGCGCGGCACCGCTGAAGGCGACCCATGGCAGCGTGCGACGCAGATTGTCTCCGGCCATAAGGCTGACGACGTTCGGGATCACAAGACCGAGGAAAGGGATCATGCCTACGGTGACGACGACGGATGCGGTGACCAGCGAAACGATCACCAGACCGAGCGTCACGACAGCGCGGTAGTCGAGCCCGACATTGCGTGCCACCGCTTCACCGAGACCGGCGATGGTGAAGCGAGCGGCGGTGAAATAGGCAATGACCGTCAGCCCCGCCGCGATCCAGAGAAGCTCGTAGCGACCGCTCAGAACCATGGAAAAATCGCCGTTGGACCAGGCACCGAGCGACTGCATCAGGTCATAGCGGTAGGCGAGAAAGGTGGCGACGGCGCTGATGACGCCGCCGAGCATGATGCCGACCAGCGGCACCAGAAGAGCCGACCGCAAGGGGATGCGTTCCAGCACCGCGAGGAAGAGCGCCGTGCCGCCCAGCGCGAAAGCGGCGGCCACCAGCATCTTGGCGAAAACCGGCAGACCGGGTGCCAGAAGCATGACGAGCAGCATGCCGAGGCTTGCCGAATCCGCAGTTCCGGCAGTCGATGGCTCGACGAAGCGGTTGCGGGCCAGCATCTGCATGATCGACCCCGAAACCGCGAGGCCCGCCCCTGCCAGCAGCAGCGCCAGCGTGCGCGGGATGCGGCTTGCGGCGATCACAACGGCCGTATTGCCCTCGAAATCGCCACGCAGCAGCGCGCCCACGGAGACCGGACTGACACCGGTCAGCAGGCTCGCGATGATCATCGCGGCAAGGAGCGTGAAGGCGAGGAGAACGGCTTTCATGGGCGGGATCGAAGCGTGGAAAGGGAACCGGCAGGACCGGTCGGTTCGGCCATCCATAATGCCGCCTGTCATGATCGGCAATTCAAACCTGTCACAATCAGACAAGTTTGTTTGATCGCAGGAGTTCACGCCCGGCAGTATTTGGGCGGGATGCCGTAAGCCTTCTTGAAGGCCGTGGTGAAGTTGGTCGGGTTGGCGTAACCGGCAAGATAGGCGGCTTGAGCGATGGTCAGACCGTCGCGTTCCAGCGCATCGCGGGCCTTTTCCAGCCGCTTGCGACGGATGAAATCGAAGACCGTGCTGCCAAAATGTTCCTTGAAATGCCGCTGGACGGAGCTCGCGCTTGCACCCGTGTCCCGGGCGATGCGTTCGATGGTCAGCGTCTCGTCGAGATGCTCGAGCAGGTAGTCACGGACCTTCTCGCTTTGCCGCAACGTGCTCATCGTCGGCCTCGCCACCGCCGAACGGTCACGGTCGACCAGTGCGGCGCAGGCAAGGCACATGAGTTCGAGCGCCTTCGCCTTGCAGTAGAGATCGCGGATCTCCCCATGCAGCGCGACCGGCGGGGTCACGATCTCCTCGGCGAGCTGGACCGCATGGCGATGCGGCCACCAGACGAAATGGTTCATGTGGCCCGAGATGAAATCGGAAAGTTCCGGCGAGCGCTGGTCGCGGTCGATCTGCAGGTCCTCGGCCCAGCTCACCGGGGCGGAGATCATCACCTTGCGCAGCAACTGGCCCGGCTGCTGGATATGGCGAAGCCCGGACCTGTTGACGCGGTTCATCACGAGCGCGACCGGCCGCGCCTCCTCGCCCTCGCCGGCATTCATGTCGAAGAAGACGTCGTCGATATAGAACTTCTGCTGACCGCTCAGAAAGATGAACAGCTGGAACTTGGGAGAGAGGGAAATCAGCGGCTGGTTCTGGTGATGCGGCCCCGTACCATCGAAGACGCCCACCTGTATCTGCCCGGGGAACTGGGTCTTTTCGACCGGCTGCTTGTCCATCAATCCCATGGTCTCTCGTCCGCGTTTCCCGCGAAACCGTCACTGCCCGGGGTCAGTGACGTTCGCGCATAGCTTTTTGCCGCTCAGGGCATGGCCTCATCCGTCGACACACAACGTCCCTTAATCATATAGGTGACTTATGTAGTCAAGTTTAAGCCGCAATTCCTGCGGCCGGTCGTGCATGGGGACAGTGAAATGACCAATAAAGGCAAGGATGCAATCCAGCAAAACGTCGCGCGCAGCTCGCGCTGCCTGTCGGGACTCGCGCTGATCGCCACGACGAGCCTGATCGCCATCGGTGCCGCGCAGGCGCAGGACACTGGTGACGACAGCACTCAACTGGAGACGATCGTCGTTCAGGGCGCCGGCAGCGAGAAGGGTGACGGCCCCGTCAAGGGCTATGTCGCCAAGCAGAGCCGCGCCGGCACCAAGACCGACACGCCGCTTTCGAAAACGCCTCAGTCGATTTCCGTCGTTCCCGCCGAACAGATCGCCGACCAGGACGCAAAGTCGGTTGCCGAGGCGATGCGGTATTCCGCCGGTGTCTTCGCAGAGTATCGCGGTGCCTCCAACCTGCACGACGAGATGTTCATGCGCGGCTATTATTACGTGCCGCGTTTCGTAAACGGTCTTCTTTACGGCAAAGAATCGCTAGGCCAGATCGATCCGTGGCTGCTGGAGCGCGTCGAAGTGGTGCGCGGCCCTTCCTCCATCCTGTATGGTCAGGCCAATCCGGGCGGCATCGTCAACCTCGTGACCAAGCGTCCAACCGACGATCCGCTGCATGAAGTGGAAGTCGGCTTCGGCACCGGCGACCGTGCTTCGGTGAGCTTCGACTTTTCCGACGCCATGCCGGGCAACGAGGAACTTCGCTATCGCCTCGCCGGCACGGTATGGCGCGCCGACACGCAGGAAGATTTCCTCGAACAGAAGCGCGTCAGCCTCGCTCCGTCCGTTACCTGGTCACCCGACGACCAGACCTCGCTCACGATCGAGGCCTTTTATCAGAACGAACCCGAAGCCGGTTACCGCAACTTCCTTGAGGCCGCGGGCACAGTCGATAGAACAGCATACGGCTATTTGCCGACCGATTTCCTCGTCAGCGATCCGGACTATCAGGAATCGACGCGCAAGCAGGCCTATATCGGCTACGCCTTCGAGCACGAGTTCGAAAACGACATCACCGTCCGGCAGAACATGCGCTACAGCATGATCGACCAGACCTACAATACGCTCGCCTGGAACGCCCTGAGGGCCGACGAAAAGACCGTCAGCCGCACGGCAAGCGACCAGACCCAGCTGCAGCATCAGTTCGTCATAGACAACCAGATCCAGGCCAAGGTCGATACCGGGCCGCTCAGCCACACCCTGCTCGGCGGCGTCGATTATCGCTTCACCACCGAGGACAATCTGGTTTCCCGCGGGACGGCCAATTCCATCGACTGGACCAATCCGTCCTATGGCAATGTGACGGTCACAGGCCGCCGCACCACCACCGATGCGACGACGGACGCCTCACAGATCGGCGTCTACCTGCAGGACCAGATCGAGTTCGGCAGACTGAACGTCATGGCCGGCCTGCGCTACGACTGGGCGAACACCGACGTCGACGACAAGACCTCCTCCAACAAGGACGCATCCTACGACGATCAGGAACTCACCTGGCGCGCCGGTGCCATCTACGACCTCGGCTACGGCATATCGCCCTATGCGAGCTACAGCACCTCGTTCGACCCGGTCACCCAGTCGCCGGGCGCGGGCCAGGACCCGTTCGATGCGACGACGGCGCAGCAGTATGAAGTCGGCGTGAAGTTCGCGCCGGAAGGCGAGAACTATCAGGTCACCGCTTCCTATTACGACCTGACCCAGCAGAACGTCCTGTTCTACGACAACTCGACCTCGCTCTACTACCAGACCGGTGAGATCGTCAGCAAAGGCTTCGAAATCGAAGCTCATGCCGAGGTCACCGACAATCTGAAGCTCGTCGCCAGCTACAGCCACATCAACCAGGAAGTCACCGAGACCGTCAGGTCCTCCGAACTCGGCAAGATGCCGGCACGCGTGCCGATCGATCAGGCATCGCTGTGGGCCAAGTACGAATTCCTTGACGGTCCGCTCGCTGGTCTCGGCATCGGCGGCGGCGTCCGCTTCCTCGGCGAAAGCTGGGGCAATGCGACGAACACCTTCAAGGTGGACGCGACCACGCTCTTCGACGCCTCGCTCTCCTATGATTTCGCCGCCAAGTTCCCGGACATGAAGGGCTTGAAACTGCAGGTGAATGCATCGAACCTTGCGGACGAAAAGTATGTGGCCTCATGCGCCAGCGCCTATGCCTGCTTCTATGGCTCCCGGCGCAGCGTAACCGCGTCGCTGAAATACAGCTGGTAATCTGACCATGAAACTACGTTTTAGAAACCTGATGATGGGGCTGGCGGCAATCGCGGGCTCCTTTTCGTCAGCCGCAGCAGCCGAGGACGGAGCGATTGCCCTCGCCGTCGGCAAGGCTCATCCGGGTGTGGCTCTTTCCACCGGCCAGACGGCCCTCTTCACCACCGAAGCCGTGGGTGGCGACTATCTCAAGGGAACGCTGGAGAGCGGATCCGGCCGGTTCGACCTCGATCTCGTTACCCAAGATGGCGAACATCTCCGCCGTCTTCTCAACAACACTTCCGGCACCGCCGATTTCCAGTTCGTCGTCGAAAGCGATCCCGTGCTGATGAGGCTGACTGCCCGAAGCGACGTTACGGGCTATACGCTGACCCTGACCAACAAGGTGACGCCCGAGCAGCAGAGGCCGCCGGAACAGGTCTATCTCAGCCCCATGATGGAACAGACGGCAGCGGACATCGCCGCCGGCGGTTCGACCGAAGCTTTCTGGAAGAAGGTCGCGGAACAGGGAACGCCGCTCGTCGAAACGAAGGAGGACGGCACCGTCATCGCCACCTTCCTCTGGCGCGGGGCGACGAAGAACGTCCGTCTCTTCGGCTCGCCATCCGGCGATCACGAAAATCTCGAGCGGATCGGCTCGTCCGACATCTGGTTCAAGAGCTTTGCCGTTCCGGCAGATACCCGCCTCTCCTACCAGCTCGCACCCGACGTGCCGGATGTTCCGGGCACGGCGCGGGAGCGGCGCGTCGCGATCCTCTCGACCGCGCAGGAAGACCCGTTCAACCATCACCCGTGGCCCGCCGACGGCATCGACCGTTTCGACCGGGATTCCGTCTTCGAGCTGCCGGGTGCGCCGCCGCAACCCTATCTCGCGGAACGGGGCAATCCGAAGGGGTCGTTGCAGAAGCTCATGGTGAAGAGCGAAACGCTCGGCAACGAGCGGGAAATCACCATCTATCGCCCCGCCGGCTTTGATCCCGGCAATCGCGAAAACCTGCTGCTCTTCATGTTCGATGCAGCGGAATCCCTGACCAAGATCCCGACACCGACCGTACTCGACAACATGATCGCCGAGGGCAAGATCCCGCCGACGGTTGCCGTGTTCATCGCCAATCCCGGGCCTGACGCCCGCGCTCGCGAACTGCCGGCCAATCCCGTCTTCGCCGACTTCATGGCGGAACAGCTTCTGCCGCTGGTGATCAGCGAAACCGGCATCACCCACGATCCCTCCCGCACGGTGCTTGCCGGCATGAGCTATGGCGGCCTTGCCTCGATGACGGTCGCGCTCCGCCATCCCGAACTGTTCGGCAATGTGCTGTCGATGTCGGGTTCCTACTGGTGGTCGCCGCCGGGAACACCCGCTGACCGTCAGGAATATGTGGCAGGCCTGATCGCCGAAAAGCCGGTACCGCCGATCCGGGTTTTTCTCAGCGCCGGCCTGTTCGAAACCGGTGCCAGCCGCGGCGTGGCGAGCATCATCGATACCAATCGTCACCTCCGCAACATGTTACTTGCGAGGAATACTCAAGTTATCTATCGCGAATATGCCGGTGGCCACGACTACCTGATCTGGCGGGGCACGATTTCCGATGGGCTGATAGCGCTTTTCGGCAAATGACCGGTCAAAGAACAGCAAGAGGATAACGACATGAGCTTCAGAACGAAAATCCTGGCAGCGGCCACCGCATGCATGGTCGGCGTCGGCGGCATGATCGCGGGCCCGGCAGCGGCCGCGGATGTCAGCGTCGAGACGGCCCGCGGCGCCGTGACCGTCGCGGCCAATCCGGCGAAGGTCGTCGTCTTCGACCTCGGCGTGCTCGACACGCTGACCGCGCTGGACGTGGCGGTTGCAGGCGTTCCGGGCTCCAACCTTCCGGCATCGCTCGAAAAGTACAAGGCCGACAGCTACGCCAAGGTCGGTTCGCTGTTCGAACCGGATTACGAGGCGATCAATGCACTGAAGCCCGACCTGATCATCATCGGCGGCCGTTCGGCTGCCAAGTATGACGACCTCGCGAAGATCGCGCCGGTGATCGACCTGACCACCGATCCGAAGAACTTCGGTGGCAGCGTTGAGCGCAACGCCACGACGCTCGGCCAGATCTTCGGCAAGGAAGCCGAAGTGAAGGAACGCATCGCCAGGCTGCAGAGCTCGACCGCCGAACTGAAGGCGAAGACCGCAAGCATCGGCAAGGGCCTCGTCGTCCTGACCACCGGCGGCAAGATCAGCGCCTACGGTCCGGACTCGCGCTTCGGTGAAATCCACGGCCGGTTCGGCGTGGCCGCGGCGGATCCGGACCTCAAGGTCGCGACCCACGGCCAGGTCGTTTCCTACGAATACATCCTCGAAAAGAACCCCGACTGGCTGTTCGTCATCGACCGCGATGCCGCCATCGGCCAGAAGAATGGCCAGTCCGCGCAGCAGCTTCTGGACAACGCGCTGGTGCACAACACCAACGCCTGGAAGAACAACCACGTCGTCTATCTGGATCCGGTCAAGATGTACCTGACCAGCGCCGGCCTTGCCACGGAACAGGGCATTGTCGACGAAATCGCCGCAGCCATCGAGCCGAAATCCTGACGATTTCGACTTCGCGATACCATTCAGAAAGGCGTCCGCTTTGCGGTCGCCTTTTTCTTTTGGCTACCCACGTTCCAGATTTGCAACGGTTCGGCCGATTTCACGAAATGTGACAACTTTTCGTTTGCGCCGCACCAAAGGGGGTAGCATCTTCCCGTTTCGTCATCATCGAAACGGAATTCAGGTAACATGTCTGCAGATACCATCGTACTCGGCGCCGGCATCATCGGCGTTTCCACCGCCATTCATCTGGCGCGTCGCGGAAGGTCGGTGGTGCTGGTGGACCGCCGTGGCGCCGGTGAGGAAACCTCATTCGGCAATGCCGGCCTGATCCAGCGCGAAGGCGTCGTGCCCTACGGCTTTCCGCAGGAGGTCGCAACGCTGGTGCGCTATGGCCTCAACAACCGTATCGACGCGCACTACCACATGCGCGCCATGCCGAAGCTCGTGCCCTTCCTGTCACGCTACTGGTGGCATTCGAACAAGGTGCGCCATGACGCCATCGCGCGCGCCTATGCGCCCCTCATCGAGAACTCGATCACCGAACACAATGACCTGATCGAGGCGGCCGGCGCGGAGCATCTGATCCGCAAGAACGGCTGGATGGAAATCTTCCGCACCAGCGCCAAGCGGGATACGGAATATGCCGAGGCGGAGCGGCTTGGCCGCGAATACGGCGTGAAGTTCGAGGAACTCTCGGCCGCCGATCTGGCGAAGGAGGAGCCCGACCTCAGGGGCGAATTCACCGGTGCGCTGAAGTGGTCCGATCCCTGGTCGGTTCTCGATCCGCACGGGCTGACCACGGCCTATCTCCAATATTTCGAAAGCCTCGGCGGGCGTTTCGTCAAGGGCGACGCCACGACGCTCGCCCGGAAGTCCGGGGGCAATGGCTGGCAGGTGAAAACCGACGACGGTCTCGTCGAAGGCGGTGAAGTCGTGCTTGCGCTCGGCCCATGGTCCGAGGACGTGACCCGGAAGCTCGGCTACAGCTTCCTCGTCGGCGTCAAGCGCGGCTACCACATGCATTACGCCCCGGCCGGCAAGGCGAAGCTCAACAACTGGATGATGGACAACGAGCGCGGCTATTTCCTCGCCCCAATGAACAAGGGCATCCGTCTCACCACCGGCGCCGAATTCGCTTTCCGCGATGCGCCGAAGTCGCCTGTGCAGATCGAGCGCGCCGAAAAGATCGCCCGTTCGATCTTCCCGCTGGCCGAGCGGCTCGATCCGGAGCCGTGGATGGGCGCACGCCCCTGCACGCCGGACATGATGCCCATCATCGGCAAGGCTCCACGCCATGACGGCCTGTGGTTCGCCTTCGGCCATGCCCATCACGGCCTGACGCTCGGGCCGGTGACCGGCCGCCTGATCGCCGAAGCGATGACCGGTGAGACGCCGTTCATCGACATCAGCGCATGGCGGCCCGAACGCTTCAACCCTTGAGAATTATGCACGTTTTTTCGGCGGCGCACAAAAGTGCCGCCGAAATCGCCCTCATGGGCTGGAAATCTATCTTTTTCGATGCTAGGGTATTTTCGGTCAATTGACCAAAAAGCTGCAGTCGTTGCGGCAGACCGGATAAAAACAGGCGAAATCAACCGCCAACCGGTCGAGGGGCACTGAAGTACCGGCAGGAAAATGGCACGTTTCTTGATCTATAATGCGAAGACCGCTCACAGTTAGCGCTGCATCTTCAACCGCGCGTGCGTTTTGCATGCCGACAGATCTCAGAAGTGTTTTTCATTTTTCCGGTGGCCCATGGACATTGATAGCTACGCACGAGCCTTTTTTGCAGAAAACCCCGATATCGAAGTGCTGGAAGCCTTCGTAATCGACGTCAACGGCGTTCCCCGAGGGAAGTGGATCCCCCGCGAGCGGGCGCTCGACGTGTTGACCAAGGGCATGGCGATCCCGCGCTCTGTCTATGCGCTGGACGTCTGGGGCCGCGACGTCAACTCCGCCGGTCTTGCCGAAGGAACAGGCGATCCGGACGGCATCTGCTTCCCCGTGCCCGGCACGCTGTCGCGCGTCACCTGGTTGTCGCGCCCGACGGCGCAGGTTCTCCTGCAGATGAAGAACCCCGATGGCACCGGCTTCTTCGCCGATCCCCGGCAGGTGCTCGCCAACGTGCTGGAGCGCTATGCCAAGCTGAAGCTCACCCCCGTGGTGGCGACCGAACTCGAATTCTACCTGATAGACCCCGTCCGCTCGGCGCTCGACCCGGTCCGGCCGCCGAACACCCGCGACGGCCGCTGGCACACCGGCCAGACGCAGGTTCTGTCGATCTCCGAACTGCAGGATTTCGAGGAAGTCTTCCACGGCATATCGTCGGCCGCCCGCGCTCAAGGCGTGCCGGCCGATACGACGCTGCGCGAAAACGGTCCCGGCCAGTACGAAATCAACCTCAACCATGTGCCGGATGCACTGGCCGCCGCCGATTATGCATTACTCCTGAAGCGCATCGTCAAGGGCGTGGCCCGCGCCAACGATCTCGACGCCACCTTCATGGCCAAGCCTTACGGCATGCAGGCCGGCAGCGGCATGCATGTCCACTTCTCCGTGCTCGATGAGAATGGCAACAACATCTATGTCGGCGAGGACGGCCCCTCCGACGCACTGATGCATTCGGTCGGCGGCCTTCTGGAAAACATGGGCGAGAGCATGGCCGTGTTTGCGCCTCACCAGAACTCCTATCGCCGCCTGCGTCCCTCCGAACATGCGCCGACCTACGCCTCCTGGGGCTTCGACAACCGTTCCGCCGCGGTGCGCGTCATTACCGCTCCCAAGCCGGCGACCCGCATCGAGCAGCGCGTCGCGGGCGCCGACACCAATCCCTATCTGGTGCTGGCGATGATCCTTTCGGCGGCTCTTGCCGGCATGAAGGAAAAGACCGCTCCCGGCGGCGCCATCAGCGGCGACGACCACGCGATCAATCACGAGCCCCTGCCGACCAACTGGGACCTCGCCCTGCAGCGTTTCGCCAAGTCCAGCTTCGCCTATGCGGCGCTCGGCCAGAAGTATCGCAGCCTCTATACGGCCTGCAAGCAACAGGAACTCTCCGAATTCTCCCTGCGCGTCACCGATGTCGAATATGACGCCTACATCCGCACGGTGTGACCCATGACCAGCACGAACCAGACCTCCGCCACCAATCCCGGCCACGCCCCCTCCTGGTATGCGCATAGCGCCAATGACAAGCGGGTGCGCGAAAGCCTGAAGGGCGAGCACACTGCCGATGTCTGCGTGATCGGCGCCGGCTTTACCGGCATCTCGGCAGCACTGCAGCTTGCGGAAAACGGCTTCAAGGTGATCGTCGTCGAGGGCGAACGCATCGGCTTCGGCGCGTCCGGTCGCAATGGCGGCCAGATCGTCAACGGCTACAGCCGCGATCTCGAAGTGATCGCCCGCCGCTACGGACCGGACAAGGCGGCGAAGCTCGGCGCGATGTCGCTCGAGGGTGGCAACATCATTCGCGAACGCACGGCGAAATACGGCATCCAGTGCGATCTCGTCGATGGCGGCTTCTTCGCCGCCTTTACCGACAAGCAGGTGCGCGAGATGGCGCATGTGAAGGCCAACTGGGAAAAGCACGGCCATACCGAGCTTGAGATGGTCTCGAAGGCCGATGTCGGCAAATACGTGAAGGCCGACCGCTATGTCGGCGGCATGATCGACCGCTTCGGTGGCCATATCCACCCGCTCAATCTCGTGCTCGGCGAGGCCGCGGCCTTCGAGAGCCTTGGCGGACAGGTCTTCGAAAAATCGCGCGTCACCGGTCTCGACATGGGAGCAAATCCGGTCGTCCGCACGGCCGAGGGCTCCGTGAAAGCGAAATATGTCCTCGTCTGCGGCAATGCCTATCTCGGCACCATGCTGCCGAAGATCACCGACAAGATGATGCCCGTCTCCAGCCAGGTCATGGCGACCGAACAGCTCGATCCTGACATGATCGAGGAACTGCTGCCGGCCAATTACTGCGTCGAGGACGCCAACTATGTGCTAGACTACTACCGCCGCACGGCCGACAACCGGCTGCTCTACGGCGGCGGCATCGGCTATGGCGGTCAGGATCCGGCAAACCTCACCGGCGTCATTCGCCCGAACATGCTGAAGACCTTCCCACAGCTTGCAAATGCGAAGATCGAATTCGCCTGGAGCGGCAATTTCGCGCTGACGCTGACGCGTATTCCGCATATCGGCAAGCTCGCAGACAACGTCTACTTCTCCCATGGCGACAGCGGCCACGGCGTGACGACCACGCATCTGCTGGGCAAGATCCTTGGCGAGGCCGTCGCCGGCCATGCGGAGCGTTTCGACGTCTGGGCCTCGCTGCCGGCCTTCCCCTTCCCCGGCGGCAAGACCTTCCGCGTGCCGCTCACCGTTCTCGGCGCATGGTGGTACGGCCTGCGCGACAAGCTCGGCGTCTGAGGAGAAAGCCACATGGCTCACGTTACGGTCGCGGCCACCCAGATGGCCTGCAGCTGGGATCTGAAGGGCAATATCGAGCGGGCAGAGACCCTGATCCGCAAGGCTGCCGCCGATGGCGCGCAGATCATCCTGATCCAGGAGCTTTTCGAGGCTCCCTATTTCTGCCAGGATCAGATCGCCGAGTTCTTCGACATGGCGAAGCCCTTCGAGGGCAATCCTGTGATTGCGCATTTCGCGAAGCTTGCGGCAGAGCTGAACGTGGTTCTGCCCGTCAGTTTCTTCGAGAAGGCCGGGCAAACCTATTTCAACAGCGTCGCCATCGTCGATGCGGATGGGGCCGTGCTCGGCCTCTATCGCAAGAGCCATATTCCCGATGGTCCGGGCTATACGGAGAAGTATTACTTCTCTCCCGGCGATACCGGTTTCCGCGTCTGGCAGACGCGTCACGCGAAGATCGGTGTCGGCATCTGCTGGGACCAGTGGTTCCCGGAAGCCGCCCGCGCCATGGCTCTTCAGGGTGCCGAACTGCTGTTCTATCCGACCGCGATCGGCTCGGAACCGCAGGACCCGACGATCGACAGCGCCGCCCACTGGCAGCGCGTGATGCAGGGCCACGCCGCTGCAAACGTCGTACCGGTCATCGCTTCCAACCGAATCGGGAAAGAGGCGGGCCGCAAGGGTACCGAACTTACCTTCTACGGCTCGTCCTTCATCGCCGACCAGACCGGAGCCAAGATCGCCGAGGCAGACCGGACCAGCGAAACAGTGCTCACCGCCACCTTCGATCTCGAGGGCATTGCGAAGCAGCGCTCAGCCTGGGGCCTCTTTCGCGACCGCCGGCCGGAACTCTATCGTCCGCTCATGACACTGGATGGCCGCGCCTGAGTGACACGGCCTTGAAGCGTGTCACGATCTTTCGGATTCGCTCCATGCGCTTGAAGCGTCTTATTTCATCGCATGTCGCCGCGGAACCGCTGCACATTTTTGCGCGACATGCCTTGGCAGATGCAAACGAACGTTAACCTTCAGCACATGCTGTTCAACGAAATGCGCATGTAAGCGGTTTCGTTTAACACCTCGACAACCTTTCGTCCGATAATTGCTTTCAGACGGAGAGTAGTCCCATGGGCGAAGCGCATTTACGACACAGGGACGGACAGCCGGTGCTGTATCGGGCATGGCCCGCACCGCCCTGGCTCGTGCTCGCGGCTGCCGTCTTCGCCGCATGCATGCTCGGGATATTGACCCGCCCCATCGGCTCGCTGGCAACGGTCTGGCCCGCAAACGCTGTCCTTCTCGGCCTGTTGCTACGTTTTGAAAATACATCGACGCCCGCCGGTTGGGCTGCAGCCTTCGGCGCATATCTCGCCGCCGATCTGTTGACCGGAGCTTCATTCGAAAAGGCGGTGATCCTGAACGGCGCCAACATGGTTGGTGTCGCGGCCGCCTATCTGGTCTGCTTCCGGCTGCCCAAGGATGTCAGGCGGTTGCGCCATCCTTCATCGATGCTGTACCTCGCTCTCGCGGCGGTGGCGGGCTCCGCCGCGGCGGGCCTCGTGGGGGCCATCGCAAATCCGGTCCTCTTCGATAGCAGCAGCCTGAGGGGCCTTTTCTTCTGGTTCTCGACCGAGCTCGTCAATTACATCACCATTCTTCCGGTCGTTCTCGCCTATCCCGACGGTGGACGTTCCCAAGGATTGCTCGCCTCGATGCGTTCATTTCCGGGACCGGCCAAACTCGCTCCCGCCATCTCCCTTCTGGTCTCCTGCGTCGCGGCAATCATGGTGGGCGGCGGAGGCGCAATCGCCTTTCCCGTTCCGGCTCTCCTCTGGTGTGCCCTGAGCTATCCGGTGTTCGCGACATCGGTTCTGACCCTGCTCTTCAGCATATGGACCCTGTTTGCCATTTCAGCCGGAATGTTGCCTACGCCGGAGGAATCGACGAACGAGATCACGCTCATCTCCGTGAGAATGGGCGTCGGCCTGATTTGTCTTGCGCCGGTCATGCTTGCCAGCGTCATGGCGGCACATAACGATCTGGTCGCCCGCCTTCAGCATCTGGCATCCAACGATGCTCTGACCGGCCTTTCCAACCGGCGGGCGTTTCGGGAACAGGCAGGCCTTATCCTGCAGCGCTCACGGCGGCGCAGCGTTGCGTTGCTGATGGATCTCGACCACTTCAAGAACGTCAACGACACCTTCGGCCACGCCGCGGGCGACACCGTGCTGGTGGTATCCGCGCAGCGCATCAGGGACATCCTTCGTACCGACGATGCCCTCGGTCGTCTCGGGGGTGAGGAGTTTGCCGCCCTTCTCTCGGACTGCACCGTATCGGATGCCATGGAAATCGCAGAACAGATCCGGCGCGCGGTTCAGCAGGAGCCCATCCGTCTCGACGATGGCCGGGAGATCCATGTCACGCTCAGCATCGGCCTTGCCGCCGTTTCTGAAGGAACCGAGGATATCGACATCCTGCTCAGCCAGGCCGACGAAGCGCTTTATGGCGCCAAGAAGAACGGCCGCAATCGCGTTGCCATGGCGGCGTGACCGGGTGCCCGACCGGCCGCTCAGCCGATAACCGTCAATTCCTTGAGCGCGCGGTCCACGATGGCCTCGACACTCGCGTCGATGCTCACGGTGATGACGCCCTTCTCTCCCGTCGGCACCTCCAGCGTCCGCAACTGGCTCTCCAGCAGCGTAACAGGCATGAAATGGCCGGTGCGCGCACCCATGCGGGACAGCAGCAATTCCGGCGTCCCCTCCAGAAAGACGAAGGAAAGCCGATCAGATGTCGCCTGTCGCAGCCGGTCACGGTAGATGCGTTTCAGCGCCGAGCACGAGACGACAATCCCGTCGCCGCGATCCAGCGCCTCGGCCATCAGCGTACCGATCGTCTCCAGCCACGGCCAGCGATCCTCATCCGTCAACGCTATTCCCTGCGCCATCTTTGCGACGTTCCCGGCCGGATGCAGGCTGTCCCCCTCGATGAAGGCAAGGCCCAGCCGCTCGGCCAGCAAGGCACCGACGGAGGATTTGCCGCAACCGCTGACCCCCATGACGATGATCGCCCGCGGCGCTATCGGTTTCGTCTCAGCCAAGCCGGCCTCCTTCCCACGAAATACATATTGCTGCGGAAACTAGAACATTCACGGCAATAACAGAAACGCCGTGAATGTTATATCTCTTTGGTTCCACGCAATTCCGGACGCAAAACCGGTTCCCACTTTTGCTGGAATTGCTCCATCCGCGCCGGATGGAAAACCCAAGCCGCCTTCCAACCCAGCCCGAAACTTCAGGCCGCGAGAATGGAGGCGGCGATCTTCTCCGCCATCATGATGACAGGCGCATTGGTATTCCCGCCGATCAGGGTCGGCATGATGGAAGCATCCACCACCCGCAGTCCCTCGACGCCGCGCACTCGCAATTGCGGATCCACGACCGAATCCTCGTCTGCCCCCATCCGGCAGGTTCCGGCCGGATGATAGATGGTGTCGGCGCGAGCACGGATCGCGGATGCGATTTCGGCTTCGGTATTGCCGGCAGGATTGAGTTCGCGGCGGCGGTAGCGATCGAGAGGTGCGGCCTCCATCACCTCGCGTGTCACTTTCGTTCCGGCAATCATACCGGCCATGTCCCTGCCATCCGAGAGATAGGCGGGATCGATCAGCGGCGCGGCGAGAGGATCGGCACTCTTCAGGCTCACGCGCCCGCGCGAATGGGGCCGCAGCAGGCAGACATGGCAGGAATAACCGTAGCCCAGATGCAGCCTGCGGGCATGGTCATCAACCATGGCGACAACGAAATGCAGCTGGATATCAGGCCGATCAAGGCTCGGGTCGGTTTTCAGGAAGGCTCCCGATTCCGCAAAGGTCGAACGCAGCAGGCCCGTTCCCTCGCGCCGCCATTCGCCTGCAGCGCGCACCATGTCCCGCATGCCCGTCAGTCCGATGCCCATCATATCGGGATCACCGGAGCGATAAACGAGGGTGTAGTCGAGATGATCCTGCAGGTTAGCCCCGACCTCCCGGCGATCAGCCACCACGGAAATGCCAAACCGCCGCAACTCATCCGCCGGGCCGATCCCCGACAGCATCAGGAGTTGCGGCGATTGCAGGGCTCCACTTGAGACGAGCACCTCTCGCGCCGCCCGAACCGTGGCGTCCTTCCGTCCCTGCCGATAGACGATGCCGACGGCACGGCCGTTCTCGATCAGGATCCGGGTCGCCCGCGCATGGGGGATGATCGTAAGGTTCGGCCGCTCATCCAGATGGTCGTGCAGATAGGCGGCGGAAGCGGAACAGCGTTCCCCCTTCTTCGGCCCCTGCCAGAACTGGGTTGCCTGATAGAGACCGAAACCTTCCTGATCCGGTCCGTTGAAATCGTCGTTCGTCCTGAAGCCGCGCAGTTCCCCTGCCTCAATGAAGGCCCGGTTGATCGGCCTTGCCCAATCGGGATCGCTCACCTGAAGGGGCCCGCTTGCGCCATGCAGGGCATTCGCGCCACGGATATTGTTTTCCGATTTCAGGAAATAGGGCAGCACATCGGGATAAGACCAACCGGAGCAACCAGCCTTCGCCCAGCCGTCGTAGTCCGAGGCGTGGCCGCGGACATAGAGCATGGCGTTGATCAGGCTCGATCCGCCGAGCCCCCTGCCCCGCGGCTGAAAGCCGCACCTGCCGTTCAATCCCGGCTGCGGCTCCGTCGCGAAGCACCAGTTCGGGCCTTTCACCCGCCCCGGCACGATGGCGACCGCTCCTGAAGGGACCCGCAGCAGAAGATCGCGCCCAAGCCCTCCCGCTTCGATAAGGCAGACCTTCACGTCCGGGTTTTCGCTCAGGCGCGATGCCAGAACGGATCCCGCCGACCCACCGCCGGCGATGACATAATCATACATTGAAGGCGCTCCTCCCAAAGCTCCCTACGGTCGGATGACCAGCAGCCCACGGCAGCGACCTCCATCACTTCCGTTTACGTAAACGTATTTTGAAGAACCGCGCCGCTCAAGGGGATCCGACTGGATCCGGCGACTTTTTCTGTTCGGTCGAGATTGTCGTCTTGCAACAAACGAAAACCCCGCCGGCCGGTTGGCGCAGCGGGGTTCTAAAAGGTAACCGCGAATTGCCGATCAGGCAGCCGGGGCGGAAATAGCGGCCTTCGGCTCGAAATCATTGATGCCGAGCAGGAAATTGATCTGCGGACGGGCCTTGACCAGATCGTCGATGGTGTACTGGCTGAGCACTTCAAAGAAGGCGCCGAGCGCCTTGCGCAGCGCGGAGTTCAAACCGCAGCTGTCGATCAGCGGACAATCGACGTCACCGTCGTCCTCGAAACATTCCGCCATGGCGAAGCTGTCTTCCGTGACCTTCACCACATCGAACAGGGTGATCTTGTCAGCCGGACGACCAAGGCGCACACCACCGTTTCGGCCACGGACGGTTTCCACCAATCCTGCCTTGTTCAGCGGCTGAAGAATCTTGAACAGGAACAGTTCGGAGACGCCATAAGCCTTGGCGATTTCCGGGATCCGGCTCAAATGCTCTTTATTAGCAGCGCAATACATGAGCATGCGCACTGCGTAATTTGTCTGCTTTGTCAAACGCATGCCTGACTCCCTGACTCGTTTTCAGCCTTATATAACGCCTTTTGCAGTTTTGAACAATTCCAAAATACTCAACTTCAAGATTCACTTGAATGTGAACGGACCCTAGTCCGATTGACAGTCTTCCGCAATTCATGATTAAAGCAGTCAACTAATATCCAAGATGGGATTCAACAGAGGAGTTTTCCATGTTTTCAGCGAAAACAATTCGCGCGGCGCTTCTTGCCACGGTGTCTTTAGGCGCCATGGCCGGTTCCGCGCTAGCTGACGGCGAAGTCAATATCTACTCTTATCGCCAGCCGGAGCTGATCCAGCCGCTGCTCGATGAGTTCACCAAGGAAACCGGCATTGAGACCAATGTTCTCTTCCTCGACAAGGGACTGGTCGAACGCATCTCCGCCGAAGGTGCCAACTCCCCCGCCGACGTCATCCTGACCGTCGATATCGGCCGTCTGGTCGAAGCCAAGGATGGCGGCGTTACCCAGCCGGTGCAAAACGACATCATCAACAAGGACATTCCGGCGCAGTACCGCGATCCGGCAGGTAACTGGTTCGGGCTGACCAGCCGCGGCCGCGTGGTATACGCTTCGAAGGAGCGCGTTCCGGAAACGGCAATCACTTATGAGGAACTGTCCGACCCGAAGTGGAAGGGCCGCATCTGCGTGCGCGACGGCCAGCATTCCTATAATATCGGCCTCTTTGCCTCGATGATCGCCCATCACGGCGCGGAATATACGGAAAAGTGGTTGACCGGTTTGAAGAACAACCTCGTCCGCAAGCCTGACGGCAACGACCGCAGCCAGGCCAAGTCGATCATGTCCGGCGAATGCGATATTTCGCTTGGCAACACCTACTACGTTGGCCTGATGATGACCAACGACAAGGACCCGGAAGAAAAGGAATGGGCGTCCGCCATCAAGGTGCTGTTCCCCAATGCTGAGGACCGGGGCACGCATGTGAATATCTCCGGCATGGCGCTGGCGAAGAACTCCCCCAACAAGGACAACGCCATCAAGCTGATGGAATTCCTGTCATCCGGCAAGGCTCAGGAAATCTATTCGGAGCAGGTCTTCGAATATCCGGTTCTGCCGGGCGCCAAGGTCTCCGAGGTCGTCGCCTCCTTCGGCCAGATCAAGCCCGATCAACTGCCGCTGACCGACATCGCCGCCAACCGCAAGCTGGCTTCCGAACTGGTCGACAAGGTCGGCTTCAACGACGGCCCGACGCAGTAAACGAGCCATTCAGATTTCATGGGATAGGGGCGGTCGCAAACCGCCCCTTTTCATTTGGCGATTTCTTTCGTCCATTCCTCGATCTGCCGCCGTCGCTCAGGCGTGCCGGGATGGGTCGCGAGAATGGAAGTCTCTCCGCTGTCGCCGAGTTTTTTCTCGATCACCTCGAAAAAGCGTCCGATTGCCGCCGGGTCATGACCGGCCTTGGACATCAACTCGACGGAAACATGGTCCGCCTCGCTCTCGGCGGAGCGGGAATAGGACAGCGATACCAGCGCTGCTCCATTGGTCAGGATATCCTCACCGGCAGAACCGATGTCGCCGGCAATCAGCATGATAAGACCTGCCGTACCGGCCGCGCGATAAACCTGGCGCAGCGAATGGGTCTTCTCCACATGACCGATCTCGTGCGCCAGAACACCGAGAATCATCTCGCTGTCGCCGGCTGCAAGGTCGATCAGTTCGTCGGTGATCACCAGCGTGCCATCCGGCAACGCGAATGCGTTCGGACCGATAACGCCACCTTTTCGGAAATTGAGATTGTAACCCTCGCTGCCCCGCGCCGAATGCTCGGCCAGCGCCTCGAACTTTGCCACCAGTTCATTTTGCTGCGCTTCGGGCAGTCCACTCTTGGAAAATACGGTCTGATCGAGCGAGGCGAGCGTTCCTGAAGACATCAGCTTCGGAACCACAGGCGGCGTGACGGCAACAGCGACCTCAACCAGCGCCGGCAGGGCGAAACGATAGACGAGGCCTCCCAGCAGGACGATCCCGAGAACGAAAGCGATCAACCGGGGATGGAACCTCTCCAGTTCATGGACAAAGCCATGGTGGCGAGAACGGGTTTTCCTCAGCCAGCCATCGATGGCGTCGTTGTCCGCCGTCTCGAACGTCGATCCGTCGATGAAGCCGATACGGCGAGGAATATTGCCGATACGATCGGATATCGTCACCCGGCGGGCGTCGTTGAACGCGGCGGGATCACCCGCCTCCCCGTCGATACGCACCAGAAGAGTGGTATCGCTGGCGAGAAGCATCGCAGCCATCGCCTTGCTGGAGCGTGGCGGATGCCAATGTCCACGGGCGATGATCCGCGCCTCGCTGCCCATTGCCTCAGAAGCCAAAATCGAAGCCTTCCATATCGATATATTCGGCCGTCACCGCCGAGCCCGTGTCTTCGATGGAGGCAATGATTTCACCGATATCGCCATCGAAGACGATGCCGGAATGCTCGACGGTGTAGCGTCTCTCACGAATGGCCGCCCATGGACGCATCAGGCCGAAAGAGAATACGGAAACGATAAGGTTCGAGACCACGATCCAAAAATAACGAAACCGCGACAGATCGCTGTAAAGCCTGTGACGTCCGTCAAGCAATGTCGCCTGCATGACGACATTGCGCACGCCAACCCGATAGAAAATGGCAGCGACAGCATAAAGCACCAGCAGCGGAACCACCGTTCCATAGATGGCGCCCACAATCTGGATGGTCCGCTCCTCCTCGGTGAGGAAATCCATATTGGACGCGCTTGCAGCATAGAACAGGAAGCCCAGTCCCGCCGCGATGACGAAGCCCACAAGCGAAATCAGCGCTGAGACCCACCAGACGCCATAGAGCTTGCCGATACGGGGATCCGTCGCAAAGGCACGATCGCCGTAACGCAGGTTGTTGAAAACATAGCGGTAAAGCCAGCGGCTGGCGAAAGGCGCCAGAATGCCGAGCGATATGATCGAGACGAGGCCGCCGAGGATGATCGCGACGAAAGCGCCCCAGGTTTTGCCGAGGAAATCGAAACGGATATTGCGATAGCTGGTCACCCGGGCATTGAAGCGCAGGCTGCGCGAGACGATCCACGGCAGCAGCAGCAGCATGCCGAGCGCCAGCGCCAGACCGATAAACGGCGCGAACATCAGAACGATATTATAAACGATCAGATAGGCAAAGACGATCAAGCGGCCGATGAAGATCTGCTTGCCACGGGCATGATAGTCGAAGGAGTGACCATCGACGAAGGTATTGCCGTAGAAATAACGGTTGCGCCGCACCTTGGCCCAGGCGGAATAGATGCCGACGGTGACGATCGTCAGCAGGATATTGACGATCCAGATGCCGAAATACTCGCCGGCGCGCCCGCGAAACTCGCCGCGCGTCACAGCGGAAGCCGGAATGAATTGTGCTGTTGTCATTTTCGCCCCAATTGCCCATGCCAATCCTACAGATTCGGCCCCCGACCGCATCCGCAGATAGACCTGCCACGACCACAGCCTTGTCGCAAGTTGTGCGCAACGAAAAAACGGGCCTCTTTCGAGACCCGTTTTCGAAGTTCTTCAAAGTACTTGCAGACATCTTACTGGTAGAGAGGTCAAGAGCATCACTTCATCGTCGGCATGACGAATTCGGCACCGTCCTTGATGCCCGCCCGCGCGACCGCAGCAAACGCAGTGCCGCGAGGACGCGCAAGCAGGAAGCCCCGGAAGGCATCACTTCATCGTCGGCATCACGAACTCGGCGCCATCCTTGATGCCCGAAGGCCAACGGCTGGTGATCGTCTTGGTGCGGGTCCAGAACTTGATCGAGTCCGTGCCGTGCTGGTTGAGATCGCCGAAGGAAGAGGACTTCCAGCCACCGAAGGAGTGGTAGGCAAGCGGAACCGGGATCGGAACGTTGACGCCGACCATGCCGATATTGATGCGGGACGCGAAGTCACGGGCAGCGTCGCCGTCGCGGGTGTAGATCGCAACGCCATTGCCGTATTCATGCTTCATCGGCAGGGCGAGCGCATCCTCGTAGTTCTTGGCGCGAACGACAGAGAGAACCGGCCCGAAGATTTCCGTCTTGTAGATGTCCATGTCCGGAGTGACGTTGTCGAACAGGCAACCGCCGACGAAATAGCCGTTCTCATAGCCCTGCAGCTTGAAATCGCGGCCGTCGACGACGAGGTTGGCGCCCTGGGCGACACCGCTGTCGATCAGCGACTTGATGCGGGCCTGGGCTTCCTTGGTGACGACCGGGCCGAGATCGGCCTTCTCGTCGGTGTAGGGGCCGATGCGAAGCGCTTCCACCATCGGCGTCAGCTTTTCGATCAGACGGTTGGCGGTTTCCTCACCGACCGGAACGGCAACCGAGATCGCCATGCAGCGCTCTCCGGCGGAACCGTAGCCGGCGCCCATCAGGGCGTTTGCGGCCTGGTCCAGATCGGCATCCGGCATGATGATCATGTGGTTCTTGGCGCCGCCGAAGCACTGGGCGCGCTTGCCGTTCATGGCGGCGGTGCCATAGACGTAGCGTGCGATCGGGGTCGAGCCAACGAAGGAGACCGCGCTGATTTCCGGATGGGTGAGGATCGCATCGACCGCGCCCTTGTCGCCATTGACGACGTTGAGGACGCCAGCCGGCAGGCCGGCTTCGATCATCAGTTCGGCCAGACGGATCGGAACGGACGGATCGCGCTCGGAGGGCTTCAGGATAAAGGCGTTGCCGCAGGCGATTGCGGGCGCGAACATCCACATCGGGATCATGGCCGGGAAGTTGAAGGGGGTGATGCCCGCGCCGATGCCGACCGGCTGGCGGATCGAATACATGTCGATGTTCGGGCCGGCGCCTTCGGTGAATTCGCTCTTGGAGAGGTGCGGAATGCCGATGACGAATTCGCAGACTTCAAGACCGCGAATGATGTCACCCTTGGAATCCTCGACCGTCTTGCCATGCTCCTTCGAGAGCAGCTCGGCCAGTTCATTCATGTTCTTGTTCAGGAGTTCCACGAACTTCATGAACACGCGGGCGCGGCGCTGCGGATTGGTCGCGGCCCAGCCAACCTGGGCGGCCTTGGCGTTCTGCACGGCGGCATCAAGCTCGGCATCGGTCGCAAGCGCTACCTGCCCCTGGATCTCGCCGGTTGCCGGGTTGTAGACGGGCGACGTGCGTCCGCTGGTGCCGGGGACATGCTTGCCGCCGATGAAATGACCGATCTCATACATGGATGAACCTCCTCAGGGGTCTTTTTGTGATGGCGCAGCTTCCCACTTCGATTTGCGCAAGGCAATGATCTGGATTACAGAACCGTTGTGCATTTTTCGACATAAGGTGTGCGAAATGAACTGGGACGATGTGCGCATGTTCCTTGCGGTGGCCCGCTCCGGGCAGATCCTTTCGGCATCGCGGCGGCTCGGGGTCAACCACGCGACCCTGTCGCGCCGGATCACGGCACTTGAGGAAGCGTTGCAGACCCGCCTCCTCGTCCGCCGCACCAATGGCTGTGAGCTGACGCCCGAAGGCGAGGTCTTCAGCCGTGCCGCAGAGCGCATGGAAACGGAGATGCTGGCGGCGCAATCGGATATCGGCCGCGTCGACAGCGCAGTCGCCGGCACCGTGCGCATCGGCGCGCCGGATGGTTTCGGCGTCGCCTTCCTCGCTTCCCGCCTCGGAGAGCTGACCCGGCGTTATCCTGCCCTCAAGATCCAGCTCGTGCCGGTTCCGCGCGCCTTCTCGCTTTCCCAGCGCGAGGCCGATATCGCCATCACCATCGAGCGGCCGGAACAGGGACGGCTCATCTCCTCGAAACTCACCGACTACACGCTCGGCCTTTATGCTTCGCGCAGCTACCTCGAAGAAGCCGGCATGCCGGAGACCGTCGAGGCGCTGAGGGAACACCGGCTGATCGGCCATGTGGACGATCTCGTCTATTCGGCGTCGCTTGCCTATACCGGCGAAGTGATGCGCAGCTGGGATTCCGGCTTCGAGATCTCGTCGGCCATCGGCCAGACGGAAGCCGTGCGCGCCGGCTTCGGCATCGGCATCCTGCACGACTACATCGCCCGGCAGCATGGGGAACTTGTGCGGGTGCTGCCGGATGTCATCATCCGGCGCTCCTACTGGACCACCTATCACGAAAGCGCCCGCGAACTGGTGCGCGTGCGCACCGTGGTCTCCTTCCTGCAGGAACTCGTCGACGAGAACCGACAGATCTTCGTCTGAGATCAGCGGCAAGTCAGGGTGATTGCCTGCGGTACGACCAGTCCGCCGAAATAGGCACGATCCGGCCGGTCGGTGACCGTGTAGGCGCAATGCCCCTCACCGCCCCGGATCAGCACCGGCCTGTCTTCGGCCAGCCGGAAGGCCACCGTATAATCCCGGTCGCGCTGCATCAGCGTCAGGCTTTGCCCCGCCCCGATTGCCACAGGGGCCTCCAGCCGGAAGCCGAAGGTGATCGATACGCTGCCGGCCCGGGCGGTCACATGGAAGGCATCGGGTTCTCCCAGATCCAGCGGCTGTTCTCCGAGAGCCAGTTCGGTCAGGAAGTCCCTGTCGCCGAGATCGGCGGTCAGGGCCTGACGCAACTCGTCGGCTTCGCCGTCATCGAACATGCCGTTGCCATCGTGATCGAAACGGGAGCGCAGCCGGGCACTGTATTTCTCGTCGAAGGCGAAGCTTTCGCCAACGGATACCAGCCGCCCGTCCCTGATATCGAACAGGACGCGCGCAGTGACCGCGATATCGGGATGGGCGAATGCGGAGGACGCGGACGCCAGCACGATCAGGCAGGCGATGGCGAAAGGATAATGGCGGCAAGGAAGGCTCATTTTGCCTCTCCCGCGCGGTCCAGCTGCTCCAGCACGGTCTCGAAACCGGCGAACTCCCCCGTCTTTACAGCCGCCGAAAACGGCGGAGGAACGAGGCCGTTCCGTTTTGCGGCGAGATGCGCACCGCCGTAGAGAAAGCCGATGGCGATCAGCCAGCTTGCGAATATGCGCGCCCCGATCATCGCCCATGCCTGCCGAAAGGCGGCGGCGAGAAACGCCATGCCCGCGACGATCCAGATCTCTGCCAAACATGCCGAAGGGAGATAGCTTCGGGCATGCAGGGTCACATCGCCCAGCAACCCGGCAATCGCCAGAACGGCTCCGGCGGGAACCAGCAGAGGCAGCGCCAGCCATGGCCGGACACCCCACGGCAAAACCAGCGGAAAGCCTATCAGCAGGCAGGCTATGGGGCCGGCAAGAAACATGTTCGCCGCAGCACCCGGAACCGGCGCCATCAGTTCGTAAAATTTCTCACGGAAGACGAAGCCAGGAGCGATGCCGGCAAGAAGAAGAACGACTGCCGGAGCCAATGCCTTGCGCGGCAACTGCCCGATCAGGACGCCAAGCCCCAGAAGCGGCAGCAGGCGCTCGGCGGTGAAGACGGAGGCCAGCGGCCAGTCGACATAATCCCCCGGTGATTTCAGAAGGAAAGACAGGAGGATGACGGCCCCTCCCCCGACGGCCAGCACAAGGCCCGGCCAGAACGGGGGAGAACCACCTGAGAGCGACGCGATGCGCACGGGCTCAGGCGACGAGGAAATAGACGCCGCCGAGGCCGATCAGGCCACCCACGGCGCGCGAGAGTTCCCCGCCCCGGAATCGCTGGAAAGCGAGCCCAACGGAAATGCCGAGAAGGTGTATCAGGCCGGTTGCGACGACAAAGCCGATGGCATAGTCGGCCGGATCGGTGGCAGCCGGCAATTCCGCGCCGTGGGCATAGCCATGGAAGATCGCAAAGACGCCGATCACCAGCACGGCCAGCCATTCCGGCGGGCGCCAGACGAAGGCGATTGCGGCACCCAGCACGATGATCGAAAGCGCGATGCCGCTTTCCACCGCCGGCAGCGGCACTCCGGCAATGCCCAGCATGCCGCCAATGACCATGATCAGCGGAAAGGCGATCGGCAGGCTCCAGACGGAGCGGCCGCCCATCTGCGCACCCCAGAGGCCGACACAGAACATGGCAAGCAGGTGGTCGGCACCGGAAAGCGGATGCTCGAAACCATGAAGAAAACCACCTGCCTCGCCCTGAAGGATATGCGCCTCGGCCACGGCCGGAAGCACGAGCGAAGCGGCAAGCCCGAGAAGGGCCGGAACGACGAAGGCTCGCGGCGTCTTCGAAATCAGCATCGTCAAATCTCCAAAATCACTCGTCACCCTGCGTTTAAGATCATCGCCCGGTCTTACCGGCCGGCAGCGGCGCGAGCGGACTATATCCGAATCGCCGATGATTGTAGATGGATCTGTGTCGCAGTCGTGGCGGGTGATGCGCGCGCGTCACCTCCGGAGAAATTTCTTATGACCCGTTTCCTGCAGCAGTTTCGTCGTATCTCGGCGCCAGGGTCCGCTATGCCGCGAATTTTCGCGTCCGCGACCCGCACGGCTGGCGTTGCATCACTCTTCGCAAGCGCTCTTCCTTCGATTGCCGCTGCGCACGATCTCGGCGGCCCCATGGGCGGCTTCGGCAGCGGTTTCGGTCATCCGCTTGCGGGCTTCGATCACTTCCTCGCCATGCTGGCCGTCGGTCTCTGGGGCGCGCAGATGGGCGGTCGCTCGGTGTGGACTCTGCCCGCCACTTTTCCGCTCATCATGTGCGTCGGCGGCATCATCGGCATGTTTGACCTGCTTACGGCGGAAACAATCAAGATCGCCATCGCCGTTTCGCTGATGGTGCTCGGCGGCGTCATCGCCGCCGGCTGGCGCGCGCCGGAATGGGCGGCCCTGGTCATCGTCGCCCTGTTCGCCGTCTTTCACGGCTATCCGCATGGTCAGGCGACACTCCGGGCCGTCGATCCCGCCGCCTTCACGGTGGGCTTCGTCGTTTCGACCGGCGCAATCCACATCCTCGGCATCGGCGTCGGCTATGGTCTGAAAGGCATATGGAACGGCAATCTGGTGCGCGCCCTCGGCGGCGTCATCGCCGTTTGCGGGGTGTATTTCCTGTTCAAGTAGAAAGGCCCGCTTTCGCGGGCCTTGTAACTGTCATCAACGCAGGTTGGCGCAGGCCTCAGCTATGCGCTTCAGCGCCTCGACCAGCTCGCTTTCCGCGCTCGCATAGGAAATGCGGAAGAAGGGCGAGAGGCCGAAGGCGGAACCCGGCACCACCGCGACATTGGCGTCTTCCAGCAGATAGGCGCAGAAATCGGCGTCGGTTGCGATCAGCTTGCCGCCCGGCGTGGTCTTGCCGAGAACGCCGGCGCAGCCGGAGAAGGTATAGAAAGCGCCTTCCGGCACCCGGCAATCCAGCCCTTCGATGGCGTTGAGGCCGGCGACCACGAGGTCACGGCGGCGCTGGAAGCTTGCCTTGCGTTCAACGAGAAAATCCTGAGGACCGTTCAGCGCGGCGACGCTCGCCGCCTGGCTGACCGAGGACGGGCAGGACGTCGCCTGGCTCTGCACCACGGCCATGGCCTTGATGAGATCGCGCGGGCCGCCGGCATAGCCGATGCGCCAGCCGGTCATGGCATAGGCCTTCGAGACGCCGTTGACGGTAAGGATGCGGTTCTTCAGCCGCGGTTCGATTGCCGCCGGGGTGACGAAGCGGAAATCGTCGTAGACGATGTGCTCGTACATGTCGTCGACCAGCAGCCAGACATGCGGATGGCGCAGCAGGACATCGAGAAGCGGCCGGTAATCCTCCTCGCGATAGGCCGCACCCGACGGGTTCGACGGCGAGTTCAGGATCAGCCAGCGGGTCTTCGGCGTAATCGCCGCTTCAAGCTCTTGGGCCTGCAGGCGGAAACCGGCCTCGGCATCGCAGGCGATCAGCACCGGCTTGCCCTCGGCGATCTGCACGATATCGGAATAGGACGTCCAGTAAGGCGTCGGGATGACGACCTCGTCGCCCGGGTTCAGCGTCGCCATCAGCGCGTTGAAGAGGATCTGCTTGGCGCCGGTCGCGACCGTGATCTCGTCCAGCGCGTAATCGACACCGTTCTCGCGGCTGAACTTGTCGCGGATCGCGGCCTTCAGTTCCGGCGTACCATCAAGAGCGGTATACTTGGTTTGGCCGGCCTGCAACGCTTTCCAGGCGGCTTCCTTGATATGGTCGGGCGTATCGAAGTCCGGCTCGCCGGCACCGAGGATGATGACCGGGCGACCCTCGCGCTTCAGCGCCTGCGCCTTCGCGCCGAGCTTGACGATTTCAGAAACGCCGATGGACGAAATACGCGAGGCAGGCTGGAATGTCGCCTCCCCGACCTTGGTATTGATGCTCATTGCGCAGTCCTCATTGCCTGATAGCCGCTCTTGCGACGTGAATTGAGAATGTGTGCTAGCCGAACCTGACCGAGCCAAGGCTGCCCGGCGATATCAGGGCTTTCAGCCCGGCCGCCAGCTCCTTGATATTTCCGTTCGTATAGAGATCGTAATAGCTCTGGTTCTTGCGGCCGATGGCGTGTTCGGCGCTGAAGCTTCCGGCGAAATCGCCGACCGCGATGGTGAAGACCCAGTCGCGCAGCCGCGTCTCGAACTCCTTGTCGGTCGCGGCGGAGCTGTCCTTCGGCACGACAAGGTTGAAGTGCACGCCGCCATCGCCGATATGACCGAAATCGCAGATCGTCACCTCCGGGAAAGCCGAGGGCATCTCGGCCTTCATCCGGTCGCAGAAGGTCATGATGTCGCCACGGCGGAAGGACAGGTCGAAGGCGATCAGCTTGCCGGAATGCTTGACACCTTCCGAAAGGGCATGGCGCAGCGCCCACATTTCATGAGCCGGCCCGACGAAGGCATCCGCCAACGGGGCATCGTCGCTTTCCCATATTTCGGCAAGAACCGCTTCGAGAACGGCGTCTAGCGACTGCTCGCCCTCGCGCGGCTCCCAGGTGCGGGATATCTCGCAGAGGATCACATAGTCCGGGATGACGCCGCCCTGGAACGGATTGCGCAGCGACGGCACATGATCGAGGGAGGCGGCGACGGCATTCCTCGACATGCCCTCGAAAGCCGAAAGATAGGCGCCAAGCCGCTGTTCCATGGCCCGCAGCAGTGGCATGACATGCGCCCCGCTCGCCGGCACCAGATAGGCGGTCGCGACCTGTTTCGACAGCGCCTCGAGGTTCAGTACGCATTCGGTGATGACGCCGAAAGCGCCGGCGGTCCCAATGAACACCTGCTTCCAGTCGACGCCGGTATTGTTCTTGCGCAGGTCGCAGTTGAGGTCGAGAACCGTGCCTGCCTCATCGGCCAGCACCACCTTCACGCCGAGCGTATTGCGCCTGACATCGCCGTATTTCAGGAAGCGGGAACCACCGGTGTTTGTCGACAGCATGCCGCCGATACGCGGATCGGCTCCGAGATCGATCGGGAAGAACAGGCCATGCGGCTCAAGCCGCTGGTTGACGTCCGAAAGCCGAAAGCCGGCCTCAAGGGTCAGCGAGCGGTTGTCGAGGTCGAGGTCGAACCGCTGCGTCATCCGGTCGAGGCTCAAAACAGCCTGCGTGCCCGAGCCATCCGGTGTCGATCCCGAGACGAGGCCGGTATTGCCGGATTGCGGGATCAGCGCGATGCCGTTCTTCACGCAATAGGCGACGGCCGCCGAGACATCTTCCGTGCTTGCCGGACGGAGCACCAGAGCGGCGACGCCCTCATCATACCGGGCGCCGGTCTGGTAGGCCACCATGGCGGCGGGATCGCTGACGACACCCTTCTCGCCAAGGATCTTCTCAAGCGCCGAAACATGCTCCCGGTCGATCATCGTCTTGCTTTTACTCCGCTGCCTGCAGGGCGGAGAGCAGACGGCGACAATCGTCGATCGATGCCTGCTCGATGCCCGCGTAATGGTCGAATTCGTTCAGCACCCTGGCGCCGAGATCGGTTTCGAAACGCTGCTGGTTCGGGCTGGCCACGAAGTCCTGGGTTGCGTCGTCACCGAGGTTCGACTGGAAGATACCGGCGGCGCTGACCGGCAGGAAGTCTTCGTAGACGATCGGGTCGAACTGCACGAGGCCGTTCGCAATCAGGCTGTCGAGGGTTGCGGATGCATCCGCCTTGGCCTTGCGGCCCTTTTCCGTCAGCGAATAGGCGAAATAGCCGAGCCCTTCGGCGCGGATCGCTTCCCAGGTATCCGGGAACGGGACGAAGGCTTCGGCAAGCGCCTTTTCGTATTCGGCGGCATTCGAGCCATCGGCAGCCGGGCGGACGATCTTGCGGGAAGCGTTCAACAGGTCGTCGTAGAGCGCACGGCCCTTCGGGGTCAGCGCAATGCCGCGCTGCTCGATCTCGCCGAAGCGGGCGGTGTGCGAGCCTTCCTTCCACTCGCCGCCCTCGCCTTCGAACAGAACCGGTTCGTTGAGAGCCTTGAACGAGGTCTGGCGCAGCAGGATCGCGCATTTGCGGGTCGGCGGTCCCTCGACGACAGCCTTCGGCGCGATGCCGTATTCCGGCATGCGGGCCTGCACGAGATCGATATCGAGCGTGCGCGGCGTCAGGTGGTTGATGTGCGGCCCCTTGAAGGACACGACGTCAGCAATGAGACGGTGAGCCGCGTGCAGCCGGTCATACATTTCGGCGCTGACGCGCGCCTTGTCATGCCAGCGGAAGGTTTCGAGCGCTTCCGAAACGAAACGCTCTGCGTCGGCCTGGGTCAGTCCACCCTGGTTTTCGGCCTTTTCCGTGAGTTCGACGGCGCCGGGCGTGAAGATCTGCCGGGTCGCAAGCGTTGCTTCAGACTCGGCGCGAAGCTTTTCGTCAGCGATCAGGTCGAGCCGCAGAAGCGAGGTGAAGACGCGGAAGGGGTTCTTCTTCAAGCTTGCGTCACCGACCGGGCGAAACGCGGTCGAATGGACCGGAACGCCGGCCGTCGACAGGTCGTAATAGCCGACCGGATACATGCCCATGACGGCAAAGACGCGGCGCATCATGGCGAGTTCCGCCGGCGTGCCGAGACGGATCGCCCCATGGCGTTCTTCTGAAATACGGTCGAGGCTATCGGTCTCCTCGAGACGTTCTTTCAGCTTCGGATCGGCGGCGAGCGTCTCGTCGTTGACCTTGGCCACCAGTTCCATCAGCGTGCCATAGGCCGGCACCTCGTTGCGGTACATGGCGGACATGGCGGCGGAAAACATCGAGCGGATTTCATCGCTCGATACGAAAGCGGACTGGGTCATCTGGGCTGCTCCACGAAATACGGCTGGATCATTCGTAAAATGGCTTATACCCTCACGGAATTCCAAATGATGCTGACGAATGTCAATGACTTGATGCGAAAATCGAATGACTCTGAGCCGCCGCACCATTCCTGACGCCACCACGCTGCAGGCCTTCGAATGCGTTGCCCGCCATGGCAGCGTGACCCAGGCTGCCAATGAGCTGAACCTGACCCAGAGCGCGGTGAGCCGTCAGGTCAAGGATCTCGAAACACAGCTCGGGCTTCTGCTGTTCGACCGGGTGCGCCAGCGCGTGGTGCTCTCCAGCGACGGCCAGCGCCTGCTGCCGCAGGTGCGCAAGATCCTGCAGCAGACCGAGGAAATGATGCTGAGGGCGATGGCGTCGGCGCAATCGGAGCATCAGCTTTCCATCGCCACGCTTCCGACCTTCGGCAGCCGCTGGCTCATTCCCCGGCTCTCGGATTTTGCAAGGCGCTATCCCGGCAAGAGCCTGAACATCGAATCCCGATCCTCTCCCTTCGATTTCGAGGAGGAGGATTTCGATATCGCCATTCATTACGGCCAACCGGTCTGGGCGCGGGCCACTTGCCACTTCCTGTGCAGCGAATGGATCGTTCCGGTGGCGAGCCCCACCATGCTCGACGGGATCGGGGATGACGACCTCAGGCACCTTCGCCACCGGCCGCTGCTTCATCTCGCCACCCGGCCGAAACTCTGGGCGGAATGGTCGCTCGCCAACGACATCGAGCTGGAAAGCCCCTATCGCGGCAACCGCTTCGACCAGTTTGCGATGATTATCGAGGCAGCCGTCGCGGGTCTCGGCTATGCACTGGTGCCGCGTTACCTGATCGAGCAGGAGCTTGCCGACGGACGCCTCAGGATCATCATCGACCGTCCCATGAAGACCGACAACGCGTATTTCCTCGTGCTGCCGGAGGGACGGATGAAGAAGCCGGCAAGTCTCGACTTCTGCAACTGGATGCTGGGTCAGGTGGACGACCTCGACAGGGCAACACCGGGGAATGCCCTGCCTGAACAGGTCAGCGGTCGGACGTAGAGGTCGACTCTTCGGATTTTTCCGTCGGCTTCCAGATCGAGGGACCGGCATAGGGATCGGCGAGCGCTGCATCCGGCCGGCTCACTGGATACTTGATGCTGGAAATGATGGCGGCCATCTTGTTTGCGCCGTTCTTCTTGAGAAGCGCGCGGAAGCTCGGATGCATGCCGCCGTCCACGTAAGCCGAGAGAGCGGACGATTTCGCCGACGCCATCGCTGTTTCCACCTTCATGTTTTCCGCTTCGAGCTTTGCCATCAGGCCGGGATCAGCGCTTGGCATCGCTGGCGGACAGGCTGCCAGCGGATCGGTCGGCTCGCCGCCTTCGAATTCCGTATTGAAGACATAACGACGGCCGCAGACGGAAACCTTGGGCTGGCGACGAGTGAATTCGAAGGCGTCATAGCCCTGCTTCAGCGTCCGCCAGAACGGCATGTTGGGATCGTCCTTGTGAAGCGCCATATTGGCGGCGGTCATGCGGAAGGGATAGGCCTGAACCTGGAAACGCTCCTGTCCGCCGGCCAGTGCCTTCTGCACGATGGCGTAGATCTCGCCCACGCCCTGATCGGTCATAGCATAGCAGCCCGAGGAGGAGCATGCGCCGTGCACCATCAGCGCATCGCCGGTATAGCCAAGCGCCGATTCAAGCCTGTTGGGATAGCCGAGATTGAAGGACACGTAATACTGGGAATTCGGGTTCAGCATGCCTGCGGAGACATGATAGAAGCCTTCCGGCGCCTGACGGTCGCCATTGGTCATCTTCGGGCCAAGTTTCCCGGACCAGCGGCACATCGGATAGGCCTTGAACAAGGCATACTGGCCGCTGGCATCGACTTTCCAGACCTCCAGTTCACTTTCCTGCTTGAAGATGCGCACCAGCACGGGACTGGTCGGTGACATCTTCTTTTTCTTCATTTCAGCGATCGTCTTGCTCGAAAGCTGGGGAGCCGACTTCGACAGATCGTCGAGACCATCGGCCACGCAACCCGACAGAAGTACCGCGACCGCGGCGGCAATAACCGATCGTGCGGCTACCCTTTTCAGGGCCGCGACCGGAAGACGAAACGAAGCATTCGACAACATCATCACTATCCAATGAAAGCCGTTTACGGCATCGGACCGATCGAATATCGGGCGACCGCGATACGGATGTCACTCCGGACAGGGTCGTACAGTTCGATTAATTGCCCGTTAACCAGCGACGCCTCCCCGTCAGACATGCGTGGGCTGGATCTAAAACCTGCAACCGCGACATCCGCAAGCCCTTGTAACTTCAGGCATGGCCGGAGCCGATCACATCTACGTCAGATCGGCCCCGAAGCTCTTTGCAAGGCGCTCCCTGCCCTACCGGACGGGTCGCAGCAGACGCAAAGCGTTCATCGTCACCAGCACCGTGGCCCCTGTATCGGCCAGGATCGCCGGCCACAATCCCGTTATACCGAGGATCGTCGTTACGAGAAAGACTACCTTCAGGCCGAGCGAGATGACGATGTTCTGAACGATGTTGCTCATCGTCCGCTTCGACAGATCAACCATCCTGGCAACGTCGCCGACGCGTCCGTGCAGGATCGCCGCATCCGCAGTTTCCAACGCGACGTCGGTGCCACCGCCCATGGCGATGCCGACATTGGCGGCTGCGAGCGCCGGCGCGTCGTTGATGCCGTCACCGACCTTACCGACGATGAAGCCTTCCTTCTGCAACTCGCCAACGATCCGCTGCTTGTCCTCGGGCATCAGTTCAGCGCGAACCTCGATCCCAAGCTGGGCACCGATGGCTTTTGCCGTACGCCGGTTGTCACCAGTCAGCATGATGGTGCGGATACCAGCTTGGGAGAGCGCCTTCAGCCCCTCGACGGCATCTGCCCGCGGTTCGTCGCGCATGGCGATGAGGCCGATGAGTTCGCCGCCGTTGACAAGCGCCGAAACGGTCTTGCCATCGTCGTTAAGGGCCGCGATCGCCTGCAGCTGCTCCTCGGAGATAGTCGCCATTTCGGCTGCGGCCTTCGGCGATCCGAAGAAGATATCGATACCCTCGACCGTGGCGGAAACACCCTTGCCGCCATGGGCCTTCGCTTCCGAAGCCGGGGGAATGTCCACGCCATCAGCTGCCGCCTTTTCCAGCACGGCGAGCGCCAGAGGATGGCTGGAACCCACTTCGAGTGCTGCAGCCAGCCGGATGACCTCGGCGGCAGACCTGCCGACCGGTACTACATCCGTTACTTTCGGCTTGCCTTCTGTGAGGGTGCCAGTCTTGTCCAATGCGACGGCCGTCAGCCGGCCGAGACCTTCCAGAACTGCCCCGCCCTTCATCAGCAGTCCGCGACGTGCACCTGCCGAAAGCGAGGCTGCAATTGCGGCAGGCGTTGAAATCACCAGAGCACAGGGGCAACCGATCAGCAGGATAGCAAGGCCCTTGTAGACCCACTCACCCCAATCGGCGCCGGCAACGAGCGGCGGCAGGGTGGCGACCAGCGCCGCGACCACCACGACGCCCGGGGTGTAATAGCGCGAGAAGCGGTCGATGAAGCGCTCGGTGGGGGCTTTCGATTCCTGGGCTTCCTCGACCAGCTTGACCACGCGGGCGATGGTGTTGTCGGCTGCAGCCGCGGTCACCCGGATCCTCAGCGCCGCATCGCCATTGACCGTGCCGGCAAAGACGTTGTCATCTAGGCCCTTGCGCACCGGTGTGCTTTCACCCGTCACCGGAGCTTCGTCGATCGCGCTCTCGCCCGATACGATCACGCCATCGGCGGAAATCCGGTCGCCGGGGCGAACGAGAATGACCGAGCCGACGCCGAGTGATTCGGCGGGGACTTCGCGGGTCTTGCCGTTCTCCTCCAAGAGTGCGGTCTTCGGCACCAGTTCGGTGAGCGCGTTGATGCTGGCGCGCGCCTTGCCGGCTGCGACGCCTTCCAGCAACTCGCCCACAAGGAACAGGAAGACGACGGCCGCCGCTTCCTCGGTGGCATTGATGATCAAGGCGCCGACGGCGGCGATGGTCATCAACATTTCGATCGAGAAAGGCGTTCCGGCAAGCGCCGCCATAACGGCGCGGCGGGCAATCGGCACAAGCCCCACCAGCATCGCGACAGCAAAGGCATAGGTTTCGACTTCAGGAAAAATCAGACCGACCGCATAAGCAGCAATCAGCGCAAGCCCGGCGAGGATCGTCAGGCGCCCCTTCTTGCTGCGCCACCACGGACCATCCGAAGGACCGTGATCATGCCCATGCAGACCTTCCAATCCGTCCACCGCCCGGGGAGCGCTGTTCGAACGGACCAGCGCCCGCTCCTGACCGCCGGTCTTTCCATGACCATGATCGTGGTCATGGTCATGCCCGTGATCGTGCCCGTGATCGTGATCGTGATCGTGATCTTCATGATCGTGATCGCCATGGTCATGTCCACCATGGTCATGGTCATGATTGCATCCTGCATGATCGTGTTTATGATCATGGTTGTGACCGTGTTGGTGCGAGCAGGAAGGTCCGTGCTCGTGTTTGACGGCCGCTCCCTCCACAGCCGGGATCGGCGTTGCGGGATAACCCAGGCCCTTCACCTTGCGGCCAATGGCTTCGATGTCGCTGGAGCCGTCGTGACTGACAGTCATTGTCGCCCGCGTCACCGAGACGGACACATCGGAAACGCCCGGCATTCGGCGCACGGCCGTATCTATCTTGGAAGCGCAGGAGGCGCAGTCCATTCCTTCTACCCTGAAGCGGGTCTGCTTTGCATCGCTCATAGTCGTCCCTCATTCCTATGGTTGATGTTTTAGGACCTCTAGTCACTAGAGATGCAAGAGGCATTCGCGAGATATTTGTGAAAGAATGCTGACGGCTTCACCTACAGCATGTCGCGCAAAAGTGTGCGGCGGTCTTGCGATGAAGACATGCGGAAAACAATGAAATATAGCGCGACGAGCGAATCTGAAAGATCGCGACACGCTTTAGCAAGACGGACATAATCCGCCATCGGCATCAGGAAAATTATATGATTTGGAGAAAATGGTACGGTTGGGGGGTCTCGAACCTCCGACCTCAGGTGCCACAAACCTGCGCTCTAACCAACTGAGCTACAACCGCACATTTGACGTTTTGAACGTCGTGAGGCGTCACATACGGGTACTCGATTTATTTTTCAAGCTCTTTCTGCAGCAAATGCACAAGGGGCCGGAGATGATCCGACCCCTTGGCATTTTCAAACAGGAATTTCGCGATATCAGGCAGCCTTGAAGCTGGATACGACCTTCTCGACGGCTTCCTTGCCAGGTTTGGTGACGGTTTCGGCAACCTTCTTGGCTGCTTCCTGCATGGCCTTGGCCTGCTCGACCGTCACTTCCGCCTGCTTGCGGATGAAGGAGGTCTGCAGCTCGACGAGTTCGGCGACCGACTTCACACCCAGCAGAGCTTCCATGTGGGAGAGCGACATGTCGGCATTTGTGCGCAGCGCATCGATGGCCTTGAGGCCGAGTTCGACGGAGCCGGCCTGAGCCGACTGAACGGTGGTCTCGACAGTCTTCGATGCTTCTTCGGCGGCAGCCTTCATCTTGGCGAAGGCTTCCTTGGACTGGGCGGCGCCCTTTTCGGCAAAGTCACGGAAGCTTTCCGAAAACTTGGAAGGGTCGAAGGTGGAGAAGGAAAAGACGTCTTTGGAATTCGCAGCTGCCATTTGAGTGATCCTCGGTTGTGAGGCCCGTTCGCGGGCTCGAATGCATTTGATAATTCTTATATAACATCCTCCATTGTGCATTGCAATACGTTTGTGCATTGCAGCATTCAATTTTTCCGCGTAGCAATTCGAACGTACCAGGATTAACCTTGTTCCCCGAAACCAAGGGGCGCTCGCTGGACCCTGAACCCATGCATAGGTATTAAAAATCTGTTAATTTGCAGTGCATGCCGGCAATTGCTAAAACAGGTCCCACGATGCCCGCTCAGTATCCGTTCATCGATGTCGCAGTTCACGAGAGTGTCCGCGCCCGCTTCGCCCGGGGCGACGCTCTGGTGGTGTTCGCACCTGCGCTGGACAAGGTTTTGTGGGCAAACGGCATTGGTGCCCGCTTCTTCGGCAATGCCTCCATCTATGACTTCATCGAGGACGGCCCAAACCGCAGCGATGTAACCTTCCGGCAACTGGAGGGTGTCGCCCGACAGCTTTCCAAGGTCGGCGACGTCAGGCCGCTTTTGATGCGTGTTGCCTCCGGTTTCCAGCGGGTTCCGGTTACGGCCTCGGTCGAAATGGTGGAATTGCGCAAGGGTGAGCCGGTCGTGCTGCTGGCGGTGCCGCTTGCGGCGAAGACCGCCACGACAGCCGAGCGCGCCGCCGAAATGCTCGCCGGCTTCGATGATCCGGATACTCATATGGCCGTGCTCGACGGAGAAGGCGTTGTGGTCGCGGCGTCTACGAAGTTCACCGACCTCGGTGTCACGCCGCATACGGCCCGCATGCTGGTCAATCTCGTCGGCGCCGACGCCCACCACCTCATCAAGCGGCCAACCCCCACCGGACGCGGCTACCTGCCGGCGGCAATTGGCAAGCTTTCCGACGATCCGGCCCTTCATCTGCTTTTCGTGGTCGAGACCATTCTCGGCACCATGGATCCGACCGATGGTTTCGAGGACGATAAGGTCGAACCCGAAATTGCTGCCGAAATGCCGGAAGTGCCCCTGCCTGTCCGCGAGCCCGTACCGGAGGTCGTGACCGAAGCTGAACCGGTCGCTCAAGAGATCCAGACGTCCGCTGATACCCAGCCATCCTCCGGCGAATTTGCCGAGGTGGTCGAGGCTCTCGGCGACATCGAGGAAATCGAGGAAAGCGCCGAGGAGCTGGCGGAAGAGACCATCGACGCCTCCGGCGATTTCGAGGCCGGGGCTGAGGAACACGTAGAGACCGACGACAGCCTGCCTGCCGATGAGGAAAAGGACGTTTCCGCATCCGCCATGGAGACCACCGAGCCCGAGAGCACGGCAACCTGTGAAGCGGCAGAGCCGGAAACGGCTGCCGAACCGGTCACGTCCACCGCAGCCGCGCAGACAATGGCACCCGCAGAAGCCGTTGCCGCCGCACCGGTGGCTGCGCTCGCACAATCAGGATTCGTCTTTTCGCCCTCCCGGCGGGCGGTGCGCTTCGTCTGGAAGATCGATGCCGACGGCCGCTTCTGCGACGTATCGGACGAATTCGCCCAAGCGGTCGGTCCGCGGGCGGCCGATATCAATGGCGTCGCCTTCAACGATCTGGCCGCCCTCTTCAATCTCGATCCGGATGGCAAGATCGCCGAACTGCTGAAGAAGCGCGACACCTGGTCCGGCAAGACGATCCATTGGCCAATCGAGGGCACGCCTCTCATGGTTCCGGTCGATCTGGCCGCGTTGCCAACCTATACCCGCAGCCGCGATTTCGACGGTTTCCGTGGCTTCGGCATCGTCCGCTTTGCCGATGCCGTCGAAGATCCGAACCGAACCGGCCTGACCTTTGTCGAGCAAGGCAAGGCCGTCGAAGCAGAGGTGGAAGCTGAAACGGAAGTCGAGGCTCCCGCCGTGCTGGCCGCCGGAGACAGCCCGGTCGATGTTGCGGAAGACATACCGGTCGAAACCGAAGTTCTGACGCGGGAGGACGAGCCTGCCGTTTCAACCATCGAGGAGACCGCTGCGGAAGCGACGGAAATCGAACCGGAACTGGCGGCGCCGCTGACCGAGGATGTTTCTGTCGAGCCAGTCGATGAAACCGCCGAGACCGTGCCCGAGCTTCCCGCTCAGGAAGTACCCGTCTTCCGGACGCCCGCCTATGAACCGCCGGCGCTGCAGCTCGCGGAAACGCCGAGCCGTCGCCATTCCGACAAGGTGGTACAGCTTGAAGAACGCCGTGCCCGCGAACGCGACGGCCTGACGATCGGCGAGAAGGCCGCCTTCGAAGAAATCGCCCGCAAGCTCGATCCGCTCGGCCTCAGGCTCCGCAGGGATGATGCACCGGCGACGCCTCCGGAAGAAACCGGGACGACCAGAGCCGATGCGCAGGTCGAGCCAAAGGCCGCCACCTCATCGCCTGTTGCTGTAGAGCCGACTCCGGCCGTCGAACCCGAAGCCCCCGCACGGGTTGCCGAACTGTCGGACGATGCGCCGCAGCCGGTTTCGACCGAAGCCCCCGTCATAAGATTGAAGCGCGATAGCAACCTTACGGCGGATATTGTCGATCTCATGCCGGTCGCGCTGCTCGTCCATGTCGGCGACCGACTGATCCATGCCAATACCGAGTTTCTGGCCCTCACCGGCTATGCCTCACTCGACGAATTGCAGGAAACAGGCGGTCTCGACGCGCTGCTGCAGCGACAGGATCTTGAACAGTCTGGCGGCGAAGCCGGCCAGATCGTGCTGGTGCGGGCCGACGACACGCTCGTTCCGGTAACGGCACGTCTGCAATCGGTGAAGTTCGATGACGCCTCCGCGTTGATGCTGGCCCTCGTTCCGGTATCCGAAGGGGGAGCCAAGGAGCCGGTCGAGCCAGCGGCCGTCGAGGAGCAGCAGGGCCAGCAGGCCGCCGCCGAGCACCTTGCCCACCTGCAGGTCGAAGTCGATGAACTTCGCTCGATCCTCGAAACCGCGACCGATGGCGTCGTGATTCTCGGAGCTGACGGTGACATCCGCTCGATGAACCGCGCGGCAAGCGCCCTCTTCAACTTCGACGAGGAAGAGACCCGCGGCAAACCCTTCGTCATGCTCTTTGCCCATGAGAGCCAGAAGTCGATCCTCGATTATCTCGGCGGGCTTTCCGGCCATGGGGTGGCAAGCGTGCTGAACGATGGCCGCGAGGTCATCGGCCGCGAGGCATCCGGCGGCTTCCTGCCGCTGTTCATGACCATCGGCCGGCTGACAAGCTCCAACGGCTACTGCGCCGTGATCCGCGACATCACCCAGTGGAAGCGGACGGAAGAGGACTTGCGCAGCGCCAAGCGCGCCGCCGAAACGGCCAGCGCCCACAAGACAGACTTCCTGGCGCGCGTCAGCCATGAAATCCGCACGCCGCTCAACGCGATCATCGGCTTTGCCGACATGATGGCCAACGAGCATTTCGGACCCGTAGGCCACCCTCGCTATAACGAATATGCCAACGACATCGTCCGCTCCGGCCGCCACGTACTCGATATCGTCAACGACCTTCTCGACATTTCCAAGATCGAGGCGGGCGAGATGGATCTCGACTTCACCGCCGTCGGCCTGAACGAAACGATTTCGGCGGCCGTCGCGATCGTCCAGCCGCAGGCCAACAGCCAGCGGGTGATCATCCGCACGGCGCTGTCGCAATCGGTTCCGAACGTGGTCGCCGACCTTCGCTCGATCAAGCAGATCGTGCTCAACATTCTGGCGAACGCGATCCGCTTCACCCCATCCGGCGGGCAAATCATCGTATCGACGGCCTATGAGGCAAACGGCAGCGTGGCGCTTCGTATCCGCGATACCGGCATCGGCATGACCCGTTCGGAGCTCGAACAGGCGATGAAGCCCTTCCGGCAGGTTTCGGCCGGCGCGCGCAATCGTGGCGACGGCACCGGTCTCGGTCTGCCACTCACCAAGGCGATGGTCGACGCCAACCGGGCGAACTTCTCGATTTCCTCGGCACCGAACGAGGGCACGCTGGTCGAGATCACCTTCCCCTCGCCTCGGGTTCTCGCCGACTGAGAAACGCCGTTCCCCGATGCACAGCGTTCTGCGATCGGGGATACACCGTCAGCGATTTGCGATTCTCGTAGAAAGGATGTGGAGCGGCGGGTGCCGCCCGAGCCGGGAGGAAGCTCGCGCCCGCCGCTCCACTCTCGCCGTCCTACGGGTGAATAGCGTGGGTTACGCCGCTATCTTATCCCCACCACCTCCGCAGACGGCTTGAACCTGTCGCGCTGTTAGGCTGGCCGGTTCACCACGTTTCGGGATCGGCTGCTACGGAAGGTCCGTAGCAATCCCGCTCCAGCGCCTGTCGTGCCTTCGCCTGCTGGCTTTGGGCGATCATGCCGCCCGCCGTAGACGCCACTTGGGAGGCGATGGCGCCGCCGCGTCCGCCGAACCCGACGAAACCACCGGCCATGCCAAGCATGTTGCCGGCAATCGCGGAATTCATCTCGCGTTTCAGAGCAGCCTCGCAATCGGCTTCGCGCCCTGCTGCGGGATTGGCGGCCTGAGCCGTCTGTTTCAGAGCAGGCGGCGTCTTCCGAGGTTTGGCCTTGGCCTGTTTGGCGGCAGGCTGATTGACGGCCGCTGGCTTCGTCAATGCCGGATCGCCGCCGGCAGGTTGCGTCTGGCTGCAGCCGGTGACGCAGGCAAGGAGAAGAATGACGGCCCGCCTTCTCAAGATCGCCTCCGCACACGCGACCCGCGCGCGTTACGAAATTCGAGGCAGCGAAGCAGCATGGCAAGAATGAATGCAGGCATGTTTTTCCTCCTTCATGAGACAGGATTCTGCAAAACTGAAACCCCGGCTTTGGGCCGGAAGCGCCAAGGGAAGCACTCCCGGCCCGCCCGGGGCGGGGCATCAGAACAGGACCTGAAAGCGGGCAGCCCCCGAAATGCGCGCGTCCATTCCTTCCGTCGCCGCGTGGCCCGAAACGGAAATCACTGCGTTCTCGGTGACCTTCAGGTCGATATCGGCACCGGCGCGGACCCATGTTTCGGCAAAGGAGCCCCCGCCGAGATCGAAGCCATAGAGACCGACGACCTGCCCCGGGGCGCGTCTCCGGTTGAGTGCACCAGTTCCATCGAGCCCTTGAGAGTGATTGCCGGTGTCAGCTCCGTGCTGGAAGCTGTATTGGTTATCGGCGTTATCCGCCTCGGCGCCCTCGCCGACGATGAATCTGCCATTGCCGCTCACGCCATTGGCCTGATACCAGAGCGTATCCCGCGTCGCATTTCCGAGGTTGCGAAACTCGGCATGAACAGGTGACGGCGTCATCAGGGCTGTCGATCCCATGAGGGCGATCAGAGCGAGCCGGAACCTGCCCGCCCGGTCACGTCCCCTTGCGGCTTTCCGCTTTACCGTCATGCTCCAGTCTCCGAACGCTTTGTGATGACCTTTCGGCCTTGCGTCCTATTGCCCGCAGGCAACGGAGAGGATCAACGCGACGGGCACGCCGGCATAACCAATTGCAGCGCCGCATAACTTTTTGTCCGATTGATAAAAATATGCTGGAAACGACAAATCCGCCCCCGCGATACAGGGGCGGAAGGACATTGTTCTGTAGCTATACTTCGAGCTTAGATCGCATCGCTTTCGCGGCGATGCTGTCCCGGTGAGACGCCGAACCGACGGCGATAGGCGCTGATGAAATTCGACAGCTGATTGTAGCCGACCATCCAGGCGAGATGCTTCAGCGGGATATCCCGTTTCTCGCGGATCATCTTGTGGGCCGTCTTCATGCGGGCATCCAGAAGCGCCTCGAAAACCGTCATGCCGTAGACATGGCGGAACCCCTGATTGAGCCGGCGAGGTGCAAGGTGCACCAGCCCGGCAAGCTCATCGAGGCTTGGCGGAGTACGGAGATCCGCCATCAGAAGGTCATGCGCCTCCCTGACGCGGGCGAGATCGCGCGGCGTGATGGGCGGCGGTGATGCCGGGCTTTCGGCGAGATGGTCGAACTGGTGGGTCAGCAATTCCAGCACCTTGCTCTCCCGCCAGAGCACGGCCATGTTACCCCGGTATGGCGGCTGCAGCAGGTTATGGGCGGCGCGCATCACGGCGCGGTTGAGTTCGAACATGTGCAGGATGGGCAATTGGCCATCGTCCAGCGCCGCCCGCACCAATGGTGGCAATCCGTTCTGCTCCGCCAGGGCATCCAGAGCCGCCGGCTCCAGCATCAGGGTCACGGCCCGCCACTGCTTGCCAGCCTCGATATGGTAGATGATCTCGCGCTCGGCGAGACTGAGCACGAAAGAACGGCCACCGCCCTTCCAGTTCTGCCGCGCATTGCCTTTGGCCTCGATCGCGCCAGCACCGTCCAGCATGGCTCCGAACACCACATTGCCCGCTGGCGCATCACCTTGCGCGGTGAGCTTCCAGGCATGGGAAGACATGCCCTCAACACGATAGAGCGCAATGCCCGGCCGCACCGGCACGCGTTCGATGAAGCCGGAAAACGGCCCGTCATCGAACGCGATGCGTCCGTCGGAATCGAAATTCTGCGCCCTGCTCGCCACAGCAGTTTCGGCGACCCAAGCCATCTCATCCATGCGGCCATCTCTCAATGATCCGGAAACCAATATAAATATGCATGATGCATATATATTTTACGAGCATCGCAAGACTGTCAACTACCCTCACAAGTTTTCCCGGCGACGGACTTCCCGCAAAGCCCCGCATCCTGACAGCGACCCGTTCCCTTCCGGGATGGTTTCCGGTAGACCATCGGCAAGGACCTTCGCCTATCCGCCGTCCGACAGTTTCAACCAGACCGGAGACGCCCGACTTGTCCACGGATGCGCCCGCAATACCGCATGCAAAGCTCGCCCCCGTGCAGAGGAGGCTGAGCACCATTGCGTTCGCCGCAATCGTCGTATCGATGCTGGTGGCGATGCCGATCGTCGCCATATTCGTGATCGGGTTTACCGGCGACGGCGGCAACTGGGAGCACATGCTGACGAACGTCGTGCCGCGAGCGGGCCTGCGCACACTGTGGCTGCTCGCCGCAACAGGTGCCGTGACCGCGATTGTCGGCATCGTCAGCGCGTGGCTGGTGGCGACTTGCGAGTTTCCGTTCCGTCGCGTCCTCTCCTCGGCCCTCGTGCTGCCGCTCGCCATGCCGTCTTATCTCGCGGCCTATGCCTTCGGTGAGTTCCTCGATTTCACCGGCCCCGTGCAAAGCGCCTACCGCGCGCTTTTCGGCTTTCATTCCGCCCGCGACTACAGCTTTCCCGACATTCGCTCGCTCGGCGGCGGCGTCCTTGTGATGTCTGCTGTCCTCTACCCTTACGTGTATCTCTCCTGCCGCTCCATGTTCATGATGCAGGGGCGCACGGCGGCCGATGTTGCCCGCACTCTGGGGGCCAGCCCGTTCCGGGTTTTCGCGAAGGTCCAGATCCCGATGGCGCGTCCGGCGATCATGGTCGGGCTGACTCTGGTAATGATGGAAACGCTGAACGACATCGGTGCGGTCGAGTATCTCGGCGTCAATACGCTGACCTTCTCGATCTACGATACCTGGCTCAACCGCGGCAGCCTTTCGGGCGCGGCGCAGATCGCCTGCATCATGCTGGTCTTCGTCGTCGGCCTGCTGGCGCTCGAACGCTGGGCGCGACGCCAGCAGCGTTTCTCCACCCACAAGACGACCTCCGTCGTTTCCGATGCCGTGCGGCTGAAGCTCAAGGGTTTCCGCAAGTGGGGAGCCACGCTTTTCTGCCTTATGCCCGTTCTGGTGGGCTTTGCCATTCCCTTTGCCGTACTTGCGGGCTTTGCCCTGCGCCGGCTGGAAAACTTCGCGCAACCACGCCTGCTGAAGGCACTCGGTCATTCGGTGATGATCTCGTCCTCCGCCGCGATTGCGACCGTCCTGCTCGCCTTCGTGCTCGCCTATGCCGCCCGCGCGCATCGCTCGCCCGCAACCACGGTCGCAAGCCGTGTGGCCTCGCTCGGCTATGGTATTCCGGGCACCGTGCTCGGCATCGGCGTGCTCATGCCCTTGGCGGGGCTTGATAATCTGGTCGATGGCGCGATGCGTTCGAATTTCGGGATTTCGACCGGGCTTCTTCTCACCGGTACCGGCTTTGCCATCGTCTATGCCGCGACCGTGCGCTTCCTCACCATGGCGGAAGGCAACATCGATGCCGGCTTCCAGAAGCTCTCGCCCCATCTCGACATGGCTTCGCGCACGCTTGGGAGAAACGGTTTCCAGACCTTCCGCGAGGTCTTGCTGCCGAACATGCGGCCGGCGGTGCTGACCGCGGCGCTGCTGGTCTTCATCGAGTCATTGAAGGAATTGTCGGCAACGATCCTGCTGCGTCCCTTCAACTTCAATACACTCGCAACCCTCGTCTATGAGGATGCCTCGCGCTCGAAGGTGCAGGACTCCTCGGTTGCGGCGATCATCATCATTGTTGCCGGCCTGATACCGGTCATCATGGTCTCGCGCTCGCTCAACAAGCAGCACTGACAGCCATCCCGAGACATTCCGGGCAAGAAAAAAGGGCGGCTAATGCCGCCCTGAAGCTATGCTGTTCAACTGGAGTCGAGTCGATCACAACATCATGTCTTATCGGAACCGGAGGTTCGCCATCACACGCTCATCGTGTGCACCCAAGTTGCCCCTAGCTATGACAAACGCCAATTAACAAGTCGTTACCACGGCGCTGAAGCGCCATCCCGAAAAATGGGGAGGGTCGCACCGACCCTCCGCCAAGCCACAACCTAGGACTGCAGATCGGCAAGGCCGGCAAACAGCTCCAGCGCTTCCGGATTGGCGAGCGCTTCCTTGTTTTTCACCGGCCGGCCATGCACCACCTCGCGCACGGCCAGTTCGACGATCTTGCCGGATTTGGTGCGCGGAATATCCGTGACGGCAATCACCTTTGCCGGCACATGCCGGGGCGATGCCCCGACGCGGATGCGCGTCTTGATCGCCTTTTCCAGGGCCTCGTCGAGGCTTCGGCCGGCAGCGAGACGGACGAAAAGCACCACGCGCACGTCGTCATCCCATTCCTGCCCGATGCAAAGCGCTTCCAGCACTTCTTCCATCTGCTCGACCTGATTGTAGATCTCGGCCGTACCGATACGCACCCCGCCCGGATTGAGCGTCGCATCCGAGCGTCCGTGAATGATCAGGCCGCCATGAGCAGTCCATTCCGCGAAATCGCCGTGACACCAGATGTTGTCGAAGCGCTCGAAATAGGCGGCGCGGTATTTCGCGCCGTCCGGGTCGTTCCAGAACATCACCGGCATCGACGGGAAAGCCTTGGTGCAGACCAGTTCACCCTTCTCTTCGCGCACAGGACGGCCCTCGTCATCCCAGACATCGACGGCGAGGCCGAGACCCGGTCCCTGGATTTCTCCACGCCAGACCGGCTTCACGGGATTGCCGAGCACGAAGCAGGAGACGATATCCGTTCCGCCGGAGATCGAGGCGAGATGAACATCTTCCTTGATGCCTTCATAGACGAAGGTGAAGCCTTCCGGCGACAGCGGCGAGCCGGTCGAGGTGATGAGGCGCAGGCTGGAAAGGTCATGCGTCGTCTTCGGCGTCAGTCCACCCTTGCGGACCGCGTCGATGAACTTCGCCGACGTTCCGAAGATCGCGAACTGCTCCTCCTCGGCATAGTTGAACAGGATATTGCCGTCCGGATGGAAGGGCGAACCATCATAGAGGCAGAGCGTGGCGCCGGATGCGAGGCCCGAGACCAGCCAGTTCCACATCATCCAGCCGCAGGTAGTGAAATAGAATAGCTTCTCGCCTTCCTGCAGACCGCAATGGAAGCGATGTTCCTTGAGGTGCTGCAGCAGCGTGCCGCCTGCCGAATGGACGATGCATTTCGGCACGCCGGTCGTTCCGGAGGAAAACAGGATATAGAGCGGATGCGAGAAGGGTAACGGCACGAATTCGATGGCCTTCGCCTCGTAAGGCGCGACCAGATTGGCGAGCGTGCTGGCGCCCGGCACGGCCGCCGCAAGCGCCTCGGCGTCACCGGCATAGGTCACGACCACCAGCGGCGACCCGAGTTTAGCCGAGACGGCCTTCACCTTTTCGGCGACGTCCTGTCTCTTGCCGTTGTACCAGTAACCATCGACGGCGATGAAGAGCTTGGGCTCGATCTGTCCGAAGCGGTCGAGAACGCCCTGCTCGCCGAAATCCGGCGAGCAGGAGGACCAGATCGCGCCGAGCGAGGCGGCCGCCAGCATCAGCGCCACCGTTTCGGGCATGTTCGGCATCATCGCGGCGATGCGGTCGCCCTCGCCGATACCACGCGCTTTGAAGGCCTGCTGCAGGCGCGACACCGCGTTCGTAAGGCGGTCCCAGGACCAGCGGTCCTCGGCCTTGTCCTCACCGCGAAAGACGATGGCGTCGCCATTGCCGGACCCCGCAAGCAGGTTTTCGGCAAAATTCAGTTTCGCCTTGGGAAAGAAGCGAGCGTCCAGCATGACATCGCCGTTTTCGAGGACGACATCTCCCTTGTCGCCCTTCACACCGCAATAATCCCAGACGGCGGACCAGAAGCCCGTGCGATCATCGATCGACCAGGCATGGAAATCATCGTAGTCGGCAAATTCGCGGCCGGCGCGTTCAGCGCTCCATTGCATGAAGCGATACATCGGCGTCTGTCTGATGAAGGCGTCCGAGGGCGCCCAGAGCGGCTTGTCTTCTTGCATGCGTTCCTCCTCACAAGACCCCGATGGTATAACAGTTTGCAGCGCAATATAAAGTGTTGGAAAACGGCCTGCATTTGCAAGAGAACGGCAATTCCTATATCCGGCGTCAAGGACATGGGAGACAATGCCGGCTAACGTTCCAGCGCCGGAAAAATCACAGGCAGGGGTGACATGGCAATGACCACCGATCCGGAAAAGCCCGCCTCGCGATGGCTGCCGTCGCGTCGAGCGTTGCGGATCGTGCTGGTGCTGCTGAGCGCCGCCCTTCTCGTCTTCGTCATCTCGCGGGCCGCCGCCCCTTATCTCATTTCGAGCGGCCTGGTGCGTTCTGCCATGGAACGGGCAGTTGCCCAATGGACCGGACATCGTGTGTCCATCGAGGGCACGCCGGAAATCGTGTTCTGGCCTGAGCCCCGCGTGACCCTCAATGCCGTCACGATCAGCAAGCGGACGGATGCCGGGCAGAAGGTGCTTGGCCGGGTGGAAAAGCTTTCGGCGTCCTTCGGCCTCTATTCCGCGATCAAGGGCAGCCCCCGTTTCAGCGCCTTCCGTTTCGTCAAACCGGAGGTCTTCGTCGATCGCGATAAGAACGGCCGCCTCGACTGGGCAAGCGAAGGGCTTCTTTCCGCGGCGGTCCGTCAGGTCGCCAGCCAGACCGACAGCGGTCAGGCGTTGAGCCGGGACTTCGACACGCCGATCGGATCGGTCGAGGTGGAAAACGGCAGCGTTCGACTGACAGATGCGGCTTCCGGGCGAGATTACACGTTGAGCGGCATTACAGCCGACATCTCCTGGCCGCATCTTTCCGGCGCCCTCACCTCGGAAGCGTCGCTTTCCTTCGCCAACCGGCAGTTCAAGCTCGATTTCTCATCCGCCCAGCCCTTGCTGCTCTTCGGCGGCAAGGAAGCCACCATGTCGGTTTCGCTCGATGGAGCCGCGTTTTCGTCCTCCTTCGACGGCATTGCCAGCATCGGGCGGGGCAATGTCATCTCGGGCGACATGGCACTGAATGTCAAAGATGTGCCTTCGTTGCTGGATTGGGGCGGCATCCGGATTGCCGGCTTCGACAAGCTCAAGACCGCGGCGCTCCGCGCCAAGCTCTCGACCGTCGATAACGAACTGCGCTTCGAGGGCCTGCAATTCGGTCTCGACGATACCCATGGCAGCGGCATTCTCGGTCTTTCCCGACCGAAGGACGGCAAGCCGCTACTCAGTGGCACACTTGCGTTCGACCAGCTCGACATCACCGATTTGCTCAGTTCCTTCTCACTGGACCTGCCGAGCGAACAGGAAAACAACGAGGCCCGCCAGCCGCGCCTTACCCAATGGCTGGATTTCGACCTGTCGCTTTCCGCGAACCGGGCAGCGTTGCCGCCCTTCGATCTCGGCGATGTTGCCGCGAGCATCCTGCTGACCGGCAAGACGGCCAAGTTCGACATCGCGGACGCCGCTTTCGAAGGCGGGGACCTGACGGCGAGCTATACCGGAGCCGAAGGCGACTTCTCCGGTGGCGGCAGCCTGACACTTGCGGTTCGCAACGCCGATTTCGGCGCGGTCATCGACCGCATGCAGCTCAAGGGACCGCTGCCCCGCGGGCGCGGTTCCGTGGACATGTCGATGAAGACGGAAGACCCTCTTTGGGCAACCGATCTTTCCGAAGTCTCGGGCAAGCTGTCCTTCACCACGGAAAACGGCGTCCTGCAGGCCGTCGATAGCCGGAGGTTTCGCGAACTCGCCGCAACCAAGGCCTATTACCAGCTTAGCGCCGCCGGCGGCGAAGCAGGCCTGCCCTATGACAGAGTGGAATTCTCCGCCAGCTTCGCCGATGGCTCCGCCGAAATCGAAAAGGCACGCCTGAGCGGACCGAACGAGACCTTGACCCTTTCCGGCCTCATCCCTTATCAGGACCGGGCGTTGGCGGTCTCCGGCGATCTCATGGCTTCCGACCCGGCCAGAGAAAACGAGTTTCCCCATCTCCGCTTCTTCGTCGGCGGCTCGTGGCCTGATCCGGTGATCTCGCCGGTCTCCCTGCCGAGGGAAGCTCCCCGGCCGGAGGTGGTCCCGGCCACCCCCACGCCATAACAGGAAACCTTCAGCCCATCACGCCCTCAATCACGCCCCTTGCGCGGCCTGATGCTCGTCGCGCTGACGCTGCAGTTCCTGCTTCTTGGTCATGATCGAGGCGAAGATGACCCCTGTGGTCACGAGACCGATCAGGATGGAGCAGACCGCATTGATTTCCGGCGTCACCCCGAGACGCACCTGACTGTAGATCTTGATCGGCAGCGTCGTTGCCCCCGGGCCGGTGGTAAAGCTCGCGATCACCAGGTCATCGAGCGACAGGGTAAAGGCCAGCATCCAGCCCGAAACGACCGCCGGCATGATCAGCGGCAAGGTGATCTTGAAGAAAGTCTTGACCGGCGGACAACCGAGATCCTGCGCCGCCTCCTCGAGGCTCATATCGAAGGTCAGGAGACGGGACTGCACGACGATCGCGACGTAGCACATGGTGAAGGTCGTGTGCGCGATCGTCACCGTCATCAGGCTTCGGTCGATGTTCATCGCCACGAAGAGCAGCAGCAGCGACAGGCCGGTGATGACCTCCGGCATGACGAGCGGCGCATAGACCATGCCGGAAAACAGCATGCGTCCCGGAAACCGGCCGAACCGCACCAGCGTCAGCGCCGCAAGCGTGCCGAGGATCGTGCCGAACGTCGCGCTCATGATGCCGACGCGCAGGGTCACCCAGGCTGCGTCGAGCAGGCCCTGGTTCGACCAGAGCGAGGAGTACCACTTGAGCGAAAACCCGCCCCACACGGTCACCAGCTTGGAATCGTTGAAGGAGTAGACGACCAGAATCAGGATCGGCAGATAGAGAAATGCAAATCCCAGCGTCAGGACGGTCGAATCGAGCTTACCAGGCTTCATCGTTCCACCTCACGCCTTCTGTTGCTGGTTCTGGAAGATCATGATCGGCACCACCAGCAGGAGCAGCAGCACCACCGCCACGGCGGAAGCGAGCGGCCAGTCGCGGTTACCGAAGAATTCCGTCCAGAGCGTCTTGCCGATCATCAGCGTGTTCGGCCCGCCGAGCAGGTCGGGTATGACGAATTCGCCGGTAATCGGAATGAAGCAGATCATTGCGCCCGCGATCACGCCCGGAATGGAGAGCGGGAAGGTGATGCGCCAGAAGGCCTTCCATGGTGGGCAACCGAGGTCGCTTGCAGCCTCCAGCAAGGTTCCGTCGAGCTTCTCCAGCGCCGAATAGAGCGGCAGCACCATGAACGGCAGGTAGGAATAGACGATACCGATAAACACCGCGGTATCGGTGCGGAAGATCTGCACCTGATCGTCCGGGCCGAAGATGCCGACCGTCTGGAGCAACAGCGTCAGCAGCCCTTCCGGCTTCAGGATACCGATCCAGGCGTAAACGCGGATCAGGAACGACGTCCAGAACGGCAGGATGACCATCATCAGCAGCGTCGGGCGGATGGCCAGCGGCGCCCGCGCCATGGCAAGCGCCATCGGGTAACCGATGACCAGCAGCAGTACGGTAGAGATCAAAGCGATCCTGAGTGACGACAGATAGGCGCTGTAATAAAGAGGGTCCTCCGTCAGGAAGACATAGTTCTCGAAGTCGAGCTTTGAGAAGAAATCACCGATCTGCGCAAAGCCGTTGAACAACGGCACATAGGGCGGCATGGCGATCGCCGTATCGGACAGCGAGATCTTCAGGATGATTGCGAAAGGCGCCAGGAAAAACAGCGCCATCCATGCATAGGGGATAATCACCACCAGCCAGCGGGTCGGTGCGGAATGGGTTGTCGGGGCTGCGGTCGCGTCGCTCATCGGCCCCTCCTCAGCGGGTCAGTACGAGGCCGGCTTCCGCGGGCCATGTCAGCCATACCTTGTCGTCGATGGTGGTCGGGCGGTCCACCAGACGGGAAACGTTTGCCTGCGCTGCACGGAACGTCGACCCGTCGGCGAGCTTGACGATGAAGACCGAGAAGTCGCCGAGATAGCCGATATCCCAGACTTCGCCCTGAAGCGCGTTGACCGTCGTATCGGAAGGTGCATCCGTCGAGATGCGGACCTTTTCCGGGCGAACCGCGAAGGCCACGGATGTACCGGGATCGGCCGCGCAGGAAGCCTGATCCACCGTCACGCGGAAGCCGCCCTCGCAGACGACCGTCGCCCTGTCGCCTTCCCCGCGCTTTTCGACGCCCTCGAGCTTGCCCTCGACGATATTGATGTCACCGATGAAGTCGGCTACATAGCGGCTGTTCGGCGCCTCGTAGATTTCGGCCGGTGTCGCCACCTGAACGATGACGCCTTTGTCCATGACAGCGATGCGGTCGGAAACGGTCATCGCCTCCTCCTGGTCATGGGTGACGATCAGGAAGGTCAGGCCCAGCGTCTGCTGGATATCCATCAGTTCGAACTGCGTTTCCTCGCGCAGTTTCTTGTCGAGCGCGCCGAGCGGCTCGTCGAGAAGCAGCACTTTCGGCCGCTTGGCGAGCGAACGGGCGAGCGCGACGCGCTGGCGCTGACCGCCGGAGAGCTGGCTCGGCTTGCGCTTGGCGAACTGTTCCAGCTTGACGAGCTTCAGCATTTCCTGAACGCGCGCCTCGATATCGCCCTTCGGCAGATTGTCCTGTTCCAGGCCGAAGGCGATATTCTTCTCAACGCTCATATGCGGGAAGAGCGCATAGGACTGGAACATCATGTTGGTCGGCCGCTTGTAAGGCGGTGTGCCGGAAATATCCCTTCCCTGCAGAATGATATGACCTTCGGTCGGATCCTCGAAGCCCGCGAGCATGCGCATCAGCGTGGTCTTGCCACAGCCGGACGGTCCGAGCAGCGAGAAGAACTCGCGCTCATAAATGTCGAGGGTCAGGTTGCTGACGGCGGTGAAATCGCCGAAGCGCTTCGTGACATTCTCGAACCGGATGAACGGCTTTGCCTGCGGGTCGTTCCAGGGAGAAAATTTGCGTTTTACCGGTCCAAGAGATTTCGCCATCGCGTGACCCAATATTGTGGAAGTGAAACCAGGGCTAAAAGAAAGCCGGGCGGGAAAGCCCGCCCGGTAAAGTCTCTTTTCTGATCAGGTACCCGTCTTGATCTGCGTCCAGATCCGGTTCAGCACACGCTGTTCCTTCGGCCCGTAGGGCGAGATGGTGAATAGTTTTTCCATCGTCTGCTCATCCGGGTAGACCGACGTGTTCTTGAAGACGGATTCATCGATGAACTGCTGGGAAGCAAGGTTGCCGTTAGCGTACTGCACGTAGTTGGAGGCCTTGGCGATAACCTCGGGCTTCATCAGGTAGTTGATGAACGCATGGGCTTCCTCGACATTCTTGGCATCCGCCGGGATAGCCAGGTTGTCGAACCACATATATGTGCCTTCCTTCGGGATCACATAGTCGATCTTGACGCCATTATTGGCTTCCTCGGCGCGGGCCTTGGCCTGTAGAACGTCTCCCGACCAGCCAAGCGTGATGCAGATGTCGCCATTGGCGAGATCGTCGATATAGGCCGAGGAGTTGAAGGTCTTCACGGAGGGGCGAATCTTCATGTAGACATCGCCGCCGGCTTCGAGATCGGCCGTTTCCTTGCTGTCCGGGTTCTTACCCGCGTAGTTCATCGAAATTGCGAAGGTCTCGTCGGAGGCATCGAGGATGTTGATGCCGCAAGCCTTGAGCTTCTCGGCGTTTTCCGGCTTGAAAAGCACATCCAGGCTATCGATCTTCACATCGCCCAGAGCCGCCTTTACCTTATCGACATTGTAGCCGATACCGGTCGTGCCCCACATGTAATTGACGGCATACTCGTTGCCGGGGTCATACTTGGCCAGACGCTCCGAGACCATCGGCCACATGTTCTTCAGGTTCGGCAGCTTCGATTTGTCGAGCTTCTGGAAAACACCTGCCTGGATCTGGCGGGCGAGGAAAGGTGCGGTCGGAACAACCACATCGTAGCCGGAACCACCGGCCAGAAGCTTGGTCTCGAGAATCTCGTTGGAATCGAAGACGTCATAGACAACCTTGATGCCGGTTTCCTTGGTGAAATCCTCAAGGATCGATTCATCGATATAATCCGACCAGTTGTAGACATGGACCACGCGATCCTCGGCCTTTGCCGCGCCAGCAAAAGCAATAGCTGCCACGGCCACGGAAGCCCAGCGAATGAAATCGGCTTTCATTTCTTCTCCTGTTCCTGATTCAGGCGGGCAGAACGCCCATCGCCATTCCCATTGTTTTTTTTGACAGACTAAGAAGGAATTGGTCAGGCGACAAGTTAAATTATGCGCGGCGCAACATCTTCCGGGTCACTGGAAATCGAAGGCCGAAAGCCCTGTCACCATTTCGTCGAGGCCAAGCGGACGGGTGACCGGCGGCTCGGCGCGGGCAAGACAGCCCTGCCTTTCACACAACCTGCAGGCAGTCCCCACGGCGACCGGCGGCGTCGCCGCGATCGCCTGCCCGTAGACGATTTCCTCGCGGTGAGCGACATCGCAACCGACCAGCAGGGCGGTGCGCCTGACCCGCTCGGAGAAACCGGCCTGCGGTCCCTCGAGCGTTCGCGAAATCGTCAGGAACCCCGCACCATCCGGCATCTCCACCGCATCGACCAGAACCTGCCCCGGCTGCGCGAAGGCGGCATGCACATTGAGCTTGGGACAGCCGCCACCGAACTTCGCCTGCGGATAACCCTGCGCCCCGGCCCGGCGGAACCGATGACCGGCCGTATCCACCTCGAGCATGAAGAAGGGCACGCCTGCCGCGCCGGGCCGCTGCAGCATGGTCAGCCGGTTCGCCGCCTGCTCGTATGAAACATTGAAGCGCGAGCGCAGGATATCGATGTCGTAACGCGCCCTCTGCGCCGCCGAGAGAAAGGCGCCGTAAGGCATGGTTACGGCATGGGCGGCATAACGGGCCAGTTCGAAACGGCCGAGCCGCTTCGCCTCGCCGGTGGAAAAGGCAAGCGCCTCCAGTTCCGCGGCAACCTCATCGCCCAGCGCCAACAGGCTTGCCTCCATGGCCACTTCCCTCAACTGATCGAAAGGCGACAGGCGCTCGGACAGGAAGAGCCGCATGGAGTGCCGGTCATAGCGCCGGCGCAGGTTCGGCATGGTGTGGATCGGCAGGGTCCTGACGACGATACCATGTTGGGTTCTGAGCCAGGCCTTCAGCGCCGCGCCGAGATCGTCTCCCGGCGACAGTCCGAGAGAGGCATGGAAGGCCTCCGCCGCGTCCTCGATGCGGGCATAGAAATTCGCCCGACGCTCCAGCTTCTCCCGCACCTCGTCGACCGGAAGGCGAGTGCCCGAGATCGAGGTCTCATGCCCCTCCCGCGCCAGAAGCTCGGCAAGATCCGTCAGCCGCGCCGCCTGTTCGCGATAGGCGCGGTACAGCTTGACGATACCGGCGGCGGCATTGGGCGCGGCCTCCGCCACCTCGATCAGTTCCTGATCCCCCGGCACCTCGCCCGACAACAGCGGATCGGCAAAAACCTCGCGCAACTGGCCGGCCGTACCACCCGCCTCACCCTGCAACTCGTCGAGATCGACCTTATAGACGGTCGCAAGCTTCAGGAGCAGCTGCACGGTGAGCGGCCGCTGGTTGCGCTCGATCAGGTTGAGATAGGACGGCGAGATGTCGAGCGCTTCCGCCATCGCCGTCTGCGTCAGCCCCAGACCGTTGCGGATGCGGCGCACGCGCGGGCCGGCAAAAATCTTGTTTTCCGCCATTCTCCACCCCTTTTACAAAATCCAGACAACTCGGTGCCTTCTGCGGATTTACAGTTTTTACAAATTTACATCACCGAATTGTCAAACACAAGACAGCCTAACCTCTTTCATCTCTTTGTTTTCTCGTTTTTTCTGGTGGTTTTGTGCAGCGCGCTGTAAATCTAGTCACATCAAAGGCGAGCCAATCGAGATGAAAAAACCGAGTGGCGCGCATACCAGAGCAAAAGGGAGTGACTTATGACTGATTTTTACAATCTTGTTCCGACAGCATCGAAGGACCGTTTCGACGGCATCGAGCGTCCGTACAGCGCGGCAGACGTCAAGCGCCTGCGCGGTTCCGTAGAGATCAAGTATTCGCTCGCCGAAATGGGCGCGAACCGCCTCTGGAAGCTGATCAACGAAGAGCCCTTCATCAATGCTCTCGGAGCGCTTTCGGGCAACCAGGCCATGCAGATGGTCCGCGCCGGCCTGAAGGCCATCTATCTCTCCGGCTGGCAGGTCGCCGCCGACGCCAACACCGCGTCCGCCATGTATCCGGACCAGTCGCTCTATCCGGCGAACGCTGCTCCTGAACTGGCCAAGCGCATCAACAAGACGCTGCAGCGCGCCGACCAGATCGAGACATCGGAAGGCAAGGGCCTTTCTGTCGACACCTGGTTCGCCCCGATCGTCGCCGATGCCGAAGCCGGTTTCGGCGGTCCGCTCAACGCTTTCGAGATCATGAAGGCCTTCATCGAGGCGGGTGCGGCCGGCGTTCACTTCGAGGACCAGCTGGCATCGGAAAAGAAGTGCGGCCATCTCGGCGGCAAGGTTCTGATCCCGACCGCCGCCCATATCCGCAACCTGACCGCTGCCCGTCTGGCCGCCGACATCATGGGCGTTCCGACGCTGATCGTCGCCCGCACCGATGCGGAAGCCGCCAAGCTTCTCACCTCTGATATCGACGAGCGCGACCAGCCCTTCGTCGACTATGACGCGGGCCGCACGGCGGAAGGCTTCTATCAGGTCAAGAACGGCATCGAGCCCTGCATTGCCCGTGCAATCGCCTACGCGCCCTACTGCGACCTGATCTGGATGGAAACCGGCAAGCCGGACCTCGAACAGGCCCGCAAGTTCGCGGAAGCCGTGCACAAGGCGCATCCGGGCAAGAAGCTCGCCTACAATTGCTCGCCGTCGTTCAACTGGAAGAAGAACCTCGACGACGCGACGATCGCCAAGTTCCAGCGGGAGTTGGGTGCGATGGGCTACAAGTTCCAGTTCATCACGCTCGCCGGCTTCCACCAGCTGAACTACGGCATGTTCGAGCTCGCCCGCGGCTACAAGGATCGCCAGATGGCTGCCTATTCGGAGCTGCAGGAAGCGGAATTCGCCGCGGAGGTCAACGGCTACACGGCGACCAAGCACCAGCGCGAAGTCGGCACCGGCTACTTCGATGCCGTCTCGCTCGCCATCACCGCCGGCCAGTCCTCGACCACGGCGATGAAGGAATCGACCGAGACCGAACAGTTCAAGTCGGCCGCCGAGTAAGGGGCTCTCCCCTCATCCGGCTACCGCCACCTTCTCCCCGCAGGCAGGGAGAAGGACGATGGGGCCGCCGTTCTGCCTCCTTCTCCCCCGCTTGCGGGGAGAAGGTCCCGGCAGGGGGATGAGGGGCAACAGCCGACCCGCACAGACAGCAGATCAACACTTCAAGAACCCCGAATAGAGAGGAGAAATACCATGACCCCGCAGACCCGAGTCAAGGAACGCGCCGAAGAACAGGCTTCCGCAATGACCGCCGACCAGCAGGCAATGATCCGTATGGTCGCCAACGACCTGCACCGCCTCAACCAGTCGGTCATGAAGGCCGTCGATGCGGGCGTCTCGGTCGAACTCGTCCGCTCCGCCCGCCATCACGGCGGCGAAGGGAACTGGGGCGATCTTCTGATCCCCGTCATCGTCACCCAGGGCAGGAACGCTGCCTGAGGAAAATCCATCCGGCACCCTGCCCGGATCGGTTCCCGCGCAATGATCGTCACGCTTCGGGGGGAGCTGGGCCGATCGTTGCGCGGGTTTTGCCGTTGGCGAATAGCGGGACAAGATCCAGCCGCCGCAATACGAAATGGCGCGCAATGTAAAGTCGCCAGCCTGTCAAATGCCCTCATAGCGTGTTACCGTCTCAACGCTTCATGGGAGGGCTCGGAATGGTACTGGAAGTACAGGACATCGAGCAGATCGCAGAACAGCTGCCTTATCCCGATGCGGGCAACCGGCAGATCGCAGAAATCGTTCAGCTGGCGGAAATGGCGAGGCCACGCGACAAGCTGTTCGGCGCCGCCGCAAATCTTCAGTTGCTGACCGAAGGTCTCATTCCGGGCATCGAGCAAACGGGCTTGCCGGCAATCAGGCCAGCAATATTGCCTGCCAGAACGTTCAACGTCAGTTACGGCTTTATCTCTCTCGGCGCAGGCTTGGCAGAAGGGATAGAAGGTCCGGTTTCGGCGAACGGCAACTTCACCTTCGGGATCTCGGTTCTGGCCACGGCTCCCGCCGGAGAGCTACGGCAGGAACGACTCGACTTTTCCGTCGAGTTCGCCGGCCAGCGATTTCCCGTGATCGTCACGCATACCGATTTCGAGCCCCACGGCATCCCGCCCCATCCCGGCCATCCAAGCAAGATCGGCAGCAGCGCGTGCTGGGTCAGGTCGAATGCGGCTGATCCTCCTTTCGAGCGGGGTATATTGACCGCCCGCCACGTCGTCGATCAATTATCGCTTCGGACCTTGATCGATCTCGATCCCTCCATGGACCACAACACACCGGGCACGGGGTATCTCGCAGATGGCGGCCATTGCGCGGTGGACGCCGCCGTCATCGAGATCAATGCGGCGGATTGGCCAGCCAACTTGAGCCCGCTCAAGCTACTCGGCCCGTTCCCCGATCCGAACCAGAATCCCGCACCCGCCCTTCTGATAGCGCCCGGCGACGCCATCACATTTGATGGACGGTTCACGGCCCCCGCCAACAGCTCGGTCCTGTCGCACCATCCGCTTCCCGGCTATTGGGGGTCGATGATGGGCCAGCGGCTGGTGCTCGACGCAGGGGGAGTGAGTGGAGACAGCGGCGCGCTCGCCATCCACAGGCATACGCGCGCCGGGGCGGGCATCTACATGGGCACCATAAGCAATGGCCAGAATGGCAGAAGCGGCCTCTGCCAGGATCTCTATCAGGCCGTCCAATATCTCGAAGTCGATCCTTACCTCTAGCAACGGGAGAACGACATGACCAAGCTGACCATCATGGTGCCGATCGCTGCAGCAGCGATGCCGGAAAGAAAGCGCAAGGCGGACGAAGGCGGCGAAGAACAGAGCATGCTGGGAGGTGCAAGGCGCCTTTTCGGCGTCGAGCCGAGGGAGATGCAGCAACTGGACAAGAGGCTCGATGAGATCATCGGTGAGTTGCAGAAAGTCATCGGCAAAATAGAGAAATCACCGGTCGGGCAAATGGAACTGAGGAGCGTCGAGGTCGGCCTGGCCATCAGTGCCGAAGGCAGTATCGGCATCGCCACCGCCGGCGTGGAAACGAACATCACGCTCTCCTTCGAACGCGCTTAGACGGCAGGGTACCGATTGTCCGGCATGTTCCGAACGGCCCTCGCCACGGGCTTTTGCCGAAAGCATCGGCATCGGAGGATTGCGATGGTTCCATGCGATCATCCAGGTAAGCTTGCCGATGGCGAGGATCGTTTCGGCACGCCGATGCATTTCCTCAACGGCCGCTTCGACATCAAGGTCTCCGCCGCCGATACCGGTGGAGCGCTTTGCATCATCGACACCCTGCGCGACCGGGTGGGCGGCCCACCGCTCCATTATCATGAACATCAGGACGAGTGGTTTCTGGTCCGTGACGGCAATTTCGTGTTCCAGATCGGCGACAGGCTCCATCGCGCCGGGCCGGGAGATTCCATCTTCGGTCCGCGTGGCGTGCCGCACGCCTTTCGCTGCCTGACGGCACCGGCCCGCCTGTTGCTCGTGTTCCAGCCGGCATTGCGGATAGAGGAATTCTTCGCCGGCGGCGCAAGGCTCGAGCAGGCGGAGACTGCGGCTTTCGATGCCCTGAGCCTTGCCCATGGGATCGTCAATATCGGCCCGCCCCTTCGCGGTGACGAACCCGTCGAGGGATAGACGCCCTCATCCCTCGCGGCTCGGCCTCCTGCCCGCGAAAAGATCGGCATGCGCCCGCATCAGTCGCGTCATGCGATCGACGACGGTACGGATTTCCGATCGATGGCGGTCGTCATTGTTCATCACGATCCATTGGCGATGACGCAGCGCCTCGATCTCGCCACCGACACGCTCGAGCCTCGCCTCCAGATCGCCGACGATGCAGGGCAGCACGGCGACGCCTGCGCCGGCAATGGCAAGATCCCGCAGAGCGTGCGGCCGGTTGACGGTGACGATGATGCTTTCGGGCCGGGTTTCATGGGGCCAGCGCAGGTAGGACGAGATTGCGTTTTCCGGATCGACCGCCAGCCAGCGTGCTTCTGCTTCAACACTGTTTCGCGCCTTGTAGGCGGCATAGGCGACCTCGCCGAGCAGCACCTTCGCCAGGTTCTGCTCCTCAGGTTCGAAAGCCCGGATGCCGATGTCCGCTTCCCGATGGGCAAGGCTTGCGCGTTGTTCGGCGATGAAGAGATCGATACGGAAATCGTCGCGCGCGGTGCAGATCGCGGAAAAGTTCTGGCTGACAAGGCGGGCGACCCATGTGCCCGCCGCAATCCGCACCAGCGCGCGCGCCGCCGCGCCCTGCCTCCAGGTCTCGACCCTGCGGATCGCCGCCTCCATCTCGCCGAGATGGGTCAGAAGTTCCCGACCGTCATCAGTCAGGCGATAGCCCGTCTGGCTGCGCAGGAAGAGTTCGCGACCAAGCTGGCGTTCCAGCTCGACCATGCGCCGGCCTATGGTCGCGGGGCTCAGGCCGCTCGCCGTGGAAGCCCCCGTCAGCCCTCCCCGACGGGCAACCTCGATGAAAAGCTGATAGGCATCCCAGGCGATGTTTTTCATGAGTGAAAGACATCGCATGATTTACGACGTTTATCCATCCGAAATGACTGTATAGATCGGGAGACGGATTTGAACCGACACGGAGATCCGTCATGCACAGTGCTCTGGCGACACTTCTCGCGCTGACCGGCCCGCAGCGACCACCAGCAAGAACAGTCGAAGCCGAACAGGCCTATTACGAAACCCATACCGGGCCATTCGGCGGCCGGCTATCGCTGCGGCTTCGTTGGATCGGTTCGGGTATTCGGAGTTTGATGGCGCGAGCGGGGCTATCGAAGCGCTCAGCTGAAAAGAGCCGTTCGTCTTGAGGAAACATCCGCGGATCGCGGCGTCCGTGCGGCAATCGCTCGCGGGCCGCGAGCGGATGTCATGCCGAAAATGTCGATGCTTCAGCCGGCGAGGCCAAAAGCGAGCGCAGCGATGGCCGCGGCCGCACCGAAGCAGAGAATTGCGAGGTTGCAAAGACGCGCCATTTCGGCGTCACGCGTTCTGGCAATGGCGATGGCACGGGGCTTGCGATCTTGTCTGTTCATCGGCTCTATCCTGGAGATTGCCGTTCAGGGAAAATCAATGCCGTTTCTGCGCGGCAATCCGGTCCGACCTCATGTCTCATTCCGCGACGCCACTTGCACCGCTGAATTCCGGCTCAGGTCGAGAATGAGCTAGCCACGTTAACAAGAACTAAATTATGGCATTAAGCTTGCGCAGAACACCATGATTGCGGAAATTTTGTTGCTCCGCACGCGAGATGCCGCCCTTGTGACAATTCCGTCACATATTTTCACCCGCAGCGCGACCTGAAGCCCAGGCCCACTGGAAATTATAGCCGCCCAGCCAGCCGGTGACATCCACGCATTCACCGATGAAATAGAGGCCGGGCACGGATTTCGCCATCATCGTCCGCGAGTCGAGGCCCGCGGTGTCGACGCCTCCGAGTGTCACTTCAGCTGTTCTGTAACCTTCCGAGCCGGCAGGCTTGATCGGCCAACGCCTGAGGAATGAACCGACTGCGTCCAGAACCTTGTCGGAAAGGTCGGCAAGCGGCCGTTCGATGCCGTGCCGTTCGGTCACATATTGCGCAAGCCTTTTCGGCAAATGCTGCGCCAGCACCGTCTGCACTGCCTGTCTCCCGTTCTCCTTCCTCGCAGCCTTCAGCAAGGCGGAGAAATCGAGATCCGGTTCCAGCGACAACGTGATTTCATCGCCCTCCCGCCAGTAGCTGGAAATCTGCAGGATGGAAGGGCCGGAAAGTCCCCGATGGGTGAAGAGCAGCGCCTCGCGAAACGCCGTCTTGCCGCGACCTACCTCGGCATCCACCGCGACCCCGGCAAGCGGCGAAAGCTCGGCCAGCAGATTGGGCTCCAGCGTCAGCGGCACGAGACCGGGCCGGGTCTCGGTGATCGCCAGACCGAACTCCTCGGCGATGCGATAGGCGAAGCCGGTCGCGCCCATTTTCGGGATCGACTTGCCGCCGGTCGCCATCACCAGCGCCCGGGCTTCGACGGGGCCGTCGCTGGTGGCGATGCGGAAATTGTCTGCGCACTTCTCGACGGTCCCGATTTCGGTTCCGAGCCGCAGTTCGACGCCCCCAGCACGCATCTCGTCCAGCAGCATGCGGATGATGTCCCTGGCGCTGTCATCGCAAAAAAGCTGGCCCAGCGTTTTCTCATGCCAGGCAATCCCGTGTTTCTCGACCATGGCGATGAAATCGGAAGGCGTGAAGCGGGCGAGCGCCGACTTGGCGAAATGCGGATTGGCGGAGAGGAAGTTCTTCGGCCCGGCATGGATGTTGGTGAAATTGCACCGGCCGCCCCCGGAAATGCGGATCTTCTCGCCCGGTGCCCGGGCATGATCGAGCACCACGACCGAGCGGCCGCGCTGCCCCGCCGTCAGCGCACACATCATGCCGGCAGCACCGGCGCCTATCACAGCAACATCAAATATACGCGCCAATTTCCGGCTCCTGCGGCAAAGAATATCTGTCTTTTCGATCGCTTCCCCAAAGTCAATGTGCTTTCCCCCCTCGCCAATTCGAGAAGTCCGGTTATGATGACGTCATCAACAACCCCAACCGGTGAGACATGCCTCCGAAGAAAAATATGCTCAGGCCCCAAGGCGCAGCGTCCAAAAAGGTGAGCATACCTCCGGATCCCGGGTCCAAGCGTGGGGTGAAAACGTGGAAGGAAGCCACCGCCTGGCTTCGAGCCCGCGGCATCGAGGACATCGAATGCATCACGCCCGACCTCGCCGGCGTTCCGCGCGGCAAGATGATGCCGTCCTCCAAGTTCACATCGAATACCTCGCTCGCCCTGCCGTCGGCGCTCTACCGCCACACGATCTCGGGCGAATATCCGGAGGAAACCGGCAATTTCCGCTACGAGCCGCGCGACAGCGACCTGAAGCTGGTGCCCGATCTTTCGACGCTCTCGGTCGTTCCGTGGGAAACCGACCCGACGGCGCAGGTGATCTGCGATATCGTCAATTCGGACGGCGAGAACGTTTCCTACACGCCGCGCAACGTCTTGAAGAACGTCCTCAAGCTTTATGAGGACAAGGGCTGGCGGCCCGTCGTCGCGCCGGAAATCGAGTTCTACCTCGTCGCCATGAACGACGACCCGGACTATCCGCTGCATCCGCCGAAGGGCCGCTCGGGTCGCTCGATTCTCGGCGGTCAGGGCTATTCCATCGCCGGCATCAACGAGTTCGACGAACTGATCGACGACATCTACCACTTCTCGGAAAAGCAGGGGCTCGAGATCGACACCCTGATCCATGAGGAAGGCCCGGCCCAGCTTGAAATCAACCTGCGTCACGGCAATCCGATCGAGCTTGCCGACCAGGTGTTCCTGTTCAAGCGCACGATCCGCGAGGCGGCACTGAAGCACGGCATCTACGCCACCTTCATGGCCAAGCCGATGCAGGGCCAGCCGGGATCGGCCATGCACATCCACCAGTCGGTCATCGATGTGGAAACGGGCAAGAACATCTTCTCCAATCCCGATGGCTCCGCATCGAAGGAATTCTTCCACTTCATCGGCGGCATGCAGCTCTTCGTGCCGAAAACGCTGTCGATGATGGCGCCTTACGTGAATTCCTATCGCCGCCTGACGCCCGACATGTCGGCGCCGGTGAACAATGCCTGGGGCTACGACAACCGCACCACGGCCTTCCGCGTGCCGGTATCGGATGCGGCAGCGCGCCGCGTCGAAAACCGCCTGCCGAGCTCGGATGCCAATCCGTATCTCGCGCTCGCGGCCTCGCTTGCCTGCGGCTATCTCGGCATCGTTAAGGAGATCGAACCCACGGCTGCCGCCGAAGGCACCGCCAACGAGGGCTCGGTTGAGCTTCCGCGTGGCCTGCTCGAAGCGGTGTCCCTGCTCGAGTCCGATCCCGCTCTCGCCGAAGTGATGAGCGAGGAATTCATCGGTCTTTATGCCGGCGTGAAGAGGGGAGAATTCGAAACCTTCATGCAGGTGATCAGCCCGTGGGAACGCGAATTCCTGCTCTTGAACGTCTGAGAGCGAGGGAGTTCTCCCATGTCATGGCAAAGTCCGATAGCACCGGGTATCTCCTGGTATCAGGAAACCGTTGCCGAGCGGCCGGAATATCCGGCCCTCGACGGTTCCAGACAGACCTCCGTCGCCATCATCGGCGGCGGTTTCACCGGCCTGCAGGCGGCCTATCATCTGGCGAAATCCGGTGTTTCCGTCATCTTGATCGAGGGTTGCCGGATCGGTGACGGCGCATCCGGCCGCAATGGCGGCCAGCTCGGCACCGGCCAACGCTCCTATCCCGACGAACTCGAGGAAGAGCTCGGTTTCGAGCGGTCCAAGGCGCTGTTCGACCTTGCCGAGAACGCCAAGAAATACCTGTTCGATTTCGCGGACGAGCATGGCATCCACATGGACTACCTGCCGGGCCAGCTCAATGTTTCCCACAAGGCGAGCTACGAGCGCGAATACCGGCAGTCCGTCGAGGCGATCGTCACACGCTACGACTATCCTCACATGTCCTTCATGGACAGCCGGGAAACGGCGGAACGGGCCGGCTCCAAACGCTTCTTCTGCGGAACGCGAGACATCGGCACCGGTCATATCCATCCGCTGAAACTCCTGATCGGGCTTGCCAAGGCAGCGAAGAATGCCGGCGCCGGGATCTTTGAAATGACCCCGGCGAAGTCGATCCGACAATCCGCCGGCAAGACGCTGATCGAGACGCCGACAGGCACGATCAGCGCCGACCGGGTGCTGATCGCCACCAATGCCTATATCGCCAACCTCGAGCCGGTCACCGCCGCGCACGTCATGCCGATCCACTCCTTCATCGGCGCGACCGTACCGCTCGACAGGTTTCCGGAGGTCATTCCGGGCTCGGAAGCGCTCGCGGATTCCCGCTTCGTGGTGCGCTACTGGCGCAAGACCCGCGACGGACGGTTGCTGTTCGGCGGGCGCGAGGCCTATACGGCGGACGCCCCGCGCGACATTTCCTCCCACATCAGGCGCCAGATCGCGGAGATCTATCCGCAACTGGGTGACATCGAGATCACCCATGCCTGGGGTGGCTGCGTCGGCATCACCATGCCGCGCAAGCCCTTCGTCCGCGAGGTGATGCCAGGCGTCATGTCCATCGGCGGCTATTCCGGCCACGGCGTCATGCTGTCAAATTACTGTGGCAAGCTTTATGCAGATTCGATCACAGGAAAGACCGGCGAACTCGACCTTCTGAAAGACCTGAAAGTCCCACCCTTCCCCGGTGGCGCGAAGTTCCGCAGCCCACTGCTGTTCCTTGCCCTCACCTGGTTTGCACTGCGGGATAAATTCTGATTTTTTCGCACGTGCGCGCTTTTCAGGCTTGGGACCACTGGCTTTTTTAAATCGATTAGATTAGAAACGAAACCGACAGTGCCGAGAAAGAGAAGCCCACATGAGCAGCCAGATCATTCCCGTGGAACCCTTCGACTACGTCGTCTTCGGCGGCACCGGTGACCTTGCCGAACGCAAGCTCCTGCCGGCGTTGTATCACCGGCAGCTCGCCGGCCAGCTGAGCGAGCCGACGCGCATTATCGGTGCATCGCGCACCCCGATGACGGACGAAGAGTATCGCAAGTTCGCGCAGAATGCGCTGAAGGAACATCTGAAGCCCGAGGAATACGACGAAGCGTCGGTCGCCAATTTCTGCGCCCGCATTTTCTACGTCCCCGTCGATGCCAAGTCGAATGACGGCTGGGACAAGCTGAAGGCGCTGCTCGACAGCGGCAAGGAACTTGTCCGCGCCTTCTATCTCGCCGTTTCGCCAGCGATCTTCGGCGATATCGCCGACAGGATCCGTGATTTCAAGCTCATCACCAAGTCGACGCGCATCGTCGTGGAAAAGCCGATCGGTCGCGATCTCGCATCCGCCGAGGCGCTGAACGACACGATCGGCCGGGTGTTCAAGGAAGAGCAGATCTTCCGCATCGACCACTATCTCGGCAAGGAGACGGTGCAGAACCTGATGGCTCTGCGCTTTGCCAACGCGCTTTACGAGCCGCTGTGGAACTCCGCCCATATCGATCACGTACAGATCACGGTGGCAGAATCCGTCGGTCTCGAGGGACGCGTGACCTATTACGACAAGGCCGGCGCGCTGCGTGACATGGTGCAGAACCATATCCTCCAGCTTCTCTGCCTTGTCGCGATGGAAGCGCCCCACTCGATGGACGCGGAAGCCGTTCGCGACGAGAAGCTGAAGGTCCTGCGCTCGCTGAAGCCGATTACCCCGGGCAATGTCGAAAAGTTCACCGTGCGCGGCCAGTACAAGGCCGGCGCTTCGGCCGGCGGCCCGGTCAAGGGCTATACCGAAGAGCTGGAGGCCCCTTCCGACACGGAAACCTTCGTCGCCATCAAGACGGAAATCGACAACTGGCGCTGGGCGGGCGTGCCCTTCTACCTGCGCACCGGCAAGCGTCTGGCGACCCGCGTTTCGGAAATCGTCATCGCGTTCAAGCCGATCCCCCACTCCATCTTCGATGACGCCGCCGGGCGTATCGAGGCCAACAAGCTGGTCATCCGCCTGCAGCCGGATGAAGGCGTCAAGCAGTGGCTGATGATCAAGGACCCCGGTCCGGGCGGCATGCGTCTTCGCCACGTCTCGCTCGACATGAGCTTCGCCCAGGCCTTCGACGCGCGCAACGCCGATGCCTACGAGCGCCTGCTGATGGACGTCATCCGCTCCAACCAGACGCTGTTCATGCGCCGCGACGAGGTCGAGGCCGCGTGGAAGTGGGTCGATCCGATCCTCAAGGGCTGGGAAGACATCGGCCAGCGCGCCCAGGGCTATACCGCCGGCACCTGGGGCCCGAGCCAGGCGATCGCCCTCATCGAGCGCGACGGCCGGACATGGCACGAGAATGACTAGGAACGGGCAGATGGCATATCACATGCACGCCTTCGAAAGCCGTCCGGCGCTGGCCGAAGGGCTGGCGAACCGGGTGGTCAAGGCGCTCGATGCGGCGATCGAACTCAAGGGTTCGGCCACCATCGCCGTATCGGGGGGCTCCACGCCCAAGGCTTTCTTCGAGGTCCTGTCCAACAAGCCGGTCGAATGGGACAAGGTGACGATCACGCTCGTCGACGAACGTTTCGTGCCGGCCGACAATGCGCGTTCCAATCATCTGCTGCTTTCTACCCACCTGCTCAAGGGTCCGGCGGCTGCGGCGCGCGTGCTGCCGCTCTATCATGAAGCCGCCTCCATCGAGGATGCGGCAGCGATAGCAAGCGATGAGGCAAACGCGCTCGGCGCACCCTTCGATGCGGTGATCCTCGGCATGGGCAATGACGGTCACACCGCCTCCTTCTTCCCCGGCGGCGATCATCTGGCCGAGGCGCTCGACCTTTCGCTGCCGCGCCGGGTCATGACCATGGAAGCCGAAGGTGCCGGCGAACCTCGCCTCACCTTCTCCTTCTCCGCTCTTCACGATGCCCGCTTCCTCGCGCTTCATATCGAGGGGGCGGAAAAGAAGGCCGTGCTGGACAAGGCGCTTGCCGGCAGCGACGAAAACGAGATGCCGATCCGTGCCGTCCTTGGCCGGGCTGCGACGAAACCCGATATCTATTGGGCTCCCTGACGCGTCAGGATAGCCTGGAGCGTTTCCGCTTTTCTCCGAATTGCGAAAACCCTCTACCTCTTTGTTTTACGCATTTCCGTACGCAAAACCGCGACACGCTTTTGTTGGAAATGCTCTGATGCCGTCCGTAAGCGGACGTTGACCAATCTGACCCGGAGAGCCGGGCCTTGCGTGGCTGAAAGCGCCCGATTGAGCGCCGCCGCGCGTCACGACAGGAGGATTGTCCGATGAGTGCCGACAACCGTATCGAAGCCATTACCCGCCGCATCGTCGAGCGTTCGAAGCCGACCCGCGAGGCCTATCTCGACCGTGTGCGCAGCCAGATCTCCAAGGGCGTGCATCGCTCGGTTCTGTCCTGCGGCAACCTCGCCCATGGCTTCGCCGTCTGTTCCCCCGGGGACAAGGCCGCCCTGTCGGGCGATCTGGTTCCCAACCTCGGCATGATCACCGCCTATAACGACATGCTCTCGGCTCACCAGCCGTTCGAGACCTACCCTGCCCTGATCCGCAAGGCGGCCCATGAGGCCGGCGGCGTGGCGCAAGTCGCGGGCGGCGTGCCGGCCATGTGTGACGGGGTCACCCAGGGCCAGCCCGGCATGGAACTCTCGCTTTTCTCGCGCGACGTCATCGCGATGGCGGCCGGCATCGGCCTCAGCCATAACATGTTCGACGCTGCCGTCTTCCTCGGCGTCTGCGACAAGATCGTGCCCGGCCTTGTGATCGCAGCGCTGACCTTCGGCCACCTGCCATCCATCTTCATTCCCGCGGGGCCGATGACCTCCGGTCTTCCGAACGACGAGAAGTCCCGCATCCGCCAGCTCTATGCCGAAGGCAAGGTCGGCCGTGCCGAGCTTCTGGAAGCGGAATCGAAGTCCTATCACGGCCCCGGCACCTGCACCTTCTACGGCACCGCGAATTCCAACCAGATGCTGATGGAGATCATGGGCTTCCATATGCCCGGCTCCTCCTTCATCAACCCCAACACGCCGCTGCGCGACGCGCTCACCCGCGAGGCCGCCAAGCGTGCGCTGGCGATTACCGCGCTCGGCAATGAGTTCACGCCCGCCGGCGAAATGATCGACGAACGCTCGATCGTCAACGGCGTGGTCGGCCTGCACGCCACCGGCGGCTCGACCAACCACACGCTCCATCTCGTCGCCATGGCCCGTGCCGCCGGCATCCAGCTCACCTGGCAGGACATTTCCGACCTGTCGGACATCATTCCGCTGCTTGCCCGCGTCTATCCGAACGGCCTTGCCGACGTGAACCACTTCCATGCCGCCGGCGGCATGGGCTTCCTGATCAAGCAGTTGCTCAAGGCCGGTTACCTGCATGACGATGTGCGCACCGTCTTCGGTCAGGGACTGGCCGCCTACACCATCGATCCGAAACTCGGCGAGGATGGCACCGTGGTTCGCCAGCCATCGCCGGAGGAAAGCGCCGATCCGAAGGTGCTCGCCCGCATCGAAGCCCCGTTCCAGCCGAATGGCGGCCTGAAGATGCTCACCGGCAATCTCGGCAAGGCGGTCATCAAGATCTCGGCGGTCAAGCCGGAACGCCACGTCGTCGAGGCCCCGGCCATCGTCTTCCATGACCAGCAGGAGCTGCAGGACGCCTTCAAGGCCGGCAAGCTCGACCGCGATTTCATCGCCGTCGTGCGCTTCCAGGGTCCGAAGTCGAACGGCATGCCGGAACTGCATCGCCTCACGCCGCCGCTCGGTGTGCTGCAGGACCGCGGCTACAAGGTGGCCCTCGTCACCGACGGCCGCATGTCCGGCGCATCCGGCAAGGTGCCGGCCGCCATCCACGTCACGCCCGAGGCCGTCGATGGCGGCGCCATCGCGAAGATCAAGGATGGCGACATCGTCCGTCTCGATGCCATCGCCGGCACTCTGGAAGTGCTTGTCGATGCTGCCGAGTTCGCGGCACGCACATCATCGGCGCCCGATCTCTCCCACAACGAATTCGGTCTCGGACGCGAACTCTTCGCACCGCTCCGCCGCGTTGCCGGCGCTGCCGACATGGGCGCCAGCGTTCTCTACTGATCGTCCCGATCCTTTCAAGGATTGCACTCATGATGCCCCGGAAACGAGATATCGCTTCCGGGGTTCATTGTATCTGCATCCCACGATAGAGCGCGATATTCACCATCTATCGGAGGCAGTGTTCGCTAAGCCCGCATTTAGCATTCTTCAATCCAGCGGCACCCCGGAGCGGTCTTTCCTCAAATTTTAGGCTTTCAGAGCCGGGAAAATTGACGGCTCCCGATCAAATCTGTCGGCACCACCCGCCCAGCGATGCCCGGCTCCAATCTTTTCTGCCGGGTGCTTCATCCAACAGTTGCCGCAGACGAGTAGAGCCATGCCAACCGCCCCAGTCCAGCAGTCCCACTATTACAAATCCGCCATCGCAGAAGTCTATGGCGACGAGATCGCCTTCCTGCTCGGCGGCAACCTGCATCGCGAACCGCGGCAGAAGTGGCAGGGCAAGGTGCCGGCGGAACTCGGCGCTCTCATCGAGGTGGAAGCCTCAGCCGATGGCAATATTCTTGCGATCCACCCGATTGGCGGCGCCGTACAGGTCCAGCAGGCGGACGATAGCATGCGTTATCCCGCCTACGAGGAAAAGACGGTGATGGTGAACGGAAAGGCCGTTCGCTGCATCCGCCGCTCAGGCTATGTCGCGTCCTCGAACCGCACCCAGCACACCAACATCCATACCAGCTACGACCATGACGGCCGCGGCCACGTGCAATCGACCCAGTGGCAGACGAGCGACCTGCGCCTGCGTTTCGCCGACGGACAGGAAGATCACTTCAATCTCTCCTTCCTCGCCACCGTCAATCCCGGCGACTTCGTCAGCGTCGTCAGCTTCTATCACGAGAAGAAGGACGTCGGTTATACCATCGCCGCGCAGAACCACACGATCGGCAAGTACTTCTCGACAAAGCTCGATGGTGGAATGATGGCGCGGCTCGGCATTTCCCGGTTCATTGCCACACTGATCTCGGGATGGACGCCTGTGACCCTGATCCTCTTCATCCTGTACCAGCTGACCAGCGCCTTCGGCTTTTCCATCGTCGGCGTCTTCGGCGCGGCCATTCTGGGCGGCCTTCTCTGGGGAGGAAGCCTGATCGTTCTCGGCACCGCCTACATGATCTTCTTCGGGCGCGGCATCAATCGCCGCGTGGACGATATCCTCACCGACTTCTCGCCCTGGTGAGATTGCCGAACCATTCGAATACAAAAAAGGCGCGCCCCTGGGACGCGCCTTTTTCATTGGAACCGGAGGCCATTCAGCCGAAGGCCGAACAAACGATATAGGTCACCCAGGAAATGGCGGCCGCAGCAGGAAGCGTCACCACCCAGGCGATCACGATGTTGCCGGCAATGCCCCAGCGCACCGCCGAAACACGACGGGCGGCCCCGACGCCGACGATGGCGCCGGTGATGGTGTGGGTGGTCGAAACCGGAATGCCGAGCCAGGTCGCTCCGAAAAGCGTCAGCGCGCCGCCCGTTTCCGCGCAGAAGCCCTGCATCGGATTGAGCCGGGTGATCTTCGAACCCATGGTGTGGACAATGCGCCAGCCGCCAAAGAGGGTGCCGAGCGCCATGGCAGTCTGGCAGGAAATCACCACCCAGAAGGGTACATAGAAGGTATCGCCGAGATAACCCTGCGAAAACAGAAGCACCGCGATGATGCCCATCGTCTTCTGCGCGTCGTTGCCGCCATGGCCGAGCGAATAGAGCGAGGCCGAGACGAACTGCAGCACGCGGAAGGAACGGTCGACGGCAAAGGGCGTCTGGCGCACGCATATCCATGCGACGATCAGCACCAGCAGCAGCGCCAGAAAGAAACCGATCATCGGGGACAGGAAGATCGCGGCCACCGTCTTGGCGAGACCGTAGAAGACGATCGAGGCGCTGCCGATCTTGGCTATACCGGCACCGACCATGCCCCCCACCAGCGCGTGGGACGAACTGGACGGAATGCCGAAGACCCAGGTGACGATGTTCCACACGATCGCGCCGACGAGGGCTGCAAAGATCACCTGCGGGCTGACGATCGCGGGGTCGATGATCCCGGTGCCCAGCGTTTCCGCCACATGCAGGCCGAAGAACATGAAGGCGATGAAATTGAAGAAGGCGGCCCAGCCAACGGCGAACTGGGGGCTGAGCACGCGCGTCGAGACAATCGTGGCGATCGAGTTCGCGGCGTCGTGCAGGCCGTTCAGGAAATCGAAGAAGAGCGCCACGCCGACGAGGGCGATCAGCAGAGGCAGGGCAAGCGTGGCGTCCATCAGACGTTCTCGATCACGATGCCGCTGATCTCATTGGCGACGTCCTCGAAGCGGTCGACCACCTTTTCGAGCTCGCCATAGATCTCGCTGCCGATCAGGTAGGCCATGGGATCGCTGGAGCCGTAACGCTTGAACAGTTCCTTGAGACCCTTCTCGTAGAACTCGTCGGAACGGCCCTCGACGCGCATCACCTCCTCGGCGATTTCGCTCAGGCGATGAGCGTTGGCGCCGATCTTGTTGAGCAGCGGAATGGCCTCGGAAATCAGCCGGGCGCATTCCGCGATCATGATGCCGATCTCGCGCATGCCCGGATCGAAGCTCGTCTGCTCGTAGAGCCGGATAGTCTTGACCGTCTTGTGCATCATGTCGATCGTGTCATCCATCGACTGGATCAGATCCTTGATGTCGCCCCGGTCGAAGGGAGTGATGAAACTGCGGCGCACCGCCAGCAGGACTTCGCGGGTGATGTCGTCGGCCTCGTCCTCGAGGTCGATGATCTTCTGGCCGTGCGCCTCGATATCCCCCTCGCCGGCGAGCAGGTCCTTCAGTGCATTGGCCGCTCCCACCACCGTGCGCGTGTGACGCTCGAAGAGAATGAAAAATCCGTCTTCGCGGGGAAGAAGCTTCTTGAACAGGCTAATCATGCATTCATATCCAGTCGATCATGTCCCTTGGCATGCCCCTTGGCATATCCCGTGGAGGGACCGTCATAAAACTGTCATAAATGAAAGAACAGTGCTGCAAAAGCTGGAAATCCAAGATAATCGTGGACTGTCACAATCTACTTTCCACCCGCTTCCAGCCTCCCTTCCGAGATCCCGTTGCCCAAGAAAAAGACGTTCCTGATGAAGCTCGCCGATACGGGCGGCACGCTGTTTGCCGCCGACTGGCTGGAGCAGTACGCAGCGATCTGCTTTCGTCGCGCCGCTGGAGGAAACGGATTTGAGGTCCTGCTGATCACGACGCGAGGTTCGGGCCGGTGGGTCATCCCGAAGGGAAGCCCGATGAAGGGCAAGACACCGCGGGAGGTCGCAGCCGTCGAGGCCTTCGAGGAGGCCGGCATCAAGGGAAAGGTCGGCAAGAAGCCGCTCGGGCGCTACAGCTATGTCAAGCGGCTGGACAATGGCAGGGATGTCCCCTGCATCGTCGAGGTCTTCACGGTCGAGACGACTTCCATCGCCGCGACCTTCAAGGAACAGGGACAGCGCCAGACCCTGTGGGTGCGTCCGACCGAAGCGGGCGGCTATGTCGAGGAGCCGGAATTGCGCGGCCTGTTTGCCAAACTCGACGCGCGCCTTCGCGAAAACCCGCCGGATATCGCCTGAGCCTCCTCCCCGCGCATAATCTGGTATGGAGGGCGCGGCATTACGCACCCTCCGGTCGTCATAAGCCTGCGGATCAGGCCTGTCCGCCATTGCGGCGGGCGTCGACGCTGATCGGCCCCGGGCCGGCCGCCACCAGATAGAGGAAGATGAAACAGAACAGGATGGCTGCCACGCCGCCGTTCTGGGAGGGGAAGAAGTTCTGCGGAAAATGCGCGATGAAATAGGCAAACGCCATCAGGCCGGACAGGATGAAGGCAGCGGCGCGGCTCATGAAACCGATGAGCAGCAGGAAACCGAGGGTAAGTTCCAGCAGGCCGGCGATCCACGACATCGACATGACCGGCGGCACACGCTCGGCCAGGGGGAAATACAGGATTTTCTGCGTTCCGTAGCTGAACAGCACGAGAGCGGAGACGATGCGCAGCAGGCTGAGGAGGTAGGGGCTGGCCTGGTTTAGTCCTTGCTTCACGGGGAAGGCTCCTTGGAGGTTGTTCGCGGAGGGGAGGATTTCCGAGATGGGAGAACCTTCCGATAGCGCATCCGGCGTGCCGCTCAACACACGTTGACCCACCGTTTATCACGTTCCGGTGAGACCTCCTGGAGCCGTCGGTCGGCCGCCGCCCCTGAAGGCGGCGACACTCTTTCAGGCGGCGGCGGGCACCTGCCGCAGCTTTACGCCGAGCAGAATGCCGATTGCCGCGATCACCAGGACCAGGCTGCTGGCGGTAAAGACGCCCGCCGCTCCATTGACATCGAAGATGATGCCCCCGACCGCGGCCCCCATGGCGATGGCGAACTGGATCGCCGCAACCATCAGGCCGCCGGCGCTTTCCGCCTCATCCGGAACATTGCGGGCAAGCCAGGTGGACCAGGCGACCGGTACGCCGCCGAAGACCAGACCCCAGATGGAGACGATGACCGCATTGACGGCGAATGGCGCGTCGCTCGCGACCAGCACGAAGCCCATGGCCGCCAGCAACAGCGGCATCAGCGTCAGGGTGAGGCGCAGGCTATAGGCGATCAGCGGGCCGGCCAGCAGCGTTCCGAGGAAATTGGCGAGCCCGAAGCCGAGCAGCACGGACGACACCACTTCGATGCTGGCGGACGCATCCGTTTCAAGGAAGGGACGCAGATAGGTGAAGAAGGCGAAGTGTCCGGCAAAGACCAGTGTCGCCGCGACTATCCCCAGTGCGATGCCCGGACGGGCGAGCACCTCGACCAGCGTGCGCAGGCTTGCGGCGCCGGTCGGCTTGAGCTTCGGCAGAGAGATGAACTGTATGACGAGAGCGGCGAGCCCAAGCCCAGCGGTCATCACGAACACGGCACGCCAGCCAACGAGTGCACCCAGATAGCTGCCGAGAGGGGCGGCAACGATGGTTGCCGCGGAAACCCCGCTGAAGATCATCGACAGCGCCCGGGGCACCAGAACAGGTGGCACCAGCCGCATGGTTACCGCCGTCGCCATCGCCCAGAAGCCGCCCAGTGCCGCACCAAGCAGCACGCGTCCGATCAGAAGAAGCGTCATGCCGGGAGCAAACGCGACCATAAGATTGGAGAGGATCAGCAGGAAGGAGAAGAACATCATCAGGTGCCGCCGGTCGATGCTGCGGGCGGCGGGCGTGATGAGAAGGCTGGCGACCATGCCGACCACCGCCGTCGCGGTCACCGCCTGACCGGCCGCTCCTTCTGTGATGTTCAGCTCGGCCGCAATCGGTGTCAAAAGGCTTGCCGGCAGGAACTCGGCCGTCACCAGCGAGAAGACGCCGAGCGCCATGGAAACAACCGCCCCCCAGGCCGGCTTGTCCGCGCCGGTTCCGGCAGCGGCGCCGGATGGATCGAATGTGGGATTCATAGGCTTGTCCTCGAAATGCGCAATTCCGGCGGAAACTCCAAAGGGCTCCGCCTGCCGCGAATTGCAGAAGCAGGAAAGAAAGCATCCCGGCCGTTGGGAGCCGGCCGGGAATGCTCCGGTGAATGGTACCTCCCTAGGTTAGGCTGGACTCGCCGGACGATCCATGTCACAAACTCCGCGATGCTTGATCGAAAGTCCGAAAATCCGGCGATGTCAGCCGGCATGTCCCCAGATCCGGATCTCGTGAGCGAATTGCTCATGGGCATGCGGCTGGTCGGCCTCGACTATCGTCGGATAGAAGCCACCCCGCCTTTCGGGCTCTCGTTCGGCGAAGTGGAGGGACGCGCCCAGTTCCATTTCATCGCCCGCGGTCCGGTTCACCTGCGCACGCCGGGCGGCCTGTTTCACACCATGGACACCGGTTCCGCCGTGCTCCTGCCGCGTGGCGGCAGCCATGCTCTCGTGTCATCTTCCGAGATCAAGTGCCAGGATGTGCGGGCGCTCGCGACAAAGCCGATCTGCGCTTCGGTCAGCGCGGTCAATGCCTGCAACGGCGAGACCTGCGCCGAAGACGGGCGCGCCCTCGTCTTCAGCGGCTGCATGGAATTCGATCTCGGCGGCCTGCACCCGCTTGTTTCGATGATGCCGGAGGTCATGCTGGTCGGCACGCTCTCCGACCGCTATCCGGAGATACTGCCGATGCTGGAGGCGATGGAGCGCGAGGCGAAAACCGCCCGTGCGGGCTTCGCCGGCATTCTCGCGCGCCTTGCCGATGTGGTCGCGGCCTTCATCGTCCGCGCCTGGGTCGAATGCGGTTGTGGCGACGCCACCGGCTGGATCGCGGCCCTGCGCGACCCGCGGCTCGGACGGGTGCTCGTCGCCCTTCACAATGCGCCGGGCCACGACTGGACCGTCGCCGAACTTGCCGACAGGATGGGCGCTTCGCGCTCCGTCTTCGCCGAGCGCTTTCTCGACGTCACCGGCATGACGCCCGTCCGCTATCTCACCGAACTTCGCATGCGGCTCGCATCGCAGTGGATCGCCAAGGACCGCATGCCGATCGAAACTGCCGCATTGCGCCTCGGATATGGATCGCAGGCCGCCTTCAGCCGCGCCTTCAAGCGCGTGATGGGCCATCCACCAGGCGCGGTCTCGGTGGGGGCAAGGGCCGGAGGCTAAGGTAAAGCCTCGATCAGGACAGATCGTACTGAACGTCTTTCATCCCCCCATACGACATCCCCATTTTCCCGCAAAATCCCCACCCTCCGTCTCCATGCCTAGAATGGCCCCGTCCCGTCGCGGTTACACCGGTTTGCGTTGCCGGCGAGGCGGGGCCGGTGATCCGGTGGCCTGTTCGAAACGCGGAGCAGGCGCCGGGGGCTGGATGAGAATGGTCTCCCTCTCGCCTGAAACAGGGCGGG
>QFQX01000040.1 GCA_003248775.1 Shinella sp. | reverse complement strand
ACTTTCGACGGTCGCGCGGAAGCCATCGGCCTTGCGCTGTCCCTCAACCACGATCAGATCGCAGAAACGCTCGAAACCCGCGGCCGCGAGATCGCGCAGTCCATGTCTGACGTCAAGGCTAGCCTGGACGAAACCCTCGACGCCCGCAGCCGCGAGATTGCCCGCGCCCTTTCCGAGGGACAGGCGCGCCTCGACGAAACGCTGGAGGGCCGAGCCTCTGCCTTCGTGGAATCCATCAGTGGAACCGAGAACCGTCTTGGTGAGGCGCTAGAACGCCGCACCAACGCCATCGTCGAAACAGTTGCCGAGGCCGACCGACGTCTCGAAGCAACCTTCGCCGACAAGGCGGAAACGATCCGCGCTGCCTATGGCGAGACGCAGGAGCAGCTCGATATGGCTCTGGCGGGCCATACGTCCTACCTCACTGCCACGCTCGAGGAAGCTGGCAACCAGATCGAGAAGAAGCTCGGCGAAGGATCCGGCCGCATCGGTCAAGCGCTGAACACCGTGCTCAGCGATATCGACCAGACGCTCTCCACCGGCATCTCCGATATCGACGGCAAGCTATCCGACACACACGAACGTATCCGCTCGACGCTCGACGATCGCAGCAACGCCATCAATCTGGCCCTGAATGACGCGCGCAGCCAACTGGAGAGCACCCTCAGCGAGCACGGCGCTTCCTTGGGCGCATCGCTTGCCGCAAGCGCCGGCATGCTGGAGATGACGCTGGAACAGCGTGAGGAAGCCCTGCGCCGCACGATCGACGAGAGCGGCAAGGCCCTCGATGAGCGCCTGCGTGGCACCGGCCAGTCGCTGATCGGTCAGATCGGTAACGTCGCGGGCGAAATCACCCGCACGGCAGAGGACTTCTCGGGTCGCGTCGAGCAATCCGTCGGTGGCATGAGCGCACGTATCGATGAAACCAGCGCCCGCATCGAAACGAGCCTCGGTACGCTGGAAGACCGAATCCGCAACGGCCTCGACGGTGTCGATACCCGCGTTGCAGATGCCGGCGAGATCTTCGCCGCCAAGCTTGCCGAAAAGGTTTCCGACATCGAGAAGGTCGGAACCGAAGCCGCAGAACGCGTCTCCCGCATCCTTGAAGAAGGCACCAACCTCGTCGCACAGACCTTTGAAGGTCGCACCGCGCAGATCGACGAGCGCCTGTCTACCATGGACCGCGCCCTGAACATCGGTCTCGACAACGTCAACCGCACCATCGAAGGCAAGGCTGCCGGCCTCGCCACCACGCTGCGTGGCGCCGTTTCGGACGCCGCCCGCGAACTCGATGCCGAGGCACAGCGTTCCGTCGACCTCCTTAACCAGAGCGGTCAGCAGTTTGCCGAGCGGATCGGCGAACGTAGCGCCGAACTCAGCCGCGCCGTCGAGGAACGTTCCGAGGATCTGGCGAACCGTATCGCCGAGACGCAGAGCCGCCTCGCCGGTCAGGCTGCTTCGGTCGCTCAGACCTTCTCCGAAGCCGGCGACATTATCGCCAACAAGGTGGCGGAAGCAGAAGCCCTCGTCGGCAGCCAGATCCAGGCGCTTTCGGGCACCCTCTCCGAAGCCGGCAACACGCTGGAAACCCGCGCAGCGGCAATCCGCGAAGCGCTGGCGGACAATACGGAAGAACTGGCGCAGACCATGAATACGGTCGACAAGGCGCTGGAAGCCCGCGGCAACTCGATCCGCGCAGTTCTTGACGAACGCACCCGCGAACTCAATTCGATGCTCGCCGGCCGCTCGGCGGAACTGTCGCGCCTGATCGACGAGAAGGCGACACCGGTTATCGCGGAATATGCAGAGACCGGCCGCGCAGCAGCCGAGCGTATCACCGAGGCTGCCCGCCTCAGCGCCGAGCGCCTGCGCTCTGAAAACCAGGCTGTCGTCGCCGCCATCAGCGAACGTGCGGACAAGGCGGTCGAGGCTCTGGGTACCGCAGAGAGCAGCATTGCCGAAAGCGCGGGTCGCCTGATTCAGCGTCTTGGCGAAAGCAATACTGGCCTTGCCGGCATGATCGAGCAGGTTGCCACCAATATCGTCGCGGCAGACAACCGGCTCGGCCAGACGACGGAACGCTTCGCAGAAGCATCCTCCAAGGCTGCCGACCTCATCTCGACCTCCAGCCGACTGCTGGATGGCAAGCTCGAGCGCCTGTCCTCGATCTCCGACGATACGCTGTCGCAGGTTACCGCCATCGTTGGCCGCTTCAGCGATCACTCCAAGGTCCTCGGCCAGGCATCCGACCTCCTGTCGGCCGCCCAGTCCAACCTTGTCGGTACGCTCGAGGATCGTCAGCAGGCGCTGCGTGATCTGGCTGTCGGTCTGGTCAAGCGTTCCGAGGAAATCGAAACGACCATGCAAGGCCTTACCAACATGGTCGAATCCGCCTTCGAGCGTGCTGAGCAGCGTTCGGGTCAGGTCGCAGGAAACCTGCGCCAGAGCATCCAGACGTCCTTTGCCGATATCGGCAAGATCCTAACGGAAACCGAAAAGCAGGCCAACGCCACGGCCGGCAGCATGCGCAACGCGCTGCTTTCTGCTGGCGAAGACGCCAACCAGTCGATCGAAAAAACCCTGTCGGAAGCCGAAAAGCGTTCCGCCGATCTCGCCGACCGTCTGCGTGGTGGCCTTACCGCTTCCCTCTCCGACGTGGACAAGCTGCTGGGCGAAGCCGGACGCAAGTCGGATGGAGCTGCAAACCACCTGCGCGAGGCCCTTCGCCAGTCGGTCGAGGAAGCCGTCAGTCGCTTTGCCGGTGCAACAGACGAAATCCGCCGCTCGGCCCAGGACATCCGCAAGGAGCTCGACCTCACCCGTAGCGAACTCAAGCGCGGTGCGTTCGACCTGCCGGAAGAGGCTAAGGAAAGCGCCGCAGCCATGCGCCGGGCCGTTTCCGAACAGATCAAGGCGCTGCAGGATATCTCCCAGCTCGTCGGTCGCTCGACCCAGTCGCTGGAAATCTCCGAGCCGGTCGCTCGCCGTCTGGCTGAAGCCCGCCCGGTCGAACAGCCGCGCCGGGCAGCCGCTCCGGTCCCTGCCCCGCAGCCCACTCCCGTTCCGGTACCTGCACCCGTTCAGGCTCCGGTACAGGCCCGCGCCAGCGAACCGCTAGGCCTGCGTGGCAGCCTCAACACCACCCAGGCGCCGGTGCCTGCTCCGGCCCCGGCCCCGGCTGCCCGTCAGGAAACCGGCGGCTGGATCAGCGATCTGCTGCGTGGCGCATCGCGTGACGAGGAACACGGAATGGCGGCTTCGCAGCCGGCCCGTCCCGCACCGGCTCGCCCAGTTGAGCAGCCACCCGTACAGCAGCGGCAGGCCGACAACCGCAATCCGCGCCACATGGTCGAATCGCTAAACTCGCTCTCCGTCGATATCGCCCGCGCCATCGATCACGATGCCTCGGTCGAGCTGTGGCGGCGCTACCAGCGCGGCGAGCGCGACGTCTTCACCCGTCGCCTCTACACGCTGAAAGGCCAGCAGACCTTCGACGAGATCAAACGCAAGTACGACCGCGAGCCGGAATTCCGCACCGCTGTCGACCGTTACATCAACGACTTCGAAAAGCTGCTCGCCGATGTCGCGCGCACCGACCGCGACAAGAGCGTGACGCAGTCCTACCTGACTTCGGATACGGGCAAGGTCTACACCATGCTCGCCCACGCCGCCGGCCGCTTCAGCTAGGCCGCTGGCGCCAGCAAAGGCAGAGATAGACAACAAAGCCCCGGAGCCATTCAGGTTCCGGGGCTTTTGCTTTGGTCGTCAGGTCGGGATGGAACGCAAGACACTGACATGCTTGCTACTCGGCTGTAGCGAGAAGACCCGACCTCACCCGCGCCCAGCCGGCTGACTGGCTTCCGTTGAAAAAGTTCTCGCTTCCCGGAAAGTTCTAGCCACACGGCATGGGAGGGGCGCGTTGCCAACGTCTCTGGAAATTTTCGAGAGATATCGATCAGCCCTTGTATCAAAACCGTTGTCAGCGGTCTGAAGAGGTCATGGCTCGGCAATTTTCCTGGAGTTTGGCCACTTGTCTCCTCAAGTAAGGTGCGACTGTTCCGCCGGGAATTCACAGGGCGAGCTCACGGTCATGATCGAGTGGAGCTGGCGGATTGAAGATGAAGACAAGATCCTGCGCAGGATCTGGAGCGGCGAAGACGGTTGGGAGGAGGTTTTCAAGTCACTTATCGGCCGTCAGGTTCAGGATGTTTCCTTATTCGGGTGACTTCCGGAACTCTCGATCGCGTTGGCAGGCGGACTTTACTTGACTTCGTTTATGACCGCCGATGGCCAGCCCCAGTGGACCATATTTGATCATCGCTCCGGGCAGCAGAGATCCGGCTGGATCGAAGTTCGTGATGGCAAGATTTGCGAAAAAGAAGAAACGAAAAGCGCACCGGCCGAACTGGCCCCGATTCCAAAGCCGCCTGAATCTTGATGCAATAACGCTAATTGGAAGGCAATTCGGCACGAGGCGGGTTTTCGTCAACGCTGCCAGTGCGCGACCACAATGAGAGCGTCACCCCGCCTCACCTGAGCTTGGATGGGAGCAAGCTCTGGCGCAGTATTCAAAACAACGCCGGTCCAGACCGCCATCATTTCATGAAATAACCCACCGAAGGTCGGCACAGGCGTTTCGCTCATCAGAGCTGCGTCAGCGTCCAGTCAATGATTTCTGCGGTCACCTGACCGAAGGCGCGATCCATCGCCCGGATGTACACTTCATTGGTCGAACCACCGGTCGGAACCGATGCGCTGAACGCGCGCTGGGCCTTGACGGTGCCGTTGCGATCATTGAGTAGCTTGGCCGAAATCTCGACCACCGCGCGGTCGCTGCCGCTGGCGTCGATCTCGAAGGCGCGAATGTCTGTGATGAGCTGATAGTCGATGGCAAGCCCCTGCCCGGGCGTCCCGACGCCACCGAGCTTGCCGGTATTCTCGAAGGCTTCCACGAGCTTCGACTGCACCATGCGGCTGAGTTTGTCGCTCCACTGGGCATTGGAGAGGTAACGGATTTCGGATCCCGAGACGCGGACGAGCACCTGCTCGCTGTCGACCGCCTTGAGGGCCGAGGGATCGGCGACCAGCAACTGCCTGTTTCGCGCCGACGCTGTCGTCTCGACCTTCGGCGAGGCTGACAGATCGAACGTGTCGTTCTTCGCGGCTGAACTGCAGGCGCTGAGCCCGCCCATGGCAATCGGCAGGACGATCGCCGCTGCAAGAAGCCCGATCCGTCGACGCGTCAGCATACCGCCTACCCTCATGTCAGCCCTGTCCTTTTGGCCTTCGATCATCATTATCGCCGAGTCCGTCCGTCATATTGCTTGACGTTTTCACCGCCGAAAATCAACCGTTGCGGATCGCGATCAAAGTTGGTGATCGCGTCGTTGAGGTCACGCATGGTCTGCCGCGTATCGGTGACGAGCGACTGGATATCCCTGAGGCCGCCATTGGAGAAACGGGCTAGATTGTCGGCAATCGGAGTGATCCGCGCATTCAGGTTTTCCGCCATGAGACGAATGGATTCCAGCGTCTTGCGCGCTTCAGCCGTCAGAGAACTTGTGTCATCCGAACCAAGAATACCATCGACCTTCTTCAGGATACCATCGACCCGCTCGGAGGCATTGTTCAGCTTGTTGGCAAGCTGGGTGAAATCGGTGATAGCCTGATCGATGTCCTGGCGGCGGTTGGTCACGCTCTGGCTGAGATCCTTGAAACCGGAAATCGCAGTGCGTGCATCAGCCGCGGCAACGGACACATCATCCACGACCCGGCCCACCTTCTGGCTGTCGACAGCATCTATCAGAGCAGTGACCTTCGTCAGCGCCGCGTCTGCGTTCACACCGAATTGCTGGAAGGTCGATGCGGTCTCCTTGAAGCCGTCGATGGCAGGCTCGATCTTCTTGGATGCCTCGGCGAAATTGGCGGTCGCCTCCTGCGTATTGGTCAGGATCTTGTCAATTTTTTCGGAATTGAGCGACCTGAACAAGTCCTCGGCTGCAGAAAGCGTCGAATCGAGGCGTCCCGAAAGTCCCGATACAGAGGTGGAGAGCGCGCTTACACTCTCCAGGAACTTGTCGATACCGTCGGCATTGTCGGCAAGCGCCTTGGAGAAGGTCTCTGCATTCTTCACCGTATTGGTGAGCGGTGCTCGCGAATCCTCGATGAATCCCTGCAACTCGCCGATCGCGCTGTTCGCCCGCTGCAGGATCTTGTCCGCAGTCGCAAGCAGATTGGTCACGCTCGACTGATCAGCAACGAGAACAGCCGGTTCGCCAGTCGATATAGCCTTCTCCAGAATGCTCTCTCCGCCTGCATTGCCGCCGGAAAGCTCGATATATGCGGCGCCGGTCAGGCCCTGGATTTCAAGAACCGCCTTGGTGGAACTGGTAACTGGCGCATCGGCGCGCACCTCGGTGAAGGCGACTGAGAATTGTGGGTCATCCTTGTCGATGTAGAGATTGCGCACAGAGCCGACCGCGATACCGTTGAAGCGGACGGGCGAGCCGATGCTCAAACCATTTGCCGAGCCGGGAATACGGATTGCGAGCGGCGCAACCGGACCGCCGCGGCCATATTCCGCCATCCAGTAGACGAAACCGAACGCCGCTGCGATGACGAGCAGCGTGAAAAAGCCGACAATGGCATAATTGGCTCTGGTTTCCATAGGTCAGTCACTCACCGGATTTTGAGCCGGGACTGCCGGCCTCTCAATGGAACGGGCGCGCTTGCCCCTGAAATACGACCTCACCCATGCATCGTCGCAGGCGAGCATATCGTCTAAGCTTCCCTCGACCAAGACCCGCTTCTGTCCCAGTACGGCGATGCGGTCGCATACGGAAAACAGGCTGTCGAGATCGTGGGTCACCATGTAGACGGTTAGGCCGAGCGTATCGCGCAGCCGTGCAATCAGTTCGTCGAACTCGGCAGCACCGATCGGGTCGAGACCCGATGTCGGTTCATCGAGGAAAAGCAGGGCCGGGTCGAGCGCAAGCGCACGTGCGAGCGCCGCTCGCTTTATCATGCCGCCGGAAAGCTCGGATGGATACTTGTCCGCCGCATCCGGATCGAGGCCTACAAGTTCGATCTTCAGATAGGCGAGTTCATCCATCAGCCATCTCGGCAGATCAAGATATTCGCGCATCGGCAGCTGGATGTTTTCCTTGACCGTCAATGCGGAGAAGAGCGCTCCATGCTGGAAGAGCACGCCAAGACGTGTATCGAGCGTGACACGCTCGGCATCCGACACCTTGTCGTAGTCCGCCCCAAGGATCTCGATCGTGCCGGAACGCCGCGGCAGAAGCCGCAGGACGGTGCGCATCAGTACGGATTTGCCAGCGCCCGATGCTCCCACGAAACCGAGGATCTCGCCACGGTAGATATCGAGATTGAGCCGGTCGAGAACGACCTTCTCGCCGAAGGCGACCGTCAGGTCACGCACGGAAAGGACCGCTTCGCGTTCCTGTCTGCCGGGGAGATTGTCTACCACCATCCCCTCCTCAGAAATCGATCGCTGCGTAGAACACGGCGAAAAGCCCGTCCACGAGGATGACGACGAAGATCGATTTCACCACTGCGGCCGTGACGTGCTGGCCGAGCGATTCGGCACTGCCACCGACCTTCATGCCTTCCACCGCCGAGACGATGCCGATGATGAGCGCCATGAATGGCGCCTTGATCATGCCCGACGCAATGGTCGAGTAATCGATCGAATCGTGCAAGCGCGTGGTGAAGACATCGAAGGTGATACCGGAATAGGCCCAGGCGACCACCGCGGCACCATAAAGGGCCGCGAAATTGGCAACGATGGTCAGAAGCGGCAGCGCGATCGTCAGCGCCACGAGCCGCGGAAACACCAGCACACCGATGGGATTAAGGCCGATGACCTTCAGCGCGTCGATTTCCTCACGCATCTTCATCGAGCCGATTTCGGCGGTAATTGCGCTGCCGGAACGGCCGGCAATCATGATGGCCGTCAACAACACCCCGATTTCGCGCAATTGCAGGATGCCGACGAGATCAACGACAAAGACTTCCGCCCCGAAATAGCGGAGCTGGAACGCACCCTGCTGGGCGATGATCGCACCGATGAGGAAGGACATGAGCACGATGATCGGAACCGCCCGCACACCCATGTGATCCAGTTGGTTGACCACGGACGCAGGAGAAACGCCGCTGCCGCGACCAAGTTTGGTCTGTGCGCCGTGCACCGCCGAGCCCAGTACAAACATCATGGCAACGAAATCCTGCCAAAGATCGACAACAGTCTCGCCGATGGGGCTGAAGATGCGCTGAAACAGCGGAGCCTTGACGTCGTTCCTGTTAGGCTCCTCAACCTTCTCCGGCATAGCGGCGATGAGTTCGCGCATGGCATCGCTGCCGCCGGTCAAAGCGACCGAAACACCCTCTGCCCGTTGCTTGGCAAGGAACCGACGGATGAGCCACGCGCCCGCCGTATCCATGGCGGACACCTGCGACAGGTCGATTTCGACGATGCTCTTCTCGCCATCGGCGAGCCGGCCGGCATTCTGCAACATGGCGCCGAGACTGTTGTTGCGCCATGTGCCGCGCAACTCGATCCTACGCCCCGCCTGGTCGGGCAGATCGTGAATCTCGATCGACGCGTTTTCTGGATTAACCGGCTTCACTATCCCGACGACTTCTACGCTTTGGCCATGCGCACCTGCCGGTAACGGCCGCCTGCGCGAAACTTGGATTCCGCGCAGTATAGCCGGACCGCCCAAGGATGAAATCCTTAACCGGCGTTAAAGATCCCAAAAACCGGCAAAGCCACAATAAAAACCGATAATTCGCGCGATTGGGCCCGTGGCCTCACGCCGCGCGAATGTCCTCGTCGGCTTCGTGCTTGATCGAAGCAAGCGAAAGCGGCATCGGAACCATCGCAAGTTGTTTTTCAGGCTTGGACGCCCCCACAAGATGTCCCCAGTTGATCAGCTCGAATCGGCCATCGGGATGTTCGGCAATTGCCGTACAGCTTTCCACCCAGTCGCCAGTGTTGATGTAGTGGATGCCGTCGATGTCCTCCATCACGGCGTGATGGATATGACCACAGATGACGCCATCGACCTCGTTGCGCCGCGCTTCGTCAGCGACCACCCGCTGAAATTCACCGATGAAATTGACAGCCTGCTTCACCTGCTGCTTGGCCCAGGAGGAAAATGACCAATACGGCATCCCCAGCCGGCGCCGAAGTCCCGCGAGCACGAAGTTGATGGCGATTGCGGTATCGTAGGCCCAGTCGCCTAGATAGGCGAGCAGCCGCGCATTGCGCACTACGACATCGAATTCGTCCCCATGCAGGACCAGATACTTCTTACCGTCACCGGTCTCGTGGATCATGCGCTCGGCGACTTCGATGCCGCCGAAATGGGTACCCGGGAATCCCCGCAGGAATTCGTCATGATTGCCGGGAATGTAGACGATGCGCGTCCCCTTGCGCGCCTTGCGCAGGAGCTTCTGGACGACGTCGTTGCAGTCCTGAGGCCAGTACCAGCTTCGCTTCAGACGCCAGCCATCGACGATATCGCCGACAAGAAAAATAGTATCGGCCTCATGGGTCCGCAGAAAATCGAGAAGAAAATCGGTCTTCGCCGCCTTTGAACCCAGATGCACATCCGAAATAAAAAGGGTTCTGAAATGCCGCGTATCCGTCTGCCCACTCACGGTCGCCATCCTCTTGATCTCGCCTCATGAAACCATGTCTGGCTCAAACCAGACTCGTGTTTCAGGAAGATGACACGATGGGGATATGTCGTTCAGAGCGGGGGAATCCGGGCGCGAACGGCGCAAAACGACCTTCGGGCGGGCAATCGACGTCACGACCGGGAGCAGTCTGACTGTTCAGGCCAGTTCTGGCAGCCGATGCCGGGAGAGACGCCCAGCCTCCTCTCGCTCCACACCGAGCGATACAAGAACAAGTTCGGAAACCTCGCTGCCCGCATCCCGCCAGGTCTTGTAACCTTCCTGTACAAGCATCATGCCGGAAAGCGTCGCCCCCCCGATGATCGCAAGTGCCGAATTTGCTTGAGCATGCGGGATCGCATAGCGGCCGTTGTCTATCCCGAGCCTGAGGTCTTCGCCGGATGTTCCTGCCAGCAATCCTTGAAGCGTGCGATTGCTGAAACCGAAATGCACCATGAAGCGGCCCCATTGGGGCTCCTCATGAGACCTGCGGATGAAGAGACGAATACCGCAGGCCAGCCGCAACGGCGGATCGCTGATCGTCGCCAGAGTGTTGCGCACCTTTAGCAGCATCTCACTCGCCAGATCGCCCGCGATGTCCTCGAAGAGCCTGCCTGGGTCCGGTATGGCGTTATAGACGGTGCCTCGCGCGACAAAAGCCTCCTCGGCAAGATCGCTGATCGTGACCCTGTCAGACCCTTTCCGGGAAAAAAGCCGCATGGCGGCATCATGGATACGACGTTTTACATTTGGCACTTAAAGATGACCTCCATGGTCCATCGCTCGGCTCTGTAACGTCCGACATCCATTCCGCTGGCCGAATCCACCTTAAGCATCCTGATTCCGATTGTGAGAAACGATCGCTAAACACATGAATCCGGACGAAGTTCCTATCTCAACGCCAAGGCGATCCCGCGAAACAGCAACCGGAATACCAGATTCCCCTTGCCGTGCGACACCTCATTAACCCCTGGAAAACCCGCCCATGGCGATCCGCGTCAAACGGACGCAAGCGTTGACTTTTGAACACATGTGTTCATTGTGTATATATCTAAATTGTATTTGATATCAACTCTCATCCACGGGCCATGAGAACCTATTCTTCCGGAGGGCCCGACAAGGAGAACGTGCGTGAAGAAACTCATCGTCGCATTGGGCCTGATGCTGACACTTGCCGCCTGCGCGCAGACCACAGGCGAGACCAAGGGCAGTTCGCCGTCAACCAAGTCGAAATACGGCATCGGCCCCACCTCGTTGCCACCGGTGATCACGCCTTCGGTCTGAGGTCCGACGCCCGTCCATCCTTCTTCACCGAGGATGCAGTCGCCCGTCCACGTCGCCTAAACTGTATGTGGCGGGGCCCGCACTTTTGATGTGCGTCCACAGGACCGACCAGATACGGCAGCACATGAACCAATGGCCGGATGGTGGACCTATCGGCTATTGGCTCATGCTGCCGGTAAAGTGGTTGCGATCAGCATCGAATGGGACTTCCCCCCGGGGCCAATTGGTGTATTCAGGGGTCTCGCAAACCTGAAACGACGATGCCGGTGGACAAGATGAACGCTCCCGAAAAAAACAAGCCCCAGCCGACGACCGCAGTCGCGGACCTCGATGAACAGGCCCTGTTTTATCACCGCTATCCCCGTCCCGGAAAGCTTGAGATCCAGGCCACCAAGCCACTGGGCAACCAACGCGACCTGGCACTCGCTTATTCTCCGGGCGTTGCCGCTCCCTGCCTCGCCATCCGCGACGAACCGGAAACCGCAGCCGATTACACCGCCCGCGGCAATCTCGTAGCCGTCATCTCCAATGGTACGGCCGTACTCGGCCTCGGCAATATCGGACCGCTGGCTTCCAAGCCGGTCATGGAGGGCAAGGCGGTTCTGTTCAAGAAGTTCGCAGGCATCGACGTCTTCGACATCGAGATCGACGCCGCCAGCGTCGATTCCATGGTGTCTACCGTTTCTGCGCTGGAACCTACCTTCGGCGGCATCAACCTCGAGGACATCAAGGCCCCGGAATGCTTCGAGGTAGAAGCGCAGCTTCGCGAGAAGATGAACATCCCTGTCTTCCACGACGACCAGCACGGCACCGCGATCATCGTCGCAGCCGCGATCCTCAACGGACTGGAACTCGCCGGCAAGAAGATCGAGGACGTGAAGATCGTCGCCTCGGGCGCCGGCGCCGCAGCACTCGCCTGCCTCAATCTGCTGGTCACGCTCGGCGCACGCCGCGAGAACATCTGGGTCCACGACGTCGAAGGCCTTGTCTATGTTGGCCGTGAAGTGCTGATGGACCGCTGGAAGTCTGTGTATGCGCAGGAGACCGACAAGCGCATTCTGGCGGAATCCATCGACGGCGCAGACGTATTCCTTGGCCTCTCGGCTGCTGGTGTGCTGAAACCGGACCTGTTGGCGAAAATGGCTGAAAAGCCGCTGATTATGGCGCTCGCCAATCCGACGCCGGAAATCATGCCGGATCTCGCCCGCGAAGCCCGCCCGGACGCGATGATCTGCACCGGTCGTTCGGACTTCCCGAACCAGGTCAACAACGTCCTCTGCTTCCCTTACATCTTCCGTGGCGCGCTCGATTGCGGCGCGACCACCATCAACGAAGAGATGAAGATGGCCGCCGTGCGCGCCATCGCAGCTCTCGCCCGCGAGGAGGTCTCGGAAGTCGCCGCCCGCGCCTATACGGGCGAAACCCCGACCTTCGGGCCGAACTACCTGATCCCCTCGCCGTTCGATCCGCGCCTGATCCTGCGCATCGCGCCGGCTGTCGCGCGCGCCGCCGCCGAAAGCGGTGTGGCCAAACGCCCGATCACCGACTTCGACAGCTATCTCGACCTGTTGAACCGCTTCGTCTTCCGCTCGGGATTCGTCATGAAGCCGATCTTCGCCGCAGCGAAGAAGGCGCAGAAGCGCGTCATCTTCGCGGAAGGTGAGGACGAACGTGTGCTGCGCGCGGCCCAGGTTCTGCTCGAGGAAGGTACTGGACAGCCCATCCTGATCGGCCGTCCCCAGATCATCGAAGCCCGCCTCGACCGTTTCGGACTGCGCATCCGGCCGGGCGTCGATTTCAGTCTCGTCAATCCGGAAGACGATCCGCGCTATCGTGAATATGTCGATGACTATTTCGCCCTTGTCGGCCGTGAAGGCATCAACCCGGAAGCCGCACGCACCATCGTGCGCACCAACAACACCGTGATCGGGGCGCTCGCCGTCAAGCGCGGCGAAGCTGATGCGCTGATCTGCGGCGTGGAAGGCCGCTACGATCGCCATCTGCGCGATGTTCATCAGATCATCGGCAAAAAGCCCGGCGTCTGCGCCTTCTCAGGCCTCAGTCTGCTGATCTCGCAGCGCGGCGCCATCTTCTTCACCGATACCTTCGTGACCTACAATCCCTCCGCCGCCGAGATCGCCGAAATGACGATCCTTGCCGCGCAGGAGATCCGTCGCTTCGGCATCACCCCGCGGGCGGCGCTGGTCGCCCACTCCAACTTCGGTTCGCGCGATTCCGAAAGCTCCCGCAAGATGCGCGCCGCGCTGAAACTCATCCGCGAGCAGGCGCCGGAGCTCGAAGTCGATGGCGAGATGCAGGGCGGCTCCGCCCTTTCGGAAAGCCTACGCAAGCGGGCCATGCCACACAGCACTCTGACAGGCGAAGCCAATCTTCTGGTCTTCCCCAATCTGGATGCCGCCAACATTTCGCTCGGCATTGTTCGCACCATGATGGACGCCCTGCATGTCGGCCCGATCCTGCTTGGAGCGGCGCTTCCGGCGCACGTTCTCTCGACATCGGTCACCTCCCGCGGCGTGGTCAACATGGCAGCTCTAGCCGTCGTCGAGGCGTCGCAGCCGGACTGATGCAAGTCATTGAATAAGGGAAAAGAATTTCCCCGCCACCGTTTGGCGGGGAAAGCACTTTGGCGTCGCATCGCCCGACATAAGCCCTAAAATTTGGCTGGACAACCGCCTGCCCTCCGCCCAATCTTGACCCGTGTAATTTCAGGGTTTCAGTATGACGTACCAGGGCGGCTATTTCGACCTGCTGGACTGGCTTACAAGCGAAAAGGGCATTCGACCGCAACAGTTTTTCCGAAGAATGCAAAAGGCTTTTGGCCTTGCAAACCTGCTCTACGCCGAAGCCACCGTGACACCCGCAGGCGTCAGATTACACCGGCTCCACCACACCTTCACGCCGGTCTTGGTGCGCGCCGTCAGTGCACTTCCCGACAATGTCACCCGCCCCTCGATTCGGGAGGCCTTCCATACGATCAGTGTGCTCGACTGGTCGTGGTTCATTGATCGAACCATCGAGGCTCAAACGTTTCATCAGCTTTCCGCGGATCTCTCCATTGCCCCCCATGGCGTCGTCTATCCACTGGCAGCGCGCGAAGGGCGCGCGGCCGTGATGGTGGTCAACTCCAATCTGCCATCCGCTGAGTGGGCTCGTTACCGACGCCAGAACGACCCCTATCTGCACCATCTCGCAGCACAATTTCACGCCAGACTCGTTGCCGGACGAACCCCGCATTCGATGTACGGACGGAGAAAATTCGAACTGACTGTTCGGGAACGGGAAGCGCTCACCTGGGCGGCAGCCGGAAAAAGCTATTGGGAGACATCCGTGATCCTCGGCATCTCGGAACGAACGGTACGCTTCTTCATGTCCAATGCCAGACGCAAGCTGAATGTCGCCACCAATACGCAGGCAGTCGCAGAAGCCGTCTGGCGTGGCCTGATTACCACCAACGGCGACCAATGATCACGATGCCCGGATCGGGCGGGACGAAAACATAATCAAAAATTGCACAACCATAAACTGTCACTACCGACAGTTTAAATTCCTATCCAGTTCGGCATTTTTTCCTTTCCAACCACGGAAGGAACTCGCCATGATCAGGATCATTACCGCCGCGAACCGCGAAAGCCATTCAACTGAGATCGCAGAGATGCACACTCTTCGCAAAAAGGTGTTCCATGATCTGTTGAAGTGGGACGTCTCCGTGAAGGGCGACTGGGAGATCGACCACTACGACGCCGCCAACCCGGTCTATGTCCTCTCCTACTCGCCTGAGGGCCGCCTGCGCGGCTCGCTGCGACTGCTGCCCACACTCGGACCCAACATGCTGGACGATACCTTTCCCATCCTGCTGGGAGACCAGCCGGAAATCCGCAGTGCCTCCGTGTGGGAATCCAGCCGCTTCTGCATTGAACCGGAAATTTCCCAGGACCGCGCCTCCAATCAGGTGACAGTGGCCGCCGCCGAACTGATGTGCGGTGTCGGAGAACTTTGCCTCGCCTCCGACATCTCGCACATCGTCACGGTGACCGACGTCTTCCTCGAACGGATGTTTCGGCGCATGGGATGCCCCGGCGAGCGCATCGGAGAACCCCGCAAGATCGGCTCGGTCTTCGCGGTCGCCGTCGGCTGGGAAATCGACACGCAGATGCTTGCCGGCATGAAGGCCATCGCCGCGATCGACGGCCGCGTCCTCGAGGATGCTTCCGCACTCGGCCGCGCTCGCGCCGCCTGACGGACGCATTTCAGTCGCACCGATACAAGGCCCGTTAACACAAATAAGTGTTCCCGGTTGGCACTTCGTCACTCGCTAATTATGATTAGATTACATATAGGCTCATCGAATATGAGCCAGAGTGGCACGAAGCGGACCGGGGACACGATTTGCAGCGCGGCAAGAAAAGATTTCTGCTGGCATTCGCCGGTGTGCTGGCGTGTCAGCCGATTGCCGCCCACGCCTCGGCGCTGTGCGAGCAACTGCGCGATGGGCTGACGAACGGTGGCCAAATCATCGGCAACAGCAGCGAATTTCGCCGGTATGCCAGCGCAATTGCCCGTCAGAACATCGAGATCCGCAAGACCCGTCAAGATATCCGCCGGCTGCGTTGCGACACCTCGGCCATAGTGGTCATCCGCTCCGACGGCGGCAATGACTGCTCGGACCTTTCTTCCGCTCTGACCAGAATGGAGGAGAACCGGCGTGACCTCACCTCCCGGCTGGAAGCTCTGCGCAACAACGGCCCGGACGAGACGACCAGAACACGCATTCTCGCCGCCCTCGACGCTAACGGCTGCAACGACGAGTCACCCGTCAATACCGAGGCCGCGTTGCCGGAAGGCCAGAACCTTGATGCCGCAGGACAGTCTTCCGCTACTCAGGAGGAATCCGACAGTCGCATGACCTCCGCGCTCGATGGAGCCGCGGGCTACGGCAATCTCCGCACGCTTTGCGTCCGTACCTGCGATGGCGGCTTTTTCCCGATATCGTCCAATACCTCGCCGATGAACTTCCGGCGGGATGCCGACACCTGCCAGCAGATGTGCCCGGGCGTTGAGACGGAGCTCTATTACCACTCGATGATATCAGGCGAGAGCGCCGACATGGTCTCTGCCCAGACCGGTCGCCCATACCGCGAACTGCCGACCGCCTTTTCCTATCTGAACCGGCCGACCGGCGAGAAATCCGCCTGCGAATGCAATCTCGGTGCCTATTACTCGAAGATGCGGCAAAGCAGCGCGGCGATGAACGTCCCGGACTACAAGTCTGCCGTCATCGAGGTGAAGCCAAAGGTTCCAGCCAGCGCACCGGCCCAGAAGATATCATCGACACCCGTCGAACGTCCCTATGACCCTGAGGACAGCAAGATTCGGCGCGTGGGGCCGTCTTTCCTGGCACCTGACCAGGGTAATCTCGACCTCAGGCATCCGGCAGCGCCCGGACCACAGCCCCTGCAATAACTTAACGCATGAACAACACGACCGATCACATGATGACCGGTCGTATTGATATTCGTCACCTTGTACCGGACTCAGGCGGCGCGGGAAAGCACGCCTCGCGCAGCTTGTTCCAGCAGTCGGAACTGATTGACCTGACCGGCCAACTCTTCCGCCTCCTGCGCCAATTTATGGGCTGCAGCACTCGTTTCCTCTACCATCGCGGCATTCTGCTGAGTCACCTGATCCATTTGGGTGATTGCCGCGTTGATTTCCGACAGTCCCGTCGACTGTTCATGCGCTCCGGTCACGATAGCCCGTATGTCGCCGTTGATTTCCGTGACATTCGCCTGGATCAGGCTCAAAATGTCACCCGACTGATTGACGAGTGAAACGCCACTGCTGACAGCTTCATTCGATTTCTGGATAAGCGCGGCGATTTCCTTTGCCGCATTGGCGGAACGTTGGGCAAGTTCGCGGACTTCCTGAGCGACAACGGCAAAGCCCTTGCCCGCTTCGCCAGCGCGGGCGGCCTCGACGCCGGCATTCAACGCCAGCAGGTTGGTCTGGAAAGCGATCTCGTCAATGACGCCGATGATCTTACCGATCTGAGAAGAGCTCTGCTCGATGTTCCCCATAGCCTCGATCGCGCTGTGCACGATCTGATCGGATTGTTCTGCGCGACGGTTTGCCTCGCCAACCTTTCGGCTGGCGCTGTCGGCGATCACTGCGGCGTTCTTCACGGTATTCGTGATCTGGTTCAGAGCAGCAGCGGTCTGTTCGAGCGCCGCAGCCTGCTGCTCGGTGCGCCGGGCAAGATCGTCAGAAGCGGAACGCATCTCCGAGGAACTGGAGCGGATCTCATGTGAAATCCCGGCAATACCGCCCATGGCTGCCTGAAGCTTGCGGGCAGACTGATTGAAGTTATCACGCAGCCGGTCATACTCGCCATCGAGATGGATATCGATGCGCGCTGTCAAATCGCCATGGGCGAGGCTGTCCAACGCGCCGGCCAGCGCATTGACCGCCGCCTTCGTGCGTTCAAGTTCGGCCACGCGTTCGGCCTCGTTCATCGACTGCAACTGTTGCAGTCGGTCACGGTTGCGCTGTTCTTCCAACTGGGCATCGCGGCGTGCGATGAGGTTTTCCCGGAAGTTCTGGAAGGAGCGAGCGAGATCACCGATTTCATCGACCCGCTCCGCACCAGCCAGTTCAACATCGCTGTTTCCATCAGCAAGTGCGTTCATGGCAGCGGTCACGCGATTGAGCGGAGATAGCAGTCGGCGAGAAACGAAGAAGGCAAGCAAGACGCCGCTTCCAATCATGACGGTTCCGAGTGCAGCAAGGACCAGCGCCATGTCATCCGCCTTCGCACGCGTCTGCGCGATATTTGCCTCGGCCTTCCTATCCTCACGCGCGACAATGGAACCAACGATAGAACTCGTTGCTTCTATTTCCTTCTGCAGGGCATCGGAGAAACCGTCAAAGCTGCCCATGAGCTTGTTTCCCTCGGCAGGGCCTGCAGCGATGTAAGCCTTGGCCATGGAAATCCCGCCTTGATGGAATTCCTCATAACGTTTGGTCAGTTGGGCGATGGCCGGAACCAGTTCGGGAGCCGACAGGCTGTCGGCCAGCACGTTGATCCGTTCCGCCTTCTGGTGAAGTCGCGAGGACTCATCCTCCGCAATCTTGAATCCGTCATCCAAACCGTCGAGAGCCTGGGTAGCGGATATATCCGTCAAGGCTTCCTGCGTACCCACGATAGCAAGCTCCATTTCCTTTTGCAGCGAAATAAGCTCGCGCAACTGGAGATCGACCTTCCGTTCGTTGTCGTAAAGACTGATCAATGAGTTCAACTGCTGCTGCCCCGCAATATCGGAAACTGCAAGGACCGCCGAACTCACGAGGACAAGTGAGGCAATAGCGGCAGGCACCGCTTTACCTAATCGAATGCGCAAGAAATACATGACGTCTCCAGAAGAGATTTGAACCCGTTGGGAAGCGGAAGGCCTGTTCATCCGGCGAGGCTCCACTGCATCATGCAATCGCAACCGTCCTCACGTAACGAGAGGATTAGGTCGCAGCACTTAAGGTTTATTAAACATAAAGAATTCCCGACGAACCATTTTTGGTCAGGAACATCCTTGCGAAGAAATCACCGAAGGCTCTCCCCACGCCTCCTCGTAGACCAGTTCCTCGAGCGGGATCCTCTGCCGCCAGCCTTTGACGGCAAGCTCCGGCTGATCGAAAAGCCGGTCGACATAACCAAGGCAGAACCAGCCGATGATCTCGACATGCCCGGGTATCGAAAGCACCGACCTCAGATCGTCCTGATGAAAGATGCTGACCCAGCCGACCCCGACGCCTTCGGCGCGTGCAGCAAGCCAAAGGTTCTGAACGGCGCAAACGGTCGAATAGCTGTCCATCCGAGGATTATGGGTGCGCCCGAGAATGACGGGACCGCCCCGTGTCGGATCACAGGTCACGCAGATGCCGACCGGCGCCTTGCGAATCCCCTCGAGCTTCAGCCGCTGATAGCTCTGGCGTTGCTCGCCCGAAAACATCGCAGCGGCCTCGTCGTTTGCCCGGGAAAACGCCTGCCATACGGCCTCGCGTCTGGCGGCATCACGCACCACCAGAAAATTCCACGGCTGCATGAAGCCAACGGATGGCGCGTCATGCGCCGCCTGCAGCAGACGCCAGATGAGTTCGTCCGGCAAGGGATCAGGCAGGAACTGGTCGCGCACGTCGCGACGGCTGCGAATGGCCCGGTACACGGCCTTCCGCTCCTCGGCGGAAAAGGCACCTGCCCGCACGAGATGATCGTTCGGTTCGTTGCGCATCGTCATATCCCCAACAATGCCAGCAACCGCCTGCCGTCCGCGCAGGGCAAGTCTATCTCGTCAGGCCGGTCTTCTGACTGGGCTTCCTCTGCTCCGCTCAACCTTCCCGACCTGACGGCCAGTGGTCCGTATCCGAAGATCCGATGATGGGGCATCCACCTCACAGCGCTGGGCACGTGCCGGAATTCCACCGGCTTCCCGATTCTCCCGCAACAGCGCGCGGGCACCTGACGTGAGAGGTTCTACAACATGCAGACCTCTCCGCAAACCGCCGTTTGCGACACCTCCTCAATCCTGTGCGGGAAAATACCTGACATAGGCGAACTCATCTCCATCCGGTGACCAGCTCGGTACGTTGATCGTCCCCTGACCGCCGAACAGCTCGAACAGCGTTTCGATGTTTCCACCGTCCATGTCCATCAGGCGCGTCCTGACGTTGAGGTCGCGCGGGTGATCGAAGACCTCGGGATCGTAGGAAATCAGGACGACCTTGTCGCCCTGTGGCGATGGATGGGCAAACCAGTTGCCGAAATCGTCGTCGGTCAGCTGCTGCAGATCCCTTCCGTCGGGACGGATGCGCCAGATCTGCATCAGGCCCGTGCGGCTCGAATTGAAATAGATCCACTCGCCATCGGCCGACCAGTCGGGACCGTCATTGCGCCCCTCCCCGAAGGTCAGACGCGTCTCGACGCCACCCTCAACCGATATGGTGTAGATATCGAAGATCTGCTCCCGGATACCGCAATAGCTCACGAAGCGGCCGTCGGGCGACCATCCGTGCCAGTAGGACGGCAGGTTTTCCGTCATCTGGCGCGGCGTGCCGCCCTCGGCCGGCAGGATGTACATGCAGGTCTTGCCGTGTTCCACCTTGTCGCACAGCATGATGAACCGGCCATCCGGCGAAATGCCGTGATCGTTGTTGCAGCGGGTGGCGAAGCCCGTGTCGATCTGCCGGGGCTCGCCGCCGCCATCCGGCGGCAGGCGATAAAGCAGGCCGTCGCTGTTGACCAGCAGGTAACTGCCGTCGGGCGACCAGTTCGGCGCCTCTACCAGTCGCTCCGTCTGCCAGACGATGCGGTGCTCGCGCGTGCGGATGTTGAAAATCTCGAGCGAGCTTCGCATGTCCCCTCCAGATCGCGTCACCAACTCGCCGTCAGCGATCCCGGAACCGGTTGGTGATCGGATAGCGCCGGTCGCGGCCGAAATTCTTCTTGGTGATCTTCACGCCGGGAGCGGACTGACGGCGCTTGTATTCGGCGAGATAGAGCAGATGCTCGACCCGGTGCACAGTTGCCACGTCATGCCCGCGGGCCACGATATCCTCGACCGCCATTTCCTTTTCGACGAGGCATTCGAGAATGTCGTCCAGCACCGGATAGGGCGGCAGGGAATCCTGGTCGGTCTGGTTCGGCCGAAGCTCCGCCGATGGAGCCTTGGACAGGATATTGGCAGGGATGACTTCGCCCGACGGCCCGAGTGCACCCGGCGGCACATGGGCATTGCGCCAGCCGGAAAGCGCGTAGACCTGCATCTTGTAGAGGTCCTTGATCGGATTGAAGCCGCCGTTCATGTCGCCGTACAGCGTCGCATAGCCGACCGACATTTCCGACTTGTTGCCGGTGGTCACCACCATCGAGCCGAACTTGTTGGAGATCGCCATCAGGATGGTACCGCGAGCACGGCTCTGGAGGTTTTCTTCCGTGATGCCGCTGTCCGTCCCCTCGAACATATCCGAAAGCGCGGAAAGAAAACCCTCGACCGGTTCGGCGATCGGCACGGTGTCATAATGGCAACCAAGCGCCTTCGCACAGGCCTCGGCATCGGCAAAGGATTCCTGCGAGGTGTAGCGATAGGGCAGCATCACCGTGCGTACCCTTTCCTCGCCCAGCGCATCGACGGCAATCGCCGCGCACAGGGCGGAATCGATGCCGCCGGAAAGGCCGAGAACAACGCTCTTGAAGCCGTTCTTGTTGACGTAGTCGCGGAAACCAAGAACGCAGGCGCGATAATCCGCCTCTTCCTTTTCCGGAATGTGCGACATCGGTCCATCCGTGCATCGCCAGCCGTCCTCGGCGCGCCTCCACGTCGTCACAGCCATCGTCGGTTCGAACTGGCTCATCTGAAAAGCCAGCGACTTGTCGGCATTGAAAGCGAAGCTCGCACCGTCGAAGACCAGTTCGTCCTGCCCGCCGACCTGGTTGGCGAAGATCAGCGGCAGGCCGCTCTCGATCACCTGACGCAGCGCCACCTGATGGCGTACATCGACCTTGCCACGGTAATAGGGCGAACCGTTGGGAACGAGCAGGATTTCCGCCCCCGTCTCGGCCAGCGTCTCGCAGATGCCGAGATCGTTCCAGATTTCCTCGCAGATCGGAATACCGAGCCGAACGCCGCGGAAGTTGACCGGCCCCGGCATGTCGCCCTCGACGAAAACGCGCTTCTCGTCGAATTCGCCGTAGTTGGGCAGGTCGATCTTGTCGCGAAGGCCGATGATCTTGCCGCCATCGAGAACGGCGGCAGAGTTGTGCCGGCCCTTCTGCCCCTGCCGCGGAAAACCCACGATGACACCCGGCCCACCGTCAGCCGTATCGGCAGCAAGCTGCTCGACGGCATGCAGACACGCCTTCAGGAAGGCCGGCTTCAGCACGAGATCCTCCGGCGGATAGCCGGAAATGAACAGCTCGGTCAAAAGCAGGAGGTCGGCCCCTTGCGCGGCCGCCTCGGCGCGTGCTTCCCGCGCCTTCGCAAGATTGCCGGCAACGTCGCCGACCGTCGGGTCGAATTGCGCAATGGCGATGCGCAGGATGTCGGGTCGAATGGGTGTATCGCTCATGGGGCAGGTTTAACGCGTGACGATGACAATCGCAACGTGGGCGCGGGTCGCGAAATGCATGGCGAGCAAAAGATCGTAGAGAGAATGGATTCCATGTGTACAAACTGCCTGAACGCCCGGTTCATCTGGTATTCATGACGGTTGTGTGACAGCTATGCAAAGTTTGAATGACATGATTTCATAGCTGGAGAACAAGGTGCTTGAGATTGGCTCAGAGTCGGCGGTTTCGCCGAACGTCGCCCCACAGGGCACCGTAGCGCAGGCAGGCCGCCAGCAGGCGAAAATTGCGTTTGTCACGGTCGCAACATCTCTCGGGATCGCGATCCTCACCATCATCTGCAGCGAATGGCTGGCGCGCGGCAGCCTCATCGATATTTCCGAGTACATGCTTTCGCCGAGCCGCCCCGGGCTCGTGGCTGTCGGCGTCATATTCCTCCTGCTGCTTGCGGGCGATGCACTATTAGGCCGCGCCTATCAATCGGCGCTTGTCATCGTTCCGCTGACTTTGCTTCCTGCCTTTTTTTCCGGCCAGAAGCAGCTTTTCCTATCCGACCCGCTCTATCCGAGCGATCTCCTGTTCGGGCGCCAGATCATGGAACTGCTGCCCGTCATGGTCGCGGCAAAGCCGTTCACCGCCATCGCCATATCCGCCGCAACGCTGGCGACGATCGGCATCCTCGCCTACCTGTTTGCCGTGAGCTGGAAGCGCTTTCCGCGCCTCAACGGCATTTCCAAACTAGGCCGACTGGTCGTCGCGTTGCCGATCATCGGCGCCTTCCTGTCCCTGATGGACGCAACCTCCTATTCCTATTTGCGCGACAGGCTGAACATCATTCCCATGATGTGGGACCAGCAGGAAAACTACCGCCATAACGGTTTTCTGCTCGCTTTCGCCTTCAACGCGCCGATGGCCAATGTGTCGGCGCCAGAAGGCTATGGCAGCGACGCGATAGTCGACATTCCGGCCGACCGTGTGCCTGCAAGCTTCTTCTCCGGCCGCTATGCCGACGTCATCATGGTGATGAGCGAATCCCTCTGGGATCCGACACGCCTTGCCGATGTCGGCTTCTCGCCGGACCCCATGCCGACCATCCGCGCCAGCCAGTCCGGAAACGTCTTCTCGCCGGAATTCGGCGGCATGACCGCCAACGTGGAGTTCGAGGCGCTTACGGGTTTCTCCAATGCCTTCCTTCCTTATGGAAGCATTCCTTATCAGCAATATGTTCGCCGTCCGCTGCCTTCACTTGCCACATTCTTCGAATCCAAGGGTTACACGAGCAAGGCCTTCCACCCCTTCCAGAGCTGGTTCTGGAACCGCGCAAACGTCTACAAGTCCCTCGGCTTCGACAGCTTCGCTTCCGAAGAGACCATGCCGACGATGGAAAAGCGGGGCATCTTCGCATCCGATGAAGCCCTGACCCGTGAAATCATGCGCGCGGGTGACGATACCGCCCAACCATTCTTTTTCTTTGCAGTCACTCTGCAGGGACACGGTCCCTACGAGGAAAACCGCTACGCCAGCAACACCGTCGAACTGGACGAAGCCGTGCTTTCATCGCAAAGCCGCAAGGCCCTCGCAACCTACGCACAAGGCGTTCGCGAGGCGGACAAAAGCCTGAAGACGCTGATGGAATGGGCCAAGAAGCGTCGTCGCGAAACCATCATCGTGCTGTTTGGAGATCACTTGCCACCGCTCGGCACCGTCTATCCGGAAAGTGGGTATATGCCGGATCAGGTCGCGACCCGCAGGGCGCCGCTCGACGTGATGAAACGGGAGCACGAGACCCCGCTCGTCGTCTGGTCTTCCAAGCGGGGGGTCCAAAAGGATATCGGTTCGGTAAGCCCCTCCCAGCTTCCTTCGCTGGTGGTGAAGCTGGCCGGCTACCGCCATCCATATTACACTGGTGTGCTTGGCCGGGCACAGGAACGTTTCACCGTCTTCGACCGCCACCTGCTGGTGGAGCGCAACGGCAAGACACAGGCCGACTGGGCTGTCAACGGTACGACACTCGACCCAACCATCCGCGATCTGCGGCTGCTGCAGTACGACATGATGTTTGGAAACCAGTTTGGCGTTGAACGCTTTTTCCCGGAGATGGCAGATCGCATCAACCCGTCATCCTGATACCCCCACGAAAAGACGGAATGCCGCAGCGGCATGACGCGCATTATCATTGCCCGGCATCTTGCGCGGACGAAAGAAAAGCGTCATTGACATTCGCAACGCATCCGGGAGGATGGCGAACGGGGATGATCTATGACGAGGTCGCACATGCCGACCGAACGCGATATCGCCCTGCAAGTATTGAGATGTCCAGGTATTTCATCAGAGCGTAACGAGCCATGCGGTCATTGACCCGAGCCGAGATTGCTGCCCATCCGTCGTTTCCGTCGATCGAAAGGCAGATTGCGAAACACCTTATAGAAATTCATGTCCGTACACCGAGGCTGTCCCGCCTGAAGGCGTCTCATCGCAAGTGGCTGATGACGCAATCGCTTTATGCTCTGAGCCTCCAGCGCACGGAAGCTGATCCCCTCTCCGGCCTGACGGCAACCCGCTTCGTCGAGATCGTGATGAAGCTTGGCGCGGCAAGCCGAAACACGGCAACCGGATTTCTGGCGGAACTGGTCGCCTACAAGTTCCTGCGTGATGTGCCAGACGTACCGGACCGACGGGTGCGCGTTCTCGAAACCACCGAAGCCAGCAATACCGCGATGATGAGCTGGTTTACCGGCCACATGGCCTGTCTCGACCGGCTGGACGGCGGCAATCGCGAGGCGACAACCGCCACCGATCCGAGCATCTTCCGCATCGCCCAGCCCTATGCCGCAGCCAAACTCGTGGAAGACCCGATCTGGCGCGATCCCGCGGACTCGATCGGTCACTTCCTGTGGTCCGATCTCGGCGGCATGGTATTGCATGACCTGATCGCACGTATCGAAACCTTCGACCCCGACGCGGAACGCACAAGCATCGGTCCGGTCACGCTGGCAGAACTCAGCGATATCTACATGATCTCGGCCACCAACCTGAAACGTATGTTCAAGAAGGCCGAACTGGAAAACCTTCTCGGCTGGGATCAGCTGCGGCGACGGGGCAACCTGTGGCTTTCGAAGGCATTCCTCAGTGACTACTTCACCTGGCAGTCAGCCAAGTTTGCGGCTCTGGACGAGGCCTACCACCACGCCCTTGAGGAGATTTCGGAAGCGGAGCCTGCGGCGATATCTCAGGCGGTTGTGGCGGGAGCGGCCGGTGGTCCGTCGCCGGCAAACTTCGGCAGCGCATCGTCCAGATCGTAATAGTCGCCCTTGTCGGCGCAATAGATGTGATAACCGGGTTCGAGGCCGGTGGGCGTTTCAAAAGCCCCGGCGAGAATAGACATGTAATCGAGCCCGTCTCCATGCCATAAGAGTGCCGAACCGCAGGTGCGGCAAAAGCCTCGCGCCGCCGTATCGCTCGCCCGATACCAGGTTATGTTGCCCTCTCCCCTGAGATCGATGTTTTCCAGCGCCACATTCGTGGCGGCATAGTAGTGCCCCGTCTGCTTGCGGCACTGGGAGCAGTGGCAAAATATGATCGGTCGCAGCGGCCCCTTCACCTCGAAGGAAACAGCCCCGCACAGGCACGCACCGGTTCGTCTCTCACCGCCCATTGTTATATCCATACCCTGTTTCTCATTCTGCGACGGGCACAGGTTCACCTTCGTCCGTCTTCGAGGTCAATGGCAAACCGTTAAAGCTTAGGTTGCGATTTCCTGAACACCCAAATTGGCAACCCCGACCTCATTTTTGCAGCGCAACAACATGAAGAACATCTAATGCAAGTGAAAATTGCCAATGCAAAAATAACTAAACCTTAATAAGCAAGGAGTTTCATTACAATCTAAATTACGCATACACGGTGGAGGGGGTATTCCAGGATGCGTAGAAGGCAGAGCTTATTAACGGACAGACGCGGTGCCGCAGCGATAGAGTTCGCCATTCTGGCCCCTGTCTTCTTCATGGTCGTCTTTTCGATGATCGGTTACGGCATCTACTTAAGCGCGAGCCATGCCGTGCAGCAACTTACCGCCGATGCGGCCCGCACGGCCATTGCCGGGCTCACATCGACCGAGCGCAAACAACTTGCCGAAAAATACGTGAGGGCAACGACCCCGGAATATGCATTTCTGGACGAAAAAGCCATGACGGTCGCCGTGCAGGACGACCCGAAAAACCCCGATCAGTTCACGGTCAGCATTTCCTACGACGCATCCGGCCTGCCGATCTGGCAACTCTACAGTTTCGCCATGCCGGGCAAGGCGATCCGGCGCTTTGCCACAATCCGCGTGGGAGGGATATGACATGAAACGACGCCCTGCCTCCCTGCCTGGACGGCTGCTGAAAGAGAATACCGGCAACATCGCGGTTTCGGCCGCCCTTGTCGCCCCACTGATCATAGGAACTCTGGCGCTCGGTGTGGATTACGGCCACCTGACCATGCAGCAGCGTGCGCTGCAGCAGGCCGCGGATCTCTCCGCCATTGCCGCCGCCTCCAGCCTTTCCAACCCCGGACAGGCCGCGTTCAACTACTTCAAGATGAACGGGCTGGATATGCCCGTAGCCACGGCCACCGGCCTTATCACCGATACCGGCATCGTATCGCTTGACCAGATCAGCCAGTACTCGTCAGTAGCAACGGTCACCACCGGTCGCTACACCGCCGATCCCGCACTTTCAGTCGATGCGCGCTTCGTCCAGACGAATAGCTATCCCGATGCGGTCAGGGTCGAAGTCCGAAAAAAGGAGACGCTCTTCTTCGCCAGCGCCTTCGCCGATCCGCCGACGCTCGGGGCTGTTGGTACAGCCGCTGCGAACAAGATCGCAGGTTTCTCGATCGGTTCACGGCTCGCAAGCCTGCATGGCGGCGTTCTGAACGCGGTACTTTCTGGACTGCTCGGCACCAGTATCAGCCTCGATGTCATGGACTATCGCGCCCTCATCGACGCGGACGTGGCCGTCTTTAAGACGCTCGACGCGCTCGCAATCGACCTCGGCCTGACCGCAGTAACCTACGAGGATCTGCTTCAAACAGACGTCAGCTTTGGCAAGGTGATTGACTCCATACTACGCCAGACAACGCTCAGTGCCCGGACAAGATCGGCGCTTGAAACGCTCAAACGTTCGCTTGCCAAGACGAAGCTCACGGTCAAGCTTGAGAACGTGCTCAATCCCGGCCCCTATTCCGAACGCCTGATCGGCAGCGCCGATCACCTGACGGTCGATGTCGGCGTCTTCGAATTGCTGACGGCCGCCGCGGCAGCAGCTAACGGCAAGAACCAGGTTGCAGTCGATCTTGGAGCGACCGTTCCGGGCCTCGCCTCTGCAAAACTTTCGATCGCCATCGGCGCACCGCCGGTCTCGACCCCGCCAACGGCCGTCGGTGGTGTCGGCACCATAGTCCGGACCGCGCAGACGCGCGTAGCCTTGAATGTCTCGACGGACGGATTGCTGGCGCTTGCGGGGATCAAGGTCAAGGTGCCGCTCTATGTCGAGGTCGCCCATGCCGAAGCCAGACTTGCCGAAATCAACTGCCGCGATCGCAGTGGCTCGGCGGATGTGAGGATCGAGGCCATACCAGGCCTTGCCGAAATTGCGCTCGGCAACATCGATACCAGCGCCTTTGCCAATTTCGGCACGAATCCGCGGGTGACCAAGGCAACACTGGTGCAGGCTCCGCTGCTGGGCATCGATGCAATGGCCTATATCAACGCCACCAACCTCACCAAAAAGACCCTGACCTTCACGCCGAACGACATTTCCAGCGGCACCATAAAGACTGTCTCAACAAGCCAGACCCTGACGACGCTGCAATTCTCGCTGCTTAAGAACCTCGACGTAGATATCCGCCTCGCGGGGCTGACACTCGGAACGCCGCAGGCCGTCCAGAACGCGTTGGCCCAGACGCTCTCCAACCTCACCGTCCCGCTGGACAGCCTGCTCTACAATACGCTGCTCGCGCTCGGAATACGCATTGGCGAGGCAGATGTCCGAGCGACATATGCTTCATGCCAGCGACCCGTTCTCGTCCAGTAAATAAAAACAGAAAGGCCGGCGCCTCATCGACGCCGGCTTTCAGCATTTTCTGATAGTCCACGATCAGCCGTTGGCGACGAGCATTCGCTTTTCGTCGCGGCCGCCCTTCATGCGCTCGGCCAGCAGGAAGGCCAGTTCGAGCGCCTGATCGGCGTTGAGGCGCGGATCGCAATGAGTGTGGTAGCGATCCTGCAGGTCTTCTGCCGAAACGGCACGCGCACCGCCGGTGCATTCCGTCACGTCCTTGCCGGTCATCTCGATATGGATGCCACCCGGATGAGAACCTTCCGCACGATGGATCTGGAAGAAGCTTTCGACTTCCGACAGGACGCGCTCGAACGGACGGGTCTTGTAGTTGTTGAGTGTGATCGTGTTACCGTGCATCGGATCGCAAGACCATACGACCTTGCGACCTTCGCGCTCCACGGCACGGATCAGCTTCGGCAGGTGATCGGCAACCTTGTCATGACCGAAACGGCAGATAAGGGTCAGACGGCCAGCCTCGTTTGCCGGGTTCAGGATATCGATCAGATTCAGAAGGTCGTCCGGCTGCAGCGACGGACCGCACTTCAGACCGATCGGGTTCTTGATGCCGCGGCAGTATTCGAGGTGGGCATGGTCAGCCTGGCGCGTACGGTCGCCAATCCAGATCATGTGACCCGAGGTCGCGTACCAGTCACCAGACGTGGAGTCGACGCGGGTCAACGCTTCCTCATAGCCGAGAAGCAGCGCCTCGTGGCTGGTGAAGAAATCCGTCTCGCGCAGGCTCGGATTGTTGTCCGAGGTGATGCCGATGGCCTTCATGAAGTTCATCGTCTCGGAGATCCGGTCCGCGAGCTTGCGGTAGCGCTCGGCCTGCGGGCTGTCCTTGACGAAGCCGAGCATCCACTGATGCACGTTCTCGAGGTTGGCATAGCCACCCATCGCGAAAGCGCGCAGCAGGTTCAGCGTCGCGGCCGACTGGCGGTAGGCCATGATCTGCCGTTCCGGATTGGGAATGCGGGCCTCAGGCGTGAATTCGATGCCGTTGACGATGTCGCCACGGTAGCTCGGCAGTTCGGCATCGCCCTGCTTTTCGAAATCCGAAGAGCGCGGCTTGGCGAACTGGCCGGCAATACGGCCAACCTTGACGACCGGAAGCTGCGCGCCGTAGGTCAGGACAACAGCCATCTGCAGGAAAGCACGGAAAAAGTCGCGGATCGTATCCGCGCCATGCTCGGCAAAGCTTTCCGCGCAATCTCCGCCCTGCAGCAGGAAGGCGTTGCCTTCCGCGACATTGGCGAGCGACTTGGTCAGGCGACGTGCTTCACCGGCAAAGACGAGCGGCGGATACTTGGCAAGCTGGGCTTCCGCATCCGCGAGCGCCGCTGCGTCCGGATAGGCGGGAACCTGCTTGATCGGCTTCTGTCGCCAACTACCTGGGGTCCAATTCTGTGCCATGGTCTTCACCTGCTGTTAAAAGGCGGCCTCCTCCCGGCCGCTTGGAATTCGGGGCTTATAAACGGATATATCGGCGTTGCAAAGCCGAAGTTGAAGGCCTTTCGCGTACACACGGTCCACATTTGCGCAACGCCCCGCCCCTTGCATTCGCGCAAACTAATCCCAGCTTATCAGATTTCGCTGAAAAATCGGCCCCTCATTGCACTTAAGCCTCAACGGCCTGTGACCGCACCTTGATTTTACATGAACGTAAACGTAAGAATTTCTCCGGGTGCTATTGATACGTGGCGGGATGAGGAGATCAGTCGATGCAGCAGGATGCGGATATCAAACGCAGCGATATCGTTTTTGAGGCAACAGACGGCTTTCCCCTTGCCGGTACGCTCTTCGAAGCCGCGGGCAATGGCCCCCTCGCCCTGATCTCATCGGCCGCCGCGGTACCGCGCACCATCTATGCACGCTTCGCCCAGCATCTTGTCACCGCCCATGGCTATCGCGCGGTCCTGACCTACGACTATCGCGGCGTATCCGCCTCCAAGGCGCCGCCCGACTGGCGCACCCTGCCCCGCATGGCAGACTGGGCGGAAAAGGATATGCCTGCGGCCATCGACCGGCTCGAACGTCTCGCGCCCGGCCATCCGATGGTCGGCATCGGCCAGTCCTTCGGCGGCCAGGCTCTCGGCCTTTGCGGTCGCGCCGCAAGGTTCGAACGCTATCTGATGATTGCAGTGATGTCCGGTCACTGGCGATACACGGACGAGCCGCTGAAAGTCTTTACAGCCATGAACCTGATGGGCGTACCGCTTGCCATGCTGACCGGGAGCGTCCCCGGCTGGATCGGACTAGGCGAAACACTGCCCGGAACGGTCTTCCGCCAATGGGCCAGATGGGGTCGTTCGCCGGACTACTTTTTCGCCGATCCCGAAATGGATGCGGCAAGGCGTTTTGCCGAAGTCCGCATTCCAATCCTGTCGATCGGCGTCGAGGATGACCCATGGGCGACACCGCGCGCGCAGGAAGCTATCCTGAAGGGATATATCAACGCACCAGTCGAGCGGCGGCGGGTTAGCCCGCCGCCCGGCCAGACGATCGGCCACCTCGGCTTCTTCCGCCCGATATTCCGGGAAAACCTCTGGGAACCGGCCATCGACTGGCTCAACGGCTCCACAGAGAGAAAGGCAGCGCTGGCGTCTTGAGGTCCACCGACAAGAGCGGACCTCCTTGGCATTCGGGAAGCGGCGCGCTCAGATGCGCTCGCCGTTCCTGATCCGGTAACTTGGATTATACATAGTCACCAGTTCCTCGGCTGCCGTTGGATGCACGGCCATCGTCCGGTCGAAATCATCCTTGGTGCAGCCGGCCTTCAGCGTGATGCCGAGAAGCTGAGCCATTTCGCCGGCATCGTGACCGAGAATATGGGCACCGACCACCTTGCGGTCAGCGGCATTGACGATCAGCTTCATGATCGTCTTTTCCGCGCGACCGGAAAGCGTCGCCTTCATCGGACGGAACTGGGCGCGGTAGACTTCGATTTCCTCGAATTTCTTCGCAGCCGCCTCTTCCGAAAGGCCGACCGTGCCGATTTCCGGCTGGGAGAAGACCGCCGTCGCGATCAGGTCGTGATCCGGCGAGGTCGGGTTGTTCTTGTATTCGGTCTCGATGAAGCACATGGCCTCATGGATCGCCACCGGCGTCAACTGCACCCTGTCGGTAACGTCACCGAGCGCGAAGATGCTCGGCACGTTGGTGCGCGAGTACGGGTCGACGATGATGGCGCCCCGCTCGTTGGTGGCAACACCCGCAGCCTCAAGGCCCAGGCCCTTCGTGTAGGGGTCGCGGCCAAGCGCTAGCATGACCTGATCCGCAACAAGCGTGCCGTTGCTCTTCGTTTCTGCAGCAAGGCGTCCGTCAGCCGTCCTGGTGACGGAGACGAAATGGTCATGAAGGATGATGCGGATGCCCTTCTGCTCCATGGCCTCATGCAGGCCGCGACGCATGTCGTGGTCGAAGCGGTTGAGGATTTCGGCCCCACGATAGATCAGCGTCGTCTCGACACCGAGACCGTGGAAAATGTTGGCGAATTCGACAGCGATGTAACCGCCACCGGCAATCACGATGGACTTCGGCAATTCCGGCAGATGAAATGCCTCGTTCGAAGAAATGCAGAGGTCGTGGCCGGGCAGCGCAGCATGCGGATTTGGCGCACCGCCGACGGCGATGATGATCTTCTCGGCCGTCACGACCTTGCCGCTCTTGGTCAGGCGCACGCTGTTCGGGCCGACGAGTTCGGCGCGAGTTTCGAGGATTTCCGCTCCTGCGTTTTCAAGACCCTTGCGATAGAGCTCTTCCAGTCGATCGATTTCCTTGTCCTTGGCGGCGATCAGAGCCTTCCAGTCGAACCGGCTTTCGCCGACCGTCCAGCCGAAGCCGGCGGCATCCTCGAAATGCTCATGATACTGCGAGGCATAGACGAAGAGCTTCTTTGGCACGCAGCCGCGAATCACGCAGGTGCCGCCAAAGCGGTATTCCTCGGCAATGGCCACTTTCTTGCCAAGCGAAGCGGCAAGCCTTCCGCTGCGGACACCGCCCGAACCACCGCCGATCACGAACAGGTCATAATCGAAATTCGACATCGAAAAGCTCTCCTTGCAATCTCATTCATAGAGCGCCACGCTTCCATTCGGACACATGAAGAACGCTCCCCTTGAATCTGCGCATCGCACCTGCCGAAAAGCGGTTCCGGTTTTCGGGCCGATGCACCAGCGAACCGCCACACGATATAGAGTGCCGGCGCAGCATTTGAAACGGGTGCGGTGCAACGCGGACGCAAAAAGAAAGGCCCGGATGCGATCCGGGCCTTTCCTTGAAAATTGATTTCACAATTTACTGCTTCGGCGCTTCTGCCGGAGCCTGCGTGCCGACTTCCTTGAGAAGTGCGTCGTTTGCCTGCTTCTCCAGATCGCGGGCAACGCCGGCGGTCCAGATATCGGCAGCCTTCAGCAATTCGCGAGTTGCGATCGGGCCATCCTTCAGCAGCTTCTTGCCGGTATCGCTCGAATAGAAGGCAGTGATCGCCTTGAGTTCGTCAACAGTGAAAGCCTTCGCGTAGACGAGAGCGGCTTCGTTCTCCAGATCGGCGCGGCGCGGAGCGATCTTGAGCGCCTCTTCCTCGACCTTCTTGGAAATTTCGTCCTGAAGGTTCGGATAGGCCTGGATAAGCTGCGCGACCAGACGATCCATGATGTTCGGCAGGATGTTGTCGAAGCGATTGGTAACACCGAGCGAAGAGATGGCTGCGCGTGCGGCCTGCAGGTGTTCCGCCGGCACTTCCTGCGCCTTGGCGGAATCGGCCAGCATCATGCTGCCGGCAATGAGCGCGACCGAGGCAACACGGCTCAGACCCGAAAACTTGATCATGAAATTCACAGCTCCTGTTTAGTTCTTTGCGCCCATTACCCGCGCACCCGCCGGACCGGCGATGATGGCAAGCGAGGCCAAGTTGATGAATAATCCGTGTTCGACCACACCGGGGATTGTGTTCAGCGCACTTGCCAAGGCCTCTGCATCAGGAATGCGGCCAAAAGATGCGTCGAGAATAAGATGTCCACCGTCCGTGTTGAACACTTCGCCATCGGACATGCGCATACGCAGTTCGCCGGAAAGGCCAAGACGGGAGGCGAGTTTTTCAATGGCGATGCGGGTCGCGACCTGACCGAAGGGATTGATCTCGATCGGCAGCGGAAAGCGACCGAGCACATCCACCACCTTGCTTTCATCGGCGATAACGATCATCCGCGACGAAGCGGCCGCAACGATTTTTTCACGAAGCAGGGCGCCGCCGCCGCCCTTGACCAGCCGAAGTGCTGAATCCACCTCGTCCGCACCATCGATGGTAAGGTCGAGTTCGGGAAGTTCGTCGAGCGATTTCAGCGGTACACCGAGCTCGACGCAGAGCCGCGCGGTGCGCTCGGACGTCGGAACGCCTTCGACCCTGAGGCCGCCGGCGACCTTTTCAGCGAGCAGACGGACAAATTCCTCCGCAGTAGAACCGGTGCCGATACCGAGGCGCATACCGTCCTCTACGTGCTCCAGAGCCGCTGCGGCGGCCTTGATCTTCATCTCGCGGGCGTCCATGCGCCGAAAACTCCCATCTGTTACGTCGAGTGCTGTTTACACGGCTCATAGCCCGAACGAAAGCCCCTTTCCGATACCGGTGTAGCGGTTGCCTTTTGCCAGGCTTTCGCCTAACCGCAGGGAGGAAAACAGCCAGTCACGCAGGATGGAGCCAGCCCTTGACCGCCCCCACCATCGTCTTCGATCTCGACGGCACACTTGTCGATACCGCCCCGGATCTCGTAGAGAGCCTCAACCACACCATCGCCGTGGCAAATCTCGAGCCGGTCACCTATGCCGACCTCACCCATCTCGTCGGACAAGGCGCCCGCGTGATGATCGCTCGCGCCTTTGCACTGCGTGGCGCGCCGCTTTCCGATGACGAACTTCCCGCCCTGCTCGATCGCTTCATCGATCACTACAAGGCCAACATGCCGGGCGAAAGCCGCCCCTTCCCCGGTCTTTTGGCAGCGTTGGACCGTTTGACCGAAGCGGGCTTCAACCTCGCGGTCTGCACCAACAAGCTGGAAGAGTTGGCCCTGCCGCTCATCGAGAAGCTGGACATGACCCACTATTTCAAGGCGATTGCGGGTGGCGATACGTTTGCTGTGAGAAAGCCGGATCCGGGCCATCTGACCAGCACCATCGAACGGGCTGGAGGCGATCCTCGGCTGGCGGTCATGGTCGGAGACAGCGACAACGACATTCTGGCGGCGCGCAATGCGGCAATCCCATCGATCGCCGTTCCGTTCGGCTACTCGCACGAGCCGATCGAAAGCCTGGGCGCCGACCGTCTCATCAGGCATTTCGATGAGCTGGATGCGGCATTGATCGGTGAACTGCTCGGCAATCGCTGAGCAGTTCACCGATTTCGTTACGAGCGGCTGCGTGCGTCGCTCGTGACCGTAAAGGCCTTCTGCGTTGCCGTATCGCGCCCGTAGACGTCGTCGAAATATTCGACCACGCCGTTCTTGTTCGGCCATGCTGTGAAGTAGGACACGTAGACCGGAATCTTCTGCGGCACCTGAACGGCACGGTTCTGGCCCGACGCGATCTGCTTGCCGATTTCGCCGACGGTCGTTCCCATGACGGCAGCGGCCATTTCGCGCGGTTGGGCAAGACGCACACAGCCGTGGCTGAGCGCGCGCATATCCCGCTTGAAGAAGCTCTTCGACGGCGTGTCGTGCATGTAGATCGCATGCGCGTTCGGGAAGAGGATCTTGAGTTCGCCGAGCGCGTTGTCGCCACCCGGCGGCTGACGAACATCGACTGAATGGGTCGTGTTCCAATCCACGGCGGTCGAAGAGACAGTGCGGCCGTTATAGCTCACCTGATAGCCGAGACGATCGAGGTAGGACGGGTCCTGCCGAAGCTTGGGCAGCATCTCGTTGACGATGATCGACTTCGGCACACCCCAGTAAGGATTGAATTCGACGGTCTGTATCATGTCCTGGAAGAAATAGGTCTGGTTGGATTTGGAGCCGACCACGACCCGCATCGACAACTGCTCGCGGCCTTCGTTGTAGTAATAGGCCATGTAGGCAGGCTGGTTGATGAAGACATAGCGCTGGCCAAAATCGGCCGGCAGCCAGCGGACTTCTTCCATCGCCACGACCAGCTTTTCAATCTTCTCGGCATTGCTGTGGCCGGTCAGCGCCCGGATGGTCGCACGGCCGATCACGCCATCCGGCTTCAGGCCCTTTTCCTGCTGGAAGGCTTCGACCAGGGCAACAAGCTCCGGCGTGTATTCCGGTGTGCCGGCATAGCTGTCCAGCACTGCGCCATGCTGCGTCTTGAACGCATCAGTTGCCTGCGCCTTGATGACGGCAAGAACGTTGGCGAGCTCGGGATTGCTCTGGCCGGGCTTCAGCAAGGTATCCGGCGCAATCCTGACGGTCACACCGCCGGCCTGACCGTCTTCAGCCTTCAGGCGGGCCAGTTCGGCCTTCATTGCCGTGAACTGGGCGTTATCCGGATCGCGGCTGCGAATATATGCGCCAACGTCGGGGCTAAGGCGGGCCATGTTCAGAACCGGCTTCAGGTTGACCGACTTACGCTTGAAGTCGTGGTAGCCCGAGAGCTTGTTCGGATCGATACGGCCGCGCACCGTATCGTTCACATAGGTCAGAAGCTTGGCGGAAAGCGCCAGTTCGAACCGGGCAAGCTCCTTGACGGCCTTGTCGGGATCAGCCGGGTCGGTAGCATCCGATGGCAGGACGACAGCATAGTCTGCGGGCGCGAGGCCAGCGACATCGGCGGCGGCCAGTGCCGCCATGGCAGCGCGAGCCTGATCGGTGACGCCCGCCTCGGACACCCAGATCAGCGGCTTGCCGGACTTGTAGTAATCCTCGACCACCGCAGCGACGTCTGCCGTTGCATTCACCTTGACTGAAGGCAGGAAATCCTGGGCGCTTCGGGTGGTGGGGGTATCCGTATTGCCAGCGGCTGCGGGAATGGCGATCAAGCGCGTGGCTTCAGCCTTGTAGGTATAGTAGCGGGGACCGCTGATCTTCGGCAGCGGTTCCGGATCACCCATCTCCAGACCACCATTGGCCTGCGGTTCGATGACAGAGTTCATCGCCGGCTTGTTCTTTGCCGGACCGCCGCGCAGAAGATCCAGAAGCGTCGCTGCATTGGCGGAATGTGGAAAGGCGTTGAAGCCCGTCACCGCGGCGAGCACTGCCGTTGCCGCGATCTTGTTGTATCTCGTCATTTCACTCTCGTTCCCGACATGGGTTCGTGACAAGCCGGCTCTGGGACGGCCGACCCACTTGGCGCGGATCACTAGCTGATCAGCACCATATTGAAAAGTTGTGACTGCTTAAGAACACGACCGACTCGCGCGTCAGATTTGAGTACATCTGACCGGAAATATCTGTGGCATTCGACACAAAGTAAGTGAAAATATTCGTTAATTTTCCATTTACCGATCACATGAAGTTGACCGGAAGCGCAATTTGCCGGATTTCGCAAATGCGAATTCACCAATGTCCGTGCCAAATATGCCACGCAGATGACGACACCTCAGATGCGCAGAGGATAAGACCGGGAGCGCTACGATCACTCTACCCGCTCAGGAAGCCGTCGGACGACTGCCAGGATTGCGATTTGCAGTATCCTCGAAGACGGGACACCGCAACTCCGGCGCGGCGCTGCAGCAGTCCTTCATCAGGGACACCGCCACCTGACGCAACAGCGGCGCTTCCACCCGATAGCGGATATTCCTCCCTGCCCTCTCGCCGGATATCAGCCCGGCATTGGTGAGCACGGTCAGATTGGTGGAAAGCGTGTTGGCACGAATACCAAGACGTTCGCCGATATCACCGGCGTTGAGCCCGGCCGGCGCGTGACGTGCCAGAAGGCGAATGATCGAAAGGCGCCCCTCGTGACCGAGGGCGGAAAGGGCCGTGAGAACGGGTTTGAAATCCGGGCTTCCAGAAGGCATGGACGTATACATCTCTAAAATTGGAGCTGCTATGATACAACAGCCAATAACTTGACAAATATAATCATGTAAATGCTATTCGATTGCGCCGCGATCATATCCTCCTAATGTGGCGCGACCCGTTGAACCAATCCGGAGCAGGAAAAATGAATACCCGCACAGAAAGCGATACTTTCGGGCCGATCGAAGTGGCAAGCGACCGTTATTGGGGCGCTCAGGCGGAACGTTCCCGCGGCAACTTCAAGATCGGCTGGGAAAAGCAGCCGCTTTCGGTAGTCCGCGCGCTCGGCATCGTCAAGCAGGCAGCAGCCCGCGCCAACATGGCCCTCGGCCATCTTGATACCACTCTCGCAGACCCGATCATCAAGGCAGCACAGGAAGTCATCGACGGCAAGCTCAACGACCACTTCCCGCTGGTCGTCTGGCAGACGGGTTCCGGCACCCAATCCAACATGAACGCCAACGAGGTAATTTCCAACCGCGCCATCGAGATGCTGGGCGGCGTGATGGGCTCGAAGAAGCCGGTTCACCCCAACGACCACGTCAACATGAGCCAATCGTCGAACGACACCTATCCGACGGCCATGCACATCGCCTGCGCGGAACAGATCGTTCATCACCTGATCCCCGGCCTCAAGCATCTGCACGAAGCGCTCGATGCAAAAGCGAAGGCATTCGCGCATATCATAAAGATCGGCCGCACCCACACCCAGGACGCAACGCCGCTGACCCTCGGCCAGGAATTTTCCGGTTATGCCGCTCAAGTCGCATCCGCGATCAAGCGGATCGAGCTGACCCTGCCCGGCCTCTACGAACTCGCCCAGGGCGGCACCGCGGTCGGCACAGGCCTCAATGCGCCGGTCGGCTTTGCCGAGAAGGTCGCGGAGGAAATCGCAAAGATCACCGACCTGCCCTTCGTCACGGCGCCCAACAAGTTCGAGGCGCTGGCGGCCCATGACGCCATGGTCTTTGCCCATGGCGCGATCAATGCCGCCGCCGCCGCCCTGTTCAAGATCGCCAACGACATCAGGTTCCTCGGCTCCGGCCCGCGCGCCGGCCTCGGCGAACTCTCCCTGCCGGAGAACGAACCGGGCTCATCGATCATGCCGGGCAAGGTCAACCCGACCCAGTCGGAAGCGCTTACCCAGGTCTGCGCCCATATCTTCGGCAATAACGCGGCGATCACCTTCGCCGGCAGCCAGGGCCATTTCGAACTCAACGTATACAACCCGATGATGGCCTACAACTTCCTGCAGTCGACCCAGTTGCTCGGTGATGCCGCGCGCTCCTTCACCGACAATTGCGTCGTCGGCATCGAGGCGCGCGAAGACAACATCAAGCGCGGCGTGGAAAATTCGCTGATGCTGGTGACGGCGCTGAACACCCGCCTCGGCTACGACACCTGCGCCAAGATCGCCAAGACGGCTCACAAGAACGGCACGACGCTCCGGCAGGAAGCCGTCGGCGGCGGCTACCTCACCAATGAGGAATTCGACGAACTGGTGCGGCCGGAACTGATGATCGGCCCGAAGTGATCACAAGGTCCTGACGGGCCGGACGAACGAGTTACCCGGCGAAAACCATGCCTGAAAAGTCAGGTTTTCGCCGGCCCTCGAACGACTTTAGAACCATTGCAAAACAGGACTTGCGGGACTAGACCGACGTGCGAAATACGCTTCCGCACATCGTCCAGAAAGGCTCCGCAATGGCTGACGATCTTTTCCCGCTTGGCGAAGATACCACCTCCTATCGCAAGATCACCTCCGACTACGTTTCCACGACGACGTTCAACGGCAAGGAAATCCTGACCGTTGAGCCGGAGGGCCTGCGCCTTCTCGCAGAAACCGCGCTTGCCGACATCAACCATCTTCTCCGCCCGGGCCACCTGAAGCAGCTCGCCTCGATCCTCGAAGATCCCGAGGCGACCGACAACGACCGTTTCGTTGCCTATGACCTTCTGAAGAACGCCAACATCGCGGCCGGCGGTATCCTGCCGATGTGCCAGGATACCGGCACCGCGATCGTGATGGCCAAGAAAGGCCGCCGCGTCTGGACCGAAGGCGGCGACTACGAGGCGCTGGCCTCTGGCGTGCGTGACGCCTACGAAAAGAAGAACCTGCGCTACTCGCAGCTCGCCCCGATCAGGATGTTCGAGGAAAAGAACACCAAGACCAACCTGCCGGCGCAGATCGACATCTACGAGGAAGGCGACGACGCCTACAAGTTCCTGTTCATGGCCAAGGGCGGTGGCTCGGCCAACAAGACCTTCCTTTATCAGGGCACGCCTTCACTGCTGACCCATGACCGAATGATCGAATTCCTCAAGGAAAAGATCCTCACCCTCGGCACGGCAGCCTGTCCCCCTTACCATCTGGCCATCGTCATCGGCGGCCTGTCGGCGGAGATGAACCTGAAAACGGTGAAGCTCGCCTCCGCCCGCTATCTCGACAACCTTCCGACCGAAGGCTCTGAAAGCGCCCACGCCTTCCGCGACCTCGAGATGGAGAAGGAAATCCACAAGCTCACCCAGCAGATGGGCGTCGGCGCCCAGTTCGGCGGCAAGTATTTCTGTCATGACGTGCGCGTCATCCGCCTGCCGCGTCATGGCGCGTCCCTGCCCATCGGTCTCGGCGTCTCCTGTTCCGCCGACCGTCAGGCGGTCGGAAAGATCACGAGAGACGGTATCTACATCGAACAGCTCGAGACCGATCCGTCGAAGTACATGCCGGAAATCGATGAGACCGCACTCTCTTCGTCGGTGGTCAAGATCGATCTCAACCAGCCGATGAGCGCCATCCTGGCCGAGCTGACCAAGCACCCGGTCAAAACCCGCCTGTCGCTGACCGGCACGATCATCGTCGCCCGCGACCTCGCCCATTCCAAGATCCGCGAACGGCTGGAAAAGGGCGAAGGCATGCCGGACTACATGAAGAACCACCCGGTCTACTATGCCGGCCCGGCCAAGACCCCGACCGGCTATGCATCCGGCTCCTTCGGCCCGACCACGGCCGGCCGCATGGACAGCTACGTAGACCAGTTCCAGTCCTTCGGCGGTTCCATGGTCATGCTCGCGAAGGGCAACCGTTCGCGTGCCGTGCGTGAAGCCTGCAAGAAGCACGGTGGCTTCTACCTCGGCTCGATCGGCGGCCCGGCCGCACGCCTTGCGCAGGACTGCATCAAGAAGGTGGAAGTACTCGAATATCCGGAGCTTGGCATGGAAGCCGTCTGGAAGATCGAGGTTGAGGATTTCCCCGCCTTCATCGTCACCGACGACAAGGGCAACGACTTCTTCCAGGAGTTCAACCTCGGCTGACACTTGCCGCCTCAATTAAGCAAAAGGATGCGGCGCTGCAGTGCCGCATCTTCCGGCTGCCCCTCTCAACCCCTTGAAAACCAAAGAGCGAAATCCAATTTCGCGCTGCAGCACAAAATCTGACCAACAAGTATTGGGGTAGCCCACGTTAAAGCTTTTCAAACAATTTTAGTTCAACAATGAAATGGGGATGACGAATCCGAAGATATTAACTGGAGTTCGCCGATGAGCACGGCAACGACGCCCAGGGGACAGGTTCCCGACGTTGCGGCGCAAATCACATATGCCATGCGGACGATGGGCGTAGCGCCGATCCCCCGCAATTATGAGCTTTTCTATGAAGCTTATATCGGCTCGAACCCTTCACTGACCCGCGAACTGGCAGCCCTCGGCAACCGTGCCACCCAGGACGAACTGGACGCGCTTGGTCAGCAGTATTTCGGCAATCACCATCAAAGCCGGGTCATCGAGAGCGCGCATTCGAGGATCGTTACCGAACTCGATGGCCTGCTGCGCCTGCTGAAGCAGGAACAGAATTCGCTCGAAAGCTATAACAAGCTGCTGGGCGAGACCTATACCCGCATCAATTCCAAGAGCAATGCGAGCGCCGACATCCTGAGAAGCGCGATATCGATCCTGACCGAGGCCACCGGGGACACGATGGCGCACGGGGAACAGACGGCCGAGAAATTCAGCCAGAAATCCCAGGAAATGGATCAGGTCCGCAAGGAACTGGACGAATACAAGCGCATCGCCAATACCGATTCCCTGACACGCATCGCTAACCGCCGCGCCTTCGACGAGCGTCTGGCAGCAATCTACGACACCTCATCCACCAGCCCGCTAACGGCACTGGTGCTGGCCGATATCGACCACTTCAAGAAGATCAACGACACCTACGGCCACCCCGTCGGCGACAAGATCCTAGCGACGGTCGCGACCGTGATCCGTTCGAACGTCCGCAAGGACTGTTTTGTTGCCCGCACCGGAGGCGAGGAATTCGCCATCATCATCGACGGCAATACGGCCGAAGAGGTCAACCAGATGTGCGAGCGCGTGCGCAACGCGCTCGAAACCACACCCTTCAAGAATTCGAAGACCGGGATCAATTACGGCCCCATCACCATGTCGCTCGGCTTCTGCATGGCGGGCGAAGCCGAAGACCCCGGTGAACTCTACGCGAAATCCGATATCGCGCTCTATTGTGCCAAGAATGCCGGTCGTAACCGTACCAAATATTACGAGGACGGCATGAAGAAGGACTTCACCAAGAGCTGGCTGATCTACAAACGGTAGACAGTACCATCATGATCGGGCGGCGCCCCGTGTTGCGCCTGCTTTACCGATCCGGTTTACCACATGGTCTTTGCTGCGCGCGCCGGCCATTCCCGGTCATAGGTTTCCTTGTCGAAATCGGCCTTCGCCGCCTTCAGCAGGTCTCCAGGCGTTGGCAGGCTCTTCGGATCGACAAAGCTCTCGGGGTTCCAGAGATCGGCGCGCATGATCGCACGCGCGCATTGAAAATAGACCTCGTCGATCGTGACCAGCACCACCGTTCGCGGATGCTTGCCGTCCATCTCGAAGCTTCGCAACAGGGCCTCGTCGATGGAGATCACTGCCTGTCCATTGACCCGGATTGCCGTGTTCGAACCTGGAATAAGAAACATCAGCGCAACGCGCGGATCCCGGACGATATTGAGCAGCGAGTCGATGCGGTTATTGCCGCGCCAGTCAGGCAGAGCGAGCGTCTTGTCATCCTCGACCCGCACCACCGAACCACGGTCGCCCCGTGGCGAGCAATCAAGGCCTTCCGGCCCGGACGTCGCAAACGCCATGAAGGGAGCCATCTCGATCATCCGGCGATACTCCGTGTTGAGGCTCGCCGTCACCTTGGCGATCGACGCCTCGGACACGCCGTCATAGATCTTTTTCAGCTCTTCAGGACTGCGAATGATGGACATGGAACCTCCCGGGACAACCAGTCATATGGCTTGTCGCACTACAGCATGTCGGGCAAAAGTGTGCAGCGGTTTTGCGGCAACGACATGCGATGAAACAAGGACTTAAAGCGTAGAGAG
>QFQX01000039.1 GCA_003248775.1 Shinella sp. | reverse complement strand
ACTTTAAACAGCCGGCCGGGCAGCCGGGTAAGGCGTGCGCAGGAGGATGACGAGGCCAACGAGAAGGAAGACGATCAGGCTCGCCATGCCGACGCGTGCCGATCCGGTCCAGTAGGTCAGGAGCGAAAAGCTCAGCGTTGCCATGAAGCTCGTGGCGCGGCCCGACAGGGCGTAGATACCGAAATAGCGTCCGGCCTCCGAGGAGCTGACGCTTCGTGCGAGATAGGAGCGCGAGGAGGCCTGCACCGGACCGAAGGCGATGCCGATCAGGGTGCCGTAGAGGATATAGGCCTTCTCCGCCGGAGACGAAAACAGGCCTTCGCCGACGCTGGCCGGCCATTGAATGAGACCGAACAGGGTGAAGTCCTTGCCGGTGGAAATGATCCCGATGGTTGCTGTCAGCAGGAAGAGAAGGCTCAGCACTACGACGAATTTCGAGCCGAGCAGGCGGTCGAGGGAACTGGCCGCCATGCAGCCGAAGATCGCAACGACGTTCAGGATGATGCCGTAGATGCCGATTTCCATGGTCGACCAGCCAAACATGGCCGCCGCGAAGATGCCGCCAAGGGTCAGAAGCCCGTTGACGCCGTCCTGATAGATCATTCGTCCGACCAGGAAACGGAAGATGCCGGGCTTCCCGCGCAGTTCCAGAAGCGTCCTGCCCAGTTCGTTGAAGCCTGAACGTATGGCTGCCGGAAGCGGTTTGCCGCGACCGGCATCGGGCGTGAAGAGGAACATCGGCAGGATGAAGACCAGATACCAGAGCGCCGAGATCGGGCCGGTGACCCGGGCATCCTCGCCGGTCACGGGATCCAGGCCGAAGAGCGGCGTGCCACCGAGCAGCGTTGTGCCCTTCTCCGGGCTTGCGGCGATGAAGAGAACGACGCCAATCAGCACGATCATGCCGCCGAGATAACCGAGGCCCCAGGCGATATTGGAGACGCGTCCGACGTCGCGCTTATTGACCAGCCGCGGCATCATCGAATCGTTGAAGACGATGGAAAACTCCGCCGAAATCGTTGCGAGGATCATCAACAGCACCGGATAGACGACCGGTGAGCCCGGTGCGGCGGTCCACAGCAGGCAGAGGCTGACGATCTTGATGACGGCGAAGAAGGCGATCCACGGCTTTCGTGAGCCGGATTCATCGGCGATCGCGCCGAGAACCGGAGAGAGAATGGCGATGATCACCGAGGAGATCGTCGCCATGTTGCTCCACATCGCCTGCGCGCCGACCGGGTCGCTGGTCAGCCGCGAGACGAAGTAGGGCCCGAAGATGAAGGTCGTGATGACGGTGAAGAACGGCTGGGCGGCCCAGTCGAAGAACATCCAGCTCACGACCCCGCGGCTGAAGACGGGCTGCTTCGCCGCTTCCACCGTCGCCGTCAAATCCTTTCCCCTTCAAGCCGGCTCATGTTTACCTCGTCCGGCCATGAGCTAGATCGCTGACGAGACCGGCCGCCACCGCGATCTTCGACAGGCTTGCTTCCGCGCCCTCGCTCAGCGCCAGCAGTTCTGCACCAAGACGATTGATACGCTGAAGATCTGCCGCGTGCCAGGCGCGTACAGGCTGCTTCTCGCCAGCATGGCCGGTCAATGCCGAGATCACGATTTCGCGCCGCGCCGCGCCTATCTGGTCGAGGCTACGGAAGAGCGCGAGACTGTCATAGTGGTCGTTGGTGGCGACGCGGGCGCCGAGCGCCAGGATTCGGTCGATGCGGAAGATTTCCGATACCGCGAAATAGCCTTCGATGGCGCGGGCGAGCGGTGCTCCCGTCCGTTCCGCGATCTGCATGACCTCCGGCACCAGCAGCAGCGCCTGCAGTTTCACGACATCGGTTGCCACGTCCGCCGGCACGCCCGCATCTGTCAGTTCCGCCGTTTCGGTCTCGATCTGCTGCTTGAGCTGGGCGGGAAGGGTCGAGGTGAGCGCCTTCTCGCAAGCCTTCACAGCGGTCTTGAGGCGCGGCAGGGCTTCGCCGAGTGCGATAGTCGAAAGGCCCGTCTCGACGATCAGGCGGGTCATTCCTTCGTAGACACGTCCCACGGTGGCGTAGAGACGGTTCTGGATTTCGCCAGGAATGGTGGCGTCGAGCGTGTCGATCCGGTCCCACAGTGCGGGCAGGTCGAGGCCGTCGCGGGTCAGCAATGCCGCCTTAACCACTTCCGCCGGCAGGTTGCCGGTGGCGTCGCCAACGGCAACCACGAAGCCGGGTCCGCCGCGGTTGATGACATGGTTGGCAAGTACGGTCGCGATGATCTCGCGGTGCAGGCGGTGGCCGGCGATATCCTTCGCATAGGTCTTGCGCATGCGGGCGGGGAAATAATTGGTCAAAGCGGCTGCGCAATAGGGATCGTCCGGCAGGCCGGATTCGACGATCTGGTCGAACAGGACGATCTTTGCATAAGAAAGCAGTACGCCGATTTCCGGTCTGGTGAGGCTCTTGCCGCTGGCGTAACGCTCCATAAGCGCGACGTTATCCGGCAGCGTCTCGACCTTGCGGTTCAACCTGCCGGCCGCCTCGAGATAATTCATCAGCCGGCTCAGCTCTTCCCTGTTACCAGACCCCTTGCGTTCGCTGAGCGAGATCGCGAGGCTCTGCAGGTAGTTGTTGCGCAGCACGAGTTCGCCGACTTCCTCGGTCATTTCCGAAAGAAGGCGATTGCGCTTGTCGCGGGTCAGACGGCCATCGGCCATCGGCGGCGCGAGCGCGATCTTGATGTTGACCTCGACGTCGGAGGAATTCACGCCGGCAGAATTGTCGATCGCGTCGGAATTGATGCGGCCGCCGTTGAGCCCATAGGCGATACGGCCGCGTTGGGTGACGCCGAGATTGGCGCCCTCGCCGATCACCTTGGCCCGGACCTCGGTGCCGGTCACGCGGATCGCGTCGTTGGCGCGGTCACCGACTTCCGTATCCGTTTCGCTCGCAGCCTTAACATAGGTTCCGATGCCGCCGAACCAGAGCAGGTCGACCGGAGCCTTGAGGATGGCGCTCATGATGTCGAAGGGGGTCGCGACTGTCTTGTCGAGGCCGATGGCTGCTGCCGCTTCCGGCGTGAGTGTCACGGATTTTTCCGCACGAGAAATGATCATCGCACCCTTTGACAAGGTCTTGCGGTCGTAATCCTGCCAGCTCGAACGCGGCAGTTCGAACATCCGCTTGCGCTCGGCAAAGGAGACTGCGGTGTCCGGGTCGGGATCGATGAAGATGTCGCGATGATCGAAGGCGGCGATCAGGCGGATCTTTTCCGAAAGCAGCATGCCGTTGCCGAAGACGTCCCCGGACATGTCGCCGACACCGACCACGCTGAACGGCGTCGTCTGGATGTCGGTGTTCATCTCCCGGAAGTGGCGCTTGACCGCTTCCCAGGCGCCGCGCGCGGTAATCCCCATCTTCTTGTGGTCGTAGCCGGCGGAACCGCCGGAGGCGAAGGCGTCGTCCAGCCAGAAGCCGGCCGCCTGGGCAAGGCCGTTGGCGGTGTCGGAGAAGGTCGCGGTGCCCTTGTCGGCCGCGACGACGAAATAGGGATCGTCTTCATCGAGCCGAACGGTGTCGGCCGGAGCCACCACCTTTCCGTCGACGATATTGTCGGTGATCGACAGCAGCGTGCGGATATAGGTCTTGTATGCCGCGGTGCCGGCGGCAAGCCAGGCATCGCGGCTGCCGCCCGCCGGCAGCTGCTTGGGATAAAAGCCGCCCTTGGCGCCGACCGGCACGATGACCGCGTTCTTGACCTGCTGCGCCTTGACGAGGCCGAGCACTTCCGTGCGGTAGTCCTGCGCGCGGTCCGACCAGCGCAGGCCGCCGCGGGCGACCTTGCCGAAGCGAAGGTGCACACCCTCGACTTCCACGCCGAAGACGAAGATTTCGCGGAAGGGTCTCGGGTCCGGCAGGCCGTCGAGAAGCTGCGGGTCGAACTTGAAGGCCAGCATCGCGGCGGCCGTGTCGTTCTTCTGGAAATAGTTGGTGCGCAGCGTCGAATCGACGGCGTTGATGTAGCGTCGCAGGATGCGGTCTTCATCGAGGCTCGGTACGGCGAGAAGCGCCGTCTCGATTTCTCCGTGGATGTCGGAGAGCTTGCGGGTGCGCGCCTTCTCGGCGAGCTTCGGGTCGAAGCTTACATGGAAGAGATCGAAGATCAGCTTCGCAATCGCGGGGTGCCGGTTCAACGTTTCGGCGATATGGCCTTGCGAATAGACGAAACCGGCCTGCCGCAGATAGGCGGCATAGGCGCGCAGCACGGTGACTTCGCGCGCGGTGAGGCCGGCGGTCAGAACCAGCCGGTTGAAGGTGTCGTTATCGACCTTGCCGGAGAAGGCCGCGAGGAAGGCCTCCTCGGTGATCGGTCCCTTTTCAGCGATGCCGAAGCTTTCGCCTTCCGGAACCGTCAGTTCCATGTCGTGCAGCACCACGAGGGTCTCGGCCCCGCCTTCCGCTGATACATGGATGTCGAAGGTGCGCTCGCTGATGACGCGGAAACCGAGATTTTCGAGGAGCGGCACGCGCCGCGACAGCGGCAGGTGGACACCCGCATGGAAGATCTTCAGGTAAAGCTGCCTGCCGGCTTCCGTCGTGGTTTCATGGAAGGCGATCGAGACGGGTTCGCCGGCGAGGCATGCCTGGATATGGGCGAGGTCATGGACCGCCTCTTCCGGCGAGAAGGCCTCCTGATAGGCCTGGCTGACGTCAAGCACAGGCGCCTTCGGTCCGGCCAGCGCCTCGAAGCGGTCGCTCCAGCGGGCGGTGATTTCGCGGACGGCCTCCTCGAGCGTTGCTTGCGCAATGCGCGGGGTCTTGCCTTCGGAGCGGCCGATGATGATGTGCACGCGCGCCACGCCGCCTTCCGGGAAAGCCGGGTAATAGGCGGAGACGCGGCCCTGATAGACCTGGGTCAGATAGGCGCCGATCTTCTCGCGTACGACGGAATTATAGTCTTCGCGTGGAACGTAGACGATCAGCGAGACGAAGCGGTCGAACTGGTCGATGCGCGGCAGAACGCGCACGCGCGGCCGTTCCGAGAGGTCGTTGATCTGCTCGCAGAATTTCGCCAGTTGATCCGGCTCGATCTGGAAGAGATCGTCGCGCGGATAGGCTTCCAGCGTGTTCTGCAGAATGCGTCCCGAATGGCTCTGAGGGTCGAAGCCGAAATGATCGGTTACCTTGCGGGCCTTGGCCCTGAGCAGCGGAATCTGGCTGACCGAGCCGGTATAGGCGGTCGAAGTGAAGAGACCGACGATGCGCAGTTCGCCCACCACCTTGCCGTCCCGGTTGAAGCGCTTGACGCCGACATAATCCATGTAGGCGCGGCGATGCACGATGGATTTCACATTCGCTTTGGTAACGATGAGGAAATCCGGTCCCTGCAGGAATTCGAGGATTTCCGGCGTGGTGGTGACGGCATTTCTTCCCTGACGAAGGACCAGAACGTCGGGATCGGAGAGAATACCGAGGCCGGCGCCCTTGTCGCGTTCCAGAACAGCCGCCTCGCCTTCGCCGGAATAGACGTATTCCCGCATGCCGAGGAAGGTGAAATTGTCGTCACGCAGCCAGTTAAGAAAGGCGAGCGCCTCGTCGCGGTCACCCTTCTTGCGGCCCGGTGAGAGTTCAGCGAGTTCGCGCATGGTGGTGTCGAGCAGCGAGAGCATCGGCTTCCAGTCGGCCGAGGCCATGTGGACCTGGGCAAGAACGGTTTCCAGGCGTGCCTTGAGGGCTGATGCTTGCGAATCGGTCAGCGGTGCAAGGTGAAGTTGTATGTAGCTGGTGCGGACCGCGTGCTCCGGCTCCTCTTCCGTGCCGGCGAGCGAGACCGGACCGCCCGGCACGATCGACAGAATCGGGTGAACGGCCATGAAGATGTCGCGGTAGAGACTGGTGACCTCTCCCATGACCGAATCGTAGAGGAAGGGCTTGTTGCGTTCGATGATCGAAAGTACGCTGACGGGCGTTCCGGCAGGCGTGACATTGGCAATGGGCGCTATGACGATGCGCGGTGCTTTTCCGTCCCAGGCGGCGATGTCACTTGCCGCGCGAAGAGAGGAAAATGCGAGCATTTCGGAAGTGTAGTCGTCGAGATCATCACCGCTTGCGCGGCCGAAAAGGATTTCTGGGTCGATGAACGGCTCCTGGATCGCCTCTGCGATCTTGCAGGCGGCCTCCAGCTGAGGTTCCCGCTTGTGCTTCCTGTTCGCGACCATTGCTCTCTCCCTTTCAATGTCACTGTCACGTCGTGCAGCCGACTCATAAAGCAGTTTGCGGAATGATGTATCCGCATTTGACTGTAATGTAGACATTTCCGTTGTTTGATTATGCGATAATTATGAAGCAAAGGATGCGAAGCGTTGACAGATCCGACATAAAGTACGGATCAACGGGACGAGCAAAGGTGGATATCCGGTCATGACAGAAAAGTCGCAGGGCGCGGTCATCGTCATTTCGAGCCATGTTGTGCGTGGATCGGTCGGCAATCGGGCTGCAGTCTTTGCTCTGGAAAGTCTCGGTTTTCCCGTATGGGCATTGCCGACCGTGGTGCTGCCCTGGCATCCGGGCCATGGTCCTTCGACGCGCCTTACCTTTCCGGAGACGGATTTCGACAAGGTTATCGACGATCTCATCCGGGCGCCGTGGCTTTCGGAGGTTTCAGCGGTACTGACCGGCTATTTTGGCAATGCAGCGCAGCCGCGATCCGTGGCACGCCTCGTCAAGGCGCTGAAGGAACGCAATCCCGACCTCATCTATGTCTGTGATCCCGTGATGGGCGATCTCGGAGGGCTCTATGTTCCGGAAGCCACTGCGGTCGGCATTCGCGACCATCTCATCCCGCTTGCGACCATCGCCACACCGAACCGCTACGAGCTCGCCTGGCTGGTCGGCAGCGCGCTTGAGACCAACAAGGACATCATGGATGCAGCGCTTTCGCTCGGTCCGCCGCAGATGCTGGTTACGTCCGCCGTGCCGATGATGGCGGGCGGCACGGGAAACCTCTATCTTAGCGGCCGCAATGCTCTTCTTGCCGAACACAGGCTGATCGAAAACCCGCCGAACGGTCTCGGCGATCTGCTTTCGGCGCTGTTTCTGGCGCGGCGGCTCGAGGGGTTGCCAGAAGAACGGGCGCTACAGCTCGCCACGGCTGGCGTTTATGAAATACTGGCCCGCACCGCGAAGAAAGGCGGAGACGAACTGACGCTGGAAAGCGATGCGTCCAGCCTGTCATCTCCGATGGCGCTGGTGCAGATGCGGCGACTGGTGCATCCGGCGCAGCGTCCGAAGCAAGGTTGAAAATGCAAGGCTGCCTTTACGCAGGCGCTTGCGGGAAATTGTTGCCATGAACGTCAGCACACGCTAATCGAAGAGACATGAAGCGTTTTCCCTCCTCCCTCATCGCCGGTTATCGCAACTTCATGAGCGGTCGTTACACCGCGGAAAGCGAGCGATATCGACAGCTTGCCGACCAGGGACAGAAACCGCAGACCCTGATGATTGCCTGTTGCGATTCGAGGGCGGCGCCAGAAACCATTTTCGACGCCGGGCCGGGCGAACTGTTCGTCATGCGCAATGTCGCCAATATGGTGCCTCCGTATGAGCCGGACGGTCATTATCATGCGACGTCGGCAGCGCTCGAATTCGCCGTGCAGGCGCTGCGGGTCAAGGACATCATCGTGATGGGCCATGGTCGCTGCGGAGGCATTCGTGCAGCGCTCGATCCCAATGCAGAGCCGCTTTCGCCCGGTGACTTCATTGGAAAATGGATGGGCCTCGTCAGCTCCGCGGCCGAACAGATCCAGGGCAATTCCGTCATGACGGACAGCGAGCGCCAGACGGCGCTTGAACGGATATCGATCCGCAATTCGATCGACAATCTCCGAACCTTCCCCTGCGTTCGCGTTCTTGAAGAGCGCGGAAAGCTTCAGCTTCACGGCGCCTGGTTCGATATCGCCAATGGCGAGTTGTGGATCATGGATCCCGATACGCGGAATTTTGTGCGTCTCGATATCTGACAGCGGCTGATGCCTTTGTCCAAAAAACCGGCTCGATTTTCCCGAAAGTGGGACGCGCGGCTTTACCGCGGGCGCTCAAGCCGCGCGCAGGCTTAATTTAGAGCTTGTTATAACCTTCACTGTAGATTGCCCCCAGTTTGGAGGGGCAGATCCGAGGGGGAGATGCCGGCGTGAGAGCGGCGCTGATCCGACGCTCGCGGTGAGCGGATGAATTTCAGAAGCACGAAGAAGATCGTCATCTCGGCACTCTTGCTGCCCAGCCTGATCATGGCGGCCGAAGCTGTCCTTCTTCTCAGCAATTACTATCAGAGCTATCGGGATTTCGCTTCCGGCAAACACTATGCCTATATTGCGTCTGACGCTGGCAACATCGGCTCATCCATCATCCCGGAAGAAGCGCGTGCGACGATCCTCTTCCTTGGCGAGGGCAATGAAAACAGCCGCGATATGATGGAGAAGCGGAGGCTCGATCTCGACACCCGCTTCGATCGCTTTCTGACGCTGCTTGCGGCAACGGCTGAGGCTGAGCCCGCACTCGACAGCCGGATCCGCCAATTGTGGCAGGCTTTAGAGCGGGTGAAGTCATTTCGCGCTTCGGTCGATCAGGGGACAGCAACGATCGAACAGGTGATCGGGCAATACCAACCCGCTTCCATGTCCTTCCTGGATCTGGTTGCCTCGCTTCGTTACGAGATCGATGATCCCGTGCTTTCGCGACAGCTGAGCGTGTTGATCGACCTTCTTGATGCGAACGAAGCCGGGCTGGTCGTCTCCTTCTACGGATCGGAACACTTCAGGGGGCTCCGACTTTCGGATCAGGACCGCGCGACGTTCAGTAAGGCATTGGCGCTGTTGAATGTCACCATGGGCCGGCTTTCCGCCTTCCATGATTCGGCCGCCATCAAGCCAATCGCCGATTTTGATCTCTCACTTGACGGCCGGTGGCTTACACGCACCGCTCAGGAGGTCTCCTCCGGCGAGGCTAAACCTTCGCGGTTGATGCTTAAGCGCTGGTCTCGCTTGCAGGGCGAGCGCATCCTCTTATGGCAGGACAGCATTCGCATCATCGTTCAGGAGACCAGAGCAAGCGGCGACGCTCTCGCCCGGCGTTCCCGTTTCTTTCTTGAGCTTCTGGTCGGAGCGATGGCTGTTTTCTCCCTGCTGGTCGGCGCTGTTATCGTGCTGGCGGTGAAGGGAGTTGCGCTTGCCGACCGGTTGATGCGTGACAGGGAACTGCTGGTCGGTGAACTCCGCAATGCAGCGCAGACCGATCTCCTGACCGGGCTCTACAACAGGCGGGGCTTCGATGCCGCTACGGCTTCGTTGCTGCGCGGACAGGGCAGCGCTGGGGCGCTGTCGATGGTGATTTTCGATCTCGATCGCTTCAAGCAGATCAACGATGCCCATGGTCATGACGTGGGCGACATGGTGTTGCAGCGTACGGCGCAGGTGGCGCAAAGCAGCTTCCGTCCGCAGGATCTCCTGTCGCGGCATGGCGGGGAGGAGTTCGTGGCGCTGTTGCCGAATACCTCGCTTCAGGAGGCGACAGCCATCGCCGAGCGGGTGCGCGCCGTCCTCGAGGCAACCGAAATCCGTCTGGCGGATGGCACGGCGCTTACGGTGACTGCAAGTTTCGGCTGTTCGGGTACCGAGGACGAAAACCTGAGAGGCGCCGTCAACGAGCTGATAAAGAAGGCTGACCGGGCGCTTTATGCGGCGAAGTTCTCCGGTCGCAATCGTGTTGTTGCCGATGGCGCAGTCGATATGCCTGCGCCCGAGCGTCGAACGTCCGGGCAGGCCTGAAGCCGCGTATTCACGATTTCTTATTGGCCGTCGATCTGTGAGCCGATATAGGCGATTGCCTGCTGGTAGACGGTTGCGGCATTCCATCCCTGGATGGCCGCGAAGTTCGGCTGGCCCTGCTGGTAACCAGCGCCTGCCTGCCAGCCGTGGCCCTTCAGGAAGTTTGCGGTAGACGCCAGCGCGTCCGCCTTGGAACGGACGAGATCGATGCGGCCATCGCCATCGCCATCCACGCCGAAACGCACGACATTGCGCGGCAGGAACTGCGTCTGGCCGATTTCGCCATGGGCGGCACCGACGGCCGTCAGGGAAAGCTCGTTGCTGGCAACGAGTTCAAGCGCTGCATAGAGCTGGTCGGTGAAGTATTCCGTCCGGCGACAATCGAAGGCGAGTGTGGCGACGGCGGAAAGGGTGTGTTCCTTGCCGAGGAACGAACCGAAGCCCGTTTCCATGCCCCAGATTGCGATCAGCGGACCGGCCGGAACGCCATAGCGCTGCTCGATCTTGGCGAAGAGAGCGGCATTGTTCTTCTTCATGCCCTTGCCGCGCGAGATGATCGCGGCTCCGCCACGCTTCTGCATGAACTGGTCGAAGGACAGTTTGAAGCTCTTCATGCCGCGATCGGCGCGGATCGTGGCGGTATTGTAGGATACGTTCGAAAACACCTTGTTCAGCACGGACGGGCTGACGCCCTGGCTGCTGGCTTCCTGCTTGAATTCATCGATCCACTGGTCGAAGCCGGCTGACGTGCTGCTGCATTTTGCGGCGGCGGCGGTGCCGGCCGTCATGGAAAATACTGCCGCCGTCAAAAGAGCTGCCGCCGAGATTCTGGACAGTTGCATCGATGCCTCGTTGTTCGCTTATTTAGTCTTTGCCGCAACATGCCAGCAGGCGCTGATTCTGTCACGTGTCATTCAACTATTCCGGAAGTATTTCCGACTGGTTACCAGTCACAAAAAGATGAACCGGCCCGCCTTTGTCGTGATCGGCGGGCCAGAATATCATCCTCAGGCGGCAGCCTTCTTCGGCTTGATTAAGCCGCGGTTGACGAGCAGCTCGGCGATCTGGATGGCGTTGAGTGCGGCACCCTTGCGCAGGTTATCGGAGACGACCCAGATGTTGAGGCCGTTCTCGACGGTTGCGTCTTCGCGGATACGCGAGATGTAGGTGGCGTCTTCGCCGGCGCATTCGATCGGGGTGATGTAGCCGCCGTTCTCGTGCTTGTCGATGACGAGGCAGCCGGGAGCTTCGCGCAGGATATCACGGGCCTGATCGGCGGTGATCTCCTTTTCGAACTCGATGTTGACCGCTTCCGAATGGCCGATGAAGACCGGTACGCGCACGGCCGTGCAGGTAACCTTGATCTTCGGATCAAGCATCTTCTTGGTTTCGGCGAGAACCTTCCACTCTTCCTTGGTGTAACCGTCTTCCATGAAGACGTCGATGTGCGGGATGACGTTGAAGGCGATGCGCTTGGTGAACTTCTTCGCTTCGATCGGGTCGGCGACGAAGACGGCGCGTGTCTGGGTGAACAGCTCGTCCATGCCTTCCTTGCCTGCACCGGAGACCGACTGGTAGGTCGAGACGACAACGCGCTTGATGGTGGCCGCGTCATGCAGCGGCTTCAACGCGACGACGAGCTGCGCCGTGGAGCAATTCGGGTTGGCGATGATGTTGCGCTTCTTGAAGTCCGCGATTGCGTCCGGGTTGACTTCCGGAACGATCAACGGAACGTCGGCGTCGTAGCGCCAGGCGGACGAGTTGTCGATGACGACGCAACCCTGCTGGCCGATCTTCGGCGACCACTTCTGGGAAACGGCACCGCCGGCAGACATCAGGCAAATGTCGGTATCGGAGAAATCGTAGTTTTCGAGGTTCTGGACCTTCAGCGTCTTGTCGCCGAAGGAGACCTCGGTGCCCTGCGAGCGGGCGGAGGCCAGCGCTACGACTTCATCGGCAGGGAAGCCCCGTTCGGAGAGGATGCCCAGCATTTCGCGTCCGACATTGCCGGTAGCGCCCGCGACTGCAATCTTGAAACCCATTTAAAAGCTCTCTTTCTGTCTCTCCGCGGGTGGTGAGGGAGGAAGGAAGCCGAGCACGGACCTTCCATGTCCCCGGCCGTGCCGGGGAGAGAGCGGTGGCCAGAGACGTCAGACGGTTTTCGTCGTCGTTTTGGCCTTGGTCGTGGATGAAAGGGCGACATGCGAAATCGCCCCGGCGGCGAGCGCCAGGTCGGACACCCCAATAACGGATGAGCCGAAGAATTGCATGGTTTGGTCCCTTGTCGCGCCGAGCTAATAAGGCGTTTTTGCCCGGAGTCAAGCAAAAGCACGTATTCGGGCTCATTGTCGTGATTTCCGACCCGAGCCACCCCTGCCGCTCGCAATGTCGGAGCGGTCACCCTTCCGGGTAACTCCGATTTTGTCGTTAACAAGATATTAATTGCACCAGCTATTCCAGCTACGACATATCAGGGCCGGGAAATTAGACTTAAGTCATACGTCCAAAGCATCTCTCTGCTTTTTCCGGAATTCTGCCAGTCTGTTACCAACCTGTACCGCGACAAAACGACCCGGAGGAGCATTGGGTCGGTCGTTGTGAAGGGGGACCTTATCTTAGTGGAGGAATAACAATGGCAAATGTCGCAGCCGTTAGCGGCTCGCCGCGTGGCATGACCGCCGAGGAACGCAAGGTCATCTTTGCGTCGTCGCTCGGCACGGTCTTCGAATGGTATGATTTCTATCTTTATGGTTCACTGGCGCTTTATATCGGCGCGACCTTCTTCTCGCAGTATCCGGAAGCGACCCGTAACATCTTCACCCTTCTCGCCTTTGCGGCGGGCTTCCTTGTCCGTCCCTTCGGTGCGCTGGTGTTCGGCCGGCTCGGCGACCTCGTCGGCCGCAAGTATACCTTCCTCGTCACCATCCTGATCATGGGCGCATCGACCTTCCTGGTCGGTCTTCTGCCCGGTTCCGCCACCATCGGCATTGCCGCTCCGATCATCCTGATCGTGCTGCGCATGCTGCAGGGCCTGGCGCTCGGCGGGGAATACGGCGGTGCCGCGACCTATGTCGCGGAACACGCCCCGCATGGCCGTCGCGGTTTCTACACCTCGTGGATCCAGACGACCGCGACGCTCGGTCTCTTCCTCTCGCTGCTGATCATTCTCGGTATCCAGACGGCCATGGGCCGCGAAGCCTTCGCCGAATGGGGCTGGCGCATTCCGTTCCTTCTTTCCGCGCTTCTGCTTGGTGTATCCGTCTGGATCCGCCTGAAGATGAACGAATCACCCGCCTTCAAGAAGATGAAGGAGGAGGGCACCACTTCCAAAGCGCCGATCTCCGAGGCTTTCGGCCAGTGGAAGAACGCCAAGGTGGCCATTCTCGCCCTGCTCGGTGCTGTCGCCGGTCAGGCCGTGGTCTGGTATTCCGGCCAGTTCTATGCGCTGTTCTTCCTGCAGAACGTCCTGAAGGTCGATGCCCAGAACGCCAATATCATGGTCGCCATCGCCCTTGCCATCGGCACCATGTTCTTCGTCGTGTTCGGCTGGCTGTCGGACAAGATCGGCCGCAAGCCGATCATCATGGCAGGCCTGCTTCTCGCTGTGCTGACCTACTTCCCGCTGTTCAAGGCAATGACCGAGTTCGGCAATCCGGCACTTGCCGCGGCCCAGGCCAACATCCGCGCAATCGTCACCGCCGATCCGAAGGATTGTAACTTCCAGTTCAACCCCACCGGCACGGCGAAGTTCACCACCTCCTGCGATATCGCAACCTCGACGCTTACCAAGAACTCGGTTCCTTATGACGTCGTCGCAGGTCCCGCCGGTTCCGTAGCAACCATCAAGATCGGCGATGCGACCATCGAAAGCTATGACGCGATCAAGTCGGCAGATCAGGCCAAGGCGCATGATGCGGCGATGCAGAAGAGCATCAACGTTGCACTGCAGGCCAACGGTTACCCGCTGGTTCGCGGTCCCGTGAAGGTTCCGGACTCCAAGCTCGACGCCTTCGTCGCTGCCAACCCCGAACTGGCGCTCGACGCTGCAGCTGTCCGCGCTGGTGAAAAGGAAACGGTCGCCACCAGCCAGCTCGTCACCGAAAAGCTGCTGACTGCCGAAGAAGCCGCCGTCGCCACCGAAATGCCTGTCTACACCATCGCCAAGGGCGGTGCGTTCAAGATGGTGGCCGATCCGGCCAGCGTGAACTGGGTCGGCGTCATCGCTGTCCTGACCGTGCTGATGATCTATGTCACCATGGTTTACGGCCCGATCGCCGCCATGCTCGTCGAGATGTTCCCGACGCGCATTCGCTACACCGGCATGTCCCTGCCCTATCACATCGGTAACGGCTGGTTCGGTGGTCTGCTTCCGGCGACGGCGTTCGCAATGAGCGCCGCCAAGGGCGACATCTACTACGGTCTCTGGTACCCGATCGTGATCGCTGCCTTCTCCTTCGTGGTCGGCATGATCTTCCTTCGCGAGACCAAGGACAACGACATCAACGCCTGATAGCGCACATCAGGCCGACTACTCGAAAACCCGGTGCAAGGCGCCGGGTTTTCTCTTTTTCTGACGCCAGATCCCGCCAGAATCCAGGCCAGAAGCATGTGCTCAAGGGTGCCGCCGTCATCCACCTTGCATGGGTGGGATGAGTGTGAAACAGAAAAACACACCTTTTCCATATCGGCTGCTTTTTCCATGATCCCTGCCCTTCGCGACGCGACGTCGAACGATCTTCCCGCCATTGCCTCCATCTATGAGGAAGCCGTGCTCAACGGCACGGCGAGCTACGAGATTACCCCGCCGGATCTGGCGGAGATGCAGCGGCGTTTTCAGGCGATCACGGCTCAGGGCTATCCCTACATCGTGGCTGTCGATGAAGACGGAGAGGTGGCGGGCTATGCCTATGCCTCGGCATTCCGCACGAGACCTGCCTATCGCTGGTTGGTAGAGGATTCGATCTACATTGCCCGGAAAGGTCGCGGCAAGGGGATCGGTCGCCTGTTGCTGAAGGAACTGGTCTTGCGCTGCACCGCGCTCGGTTTTCGCCAGATGGTGGCGGTCATTGGTGGCGCCAGCCCGGCCTCGGTCGCGGTTCACCGGTCCTGCGGCTTCCGTATGGTCGGCACGCTGAACGGTACCGGCTTCAAGCATGAACAATGGCTGGATACCATCTTCATGCAGATCGCGCTCGGTGACGGGGATACGAGCGATCCGGACCCGCGGAGTTATCCGGGAACGTTGTTTGCCGGCTGAGGTTCCGGTGGGCAATCCGGAAGCCATTGAAGCGCATCGCGAGCACTGCTTGGGCCTATTTCGCGGACGTGTCGTCTGCTCTTACCGCAAAAGCGTTCAGCTCTCCGGCTGGCATGACGTCACTCGACGAGCTTGAGGGCCTTGTCGAACACCTTCAGCACCTGCTTGAGTTCATGGCCGCGCTTCAGGATGCGGCCGTCGGTGCCGACCACGGAAAACGCGCCCTGCTTGGCGGCGAGCTTGGGGTTCTTCTCGATCCTGTAGAGAGGATATTCGCCGGATCGCTTGAAGACGGAAAAGACCGCCTTTTCCTTCAGGTGGTCGATCGCGTAATCGCGCCATTCGCCCTCGCCTACCATTCGGCCGTAGATCCAGAGGATCGCGTCGAGTTCCCGGCGGTGAAAGGTGACGGGCAGCGGGTCCCGACTCTGTCGATATTCCTGCAGGTCAACGATGGCTGATGGGCCTCTGTCCTGTCTGTGTGACGGCTGTCCCTGCAAATCCGGCTCATCGGTCATCAAGACTCCTCGACGTCTCCATCGTGACGGATGCATGACAGTTTGCCTGACCGGATCGAAATTGCAAGTCTTCGCTGCCCATTCGGTGGCGACTGCCGCGTCAGAAAACGGTCAGATCCATATCCTGTGGCGGCTCGCGAATTCCGCCAGCAGCAGGTCACGCAGTCTCAGCGCGACGGGCGACATGCGTTTTCCGGCCATGCTGATCAGGTGATAGGGCGCCACGCTGATCGGCGCCCTTATGTCGAGCTGACAGAGACCCGCGCCGGTGGTCTGTCGACAGAGGAGGTCGGAGACTTCACGCGACATCGGCGCGATCGCATTCGAGGATGCGAGCATGGCGATCATGACGAGTAGCGAGGTGGTGTTGACGATGTTGAAGGGGATCGGCGCACCCTGTTCCAGAAACGCCTCCTCCACGGCTTGACGCATCGGCGCGCCGGGGGCCTGCATCGCCCAGGGAAAATGCACGAGGTCGGCAAAAGTCAGGTGCTCGGCGTTGGCCAGCGGGTGGCGCTGGTGCACCAGAAGATCGACTTCCTCGGATAGTGACGCCTGTATCGAGAACTGGCGGGCATCGATGCCGCCGGGAATGCGCCCGAGGACGAAATCGAGATGGCCGGCCATGAGATCGGCAATCAACGGCCCGCTGGGCGCGACGTCGACATGGATGTCCGCCGTTTCGGCTTCCGCCTTCAGCACGTCGATTGCCGGAACGACGTAGCCGACGGCGCCGCCCGTCACCGCGCCTATGCGCACGGTACCGGAAAGGCCGCGCTTGATCGCCTCGACCTCGCGGGCCGCCTCGCGGATCTCCATCAGCAGGTTCTGCGCTCTCAGCGCCAGGGCCCGGCCGACTGCGGTCGGTTCCATTCCCTTTGGAGTACGGCTGAAGAGCGGGCTGCCGACGATATGCTCGATTTCCGAGAGCATGCGGGATGCGGCGGGCTGGGTGAGCGCGAGCGAGTTGGCGGCAAGGCTCAGCTGTCCGAGATCGACGATGGCCCGGACGAGATTGAAGTGCTTGGGTAACAGCCGGTTGGCGATGATATCGGACATGGTGGACATATCAATTATGATATGAAGAAAGTCAAATAATTCATTTGATCGATATGTCCGAGCCGTTAAGACTCGCCTGAGATCGGGGGCCGCTTGTGCGAGCGCCGGTTCTAGCAATGGACGGTTGCCAGAAGGAGCTGGGGCCGGACGATCAGCCAAGGGAGGAATCCATGAAGAAAATCAGCAGTCTTATTGCGTCTGTCGCTATCGGCGTTGCCGTATTCGCGTCGTCGGCATTCGCATAAACGAAGGGCGTAGTCGGTATCTCGATGCCGACGAAGACTTCGACGCGCTGGATCTCGGACGGCGAGACCATGGAAAAGCTGTTCAAAGAAGCCGGCTTCACGCCGGACCTGCAATTTGCCGATGACGATATTCCCAATCAGCTCGCTCAGATCGAAAACATGGTCACCAAGGGTGCCAAGGTTCTCGTAATCGGCGCGATCGACGGTACGACGCTCTCGGATATCCTTCAGAAGGCCGGCGAATCCGGCGTGAAGGTCATTGCCTATGACCGCCTCATTCGTGAGAGCGCCAATGTCGACTATTACGCAACCTTCGACAACTTCCAGGTCGGCGTTCTTCAGGCTACCAGCCTGGTCAACGGCCTGAAGGCGAAGTTCGCCGACACCAAGCCGTGGAACGTCGAACTGTTCGGCGGTTCGCCGGATGATAACAACGCCTTCTTCTTCTACGACGGCGCAATGTCCGTCCTGCAGCCCCTGATCGACAGCGGCGACATCGTCATCAAGTCGGGCCAGACCGGCATGGAGCAGGTCGGCACGCTGCGTTGGGACGGCACGGTCGCCCAGGCCCGCATGGAAAACCTGCTGTCCTCGACCTATACCGACGCCAAGGTCAACGGCGTTCTGTCTCCCTATGACGGTCTGTCGATCGGTATCCTGTCCGCTCTCAAGGGCGTCGGCTACGGTTCGGGCGACATGGTCATGCCGGTTGTGACCGGTCAGGACGCCGAGCTGCCGTCTGTCAAGTCGATCCTCGCAGACGAGCAGTACTCGACCGTGTTCAAGGACACCCGCGAACTGGCCAAGGTTGCCGTGCAAATGGTTGAGTCCATCATGGACGGCAAGGAGCCGGAAGTGAACGACACGAAGACCTACAACAACGGTGTCAAGGTCGTTCCGTCCTACCTGCTGAAGCCGGTTGCAGTCGACAAGAGCAACGTCAAGGACGTCATGATCTCTTCCGGCTACTACACGGCCGACCAGATCGGCAACTGATCCTTTAGAATATGCCGGGTCCGCGATCAGTCGCGGACCCCTTTCCCGTCGCATTGAGGGAGCTTGCGCTTTTGGCCGGCCTTGATTGCCGCAGCCGCGCTGGAATTCTGCACATGAATAATATCATTCTCGAGATGCGTGGCATCACCAAGACGTTTCCGGGCGTGAAGGCCCTGAACAACGTCAATCTCAAGGTCCGCGAAGGCGAAATCCACGCTCTGGTCGGTGAAAACGGTGCCGGCAAGTCTACCCTCATGAAGGTGCTCAGCGGCGTCTATCCGGCCGGCACTTATGAAGGCGAAATTCATTTCGACGGCACGGTCCGTCATTTTTCCACGATTTCCGATAGTGAAGAGCTCGGCATCATCATCATTCACCAGGAGCTGGCGCTCGTGCCGCTGCTGTCGATTGCCGAAAACATCTTCCTCGGAAACGAAGTCGCGACCAATGGCGTCATCCGCTGGGCCGAGACCTTTTCCCGTACCCAGGAACTGCTTTCCAAGGTCGGCCTGAAGGATTCGCCTACAACGCTGATCACCGATATCGGCGTCGGCAAGCAGCAGCTGGTGGAAATCGCCAAGGCGCTTTCCAAGAAGGTGCGCCTGCTCATTCTCGACGAGCCGACCGCCTCGCTCAACGAGACCGATTCCGACGCCCTGCTCAACCTCTTGATGGAATTCCGCAAGCAGGGCATGACGTCGATCATCATTTCCCACAAGCTGAACGAGATCCGCAAGGTCGCCGACCAGATCACCATTCTGCGCGATGGCGGCACGGTCGAGACGCTCGACTGTCACACCGGCGATATCAGCGAAGACCGCATCATCAACGGCATGGTCGGCCGCGCGATGGAAGATCGCTATCCGCCGCGGGAGCCGAAGATCGGCGAAACACTGCTCGAGGTGAAGAACTGGAACGTCTATCACCAGAACCACCGCGACCGTAAATTCCTGCACGATGTCAATTTCAACGTACGCGCGGGCGAAGTCGTCGGCATTGCCGGCCTGATGGGCGCGGGTCGTACCGAAACCGCGATGAGCCTTTTCGGACGCTCCTGGGGTCACAAGATCACCGGCGACGTGTTGATGAACGGCAAGGCGGTCGACGTCAGCACGATCCCGCGGGCGATCGATGCCGGTCTCGCCTATGTCACCGAGGACCGAAAGCATCTCGGCCTCGTGTTGAACAGCAACATCAAGGAAAACACCACGCTTGCAAACCTGCGGGCGGTTTCCGCGAATGGCGTGATCGACGACCGCAAGGAAGCCTCGATCGCGTCGGACTACCGCACCAAGCTGCGCATCCGTTCTCACTCGATCTATCAGGAAACCGTCAACCTGTCGGGCGGCAACCAGCAGAAGGTCGTGCTGTCGAAGTGGCTCTTCACCAATCCCGAGGTGCTTATCCTCGACGAGCCGACCCGCGGTATCGACATCGGTGCTAAATACGAAATCTACACCATCATCAACCAGCTGGCCGCAGAAGGCAAAGGCATCCTGATGATCTCGTCTGAGATGCCGGAGCTTCTGGGAACCTGTGACCGCATCTACGTGATGAACGAAGGCCGGATCGTCGCCGAGCTTTCGAAGAAAGAGGCGAGCCAGGAAACCATCATGCGTGCCATCATGCGCTCGGGGGAGAAACACTAATGGCAATCGACACAAGAACCGAAACCCCGAAAGTTTCCGTCAGCGATTACCTCAGGAAGAACATCCGCGAATACGGCCTGCTTCTGGCCCTCGTGGTCATCATGCTGTTCTTCCAGTACATGACCGGCGGCGTACTGTTCCGCCCCGTCAATATCACCAATCTGGTTCTGCAGAACTCCTTCATCGTCATCATGGCGCTGGGCATGCTGCTGATCATCGTGGCGGGCCATATCGACCTGTCGGTCGGTTCGATCGTCGCCTTCATCGGCGGCATATCGGCGATCATGCTGGTGAAATGGGGCTGGCATTTCTCGCTGGTCGTGCCGCTCTGCCTGATCCTCGGCGCAGCCATGGGCGCCGCCCAGGGCTACTGGGTAGCATACCAGAAGATCCCGTCCTTCATCGTGACGCTGGCGGGCATGCTGGTTTTCCGCGGTCTGACCTATGTCGTGCTCGAAGGACGTCCGATCGGTCCGTTCCCGAAGGAATTCCAGATGTTGTCCACGGGCTTCATCCCGGACTTCCTGTCGTTCACGGATCCGGCAACGAGCGTTATACAGAACTATGTCGCGCTGATCGTCGTTCTCGTTCTCGTCGCGCTCGCCATCTATTCCGGCATGCGTGAGCGCCAGGTCAACGATCGTCACGGCACGCCGAACGAGCCTTTCGTGTTCTTCGCTGCACAGATGCTGATCATCAGCGTCGTCGCCGTGTTCCTCGGCTACCAGCTCGCGACCTATCGCGGCCTGCCGAACGTTCTGGTGGTCATGGGCGTGCTGATCGCGGTCTATTCCTTCGTCACCACCCGTACGACCATCGGCCGTCGCATCTACGCGATGGGCGGCAACGAGAAGGCTGCGAAGCTCTCGGGCATCAACACCGAGCGGCTGACCTTCTACACCTTCGTCAACATGGGCGTGCTGGCGGCTCTTGCCGGCATGATCATCGCGGCCCGCCTGAACTCGGCGACCCCGAAGGCTGGCGTCGGCTTCGAACTCGACGTCATCGCGGCCTGCTTCATCGGCGGCGCGTCGGCTTCGGGTGGCGTTGGCAAGATCACGGGTGCCGTTATCGGCGCCTTCATCATGGGCGTCATGAACAACGGCATGTCGATCATGGGTATCGGTATCGACTACCAGCAGCTCATCAAGGGCTTGGTGCTGCTCGCTGCCGTGTTCTTCGACGTCTACAACAAGAACAAAGCAGTCTGAGGTAAAGGCCATGTATCTGTCGCAATTGATGGGTGGTGGGGTAATCTGCCGCCAGGGAGACGCTGCGCGCCTCGTTCCGGGCTTCGCATCCACCTACGAACTGGCGAAAGCCGCCATCTCGTCGGGGATCTCGATTGCAGCCCTTATCGAGCGCCAGGGTGCCGGCGATGCCGTCGATCTCGCGGCACTTGCTGCGGGCGGCAAGCTCGATTGTCCTGTCCGTCATCCGGATCCCGCTCATATGTTCCTCACCGGCACGGGCCTGACCCACACGGGTTCGGCTTCTGCCCGCGACAGCATGCATGCCGATACCACCGGCATGAGCGACTCGATGAAGATGTTCCGCATGGGCATCGAGGGCGGCAAGCCGAAGTCGGGCGAAACCGGGGTGCAGCCGGAATGGTTCTACAAGGGAACCGGTGTCAATGCGATCGCCCCCGGCGAAGCCCTCGTATCGCCCTCCTTCGCGCTCGATGGCGGCGAAGAGCCGGAGATTGCAGGCTTCTACCTGATGGGCGAGGACGGCACGGCGTTCCGCATCGGCTTCTCGCTGGCGAACGAGTTTTCCGACCACGTCACGGAAAAGATCAACTACCTCTATCTCGCCCATTCCAAGCTGCGTCCGGCCTCTTTCGGTCCGGAACTGCTGGTGGGTGAACTGCCGGAACACGTGACGGGCGCCTCGCGCATCCTGCGCGACGGCAAGGTGATCTGGGAAAAGCCCTTCCTCTCGGGTGAAGGCAACATGTCCCATACCATCGCCAACCTCGAATACCACCACTTCAAATACGACCTCTTCCGTCAGCCGGGCGACCTGCACGTGCATATGTTCGGCACGGCGACGCTTTCCTTCGCCGACGGCATCAAGACGCAGGACGGCGACGTGTTCGAAGTCAGCGCGACCCAGTTCGGGCTTGCGCTCAGCAATCCCCTGAAGACCGCGGCCGAGCAGACGCCGGCGGTCAAGGCCCTCTGAGAGCGGCCTCCGGACAAAATCGGGCGGCATGAGCCGCCCGCCCTTCGACCAAACAGAATCGAGACAAGCCATGAGCGCTTTCAAACCGGCAGCTTGGCCACGCAAACTGAGATCCCAGGAATGGTACGGCGGCAACTCGCGTGACAATATCTATCACCGCGGCTGGCTGAAGAACCAGGGTTACCCGCACGACCTGTTCGACGGACGTCCGGTGATCGGCATCCTCAACACGTGGTCGGACCTCACGCCCTGCAACGGCCACCTTCGCGAACTGGCGGAGAAGGTCAAGGCGGGTGTCTGGGAGGCCGGCGGTTTCCCGCTTGAAGTGCCTGTCTTCTCCGCTTCGGAAAACACCTATCGCCCGACGGCGATGATGTACCGCAACCTTGCGGCTCTGGCGGTTGAGGAAACCATCCGCGGCCAGCCTTTGGATGGCGTCGTGCTTCTCGTCGGCTGTGACAAGACCACGCCGTCGCTGCTGATGGGTGCCGCATCCGTCGACTTGCCGGCGATCATGGTTTCCGGCGGTCCGATGCTCAACGGTTACTTCCGCGGCGAGCGCGTCGGTTCCGGCACGCATCTGTGGAAATTCTCCGAAGCCGTGAAGGCTGGCGAGATGACCCAGGAGGAATTCCTGGAGGCCGAAGCCTCGATGTCGCGCTCCACCGGTACCTGCAACACGATGGGCACAGCCTCGACCATGGCGTCGATGATGGAATCGCTCGGCATGACGCTTTCTGGCAATGCCGCTATTCCGGCTGTCGACAGCCGTCGTCGCGTAATGGCGCAGCTTTCCGGCCGTCGCATCGTACAGATGGTGAAGGACGACCTGAAGCCTTCCGACATCCTGACCAAGGCTGCCTTCGAAAACGCCATCCGCACCAACGGTGCCATAGGCGGCTCGACCAATGCGGTCGTGCACCTTCTTGCCATTGCCGGTCGTACCGGAATCGATCTCTCGCTCGACGACTGGGATCGCCTCGGTCGCGAGATCCCGACCATCGTCAACCTGATGCCGTCGGGCGAGTATCTGATGGAGGAGTTCTTCTATGCCGGCGGCCTGCCGGTCGTCCTGAAGATGCTCGGCGATTCCGGCAAGCTCAACAAGGACGCGCTGACCGTTTCCGGCGGCCCGATCTGGGATGAGGTCAAGGACGTTCGCAACTGGAACGAGGACGTCATCCGTCCGGTCGAAAAGGCCCTGACCCAGCATGGCGGCATTGCCGTGCTCAAGGGTAACCTTGCTCCGAAGGGCTGTGTGCTGAAGCCGTCTGCCGCATCCGAGCATCTGATGCAGCATCGCGGTCGCGCCGTCGTGTTCGAGGACATCGACGACTACAAGGCGAAGATCAACGACGAAGCGCTCGACATCGACGAAAACTGCGTCATGGTCATGAAGTACTGTGGCCCGCGCGGCTATCCCGGCATGGCCGAGGTCGGCAACATGGGCCTGCCGCCCAAGGTTCTGCGCAAGGGCATCACCGACATGGTGCGCATCTCGGATGCCCGCATGTCCGGCACGGCCTATGGCACCGTCCTCCTGCATACCTCGCCGGAAGCCGCTGTCGGCGGTCCGCTCGCCGTGGTTCGCAATGGCGACATGATCGAGATCGACGTCGCCAATCGCCGCGTCCATCTCGACATTCCGGATGACGAGCTGCAGCGCCGGCTTGCCGCATGGCGTCCGGCCTCGGAAGCCCCGAATGGCGGTTACGAGCGTCTCTTCCACGATCACGTCGAAGGTGCTGATACCGGCGCCGACTTCGACTTCCTGAAGGGTTGTCGCGGCAGCGCCGTCGGCAAGGATTCGCACTGAGGAGAGACCCATGACGAAGCGTATTCCGCTGGCGCTCGTGGGCGTCGGCAAGATTGCCCGCGACCAGCACATTCCCTCGATTGCCGGGGGGCCGGATTTCGAGCTCGCCGCCGCCGTCAGCCGGCACGGCAAGGTCGATGGCATCGAGAACTTCGAAAACTTCGATGCCTTTCTCGCCGCCCGTCCGGATGTGAAGGTCGTATCGCTCTGCACGCCGCCGGAAGTCCGCTTCGACATGGCGAAGAAGGCGATTGCCGCCGGCCGCGATGTCCTGATGGAAAAGCCGCCGGCAACCACGCTCGGTGAAGCGGAAGCGCTGAGCGCGCTTGCCGCCGAAGCGGGCGTGACGCTTTTCGCCACCTGGCACTCGCGCTTTGCGCTCGGCGTCGAGCCGGCGCGGCTCTGGCTTTCGGACAAGACCATCAGGACCGTGTCCATCGTGTGGAAGGAAGACGTCCGCCGCTGGCATCCCGGTCAGGCGTGGATCTGGGAGCCGGGCGGTTTCGGCGTGTTCGATCCGGGCATCAACGCGTTGTCGATCCTGACTGCGGTCGTACCAGGTCCGATCCTTGTCGAACGCTCGACGCTGGAGTTCCCGGAAAACAAAAAGCAGCCGATTGCCGCCTCGATTGCCATGCGCACCGTCGATGGCGCTCCCGTCAGTGCCGAATTCGACTGGCGCCAGGAGGGTCCGCAGACCTGGGATATCACGATCGAGACCAATCGGGGCTCTTTACGCCTTTCAAAGGGCGGTTCGGAACTCTATATCGGGGATGCGCTCCATACGGCAGGTCCCGATCGGGAATATGCCGGAATCTACGAGCGCTTCGGCGCACTCATCCGCGCGCGTGAAAGCGATACCGACTACCAACCGTTGAGACTCGTGGCGGATGCCTTCCTCTGCGGCGAACGGAAGGTCGTCGCTCCCTTCGAGGATTGATCAAAACGAGGAGGCCCTATCTTGGCCTATACACTGAACGGAAAGCACCTGATCGCAGGCAACTGGATTGCAGGTTCCGAAACCTTTGACTCTTCGCCGGCTACCGGCCCCGTACGTTCCTTTTCCGTCGGCTCGACCGCTCTGGTCGATCAGGCGGTAAAGGCTGCCGAGGAAGCCTTCGAAACCTATGGCTATTCCAGCCGCGAATCGCGCGCTGCCTTTCTTGAGGCTATCGCCGAGGAAATCGATGCGCGCGGTGACGCGATCACCGAGATCGGTTCGCAGGAAAGCGGCCTGCCGGAAGCCCGCCTGATCGGCGAACGTGGCCGTACCGTCGGCCAGCTTCGTCTGTTTGCCGCCCATATCCGCAAGGGCGATTATCTCGACCGCCGCCATGACGAGGCGCTGCCGGATCGCAAGCCGCTGCCGCGTCCTGACCTGAAGCTGGTCCAGCGCCCGATCGGTCCGGTCGGCGTGTTCGGCGCTTCCAACTTCCCGCTTGCCTTTTCGACGGCCGGTGGCGACACTGCGTCGGCGCTCGCAGCCGGCTGCCCGGTTGTGGTCAAGGGTCACGAAGCCCATCCCGGTACGGCCGAAATCGTCGCACAGGCCATCGATGCGGCGATCAAGCGTACCGGCGTACATCCGGGTGTCTTCTCGCTCGTCCAGGGTGGAAGCCGCGAAGTCGGCACCGCACTCGTCCAGCATCCGCTGATCAAGGCGGTCGGCTTTACCGGGTCGCTTGGTGCCGGCCGTGCGCTCTTCGATCTCTGCGCCCGTCGCCCCGAGCCGATCCCGTTCTTCGGCGAGCTTGGCTCTGTCAACCCGATGTTCCTGCTTCCCGAGGCTGTTGCTGCCCGTGGCGAAGCAATTGCCAAGGGCTGGGTCGCGTCTCTTACCAACGGCGCCGGTCAGTTCTGCACCAATCCGGGCATCGTCGTGGTGACCGAAGGCGGTAACGCTGATGCCTTCACTGCGACCGCTGAGGAGGCCCTTGCCCAGGTTGGTGCACAGACCATGCTGACGGACGGCATTGCCGATGCCTATCGCAAGGGTGCTGCCCGCATCGCGGCAGTCGAGAACGTCCGCTCCGTGCTCACCTCGACCTGCGACCTGCGCAATGCCAAGCCTTACCTGTTCCAGACGACGGGCGAAAACTGGCTGGCGAACCACGAACTCGGCGAGGAAGTCTTCGGCCCGCTCGGCATCATCGTGACTGCCAGGGACGCCGACGAAATGGTGACGATCGCCCGCAGCCTCGAGGGGCAGCTCACTGCGACGCTGCAGCTCGATGCCGGCGACGAACCGGTCGCAAGCCGTCTGTTGCCCGTGCTCGAGCGCAAGGCCGGCCGCATTCTGGCGAACGGTTTCCCGACGGGTGTCGAGGTTGCCGATGCCATGGTGCATGGCGGTCCCTATCCGGCTTCCACCAATTTCGGCGCGACCTCGGTCGGCACGATGGCGATCCGCCGGTTCCTCCGTCCGGTCTGCTATCAGGATATCCCGGCCGCCCTTCTGCCCGAAGACCTGCGTTAAGAAGAAGGGCCTGCATCCATGATCGGCTCACCGTTTGCCGCCCTCGTCGACTGGGGAACCAGCAATTTCCGCCTCTGGCTCGTGGATGCCGGGGGCGTGGTTCTCGCAGAACGTCAATCGGATGACGGCATGGGTCGCCTCGAACGGGATCGTTTCGGTTCCGTTCTTGAAGAACATCTGCAGGCGCTTTCCGCGCCTGCAAACCTGCCTGTGGTGATTGCCGGTATGGCAGGAGCCCGCAGCGGCTGGCTGGAAGCAGCCTATGTCGAAACGCCGGCATCCCTCGATGGTCTTTTCCGTCATGCCGTCACGCCGGAGCATTCCGGCCGCGGCGTGTTCATCCTTCCCGGCGTTTGCCAGCGCACAGTTGGCGCCGAGGATGTCATGCGCGGCGAAGAAACCCAGCTTGCCGGCGCCATCGAATCCGGCATTTCAAGCGGCCTCTTCTGCTTGCCGGGTACCCATTCCAAATGGGCGGAGCTTGATGCCGGAACCGTTCGTGGTTTCACCACGGCCATGACGGGTGAACTCTTCCAGCTCCTGAGTCGCCAGTCGATCCTGCGTCTTTCCGTGCCGGAAGACGCGCGCGCCGAAGCCGATCATCCGGCCTTTGCAGCAGGCGTTTCTGAGGCTGCCAATCCGCATTTCTCACTGACGACCCGTCTTTTCTCGATCCGCGCCGAAGGCCTGCTCGGGACAGCGGATGGCACTGCCGCCGCCGCACGTCTTTCCGGTCTGCTGATCGGTGCGGAAGTGGCCGCCATGCGCCGCCGCTACGCGCCGGCCGGCGATGTCCATATCATCGGCACCGGAGCGCTCGCCAGCCTCTACACCAAGGCGCTTGCCCTGTCCGGCATCGGCGCCGTGGCGCTCGATGGCGGTGAACTCGTCCGCAAGGGCCTGTTTGCAGCCGCCCGCTGCCTCGTTTCCGTCTCCTGAAGGAGTATCCCGTCATGACATCTTCCGCAGTCGCCTGGCCTCAGCTCAAGCGCAATCTGGTCGCGATCCTGCGCGGCGTCAGGCCGGATGAGATCGAACCGATCGTCGATGTGCTGCTTGAAGCCGGATTCGAGGCAATAGAGGTGCCGCTGAATTCGCCCGATCCCTTCGTATCGATCGAAAAAGCACGCAAGCGCGCTCCGGTGTCCTGCCTGATCGGTGCCGGAACGGTGCTCGATGTCGCCAATGTCGATCGCCTCGCCGATGCGGGCGGTAATCTTCTCGTCACCCCCAATGTCGAGCCGGATGTCATTCGTCGCGCGGTCGGTCATGGCATGGTCACCATGCCGGGCGTTTTCACGCCCACCGAGGCGCTTCTCGCTGCCAAGTCCGGTGCTGCGGCGCTCAAGTTCTTCCCGGCCAGCGTGCTGGGCGCGCAGGGCATCAACGCCATCCGCGCTATCCTGCCGGCCGGCCTGCCGATCGGTGCCGTCGGTGGCGTTTCGGAAACGGATTTCGCTGCCTATCTCAAGGTCGGCGTGACCTGCTTCGGGCTTGGGTCCAGCCTCTACAAGCCGGGATACGATGCTGCCACCGTCGCTGAACGGGCGGTCAAGACGGTAGTCGCCTATGATGATGCGGTTTCGGCCGGCTGATACCGCTTCAATGAAGGGAAGAGGTGTTAATCTCTTCCTTTTTTATCAAGTTTAAAGTTGACTCCTTTTGTTCACTTTGTAGTGTCCACTCGTTCGCAACGCGTTGGGGGCAGCCCGCAGCGAGCCTGTGGACGGACATGAACAGGAGAGGTCTATGAAGTGGCGGAATGATCAACCGGCGGTCGAAACGGGTTTAACCGGAAAAGCGTCGGTCGCGAGGCGCAAAACCGTTCTTGCGGGCGCAGCGACGTTTTCGCTGCTCGCAGCCGCGGGTGGCGCAATCGCACAGGACGCCACCCAGGAGGCATCCACCGAGCTGAAGCCCATCGTCGTCACCGGAAAGCAGGAACGGCCCATCGGTCCGGATGCGACGGTGGTCGCCACCGAGTCGGCGACGGGCACGAAAACCGGCACTGCCATCATCGACACGCCGGCTTCCGTTTCGGTCGTGACGCAGAAGGAAATGGAGACCCGCGGCGTCGATAGCATTCAGCAGGCGGTTTCCTATACGGCCGGCGTCCTCGTCGATGAATTCGGCTCGGACGATCGCTACGATTATCTTCGCATTCGCGGCTTCGACCAGACGGCGCTCGGCAGCTATCGTGATGGCCTCCCCGCGCGCATTCCGGCATGGTTTACCGCAAGCCGCCTCGAGCCTTATGGTCTGCAGCGCGTCGAGGTGCTCAAGGGCTCGACATCGACGCTGTTCGGCCTCAATGGCCCCGGCGGTCTGGTCAATTCCATCACCAAGCGCCCGCAGGACGAGTTCCACGCGGAGGTCTACACGACCTTCGGCGACGAACACATCGAGACGGGCACCGATTTCGGCGGTCCGATCGGCGACAGTGACGTCTGGAGCTACCGCTTCACGGGCAAGTGGCAGGATGCGGCGAGCAATTACGATTATTCCAAGGACGACCGGCTCTATATCGCGCCGGCCCTGACCATCAAGCCCGAGGAAGGCACCTCGCTCACCATCCTCACGGATTATTCGAAGCGTGACAGCAGCCTGTCCTATGGCTTCTTCGAAGGTGTCGATATCGACCTCGATACCTTCCTGGGCGAGCCCGATTACAACAAGTTCAATACGACCCAGACGGATCTCGGCTATCAGTTCGAGCATGAGTTCGATAACGGCCTGACCTTCCGTCAGAACGCCCGCTACAGCCATACCGATCTCGATTACGAGCAGGTCTATGGAGGCACGACCGATCCGGCCGATGATCGCACGGCGTTTCAGGTCTATAGCAGCGGCTATCGCTTCACGATCGACAACCAGCTCCAGTACGATACGAGCTGGCAGGCGTTCGACAGCAAGACGCTGGTCGGTCTCGACTACACCTATGACAACACGCGGGAAGATATCGACATCGGCACGGTGCCGGGGATCGATATCTACAACCCCGTTTATTGCGGCAGAAGCTGCATCACGCTCGGACCTTATGTCGACTGGCGCGTGAAGCAGAAGGCGCTCGGCATCTACGCACAGGAACAGCTGACCTTCGACGATCGCTGGATCCTCACGCTCGGTGGTCGCTATGACTACGTCAACACCGTGGCCGATTATCTCGATACCGGCCTGCAGGACGACGACACGGCAAAGGCCTTCACTTCGCGCGTCGGTCTTACCTACAAGATCAATCCGGAACTTGCCGTTTACGCCAATTATTCGGAATCGTTCCAGCCGCTGGTGGCTCCGAATGCCAATGGCTATGCGGTGGATGGTTCGCTGAAGGCGCAGGAAGGCACCCAGTACGAGGTCGGCATCAAGTATCGTCCCGAGAGTTTCGATGCGCTCTTCACGCTCGCTTTCTTCGACCTGACCCAGAGCAACGTGCCTACCTACATCTCACCTGTCGAACAGCGGCAGATCGGCGAGGTTCGGGTGCGCGGCATCGAGCTTGAAGGCAAGATGGCGCTGAACGAGCGCCTCAATCTCACGCTCGCCTATTCCTACTGGGACGGCGAAATCATGGAGGACGGCACCAGCGGCAATGCGGGCAACCGGCCGGACCGCGTGCCTGAGCATATCGCTTCCGCCTGGCTCGACTACACCATTCCCGGTGATGGTTTCCGTGGCGACCTGACGCTTGGCGGCGGTATACGCTATGTCGGCCAGACCTACGGCGATGCGGCCAACACCGTATCGATTGACAGCTACACGGTGGTCGATGCTGCTGTTAAGTACAAGGTGACGGACAATCTGAGCCTTGCCGTCAACGCGACCAACCTGTTCGACCGCGAGTATCAGACGACCTGCTACTACGGCACCTGCTATTATGGCGACCGCCGCAAGGTCGTCGGCACGCTGAAATACACCTGGTGAGGCCGTGAACCCGGACGCCGCCAGCGAAAAACCGGTGATCGATCATCCGGCCGCGTCGAAGGACGTGGCCGGTATCGTCGATTTTGCCGATATGCTGGCGCGGAAGACCGGGGCGAAATACGTCTATTGCACCGGCAAGTTCGTCTCGCACGCACCTGATGATACCGAAGTCCTGAGCTGTCGGACGCTGACAAGCGAGGAAACATTCTCCCGTCTCATCGACAGCTACGCCCTTCGTTACGGGGATGGCGACCGGCGGGCTGTGGTCTCCATGTGGACCATGTATTACTTCAGCACCCTGATGATCGGGGCTGCCGTTTCCTGGCTGGAGCTGCGGCGCGTCCTGCCGCTCCGTCTCGATCGCCTGAGCCTTGCCGTGGACGCCAGGAGCGGCGAACCGCGAGCCTTCGTGCTTTCCGACTGGGGGCGAGAGGACGAGGGGGCCAGCGTGTATGACGCCTTTTCCGATGTCGTCCGCGAGCATGCGGAGCCGTTGATCGACGCCATCGCCGCGCAGGCCGGTGTCAGCCGCAAGCTCATCTGGGCGAATGCAGCCGGCTATCTCGGCTGGATTGTCGGGGAAGTCGGGCGGCTCACCGATCCGGCGCTTGCCGTTGAGGGCAGGGCGCTGCTTGATGATCCGTTATGGCCGGATGGCTGGAAGAACCCGATGCATGGCATGATCCGGCAGGAATGCGGGCAGGGTGGCGAAACCATCGACCGTCGCCGGGTCTGCTGCCTGCGCTATGCGCTGCCGGGCATTGCCGGCTGCGGCATGGTCTGCCCCCTGCCACAGGGCCGCAACTGACCTCTCAGGCTTTCCGTCTCAGCATCAGCATCAGGAAGGGTGCGCCGACCAGTGCCGAAACCAGCCCTGCCGGTATGGCGTAAGGGAAGACTACGGTGCGTCCCACCCAGTCGGCCAGCACCATCAGCCCGCCGCCGATCGCAGCCGCGCCCGCCATCTGGGGCAATGCGCGCACAAGGCCTGCTTCGCGCGCCAGATGCGGGGCCATCAGGCCGATGAAGCTCAAGGGGCCGACGCTTAGCGTTGCCGCGGCGCTCAGCAGTCCGGCAAGGCCGAACAGCGCCAGTCTGGAGGGTGTGAGCGGCAGACCGACGGCGGTTGCCGCCTGCGGCCCGAGTGGTAGGATATTCAGCCAGCGCCGCGTTGAGAATGCCGTTGCGATAAGGATCACCGCGGCGACCGAGGCGGTGATCGCGGTGATGCCATCAATGGTGTAGGTCGAGCCGCTCATCCAGCGCATCAGGAAAAAGGAACGGGGATCGCCGCTCGCCGTCAGGATGCCGACGACGGCATCGACCATGGCGCTGAGCGCGATACCGGCGAGCAGAACTCTTTCCGGGGCGAGGCCCGAGCGGACGGAGAAGGCGAAGATTACCGCGAGGACGACCAGGGCGCCGAAGGCGGCAAAGCCGAGCTGGCTGGTGAGGCCCGGAGCGGCGATCGCAAAGACGGCAATGGTGACGCCGAAGGTGGCTCCGGCGCTGATGCCGAGAACCTCCGGGCTTGCCATCTCGTTGCCGGTGAGGCGCTGCAGGATGACGCCGGCAACGGCGAGCATGGCGCCAGAGGCGAGTGCTGCGAAGACCCTTGGCGTTCTCAGTCCTAGAATCTCGCTTGCGATGGAGGCGTCGGGCAAGGCCCAGGTCCCGTCGATCGCGCGGCCGATGAACAGGGCGACCAGCACCGCCAGTATGACGGCGGTGATCGCCAGCGGAAGCGCCTTGGAGCCGATGGCCAGCCTGCCGGCATGCTGCGTTCGTCCCTGCAGGATCCGGTGGCGGGTCTTTAGTCGCGGCAAGAGCAGGAGAAGCAGGGGGGAGCCGAACACCGCGGTCACGGCTCCCGTCGGCAGGAAGTCGGCCATGGCGCCTGCCAGATATTGTACCCCGCTATCGGCAAACCACAGGAGCGATGCACCCATCAATGTCGACCACACCAGGATTTCGGCCGGGCGTCTTGCGCCGGAAAGTCTGGCGATGGTCGGTGCGACCAGACCGATGAAGCCGATGACGCCGACGGCGCTGGTGACGAAGGCCGCAAGCGTCACGGCTGCGGCAACGGCGATGAAACGCAGTTGCGCGATGCGCAGGCCAAGTGCGGATGCGCCGGCCTCGCCAAGCTCCAGCAGCGAAAGCGGCCGGATGATCAGCGCCGAAAGCAGTGCGATGGCGCCGATTTTCGGCAGCAGCGAAAGCGGAATGGACCAACTCTGCTGGGACAGCGATCCGGAACCCCAGATGAACAGGCTGATGAGATAGCGCTCGTTGAGCAGCATCAGGATTGCCGAGAGCGCACCGCACCACAGGCTTATGACGAGGCCGGAGAGCACCAGCGAGAAGGGAGAGAACCCCCGGCGCGCACCGAGCAGGAAGACGAGCGCTGCTGCGATTCCGCTGCCGGTGATAGCAACGAGGTCGCGGCCGAAACCGAGCAGGGCAGGGGCAAACAGGGTTGCGATGGCAAGCGCCAGGTTCGCACCGGCCGAAATGCCGAGCGTCGTCGGCGAAGCCAGCGGATTGCGCAACACCTGCTGGAAGAGCGCGCCGGAAAGCGCAAGCGCCGCGCCGGCCAGCAGCGCGGTCGCCATGCGGGGCAGGGTGGAATAGAGGAGCACCATGCGCGGCACATCATAGCCGGCTGCGGGTGCGGCTTCGAGGGCGGGCGCGACCTGCAGCCAGGCGATGGTCGCCGCCAGCAGCGCCATCGCAAGCGTCACGATCGCCGGCCCGAGGGAAAGTCTCGTGGATGTCCCGGTCATGAGCCGGATTCCAGTTCGCGGGTTATGATAGAGGCGAAGCGGGTGGCCTCGTTGACCATGCCGAACATCAGGGCAGGGGGCACGACCGAGAAATGTCCGGGCCGGGCAAAGGGCAGCGCCTGCCAGAGCTGGCTTTGGTCGAGCTTCGGCAAAACATCTCCGGGAAGCGGTTCGAATGCGATCAGCCGGGCCCGCGGATCGGTGATCCGCGACAGTTCCTCGATACCGATGGTCTGGAAACCCCAGTAGTTCGATTTCTCTTTCCAGGCGTTCTCGATGCCGATCTTCTGCAGCACATTATCGAACAGGCCGGGTGGGCCATAGATGCGGGCGTGGCGGGCATCCATGAAGCTGACCAGAGCAAGAGGCGGTGGCGACAGTGGTTCAAGTCTGCGGCGGCAATCGGCGAAGAGTGCTTCCGCCCCGGCAAGAAAGCGCTCGCCTTCGTCCACCCGACCGATAGCGGCGGCAAGCTTGCGGGTGGCAGCGATCGCAGCCGGCAGGATTTCCCCGGTTTCAGGCGTGAAGATTTCCAGCCGCAGCACCGGTGCCGTCGCCTCGAGCCTGGGCAGGAGCGCGTCGAGGTATGGCGTGGTGAGTATCAGGTCGGGCTTCAGCGCGGCGAGGATCTCGAAGTTGACTTCCCACGAGTTGCCGAGGTCGATGACGCTTGCCGGCATTTCCGGTTCGACCATCCACCTGCCCCAATCGGCGAGTGACGCGACGGCAGCCGGTGTGACGCCGAGCGACAGCATGGTCGAGGCGAGGCCGTAATCGAGGCTGACGATCTTCGTCGGCACGCCTTCTGCCCGGGCTGGCAGTGCAGTCATCTGGGCGGGCAGGGCTGCCGCACCCGCCATTATCTTCAGCAGCGCCCGGCGCCGCACCCCCGGCCGACCGTGATGTTCAGGAGACATAGGCGAGCGGTATGCTGAGCGCCGGGTGGGGCATCACGTCCATGGCGATGCCGTAGATGTTTTCCAGCGCGTCGCGTTGCAGGATCTCGGCGGGCGTGCCGCTTGCGGCGACGATGCCGCCCTTGAGCGCATGGATACGGTCGCAGAAACGGGCGGCCATGTTGATGTCATGCAGCACGATCACCACGCTCAGGCCCTTTTCGCGCGAAAGCCGGCGAACGAGCGAGAGCACTTCCATCTGATGGGCGATGTCCAGCGCCGAAGTCGGCTCATCCAAAAGCAGGCATTCGCTGTCCTGGGCCACCAGCATGGCGATCCAGGCGCGCTGCCGTTCACCGCCGGAGAGCGTCTCGACCAGCCGCTCGGCAAAGGGGTCGAGATGGGTGAGCGCCAGCGCTTTCTCGACCTTCTGGCGGTCGCGATCGGTAAAGCGGCCCAGCGCGCCGTGCCACGGGTAACGCCCGCAGGCCACCAGTTCGCGCACGGTCATGCCGGCGCCGGCGCCGACATCCTGCGGCAGATAGGCGACGGAGCGGGAAAAGGCGCGCGCGTCGAAGGACGAGGTTGGCTGCCCGCCGTAATGGACCGTGCCGGAATTCTGGCCCTGCTGGCGCGCCATGATCTTCAGGAGCGTCGATTTGCCGGAGCCGTTGTGACCCACGAGAGCGGTGATCTCGCCCGCGGCGAAATCCAGCGACACATCCTTCAGGATGGCGCGTCCTTCGAGGGTAAGCCCGACGCCCTCGACACGGAAGGCCTGGCTGGATCGGTCCACGCCGTCGACCGGCCTCTGGTTCTTCGTCATGCCCGCTCCTTCGCACCTGCGCAACATCGGTTGTCACTGCGTTACTAAATATGATATTTCTGATCAAGTATATCTTTCCAACAACGCCATCGGCCCGCGGGGCTATCTTGCCCGGGGCCTGCCTTACGAGGAGCGGAATGAGTTATCTGCCCCGCATGAACAATCGCATCGATGGCTTCTCGGTCATTCAGGGATTTCACCGCCGCTATTGGGACGGCATGGTTGCCGATCTCTGGAATGTCGACTGCGCGCCGGAAGCCGGCGGTTATTATGTCGGGCATGATCCGCGGCTCTTCGCCGTTCTCGATGCGCAGTTCGGCGCAGACGGCGATTTCAGCATGGCGGAACTCGGAACGGTTCCGCTGACCGCGTGCCAGCGACGCGCCATTTCCTTCATTCCGGCCGGCATGGAGATGCGCACCGAGATGCGCGGCATCCGTTTCCTGCGCCATCTGGACCTGCATTTCGACGTCGATGGATTGACCCGCCGTTTCGGCGAAGACCTGCCGCCGCATACACTGGAGGAGCCGCGGTTCCTTTGCGACGAGGCGCGCCTGCTGTCGCTCGCGGACCTGATCGCCGCCGAATGCGCCGCTCCCGATCCGCTGCATGGTCTCTACGGTGACGGTTTGACGCTCGCCCTGCTGATCGACGTCCTGAAGATCGGCGCCGCCGTCGAGCGCCAGCGCTCCAAGCTTGCCGCCTGGCAATTGCGCAAGGCGACGGAATTCATCGAGGAAAACTGCCTGCGCGCCATCCGCCTGGACGAGCTTGCGGCGCTTACCGGACTGTCGCCCTCCCATTTCAGCCATGCCTTCAAGGCGTCCACCGGACTGCCGCCCCATCGCTGGCAGATGAAGGTGCGCATGGTGCGGGTCAAGGAATTCCTGCGCCGGCGTGACATGTCGCTGACCACGGTCGCGGCCGAGACGGGCTTTGCCGATCCGGCGCATTTTGCCCGCGTCTTCCGTCGTCAGGTCGGCGTATCCCCGTCCATCTGGCGCAAGGCCAACCTCGATTGAGGATGAGCACCGGTCCGTCAGCCGAAGTTTGACCAAATACGGTCAAGCGTGAGCAGGAACGGACAAGCAGGACAGTTAATCCTGATATAAATACTCATCTTATTTTCGACACACTATTCGATCCGGCCGGTTGCAGGACCAGCCGGTGAAGCGGGGTACATAATGCGCAGAAACAGGGGATACCGCTCGATGAGCAAGGCTTGGCGCGCGGGGGCAGCGCTGGCGATACTGTTCTCACCGGCGGCAGCCGCAGCCCAGGATGCGGGCACGACACTTCAGACCATCGTGGTTCAGGGCAAGAATGAGACCTCGACCGGCCCGGTCGATGGCTATGCCGCAAGCCGCTCCTCGACCGGTTCCAAGGCCGATACGCCGATTTCGGAAATCCCACAGTCGGTATCCGTCGTCGGTCGCGAGGAACTGGACGATCGCGGCGTCACCAACAAGGTCGATGAAGCCCTTCGCTATACCGCCGGCGTTTTCGCCGAACCCTTCGGCGTCGATCCGGATACCGACTGGATCTATATCCGCGGTTTCGATGCGACGCAGACGGGCGTGTTTCTCGATGGCCTCAGCCTCTATTCCTATGGCTTTGGCGGCTTCCAGATGGACCCGTTCTTCCTGGAACGCGTCGAGGTGCTGAAGGGACCGGCCTCGGTCCTTTACGGCGCCTCGAATCCCGGTGGCCTCGTCAACATGGTCGGCAAGCGGGCGCTGGACGAAAAACTGCTCTACACCGAAACCGGCATCAACAGCGACGGCAATGCCTTCTTCGGCTTCGATGCGGGCGATGTACTGCAGGAAGGCGCGTTCAGCTATCGCCTGACCGGCAAGATCGCCGGTGGCGATCAGTATACCGATTATTCCGAGGACTTCCGCGGCGGGATCATGCCGCAATTCACCTGGAAGCCGGATGAATCCACCAAACTCAACGTCTACGGTTTCTACTCCGCGCTCGATCAGGTGCATGTCGGCAACGGCTTCTATCCCTATGTCGGCACGGTGGTCGATGCTCCCTTCGGCAAGATCGACCCGAAGTCCTTCTATGGCGAGCCGGAAATCGACCATGGCGAATACCAGCAGACCATGATCGGCTACGAGGTCGAGCATGAGCTGGACAGCGGCTGGAAGCTCTCCCAGAATGCCCGCTACGCGCATCTGAACAAGTACGAGAACGCGCCCTATACCTACGGCTATTACGATTCTTCGACCGGCACAGGTTATCTCGAAAACCCTGTTGGCCCGGATTACCAGTTCTACCGCATCGGTTTCGAGGGCAAGTCCAATGTCGACAGCTTCGTGGTCGACAACCGTATCAATGGCGAATTCGCAACCGGCGGATTGGACCACGACCTGACCGTTGGCCTCGACTACAAGTATTACCGTCTCGATCACGAGCAGGCCTGCTGCGGCTCGACGCCGATCAGCGTGACGGACCCGGTCTATGGCGCAGCGCAGGGCACCAACTTCGTCTATCTCGACCAGGTGCTGACCCAGCAGCAGGTCGGCATCTATGCGCAGGACCAGATCAAGTTCGGCGGCGGCTTCATCGCCACGCTCAACGGCCGCTACGACTTCGTGAAGACGGAATCGGATGCCACCGTCGGTTACTCCTATGATGCCGACGACAAGGCGGCGAGCGGCCGTGTCGGTCTTGCCTACGAGTTCGCCAACGGCTTCACGCCCTATGCCAGCGCCTCGACCTTCTTCAATCCCGTGATCGGTTCCAGCGCCACCGCGCCGATCAAGCCGGAAGAAGGTTATCAGGTCGAGGGCGGCTTCAAGTACGAGCCGACCGCATTCGAAGGCCTGTTCACGGCCTCGGTCTTCCATCTGGTCAAGCAGAACTGGACCGTTACCGATCCGGCCACCTTCCTGCAGTCGCAGATCGGCGAAGTCACCTCCACCGGCATCGAACTCGAAGCCAAGGTGCAGATTGCCGACGACTGGAAGGCGACGGCGGCCTTTACCTGGCAGGATCTGGAAATGACCGAGCATGCCGACCCGACCCTGGTCGGCAACAGCCCCTACCTCATTCCGGCAGTCACCGCTTCGGCCTGGCTCGACTACACGGTGCCGACGGGCGTTCTCGAGGGCCTGAGCGTCGGTGCCGGCCTGCGTTACCAAGGTGAATCGTGGGCCGATTACGCCAACACGCTGAAGGTGCCGGATGCACTGCTCGCAGACGCCGCCATCCGCTACGAGAAGGACGGCTGGGGTCTGTCGCTCAATGTCGCCAACTTGTTCGACAAGGAATACGTCAAGGGTTGCCAGGGCACGCTGACCTGCGGTTATGGCGAGGGACGCACCTTCACGCTGAAGCTCAGCAAGACCTGGTAATACGGGTCTGCCGACTGAACGGCTTCAGAAAGCCGCCGGACCGATCGGTTTCCGGCGGCTTTCTTTCTTGCGGGTCTTACGGTTGAGTGTTCAACGCCACATGCCGCGCATGCGGGCGCCGACGTCGATCCGCTTCTGCCGCTCTCCCTGTCCGCCGTGCCCTTCGCCGGCGGTGGCCAGCGGCCAGCTCACCTTCTCGAAATATTGCAGCAGCATGGCGGGGATGAAGCGCGAGCGGGCGGCGTAGACATGACGGTCGCCCTGCGCATTCTGGCCATGGGTGAAGAAGCGCTGCGGCGTGATGATATGCAGGCTGTCCTTGGCGCGCGTCATCGCGACATAGAGCAGGCGGCGTTCCTCGTCGATTTCGTCGGTGGTGCCGACGCCGAGATCCGATGGAATGCAGCCATCGACGCAGTTCAGCACGAAGACGGACGTCCATTCCTGCCCCTTGGCGGAGTGAATGGTCGAAAGGATCAGGTAATCCTTGTCGCGCAGCGGCGCGCCGGCCTGATCGCTGGTCGCATCCGGTGGATCGAGCGTGAGTTCGGTCAGGAAACGTTCCCGTGACGGATAGCCGCCGGCGATCTGTTCGAGCTGCAGGAGGTCGGCCAGGCGGGTTTCGCCATCTTCGTGGATGCGGCCGAGATGCGGCTCGTACCATTCCCGCGCCCTTGCGATTTCGCCCGGCCAGCCGAGGCCCATGCTTCTCAGCTCCATGAGCATCCTGGTGAAGGCGCCCCATTCCTCGCCGCAGCGGGGCGGCGGCGGCATTTCGGCAAGCGAAATCAGCGGTTCCGGATCGGCGGCCGAGGTGTCGAGGATCTTGCCGGCTGTCTGCGGGCCGATCCCCGGAAGGAGCTGCAGCAGACGGAAACCCGCCACCTTGTCGCGCGGGTTCTGGGCGAAGCGCAGGGTCGCCAGAAGATCCTTCACATGGGCGGCGTCGAGGAATTTCAGCCCGCCGAACTTGACGAAGGGGATGTTTCGCCGCGTCAGCTCGATTTCCAGCGGGCCGCTATGGTTGGAGGCGCGGAAGAGCACGGCCTGCTGCTTGAGCGTCGTGCCGGTCTCGCGGGCCGCGAGCACCTGTTCGGCGACATAGCGGGCCTGATCGGCCTCGTCACGCACGCCGACCAGCATCGGGCGTGCCTCGCTTGCCCGCTCGCTCCAGAGGTTCTTGGTGAAGCGTTCGCGGGCAAGGCCGATGACGCCGTTTGCCGCCGTCAGGATCGGCTGGGTGGAGCGATAGTTGCGGTCGAGCGTCACGACATCGGCCGGCGGATCGAACTGTTTCGGAAAATCGAGAATGTTGCGGATCGTCGCGGCACGGAAGGAATAGATCGACTGGGCGTCGTCGCCGACCACGGTGAGCCCGATACCCTCCGGCTTCATCGCGGTCAGGATCGTCGATTGCAGCCGGTTGGTGTCCTGATATTCATCGACCAGAATATGGTCGAAGCGGCCGCCGATCGCACCGGCGAGATGCGGATCGGTAACGGCATGGGCCCAGTAAAGCAGGAGATCGTCGTAATCGAGCACGTTCTGCGCCTGCTTGGCCTCGACATAGCCGGCAAACAGCTCCTTCAACTGGCTTTCCCAGTTGCTGCACCATGGGAAGGAGGATTGCAGCGCCTCTTTCAGAGGGCATTCCGCATTCACGACGCGGGAATAGATCGCAAGACAGGTTGCCTTGGTGGGAAAACGGCTTTCCAGCTTCGAAAGGCCGATCTGGTGGCGGACCAGATTCATCAGGTCGGCCGAATCCTCCCGGTCATGAATGGTGAAATCCGGGTCGAGGCCGATCTCGTAGGCGTATTCGCGCAGGATGCGGGCGCCGATGCCGTGAAAGGTTCCGGCCCATGTCAGGGCGTCCGTCAGGGTGGACGCCTCGTTGCCCAGCACCTTGCGACAGATGCGTTCCACACGGATGGCCATCTCGCTTGCGGCGCGCCGGGAAAAGGTCATCAGCAGGATGCGGCGGGGGTCGGCTCCGTTGACCAGCAGATGCGCGACACGGTGGGCCAGCGTGTTGGTCTTGCCCGATCCGGCGCCGGCGATGATCAGAAGAGGTCCGGCGCCACCCTCGGGGGCCGGAATGCCATGGGCGACGGCCGACCTCTGCTGCTCGTTCAGAGCATCCAGATAGGTGGGTTGCACCGGCAGTGTCTGGCTGGAGGTCATGCCCATCATGTGCCTGACTATGGGCGATTCGGCAAGAACATAAGGCGAACTTTCCTCGCCCTTCGGTTCGGGCGTGGTCACGGGCCTGCGGAAGCATTCATCCGCACTAATATGCTTTTTTTAGCTCCGCCGTATTTTGGACAAAACACCGCCCAAATTTAAAATGAGACTGCCCCGCACTTGGTTGGCGCGGTGCGCCAAAACGGTCCGGTCTGGCGCATTGACCCCTTACCCCCAGCCCCCCAATGCACCCGGGCCGGACCGGCCAAGGCAAACTCCCGAAAAACTCAGGATTTCGTCGGATCGGTCATCATGGTCGCGCCGAGAATGCCCGCGGGTTCGCCCTGCGGTCCGGTCGATTGCAGGAGAATGGCGCAGCCGCTGTTGCCGTCCTTGTCGATCAGTTTGGCCGGCAGCACGAGATCGAGCGCTGAACCATCCCACATGCCGACGGTCTGGACGTCGGTGACGCTGTTCCAGTAGACCATCTTCTTGCCGATGTTCTCGCCCTTCAGGAGCTCGACCGTTTCCTTGCGGCGGAAATAGACCACGACCACGTCGGCCTTGCCGATGCCTGCGCCGACCTTCACCACAAGCTCGTCGCCCTTGCGTTCGGCGGCAACGGGAATGGTCAGGCCACCGCCGGCATTTTCGAGCGCGCCGAGCTTCTGGTTGATGGCGCCGATATCGGTGCCCTTCATGTGGTCGCGGCCGTTGAGGATCGCCTGGGGGGTATAGACGCCACTGCGGCCGAGGCTGCGGGCATAGCCATACTGGCGCTTGGTGTTCTCCTTCGAGGCGAGTGTGTCGGCCCAGCCCATGTAGTTCCAGTAGTCGACGTGATAGGCGAGCGCCACCACATCGCCCTGGCGCACCAGCGTCTCGAAGGCGCGGTCGGCCGGCGGGCAGGAGCCACAGCCCTGTGAGGTGAACAGCTCCACGACGCCCCTCAGAGGCGTGCCGTCGCCGGCAAGCGCCGGGGCGCTCAGCGCCAGCGTCAGCAAGAATGCCAGACCTTTGAACATGCTCCTGCTCATGGAGTGCCCCGTCCTGCGATCCGGCGGTTCGTGGATGCGCCGCCGTTGATCTTCCTTTGTGCGTGCCGACACATAGCTCTTCCGGCGTTCAAGGCAAAGTCACGATGGGGTGAAACTATACGAGACGAGGCTTGAGCGGAACCGTAATGCCAAGGAAAACCGCCGGCCGACAGGGTCGACCGGCGGTTCGTGTCTATTAAGGCAAGCCCGATCAGGCTGCGAGGTCGCGCAGAACGGTCTGCAGGATGCCGCCGTTCTCCATGTAGGTGACCTCGTCGAGCGTATCGATGCGGCAAAGCAGCGGAACTTCCTTCACAGAACCATCGGCATAGGTGATTTTCGCGATCTTGGTTTCGCGCGGCTTGATGTCGCCTTCGAGACCCTCGATGGTGACGGTTTCGTCGCCCTTGAGATTGAGCGAGGCCCAGGTGGTGCCGTCCTCGAAGGTGAAGGGAACGACGCCCATGCCGACCAGGTTCGAGCGGTGGATACGCTCGAAGGACTGGGCGATCACGGCCTTCACGCCGAGCAGGTTGGTGCCCTTCGCAGCCCAGTCGCGGGACGAGCCGTTGCCGTATTCGACACCGGCGAAGATGACGAGCGGAACGCCCTCTTCCTTGTACTTCATGGCCGCGTCGTAGATCGACATCTCTTCCTTCGACGGATAGTGGATGGTGTAGCCACCTTCCTTGCCGTTCGGGCCGAGCATGTGGTTGCGGATGCGGATGTTGGCGAAGGTGCCGCGCATCATGACTTCATGATTGCCGCGGCGCGTGCCGTACTGGTTGAAGTCGGCGACCTGAACGCCATTGGCGATCAGGTATGCGCCTGCCGGCGAAGCCGCCTTGATCGAACCGGCCGGGGAGATGTGGTCGGTGGTGATCTTGTCGCCGAAGAGACCGAGGACGCGGGCGCCCTTGATGTCGTGCAGGCCCTCGCCCTGCTTCTTCATGCCCACGAAATACGGCGGGTTCTGCACGTAGGTCGACTTGTCGTCCCAGGCATAGGTCTGACCTGCCGGAACCTGCACGGCCTGCCAGTTGGCATCGCCCTTGAACACGTCGGCGTACTTCGTTTCGTAAAGTTCGCGGGTGACGTATTTCTGGATGAAGGACTGGACTTCCTGCGAGGTTGGCCAGATGTCCTTGAGGTAGACCGGCTTGCCGTCCCTGTCCTCGCCGATCGGCTCCTTCGTCAGGTCCTTCTGCACCGTGCCGGCGAGCGCATAGGCAACGACGAGCGGCGGCGAGGCGAGGTAGTTCGCCTGAACGTCCGGCGAGATACGGCCTTCGAAGTTGCGGTTACCCGAGAGCACGCCCGCGGTGATCAGGCCCTTGTCGTTGATCGTCTTCGAGATCGGCGGCGGTAGCGGGCCGGAATTGCCGATGCAGGTGGTGCAGCCGAAGCCGACCAGATTGAAGCCGAGCGCGTCGAGATCCGTCTGGAGGCCCGACTTTTCGAGATATTCGCCGACGACCTGCGATCCCGGTGCAAGCGAGGTCTTCACCCACGGCTTGGTCTTCAGGCCCCTTGCCACGGCATTGCGGGCGAGAAGGCCGGCGGCGATCAGCACGCTCGGGTTCGAGGTGTTGGTGCACGACGTGATGGCGGCGATGCAGACGTCGCCGTGGCCGAGATCGAAGTTTGCACCTTCGACCGGATAGCGCGTGGAGAGCTGGCCCGGCTTCTTGTAGTCGGTTTCGAGAGCCGTTGCGAAGTTCGGCGCGATGGTTTCGAGCGGCAGGCGGCCTTCCGGACGCTTCGGACCGGCCATCGAGGGAACGACGTCGCCGAGGTCGAGTTCGAGTGTGTCGGTGAAGACGAGGTCAGAGCCGTCGCCGTCACGCCACATGCCCTGTGCCTTCGAATAGGCTTCAACGAGGGCGATCCGGTCCTTGGAGCGGCCGGACATGGTCAGGTAGTTGACGGTTTCGCCATCGACCGGGAAGAAGCCGCAGGTCGCGCCATATTCCGGACCCATGTTGCCGATGGTAGCGCGGTCGGCGAGCGGCATGTTGTCCATGCCCGGGCCGAAGAATTCCACGAACTTGGAAACCACGCCCTTCTTGCGCAGCATCTGCACGACGGTCAGCACGAGGTCGGTCGCGGTCACGCCTTCCTTGAGCTTGCCGGTCAGCTTGAAGCCGATCACCTCAGGCAGCAGCATGGAGACCGGCTGGCCGAGCATGGCCGCTTCGGCTTCGATACCGCCCACGCCCCAGCCGAGAACGCCGAGGCCGTTGATCATGGTGGTGTGGCTGTCGGTGCCGACGCAGGTGTCGGGGTAGGCGATGGTTTCGCCATCTTCTTCCTTTGTCCAGACCGTCTGGCCGAGATATTCGAGGTTCACCTGATGACAGATGCCGGTGCCGGGCGGAACCACGCGGAAATTCTTGAATGCCTGCTGGCCCCACTTCAGGAAGCGGTAGCGCTCGCCGTTGCGCTGGTATTCCAGCTCCACGTTGCGGGAAAAGGCCTGGGGCGTACCGAATTCGTCGACGATGACCGAGTGGTCGATGACGAGATCGACGGGGACCAGCGGGTTGATCTTTTCCGG
>QFQX01000038.1 GCA_003248775.1 Shinella sp. | reverse complement strand
CCGCCATTTTTCAATTCCATGCCAGGACGAAATAGTTACTTGAATGGAGCGGATTTCCGCATCCTGGGTCAGCGGGTATTGCCGTGCGCCCGCCATGGTGGCGTAACCGTGTTGCGATATGCGTCTTTTCTATTGTGGCTGCAGATGCTCGGCCATGAAGTCGATGAACGCTCTCAGTTTTGGCGTGATCTGACGGCTGGCAGGCCAGAGCACGTTGAACTGATCGGTCTCGGAAATCCACTCGTCCAGTATGGGCACGAGACGGCCTTCAGCGATCGCACGACGGATCGCAAATGGAGGCAGGCAGGCAATTCCCATTCCATCCATTGCCAGTTCAATGAGAGGATCGACCGCCGTAGCGCTCATGCGCTCGGGCAGAACGATCTTCTCCCGTCTTTCGGCGTGGGCGAATGGCCAGGGGCGAAGCTTGCCCGTGCTGGGTGATCGCTGGTGGAGACACTGATGGTTTTCCAGATCGTCTGGCGTTTCCGGTACGCCCCATCGCGCCAGATAACTGGGTGAGGCAACGATCTTCAGTCGGAACCTTCCGACATTGCGGCTCATCAACCGGCTGTCCGACGGCTGTCCGGTGCGAACGACCGCGTCGAACCCTTCCTCGATCACGTCTACCAGTCGATCCGTGAAATCCAGATCGAGCTGAACCTCGGGCCATGCGCGCATGAAATCAGCCATCACCGGTGTCAGGAGCATGCCCACCAAAGGCAGGCTTACGCGCAACCGTCCTCTCGGTGTCCGGTTCGATTGTGCAAGCTCTGCTTCCGCCGCCTCGACCTCCTCGAAGATGCGGCGACATCGCTCTAGGAACAGCCGGCCTTCTTCGGTCAGTGTCATGTTGCGTGTGTTGCGGTGGAACAGCCGCACTTCAAGTCGTTGTTCAAGTCGCGCCACCGCCTTGCCAACTGCGGAGGCGGAAAGGCCGAGCTTGCGGCCGGCGGCGACGTAGCTGCCGGTTTCCGCTGACTGCACGAAGGCATCGAATGCTGTGAGCTTGTCCATGTCATACAAATTACCGGAAAATAATTCCTTAGTCATCGGAATAGAGGCCCGTTTTTCCTTAAAAAGTCGTCCGCTATCTCTTGGCCATTACCAACCAAGGAGACGAACATGATCCCCGCCTTCACCATCGAGCCATTTCCGACGACCTTCATCGTCAATGTAATCCACGTTCACCCCGGTAAGCAGGAAGAGGCCTTTCTGTTGATCCAGGATGTGGTCCACTATGTCGCCGAGCGGAAACCGGGCTTTCAGTGGAGTAGCCTGTCCAAGAGCACGGACGGACTGACGGTCGTGAACATCGAAGCGATATCCGATCCTGGCGATGTCGAAATCTTCTTCTCCGACCCCGTGTTTCTGGAGAGGTTCCGCAAGCTCGATACCGTCTCGTCCAGCGAGTTTCACACATATACCGTTGGTGATCTGGTGCTGCCCAAGGCCTCGGCATGACGGCTGGTGTCGATCGACTGCCGTTGGCGGGGTTATCCGCGCTGGCGGTTGCCGGTTTCGTCACGATCCTGACGGAGGCCCTGCCGGCGGGCCTGCTTCCGCAGATCGGAGATTCGCTTGGGGTGAGCGAGGCAGTGGCAGGCCAATGGATCAGCTTTTATGCGTTTGGGTCGCTGCTTGCCGCGATCCCGTTGACGGCAGCGACACGAAGCTGGCGCCGACGCCCGATCCTTATCTGCGCGATCATCGGTTTCGCAATCGCCAATCTGGTCACTGCCGTAACGTCGAGTTTCGTCGTCGCGCTCGGGGCGCGCTTCGTCGGTGGTGTGTCGGCCGGCCTGCTCTGGGCGTTGCTGGCTGGTTATGCGGTACGCATGGCGCCAGCGCATCTTGCTGGCCGTGCGATGGCCATCGCCATGGCGGGGACCCCCCTGGCTCTCTCGGTCGGCATCCCCGCTGGCACGTTCCTGGGTGTCCTCGCCGGTTGGCGACTGACCTTTGGATTACTCAGCCTCGTCGCGCTGCTGCTGCTGGGCTGGATTGTTGCGAAAGTGCCTGATTTTGCGGGGGAGGTTGAAACAGAACGCCCTTCGCTACCCCAGGCTCTTGCGATCCCCGGTGTGCGGTGGGTGTTGGCGACGACGCTCTGCTTCGTGCTGGCCCACAATATCCTCTACACCTACATCGCGCCGTTGCTGTCCAGTCATGGCATTGCTGGCCAGGTCGATCGCTTCCTGCTGGTTTTTGGGTTGGCCGGATTGGTCGGTATCGGCCTGACGGGTGCCCTGATCGACAGATGGTTGCGAACATCGACTTTCGCCGGCATCGGCCTGTTCCTCATCGCATCGTTTATACTTGCGACGGCGGACGGCGCACCGCTTGCGGTCTATGGAGCCGCACTGATCTGGGGGCTGGGCTTCGGCGGGGCCGCGACGCTCTTTCAGACTGCATCGGCGCATGCGGCCGGTCCGGCAGCCGATGTTGCGCAGGCGATGATCGTCACTGCATGGAACATCGAAATTGCCGGTGGAGCCATCTTGGGCGGCGTCATCCTCGGTAACGCCGGAGCAGGCGGATTGCCGTTCGCCGGCATGGCCCTTCTCGTCTGCGCCGCTGGATCGGCGTTGCGCATGCAGTACCGATCCAGCGGCTGAAGCCGTGATCCATGGCCTTAAGGTGCGTCACCTGACCTCGGGAGAAGGCAACCTGCCATTCGGAGCGTCGATCTGAATGAAACGGATCGACGCTCTCGATCCTTGTTATTGAAACACAAGCTCATCGAGCTCTGTTTCACTCGGGTTGGATCGTGTTCTATAGTGCCTTGATCGTTTCTGGTCGGAGCTCTGCCGGCATGCAGAAGAAACCTGATTGCTCATGCTCTATGACCCGGAATGATTGACGGAAATCCACTTGCCACGCTCGCGGCGCTGCTTTCCGTTATGCTCGTCCGCTCAGTCAAAATCCGGATGCACACCGGCGACGCCATTTTAACGCTTTATTAACCATAAGCGGCGTCTACTAAAGGCGTTAACTCGCTGTTCATTGCCTGACCGGCGAAGCCCACTATTTCAACCGCGTTAGGAAAACGTCGTGCTCGGAGACCTCCGCTCTTTGTTGAGGATTGTCTCGGCCTTGTCGGCTGTCGTGGTGCTGGCAGCGTGCACCAGCAGCGGTAGCGTGAAACAGGGCAACGGGCCGGAACTGGTTGATAATGAAGAGGCGCTGGTCATGCCGCCGCCCGGCGGGCCGGCGATCGTCGGCGTGATCGGGCGCACACGCGGAAACGGTGTGGAGCAGACGGTTTCGCTTGCCACCTCCTCCACGGTGCAGGGGCAGAATTATTTCAAGGTTGCGTTCTACGGCAGTTCCGGCTCGCAGAATGGTCCGGCGATGACCTATCGCGGCCTGAACGAGGGCGATCTGCTCCGGGAAATCGCAAGAGCCGCACCCGGCGTACCGCTCGTTCGCTCCACTGCATTCCTGCAGAACGCCTATGGTCCATTTGGCTATGCCTTCGGCCGCAGCCGCGGCGGCGAAGCCTGTCTTTACGGCTGGCAGCAGATCCGTTCGCGTGGCACCGGAAGCGGCATGGGCCGTGATTTCGGAATGATCCAGATTCGTGTTCGGATATGCGATAGTCAGGCAACCGAACGTCAACTTTTGGCTGTCATGTATGGTTACACGGTCACGGGTGGTTTCCAGGGAGAGATCTGGAACCCCTACGGCCGTCCCGGTGGGGTGGACAGCCGTATCGGACAGACAGGACAGCCAATATATCCTGCAGCCGAGACCGTTCCGCAGAATATCTCGTTTGGCTATTCGCCGCCTGTCGCGAGCACTCGCCAATCCACACCGGTGCGCAGAGAAGTCGTTCGCGAGACAAGCCCTTCGGTGCCTGTCGAGCGTAGCAACGGGCCGCGCGTGCCGCTTCCTGAAATCGGAGCAGCGCCAGCGGCGCCGGTTCAGTCATCGCCTGTGATGGCTGTCTCCGGCAAGGCTTCGGGTGGAGAAACGGTCACCGTTCCTTCACCGGATTGCATCGGCGCGACGGTCATGACGGCTGCGTGCTCCACAAAAGGCAACTAAACCGGCGCAATGGTGCAGCCGGCCTTTCTGCCGAAGGGATGTCGATATTCATGGCCCGCAATATCATTCTATGGGCAGTCATTTCGGTCCTGATGATCGTCGTGATCACCTTGCCGGTCAGCCTGCAGGCCCAGCTTATCTGCAGCCTGAGTGTCGTGGCGTTCATGGCTTTGATCAAGGTCCTGAAAGCGGGCGGAAAATGGCGCCTGATCGCGCTCGCCTTCGGCACATCGATCGTGCTCAGATACGTCTACTGGCGCACCACCGAGACGCTGCCGCCGATCAACCAGCCCGAAAACTTCATTCCCGGCCTGCTGCTCTATCTGGCAGAGATGTATAGCGTGATGATGCTGGCGCTCAGCCTTTTCATCGTCGCCATGCCGCTGCCGTCCCGCTCGGCGCATGCGCGCGATCGCAAGCATTTTCCCACCGTCGACGTCTTCGTCCCGACTTATAACGAAGATGCCGCGCTGCTCGCCAGCACGCTCGCCGCGGCAAAGGCGATGGATTACCCGCAGGACAAGTTGCAGATCTGGCTGCTCGATGACGGCGGCACCTTGCAGAAGCAGCATTCCAGCAACATCCGCGATGCCGAGGCTGCTGTCACGCGCAACCGCGAACTCGCGCAACTCTGCGAGGAGCTTGGCGTCAACTATTTGACCCGCGAGCGCAACGAACACGCCAAGGCGGGCAATCTCAACAACGGGCTCAAGCATTCGCAGGGCGACCTCGTGGCGGTATTCGATGCCGACCACGCGCCGGCGCATGACTTCCTGATGCAGACGGTCGGTTATTTCGAGGACGATCCGAAGCTGTTTCTCGTGCAGACGCCGCATTTCTTCATCAATCCGGATCCGCTGGAACGAAACCTGCAGACGTTTGAGTCGATGCCGAGCGAGAACGAGATGTTCTACGGCATCATCCAGCGTGGACTCGACAAGTGGAACGCTGCCTTCTTTTGCGGCTCGGCCGCAGTCCTCAACCGCAAGGCGCTGGAAACCACTGATGGGTTCAGCGGCATCAGCATCACGGAAGACTGCGAGACGGCGCTGGCCCTGCATAGCCAGGGCTGGAACAGCATCTACATCGACAAGCCGCTGATCGCGGGCCTGCAGCCGGCGACGTTTGCGAGCTTCATCGGCCAGCGCAGCCGCTGGGCTCAGGGCATGATGCAGATTCTCAGGTTCCGCTTCCCCCTGTTGAAGCGCGGCCTCTCCCTGCCGCAGCGTCTTTGCTACATGTCCTCGACGCTCTTCTGGCTCTTTCCCTTTCCTCGGACGATCTTCCTTTTCGCTCCGCTGTTCTACCTGCTTTTCGACCTTGAGATCTTCACCGCGTCCGGCGGCGAGTTCCTGGGTTATACGTTCGCCTACATGATCGTGAACCTGATGATGCAGAACTACCTCTACGGTTCGTTCCGCTGGCCATGGATTTCCGAGCTTTACGAATACATCCAGACGGTCCACCTCCTGCCGGCGGTGGTATCCGTCATGCTCAATCCAAGGAAGCCGACCTTCAAGGTCACGGCCAAGGACGAGTCGGTTTCCGTCAGCCGTCTCTCGGAAATCGGGCGGCCCTTCTTCGTGATCTTCGCAGCCCTGTTCGTCGCGATGCTCGTTGCCGCATACCGAGTCTACACGGAACCCTACAATGCCGACGTGACACTCGTGGTTGGCGGCTGGAACCTCTTCAACCTCATCATGGCCGGCTGTGCCCTCGGCGTCGTGTCGGAACGCAAGGACCGGGCGTCCTCAAGACGTTTCAGGATCAACCGGCGCTGCGAATTCGGCGTCGACGACACCTGGTATTCGGCTTCCGTGGAAGATGTATCGGCCGGGGGCGCGAGGCTGCAGGTATTCGGCCGGAATATTCTGGCGTTGAAAGAGGGCAATACCGTTCACATTCGTTTCACGCCGCACAATGGCGAAGGCACCGCCTTGCTGCCGCTTGCCGTGCGCAATTTCCAGGTGTCCGGTGACATCACGACTGTCGGTTGCCAGTATGCGCCGGCCAGCGCGCTTGATCATCGCTGGATCGCGGACCTGATCTTTGCAAACTCGTCGCAATGGGAGGAATTCCAGCGGAGCAGACGGCGCAATCCGGGTCTTTTCCGCGGCACAATATGGTTCCTCGGGCTGTCGATGTACCAGACGAGCCGAGGACTGGTCTATCTGTTCCGGGGCATGAACAGGAAATCGGCATGAAGCGCGCCTTTGCCAGCCTTGCGGCCACCACCGCACTTCTGCTGACCCTCGCATCCGCAACGGCGGCTCAGGTCATTCCCTTCGACATGTCGACGGAGCGGCCGGCTACCCCGGAGCCGGCACCGCAGATAACGCTGCCATCGACTGTTCCGGGTGCCGCGGATCGCGCCTCGCCTCCTCTTGCGCTTCCGGGCCAAACCCCGGCCCAAGCGCCAGCCCCGACACAGGTCCAGAGCCCGTCTCCGACAGCGCCGACGCCCGCAGTGACGCAGCCTGCCGACGCCCATCGCAGATATATCATTCCGGGCCGTGAGCTTACCCTGTCGGGGGAATATGATCGCAATGCCTGGTCGATCTACCTGACGGAAGGCGAGGCGAGCAGCCCGGCCAGGCTGCAATTCGCCTACCAGAACGCCGTTGTCGTCGCGCCCGAGGCCTCCGAACTCACGATCACGATCAACGGCCATCGCCTGACGGCATCCTCCATCTCGTCGCCCGACTCTGTCCGCGCAACTGTTCTCGATGTTCCGGCCGGAATGCTGCAGGCTGGCGCCAACCAGATCGACATCAGGGCATCGCAGCGTCACCGAACCGATTGCGACGTGCGCTCGACCTACGATCTCTGGACGAGCTTCGATACCAAGCAGACCTATCTGGATTTCTCCCGCAATCCCGAAAGCCCCGTCTCTACAGCAGAGGCCATACGGTCCGTCGGCGTTGATGAGGCGGGTGGCACCAGCTTCAGGATACTGATGCCTGCACTTGGTCAGCCGAGCGCGACCGCTTCGGTCATGCGTCTTGCACAGGGACTTGCCGTGCTCTCGGGCATGCCGAACCAGACCTTCTCGTTTTCCGCATCCGAAATGCCGGTTGCCGGGCCGGGTCGCTTCGGTGTGGTGATCGGCACGGCCTCCGAACTGCAAGGTGTCTTCCCGCATCTCCCGCAGGCCGCCAGTCTTTCGGCTGTTGCCGCTATCGTGCCGGGATCCCGGAACGACGGTAATGTGCTGCTGATCTCGGGGCCGTCCTGGGAAGCGATCATGGCGGCGGTCGATACAGTCGTTGCCGCGGCGGATCAGCCCTACAATTTGCGCCGTGATGTGATCGCCACCCAGCGCTGGGCGTCTCCGGATACGCCGCTTTTCTTTGGTGGGGAAAAACTGCCGCTCTCGCAGATGGGTGTCGAAACCATCGAGTTTCCGGGACGCCGCGTGAAGGCCGGTTTCAACATTGCCGTACCTGCGGATTTCTATGCGAATGCCTATGGAGAAGCCGTCCTGTTTCTTGACGCGGCCTTTGCCGACGGTGTCAGGCCGGGTAGTCGTATCGACATTTATATCAACAACAACATCGCCTCGACGTCCCCGATCACGTCGGCGCATGGCGGTATACTGCGTCACCTTCCGATCAAGATTCCGCTGCGCCACATCCGGCCGGGCGTCAATGCGATCTCCATCGAAGCCGTGATCCAGACCGATGAGGATGCCACCTGTGTGCCCGGCGCGACGGCGTCGAAGGATCCGCGGTTCGCGCTGTTCGATACTTCCGAATGGCAGATGCCGCGCTTTGCCCGCGTTGGGCAGAGCCCCAGCCTGTCGGCTCTTGCGGGGACGGGTTTTCCTTATAATTCCGACCCCGATCCGCTGGTCCTTTCCATTGACCGGTTGGATGCCGATACCCTGAGCGCCGCTGCAACGGTTCTGTCTAGAATGGCACTCGTCGCGGGTCGGCTGCTTCCCGTGGAGACGGCGCCGTCACCGGGCGGAGTGGGAGAGAGGAATGCTCTCTTCATCGGCTCCATTTCCCAGATGCCGCCAAAGGTTCTCAGCCAACTCAATATCGCTCCCGCCAGCATTACGTCATGGCGGCCCGCCGGCCCTCTCGTGTCGCAGGAGGACGACACCAGCAATGCGTTCGACCAGTGGCGCTCCCGCGTCAGCGGCGGCGCATGGCGCGGCCAGATCAGTTCGCTGCAGGAATGGATGCATCGTAATTTCGATATATCGCTCGCGTCTCTCCAGTTCCTGCCGCAGTCCGATGTGATCTTCGAACCATCGGCGCAACAGAGCGTTCTGGTTGCTCAGGGGCGTAGCCCGCAGGGCGAGGCGACCTGGACCATGGTTGCTGCCCCGACGCCTGCCGATCTGCGCACCGGTGCCGATGCCCTGGCGCAGGAGGCGACGTGGCGCAGGATCTCCGGCCGCCTGACGGCCTATGCGGCCAAGACGGCCGAAGTGACTACAGTTCCCGCCAATCGTTTCGATCTGGTGGAAACCCAGCCTCGCTCGCTTAACAATTATCGCCTGATCGCCGCGAACTGGCTCTCGACCAACATCCTCTCCTATGCCGTCGTGTTCATAACGCTGTCGCTGCTGCTCGGCATCGTGACGGCGTCTCTCCTCTCGACGCTCGGGAGGAAGCCATGAGGCGGAGATGCTGCGCCCTGTTCGCGGTGATCGCCATGGTTTTCGCCAGTCCGGCCGAATTGGCTGCTCAGCCATCGATTCAGCCGGAGGAATGGGCGCTCTACAAGTCCCGTTTTCTCGATGTCAGCGGCCGGATCGTCGACAACGCCAATGGCAATATCAGCCACAGCGAGGGGCAGGGATATGGCCTTCTGCTCGCCTATCTCGCCAATAGCTCCGCCGATTTCGAGCAGATCTGGTACTTTACCCAGACGGAACTGCTGCTGCGCGACGACGGACTGGCCGTATGGAAATGGAATCCGGCCGAGAATCCCCATGTTACCGACACCAACAATGCAACCGACGGCGATATCCTGATTGCGTATGCGCTGGCACTTGCGGGCGCCGCCTGGCGACAGCCGGAGTATATCAAGGCTGCATCCGTTATCGCCCGGGGCATACTGAGCAAGACCGTCGTCGTTTCAGGGGGGCGGACGATCCTCCTGCCGGGTGCTTCCGGATTTTCGGCCAAGGATCGGGATGACGGCCCGGTCGTCAATCCGTCCTACTGGATCTTCGAGGCATTTCCCGTGCTGGAACTGCTTGCCCCCTCCGATGCTTGGCAAGATGTTTCGCAGGGAGGGCTGGATATCATGCGGTCCCTGCAGTTCGGCCCGGCCCTGTTGCCGGCGGAATGGGTAAGCCTCAAGCGCAAGCCGGAACCGGCGACCGGCTTCGACAAGGAGTTCTCCTACAATTCCATCCGCATTCCGCTTTATCTTGCGAGAGCGGGTGTCGATGACACCATGCTGCTCAAGCGGCTGCAGAAGGGAACGACGACCGAACAGGGCCTTCCGGCGGTCATCGACCTTGAAAATGGGCAGCCCAAGGAAGTGCTGACCGATGCCGGTTATCAGATCGTTAACCATATTGTGGCGTGTGTAGTCGATGGAACGAAGCTGCCGGCGGCGGTCATTCGTTTCGAACCGGAGTTCTATTATCCGTCCACCCTGCAGTTGCTGGGTCTGGCGTTTGTCAGGGAGAAACACCCGGAGTGTCTCTGAAACTGTCATTGATGTTGCTTTCCGCGGCAGCGGTAGCCGGTAGCCTTGTCACTGTGGTGACAGGGGGCGATACGGAGCGTCAGGCTGTTTCCGCAGATGCCATCAGCCAGCGCCAGCCTCGTCTCCCGGTCCTGACCGCCCAGATCGATACGGAAGCGATTGCGGCACGGATTCGCGCCAACAGTCTCGCTCAGGGGCCGGCAGGCATACCCCCGGCAAATGTGGTTACGGAAAATGCTGCCAGCGTGGCGCAGGCGCAGACATTGAGCCCGGGCGCACCTACCGTCTCCTCGCCTGCTTCTCCGCCGGCCAGCGCCGCGCCGGCTGCCGGACAGGCGCGCCAACCAGATCTCAGCGCCCTGCGTTATTTCGCCGCTCAAGGCGATACCGCGAGGCTGCAGGCGGAAATCGCCCGGTTGAGGTCGCTCTATCCGAACTGGACGCCGCCAGCCGATCCTCTTGCTGTTCCCGTCAACGGGGATCAGAAGCTCGAGGCAATGTGGCAGCTTTACTCCGAGGGCCGGTATGCCGAGGTCCGCAGGGCCATATCCGACCGCCAGACGGCGGAGACAGGCTGGCAGCCGCCGGCCGATCTTATCGAGCGGCTTGATGTCGCCGAGGCGCGGACTCGGCTGGTGAATGCATCGAACCTCAAGCAGTATACCACGGTCATCGGCATAGGGGCGGCAACGCCGAGCCTGCTCAATTGTTCGGATGTCGATGTGCTCTGGCGCGTGGCTGAAGCCTTCGTCGAAACCGAAAGGGTGCAGCGGGGCATCGATGCCTACAGCTACATCCTGAAGAACTGCACCGACACCGCTCAACGCGTCGCGACCATCCAGAAGGCGGAAACGCTTCTTCCCTATGCCGATTTGCAATCGCTCCTCGCCTTCGAGAAGACCGGCCCCGATGGCGCCCGCGAATTCGATCCGTTGCGGGACGATCTCGCCCGGCGTTTCGTCGCCGATGCCAATGAAAAGCCGGACCTGACGATTGCCCCGGAGTATCTGGAGCGGCTGCGCCGGCTGGCCGAACAGGGCCAGCAAGCCACCGACAGCCTGTTGCTCGGGTGGTATTACGTCCGCCACAAGGACATGACGGAGGCGGAAAAGTGGTTCCGTGTCTCCCGGCAGAAGGACGATACTGCCTCAGCCTCGCAAGGTCTCGCGCTGACTTTGATCGCCCGCAATGCGTCCGCCGAAGCGGAAGACGTGATGTATCGCTGGCGCGACGATTCCGAAGAGGCCAATGCGACCTATCTTGCATCCACTGCGAACCTTCTGGCCGGCGATCCGCCGCCGGCAGTTCCGGAACCCGTGCTCCAGCGTGTCGCAACCGCCGTGCTCGAGAAGCATTACGTACCCACGGCCCAGCAGCTTGGCTGGTACGCCCGCGCTTTTGGCCAATGGCAGACGGCGGCTCGCTGGTTTGAAACCGCGCTGCAGTGGAAGCCGGATGACGAGCCGTCGGCCTATGGCCTCGTCATCACACGTCAGCAGCTGAATGATCGCGCCGGCGTGGATGAAATCCAGCGGGCATGGGCCGGGCGCTCGGACCGCATCGCCCGACTGGGCATGTTGACCAACCGGACCGTGCCGTCGGCCCCGGTTCCGCAGGTGGTCGCCGAACAGGCTTCCCGGCCCGTGGCGCAGCAGGACCGGCCGGTGGTGGTGCAGCAGGGATATATCGCAGAGCGTGCGCCTGCGCCGGTTACAAGGGCGCCCGCGCCTGCGAAATCGGCAAGACGCGGCGGTTGTTCGGCGACGGACACCGTCTCCAGCCTCTCCCCGGATCAGGCGAACATGCGCGGCTGGTGCCTCATGGACATGAACCGCCCGATGGAAGCGGCCGATGCCTTCGAAATCGCCTTGAGGAGCCCTTCGCGCAATGTGCGGGAAGACGCCGCTTACGGCCAGAGCCTCGCCTATCTGCGATTGGGGTTGACCAAGAGCGCAGCTGTCGCGGCAACCAAGTCTCCCCAGCGGCCGGAACGCTCTTCGGAGCTTCAGGTGGCTATACTTGCCAATCGGGCGCTCTCCGCCTTCGATTCGCAACGCTATCGCGAAGCTATCGTTTATCTCGACCAGCGCGCCATGCTGCAGCCGGAACCGACGGATCTCATGGTTCTGCGGGGCTACGCGATGCTGAAGCTTGGAATGATGGGGGATGCTCGTCGACTGTTCGAAGCCGTTGCTGCGACGGGCAACCGGGACGGCATGAAGGGGCTGGCCGATATCGAGGCAATGCAGAATCCCCAGCATTGAGGAAATTCAGCTACAGCATGTCGCGCAAAAGTGTGCAGCGGTTTTGCGGTCACGACATGCGATGAAACAAGGACTTAAAGCGTAGAGAGCGAATCTGAAAGATCGCGACACGCTTTAGAGCATTTCCAGCAAAAGTGTGTCACGGTTTTGCGTTCGGAAATGCGTAAGAACAAAGAGATAGAGAATTTTCGCGATTTGGAGAAAAGCGGAAATTCTCTAGGACACCCGTCCGGTCTCGCCAGACGGAAGAATATCCCCTGAAACACAAAACCCGCCGAGATGTCGGCGGGTTTGTCAGCAGTCCGAAGACCATGCGAGGCAAGGTCTTTAATTCCGCTTTTTCTGACATCGACGCCGTCATGGCAATCGACTAAGGCGTAACTCCCGAAAGGGCGAGATAGGCAAAGATCATCACTGCCAATCCCGTCACGCCAATCAGTCCGTAGTCTGGCGCAGCCTTCATGCTGTCCTCCTTGTTTGAATGGCAGGACTACGTTTAAGTCAGCAAAAATCGAAGTAAATACCTGTGCCGGAAATAGAAAAGAGCTTGGTTATCATCGAGTTAAGTACCCGCCTTCAGGGGGTGGAATTTACCGGAAATTAATGATTGGCGGGCGTTTCGGCAGGTATTCGGCCTATTGGGTACCTTCCTTGTCCTCTTGCGAAAAGGAAGCGGCAGGATCCGGGTTTTGACCGGCCTGCCGCGTTTTTCTTTTGTCGGTTCATCGTTATCGCATGCTCCATGCGTCACGACGAAGTATATCCGGGCGAGCTTACACCGGCTGATCGTGGGAAGGCTTCTCCCAGAGGTTGACGCCGCCCTCGACGGCGTAGCGGTCGATCTCGGCCAGTTCTTCCGCCGTGAAGGAAAGATTGCCGAGAGCTGCGACATTCTCCTCGACCTGACGGGCCGAACTCGCGCCGATCAGCGCCGAGGTTACCCGTGGATCGCGCAGCACCCAGGCCAGCGCCAGTTGCGCCAGCGACTGGCCGCGCCGTTCGGCGATCTTGGCGAGCGCCCGGGCACGCTCGATGTTTTCTTCCTTCAGGTGTTCCGGCCTCAGGAAGTCACCACCCGGGCGGTTGACGCGCGCATCCTGCGGAATGCCGTTCAGGTACTTGTTGGTCAGCAGGCCCTGAGCCAGCGGCGTGAAGGCGATGATGCCCGAGCCGACTTCGTCGCTCGCCGCCAGCAGGTCCTTTTCGATCCAGCGGTTGAACAGGTTGTATGACGGCTGGTTGATCAGCAGCGGAACGTTGCGTTCGCGCAGCAGGGCCGCGATCTCGCGGGTCTTGTTGCCGGAATAGGAGGAGATGCCGACATAAAGCGCCTTGCCCTGGCGTACGGCGGAAGCGAGCGCATCGGCGGTTTCCTCAAGCGGCGTCTCGGCGTCGAAGCGGTGCGAGTAGAAGATATCGACATAGTCTACGCCGATGCGCTTGAGGCTCTGGTCGAGGCTCGAAAGCAGGGCCTTTCGGGAACCGCCGCCAACGCCGTAAGGGCCGGGCCACATGTCCCAGCCGGCCTTGCTGGAGATGATGAGCTCGTCGCGATAGCCGGCGAGGTCCTGCTTGAGGATGCGGCCTAAATTGATCTCGGCGCTGCCCGCCGGCGGGCCGTAATTGTTGGCAAGGTCGAAATGGGTGATGCCGAGGTCGAAGGCCTTGAACAGGATCGAGCGCTGGGTTTCGAGCGTCGTGGTGTCACCGAAATTATGCCAGAGGCCGAGCGAAATGGCCGGCAGCTTCAGGCCGCTGCGCCCGGTCCTGCGGTAGACGGCGCTGTCGTAGCGGGCGGGATTTGCTGTGTAGGTCATCAGAGAGTTCCATAGGACGTGAAAAGGCCGGATGCGGTAAAACCGCATCCGGCGAGGTTGGGTTACGATGAACTAGAGCAAAATCCGACCGGAGTGAAACGAGGATCGATAAGATTATGCTCACGGAAAGAAGATCTTAGAGCGCGCCGTGCCGCGGCGGCAGGAGACCGTTGAGATAGTAGTTGCCGATATGGTGATATTTCCACCGGACCGGATCGTGCAGCGAGTGGGTTCTCGCATTGCGCCAGTAGCGGTCGAGCCCGTAGCTTTCGAGCGTCGAGCGGGCGCCGCCGAGTTCGATCAGCTTGGTCGAGGCAAGCTGGGCCACCTCGGTGCCGAGCGCCTTGACCTCTGCGACCGCGATGGAAGCTTCCGCCACCGTCTTCTCGTTGGGATCCGCCGTCGCAATGTCCAGCAGGCGACCGGCCCTTGCCAGCAGCGCATCCGCCGCATGAACGCGGATCGAGACGTCGCCGACCGCGTGGATCGTGTGTGGGTCCTCGTATCCGTGCTCGATGGTCAGTTCGAAGAATGGCCGCGAATAGGCGCGGACATAGGAGACCGTTTCGGCGAGGGCCCCGCGGGCGATCCCGACCTGCACCGCCGAATGGATGATCTGTGCGAAGGGACCCATCGACGTGGGTTTTTCGAAGACGACCTCATGATCGACCACCTGGAAAGGCGTGATCTCGACATCGTCGAAGGTCACCGTGCCGCTGCCCGTCGAACGCTGGCCGAATGAGGTCCAGTCATCGACGAAATCGACGCCCGGTGTCGAGCGCTCGATGAACACGACATGCACCCGGCCGTCCCTGTTCTTGGCGACGGCCACGATGATGTGGGCGAAGAGCGAACCGGTCGAATAGAATTTCTGGCCGTTGAGCAGCAGCTTGCCGCCTTCATTTCGGAAATTCGTCTTGTAGTCGACCGGTGTCTTCGTGCCGATTTCGGTGAACGCGTTGCCGAGACGGTCGCCATCGAGGATGCGCTGGAAATAGTGCTTCTTCTGCTCCTCGCTGCCGGCAAGGCGAAGCGCCTCGACCATGTAGAAATGGTTCTGCGGGATCTGCCCGATGGAGGAATCGGCGGCGGAAATGATCGCCGTCACCTCGGCAAGCGTGGCTGCCGAGACACCCGCGCCGCCATATTCCTTCGGCACGGTGATGGCCCACAGGCCTGCTTGCGAAAAGCGCTCGATCTCCGCGAGCGGCAGGCGCCGCTCACGGTCGCGGGTCGCGGCGCCGGCGGCGAAATCCCGCGCCAGTTCCTTCGCCACGGCGATAGCCTCGGCATCGTCCTTGATGACGTTGGCCTTCGTGCGGCGCGGCGGGATATGCGGTGCCGGCCGGCCGGCGGTAAGCGCGGCCTCCCGGTGCAGTTTCCGGTCGTTCTGGCTCATCGTTTCGACCTCAGTTCCAGGCATGCCGCGGCGGGTTGACGCCGTTCAGGTAGTAATTGCCGACGTGGTAGAATTTCCAGCGCACCGGATCGTGCAGCGTGTGCACGCGGGCATTGCGCCAGTGCCGGTCGAGGCCGTGCTCGGCGAGCGTCGAGCGGGTGCCGGCCAGTTCGAACAGCTTGTTGGTCGCGAGGATCGCCACCTCCGTCGTCAGCACCTTGGATTCGGCCGTCTTGATCGTCGCTTCCGAGACCGTCTGCTCGTTGGCGTCGGCATCCGCGACGTCGATGCTGCGACCGGCGATCTCAAGAAGGGCTTCCGCGGCATGCAGCTTGATCTGCAGGTCGCCGATGGCTGCGATGGTGAAGAGGTCTTCGCCCGCCGTCTCCTTGCCGCTGTCGATCCACGGACGGCTCTGGGTCTTGACGAAGGCGATGGTGTCTTCGATCGCGCCGCGGGCGATGCCGAGATCGATGGCCGACTGGATGATCTGGGAAACCGGTCCGGCAACGGTCGGGTGCTCGAAGGAGGTGACGTGCAGCGCGCGGGCCTTCGCGACCCTGACGTTTTCGATGCGAACCGCGCCCGAAGCGGTGGTGCGCTGGCCGAAGCTCGACCAGTTGTTGGTCACGGTCAGACCCTGCGCCTCGCGGTCGGCGAAGACCAGATAGGCCTGTCCGTCTTCGGTCACGGCGACGATCGGCACGACATGGGCGAGCAGCGCGCCGGTGGTGTAGAATTTCTCGCCGTTGACGATGGCCTCGTCGCCTTCGAAGCGCACCCGCGTCTCGAAGGCCGCGACGTTCTTGCTCTTCAGTTCGGAGAAGGCGTTGCCGAAGCGGATGCCGGAAAGCGCCAGCGCAAAAAGATCGCGCTTCTGCTCCTCGGTGCCGTCGAGGTCGATCGTGCCGACGATCGCCAGATGGTTCTGGGTGATCTGGGCAATCGCCGGGTCGGCTGTCGCGATGATCGAGATGACCTTGGCGAGCGTGGCGTAGGAGACGCCCGGGCCGGCATAGGCCTTCGGCACGTTGATGCTCCACAGGCCGCTCTGGGAATATTCGTCGAGTTCGGCAATCGGCAACAGGCCTTCGCGGTCGCGCAGCGCAGCCCCCACCTTGAACTTCTCGGCGAGCTTTTCAGCGATCTCTATCGCCTCCGCGTCGCTCTTCACGATGTGTGCGGGCTGTGCCGGCCGCGGACGCGGCGGCACCGGATCGGCGGAGTTGACGCGGGGATGGACGGAGTAATCGATCTTGGTTTCGGGAACGGTACCCATGGTGATGTCCTCGGTAAAATGAAAGGTTGAATGAAAATCAGCTGCCGGTAGCGAGCAGGGCTTCGCTGCGCTTGATCGCCTCGATGTCGCGGTAGCGGGCGCCCGGATGGGGAGCCTCGAGCCGCGCGCCGCGGCCGAACAGCTTTTCGCGCAACGTGCCGGGCCGGTATTCGGTGGGATAGACGCCACGCTTCTGCAGTTCCGGCACCAGATAACCGACGATGTTTTCGAAGGTCTCGGGCGTTACCGCATAGGCGAGGTTGAAGCCGTCGACGCCGGTCTCCTCCACCCACTGCTGCAATTCGTCGGCCACGGTCGCCGGAGAGCCGACCACGACCGGACCCATGCCGCCGACGCCGCCCCATTCGGCAAGCTCGCGAATGGTCCAGCGCTTGTTCGGATCGCCTTCCGACAGGCTCTCCACCGCCGAATGGATCGCATTGGTCTCGACCTTGCGCACGAGGTCGTCGGGCCGGTAGCGGGAGAAATCGATGCCGGTCCAGCCGGACATGAACACCAGCGAGCCGTCATAGGAGACGTAGTCGAGATATTCGCGGAACTTCGCTTTAGCCTTCTCGTCGGTCTCGTCGACGATGACGGTCAGCAGGTTGTAGATCTTCAGGCTGTCGCGCGTGCGGCCGGCGGCCGCGGCCCGTGCGGTGACGTCGGCCACATAGTTGCGCAGGATCGTCTTGGTCTGCGCGGCCACGAACACGCATTCGGCATGTTCCGCGGCAAACTTCTTGCCCGCGCCGGATGCGCCCGCCTGATAGAGAACCGGCGTGCGCTGCGGCGATGGCTCGGTCAAGGCATAGCCCGGCACATCGAAATACTTGCCCTTGTGGCCGATCTCATGAACCTTTTCCGGCAGCGTGAACACCCGGTTTTCCCGGTCGCGCACCACGGCGCCATCTTCCCACGATCCCTCGAGCAGCTTGTAGATCACCTCGAGATATTCGTTGGCGATGTCGTAGCGGTTGTCGTGCCGTTGCAGGCCCGCCTGGCCGATGTTCTTCGCACCGCTTTCCAGGTAAGAGGTGACGATGTTCCAGCCGACACGTCCCTTCGTGTGGTGGTCGGCGGTCGCCAGCCGTCGGGCGAAGGTGTAGGGGTGCTCGAAGGATGTCGAGGCCGTGATCCCGATGCCGAGATGCTCGGTCGCAAGCGCGATCGGTGCCGCAAGCTGCAGCGGATCGTTCACCGGGATCTGCGCCGCCTGGTGAATGGCGTGGTAATTGTCACCCTTGTAGACGTCGTAATAGCCGATGACATCGGCAATGAAGATGCCGTCGAAAATGCCGCTTTCCAGTGTGCGTGCGAGATCCTGCCAGTAGTCCAGATCCTTGTATTTCCAGGATCGGTCGCGGGGATGCGCCCACAGGCCGGGCGACTGATGGCCAACGCAGTTCATGTCGAACGCGTTGAAGTGAATGGTCTTGGTCATGAAATGGCTCCGTTCGATTTCGCCAACCGCCTGTCGGTCAGCATCGCAGACCGGTTCCGCAAGGACAGTCATTCTATATTTTTTATAGATTAATTGGAGGAAGGTTTTTTCTCGACATCGCGGTTTTGCAGAAAAGTGGCCGGAGATGACATCCGTCAAGTCCGGTGCCCGCGAGGGGCCGGGAGCACTCGACCCATGCGTCTGGCGGAGATTTCAGCAAAACCATTCCGCATCGACGCGGAAGCGTAATAAAACATACTTTGTCTATTTTATTTATAGACTTTAGCGTTTGCATCAAATGTCGCAAGGGCATTGCAGGGGCAAATGCAAATGGTCAATCCGATCTTCGGGAAATCCGGAACCTCCATCTTCGAATCCATGTCGCGTCTGGCGTCGGAAACGGGGTCCATCAACCTCGGCCAGGGCTTTCCGGAAGGTTTCGAGCCGCGCGAGCTGATCGATGCGGCGGTGGAGGCTTTGCAGAACGGTCCGCACCAGTATCCGCCGATGATGGGCCTGCCGGCGTTGCGCAAGGCGGTCGCGGACAATGCCAAGCGGTTCCTCGGGCTGGATATCGACTGGCAGAGCGAAGTGCTCGTGACCTCGGGCGCCACCGAAGCGCTGACCGACACCTTCCTTGCGCTTCTCGACCGGGACGACGAGGTGATCGTCTTCGAACCGGTCTATGATGCCTATGCGACGCTGATCCGGCGCGCCGGCGGCAAGGTCGTGCCGGTACGGCTCGCACCGCCCCATTGGGAATTGCCCCGCGAAGCGCTGACGAAGGCCATTACCGCGAAGACCCGGCTGATCGTCATCAACACGCCGATGAATCCGATCGGCAAGATCTTCGATCCCGAGGAACTGCGTTTCCTGGCGGATCTCGCCATCGAGCACGATCTCGTCATCGTCGCCGATGAGGTCTACGAGCATCTGGTTTTCGACGCGCGACCCTTCCATTCCCTGTTTGCCGTCGAAGGCATCCGCGACCGGGTCGTGCGCATCGGTTCCGCCGGCAAGAGCTTTTCGGTCACTGGCTGGAAGGTCGGTTACATCACCGCAAGTGCCGACCTGCTGCAGCCGATTGCCCGGGCGCATCAGTACGTGACCTTCACCACGCCGCCCGCCCTGCAGGCTGCCGTGGCCGTTGGCCTCAACCTGCCGGACGAGTATTTCCTCGGTCTGCGCAAGACGCTTGCCGCCCGCCGCGACCTGCTGGTCAAGGGCCTGCGGGATGCGGGCTTCGAGGTGGCCGATGTTCCGGCGACCTATTTCGCCGTGGCCAATGTCGCGCCGCTCGATCCCGAAGGCGACGATCTCGTTTTCTCCCGCCGGTTGACGCTGGAGACAGGCGTCACGCCCGTGCCTGTCTCGTCCTTTTATGGCGACCGCGACGTGAAGAGCCATGTCCGTTTCTGCTTCGCAAAGAAGGAGGAGACGATCATTTCCGCCGTTTCCCGACTGCGCCGCTGGCGCGAAGGGCAGGGTTGGAGGGCGGCCTCGTGAACCGTCATGTGACCCCGCAGAACATAGGGGCCGCGATTGCGGCGCTGGAGGCGCGCTTTCCCTCGTCGGTCTCCACGGGCAAATCGGCTCGCCGGCTGCATGCCGGCGACGAAAGCCATCACGAGCCGAGCGAACCGGATATCGTCGTGCATCCGAAGTCGACGGCCGAAGTGGTGGATGTCGTTAAGATCGCCGCGCGCAACCGCGTGCCGGTCACGCCATTCGGCGCGGGCTCGGGGCTGGAGGGCGGCGCCATTCCGCACAGGGGCGGCATTTCGCTCGATACCTCGGAACTCTCGGAGATCTTCGAGATCCGCCCCGATGACATGATTGCCCGCGTCGGTGCCGGCGTCCGTCGTCTGGATCTCAATCAGGCGCTGCGCGACACCGGCCTGTTCTTTCCGGTCGATCCCGGCGCCAATGCCTCGATCGGCGGCATGGTCTCCACGGGTGCGAGCGGCACCAATGCGGTGCGCTTCGGCGTGATGCGGGAAAACGTGCTGGGCCTGACCGTCGTCACCGCCGAGGGCAAGGTGGTCAAAACCGGCTCGCTCGCCCGCAAGTCATCGTCGGGATATGACCTGACGCGGCTCTTCGTCGGATCCGAAGGAACGCTCGGCGTCGTCACCGAAGTCACGCTCCGCCTGCATCCCATTCCTGATGCCGTCTCCGCCCATGCCGGTTTTGAGACGCTGGCCGGCGCGGTCAATGCCGTCACCGATATCAAGCGCGCAGGTCTGCAGATCGGCCGCGTCGAGCTTCTGGATGCCCCGCTGGTCGATGTCATCAACCGCCGCGGCGACATGCGGCTTGAAGCCCTGCCCACGCTGTTCTTCGAATTCCACGGCGCGCCCGCCGAGATCGCATCCCTGTCCGGCACGATTGCCGACATAGTGACCGAAAACGGCGGTCGCGGTCTCGAATGGCCGGCGAATGCGGAAGAAAGCCGGGTGCTCTGGGAGACCCGCCGCGATTGCCTCGCCTGGGCCAAGGCAGAGCGCGAAGGCGCGCATTCCTGGCCGACCGATGTCTGCGTGCCGATTTCGAGGCTCGCCGAGGTCGTCCTCGAAACCCGGGAAGACGTCGCCCGCTCCGGCATCCCCGCCTACATCGTCGGCCATGTCGGCGACGGCAATTTCCACTGCGTCTTCATGCTCAGGCCGGAAGAGGAGGCCGAGGTCGCCCGCCTTTCCGATCGCATCGTCGAGCGCGCGCTGGCGGCCGGCGGCACGGCAAGCGGCGAGCACGGCGTCGGGCTTGGCAAGCGCAAGTTCCAGAAGCGGGAACATGGCGCGGAGGCCATCGCCCTGATGCGCAGCCTCAAGGCCGCGCTCGATCCGCACGGCATTCTCAATCCCGGCAAGGTCCTGCCGGACAACTGATCACGAAGACACCAAACAAGTCTATCAAAAAGGAAAAGACTGCATGCGTTATTCCTCCCTGATCGCCGGCACTGTCTCGGCCGTCGCCCTGTTCATCGCGGCGCATGGCGCGGCACTTGCCGAAACCATCAAGTTCGGCGTCACCGCCGGCCCGCACGCCCAGATCGCCGAAGCGCTGGTGCCGGTCGCCAAGGCCAGGGGCCTCGATATCCAGGTCGTCGAATTCTCCGACGGCGCGCTGATCGACCCCGCTACCAATGATGGCGATCTCGATGCCAACGGCTTCCAGCACACGCCCTATCTCGACCGTCAGAACAAGGATCGCGGCCTGAACCTCGTCGCCGTCGGCGGCAAGACCGTTCTCCTGCCGATGGCCGGCTATTCCCGCAAGTTCAAGTCGCTGGCCGATCTGCCGGAGGGCGCCCAGGTGTCCATCCCGAACGATCCGAGCAATGCCGGCCGCGCCCTGAAGCTGCTCGAAGCCGGCGGTGTCATCAAGCTCACCCCGGGCTCCACTTATAACGCCAGCGAACTCGACATCATCGAGAACCCGAAGAACATCAAGATCATCCCGATGGAAACCGCCCAGCTTCCGCGTTCGCTGGAAGATGTGGACTTCTCGGTCATCACCTCGCACTTCGCTCTTTCGGCCGGCCTCAACCCGAAGAAGGACGGCCTGCTCGTCGAAGACCAGCTTTCCGAATATTTCTGCCTGATCGCGGTTGCGGAAAAGAACAAGGACGCTCCGTGGGTGAAGACCCTGGTCGAATCCTACAAGTCGCCGGAAGTGAAGGCCGCCATCGAGAAGACGTTCGAAGGCAACGTCATCGCCGGCTGGTGATGTCATGAACGTTCTTTCCCGCTCCCCGGATCTTGCTTTGCCCGATGACGTGGTCCCGGCCCGTTCCGTCGAGACGGCCGGCGCGCCCGTCATCCGGGTGGACGAGCTGACGAAGATTTACGATCCGAAGACCGGCCCTGTCCTCGACCGCGTTTCGCTTGCGGTCGCGGAGGGCGAGATCCACGGCATTATCGGCCGTTCCGGCGCGGGAAAGAGCACTCTGGTCCGTTGCCTGAACGGACTGGTGAAGCCGACCTCCGGCAAGGTCTTTGTCGGCGGTCGCGAGATCAGCGGCCTTTCCGGTTCGGCGTTGCGCACCGCAAGGCGCGACATCGCCATGATCTTCCAGCATTTCAGCCTGTTGTCGTCGCGCACTGCCGCCGCCAATGTCGCGCTGCCGCTGGAGATCGCCGGTGTCGACCGCGAGACCATCCGAACCCGCGTGCCGAAGCTTCTTGATCTCGTCGGTCTCTCCGCCAAGGCGGAAGCCTATCCGTCCGAACTCTCCGGCGGCCAGAAGCAGCGCATCGGCATTGCCCGCGCGCTGGCGCTGGAGCCGCGCGTGCTGCTGTCCGATGAGGCGACCTCGGCGCTCGATCCCGAAACCACAGAGCAGATCCTCGATCTCCTGAAGGACATCAACCACCGTCTCGGCCTGACCATCGTGCTCATCACCCACGAGATGGACGTGGTGCGCCAGATCGCCAGCCACGTCACCGTGCTGGAGCATGGCAGGGTGGTCGAGAGCGGCGAGACCTTCGACGTCTTCGCTTTCCCGCAATCGCCCGTCGCCCGCTCCTTCCTCGCCAGCATCGTGGCCCACGACCTGCCGCGGGAGGTGTCCGAACGGCTCCTTCCCGCGCCGGCCGCCAACACCGATCCCGTTCTTCGCATCGTCTTTACCGGCGACGCGGCGCACGATCCGGTGGTCGCTACGCTGGTCGAGCAATTCGGCGTGCGCCCGAACATACTGCATGGTCGCATCGACTACATCGACGGACGCCCGCTCGGGGTTATCACCCTCGTCGCCGAAGGTGCCGAACCGAAACTGTCGGGCATCCTTGCCTATCTTTCATCCCTTGGACTTCACGGAGAGCTCGTCGGCCATGCTGTTCGATCTGTTTCCGCCGGCGCTGGTCGGCCTCGTTCTTGAATCGCTGAAGCAGACGGTGACGATGGTGGCTGCGGCCGCCTTGCTCTCGACTGTCATCGGCCTGCCGCTCGGCATCCTGCTTGTCGTCACCGCTCCCGGCCAGTTCATGGAACGGCCGATCTTCAACCGCATCGCCGGCACGGTGGTCAATCTCGTCCGCTCGACGCCGTTCATCATCTTGATGGTGGCGATCATTCCGTTCACCCGGCTCGTCGCCGGAACCACGGTCGGCACGCTTGCGGCCATCGTGCCGCTCACCGTGGCGATCACGCCGCTCTATGCGCGCCTTGCCGAGGCGGCCATGCGCGAGGTCGACCAGAGCCTGATCGAGGCCGCCGAAAGCATGGGCGCAAGCCCGCTGCAGATCATCTGGAAGGTGCTGCTGCCGGAAGCCCTGCCTGGTATCCTCGCCGGCCAGACGGTCACGCTGGTGAGCCTCGTCGGATACTCCGCCATGGCCGGCACCGTCGGCGGCGGCGGTCTCGGCGACCTCGGCATCCGCTTCGGTTACCAGCGCTTCATGCCGGAAGTGATGATCGCCGTCGTTATCATCCTCGTGGTGATCGTCCAGTCGATCCAGATGATCGGCGACTGGACCGCCCGCATCGTCAACCACCGGGTTGCCCGCCGCCGGGCCGCTGCATGAGCCTTAGCGTCAACGGGCCCTGTCCGACCGAATTCGTCGCCGGCGTTCCGGCGCTTGCAAGAAAAGGAGAAATGCCATGACCATTCATACTCTGCCAGTTGATCTGCCGCTGATCGATATCTCGCGCTTCCATGGTTCGCCCGAAGAACGCGAAAGCTTCATCGCCGACCTGCGCCGCACCCTTCACGACCACGGCTTCTTCTATCTCACCGGCCATGGCGTCGATCCCAAGCTGATCGCCGACGTGATCGCCACCTCCAAGCAGTTCTTCGCGTTGCCGCTGGAGCAGAAGCTGGAAATCGAGATGGTCAAGTCGCCCCATTTCCGCGGTTATAACCGCGCCGGCTACGAGCGCACCCGCGGCGAGCAGGATTGGCGCGAACAGCTCGACATCAACACCGAGGGCGAAGCCGTCAAGCTCGGTCCTGATACCCCGGCATGGAAGCGCCTGTTCGGCCCCAACCAGTGGCCGTCCGCCCTGCCGGAGCTGAAGCCCTTGCTGCTCGCCTATCAGGCCGAAGTAACCCGTATCGGCATCGACATCCTCAAGGCCATCGCCGTGGCGCTCGGCCAGCCTGAGAACGCCTTCGCCGAGATCTACGAGCCGCAGCCCTCGCAGCTCCTGAAGATCATCCGCTATCCCGGCCGCGAAGTCGCCAAGTCCGACCAGGGCGTCGGCGCCCACAAGGATGGCGGCTTCGTCACCGTGCTCCTGCAGGATACCGTTCCGGGCCTGCGCGTGCAGACGGAAGACGGCGTATGGCTTGAGGCCCCGCCGATACCGGGAACCTTCGTCATCAACACCGGCGAACTCCTGGAACTCGCGACCAACGGTTTCGTCCGCGCCGACGTGCACGACGTCGTGGCCCCGCCGGCCGGTGTCGAGCGCTTCTCGGTCGCCTTCTTCCTCGGCTCGCGCTACGACGCGACGATCCCGGTCATCGACCTGCCGGATGAACTGAAGCGCGACGAACGCGGTGTGACCGTCGATCCGCTCAACCCGATCTTCCGCGAAGTGGGCCAGAACCACCTGAAGAGCCGTCTGCGCTCGCATCCGGATGTCGCGCGTGCCCATCACGCCGACCTCCTGACCCCGGAACAGCTCGCCGGCCCGGCCGTCGCCCAGGCCTATTGAGAGCAGGGCTCGATGTGGACAGCCTCCCGCCGGATCTGCCGGCGGGAGGCTGGTACAGGCATCCCGGCGGCGTCTTCGAAAGAGTAGAAAATTCCCATTCGGTAATTCTCATTAGTCTATAAAATCTATCAACTAACATTACTTTTATTATCCTGTCCCCGGATCTCATTGAAGGGGACGAACAATGACCAGCAATTCCTCACCCGAGACGCAGCCGGCAAGCGGCGCTCTCTCCCGCCGCACCCTCATCAAGACAGCGGGCGTTGTCGGAGCGGCCGCAACCGTCGGCGTCTTCGGCGCCCGCACGACGAGCTACGCGGTTGCCGGCAATCTCATTCCGATCAAGCTCGAATGGACTGAGGTGGCGGCCTGTCACTCGCCGGTCGGCTTCGGTCTCGCCAAGGGCACTTACGCAAAGCACGGCCTCGACGTCGAGTTGTTCTATCAGGGCGCCAGCGGCCAGACGCTCATTCAGGCGCTTGCCACCCGCAAGGCGGAAGCCGGTCCGGGCCTTCTGTATGACTGGCTGAAGCCGATCGAGCAGGGCTTCGACGTCAAGCTCTTCGCTGGCTCCCATGGCGGTTGCCAGCGCGTTCTGGTCAAGCCGGATTCCGGTATCAAGACGCTGACCGACCTCAAGGGCAAGACGATCGGCACCTTCGACGTCATGTCCCCCTCGCGCGTCGCCTTCTCGGTCGCGCTCGCCAAGGCCGGCCTTAATCCGGAAACCGATGTCACCTGGAAGGTCTTCCCCTTCGATCTCGTTGCCGAAGGCGTGCTGAAGGGCGAGGCCGATGCTGTCGCGCATATGGACCCCTGGGCCTATTCCTATGAAAAGCAGCATGGTTTCGTGAAGATCGCCGACACCCAGACCGGCACCTTTCAGGATCGCGTCTGCTGCGTTCTCGGCGTCAACGGCGATTACTACGAGGCCAACAAGGACGCCATCAAGCGCGTCGCAGCCGCCAACCTCGAAATCCACCAGTACACCGCGCAGCATCCGGACGAAGTCGCGAAGTGGTATTTCGACACGCTGAAGCCCGGCCTGCCGCTCGAGGATCTGACCGAGGTTCTCGCGTCCTTCACCTATCACGACCACTGGTTCGGCAAGGAACTCGTGAAGGAGGTGAAGGCCGGCTACGAGGACCTGAAGCTTACCGGCGTTGCCGATGCCTCCACCGATCCGGAGGAAATCGCAAACCGCATCACCATCGATATCTTTGCGTGAGCCGGCCATGAGCGACGTCATCCGAAGCGAATTCGGCGCGGTTTCCGGGGCGGTGCCGCTCCGAAACTGGGCGCCGTGGCGGGACGGCCTTCTGGCCGCCGCCACCTGGGGCGCGGCCGCCGCGGTCACCTGGTTTCTCCCCGATGTGATCACCTGGGGCGCAACCGGCCTCTTCGCGCTCGTGGTGGCGATCGGCGCGGCCATCTTTCTCGCGCTCTCCTTCGCCGTGCCGCGGCTCGGCGAAGGAGCAAGGACGCTCGTGCATTATGGCCCCTGGTTCATCGCCATCGGCGTCTGGTTCACGGTGTGGGAGCTGCTGACCGCCAAGCTCGGCTGGCTCCCCAAGCCGTTCTTTTCGCCGCCGCAGGGCCTGCTGCACGTCTATGTCACGGATTGGGAGCGGCTGCTTGTCTGCGTCGCCTATACCGCGCGTCTCTGGGGCCTCGGCTTCTTCTCCGGCATCGTCGTCGGCTTTGCTGCCGGCGTGGCGCTGGGCTGGTCCAAGCGCTTCGCCTATTGGGGCATGCCAATCCTGAAGCTGATCGGGCCGGTTCCGGCCAGCGCCTGGATCCCCTGCACCTTCTTCATCTTCCCGTCGACCTTCCACGCCTCGATCTTCCTCGTGGCGCTCGCCTCGGGCATCCCGGTTGCCATCCTGACCGCCGCCGGCGTCGAACAGGTGAACCGCTCCTATTACGACGTCGCCCGCACGCTCGGCGCTTCCAATCGCTACCTGATCTTCAAGGTGGCGATCCCGGCCTCGCTGCCCAACGTCTTCGTCGGCCTGTTCATGGGCCTCTATTATTCCTTCGCGGTGCTGGTCGTTGCCGAAATGCTCGGCGCCAAGTTCGGCCTTGGCTGGTACCTGCAGTTCAACACCGCCTATTCGGCCTACGCCAATGTCTATGCTGCCCTGATCGTCATGGCGCTGATCTGCGCAGGCCTGGTCAGGCTGCAGTTCATCCTGCGCGACCGGCTGCTCGGCTGGCAGAAGGGGATCCTCTGATGGCGCTCGCATTCGACAGGCAAACCGACGCCGGCCGCAGCCTCGCGCTCGATATCGATCATGTCTCCCACGGCTTCGATCTCGGCACGCGCCAGCTTCAGGTGCTGGACGACGTTTCGATCAACGTGAAGCCCGGCGAGTTCGTCGCCCTTCTCGGCCCCTCGGGTTGTGGAAAGTCGACCCTGCTCAGGCTCGCCGCCGGGCTGGAACAGCCGCTGCAGGGCGAGCTTCGCGAGGATGGCGAGGTGATCCGCAAGCCGAACCCGGATCGCATCCTTGTCTTTCAGGAAGCGACGCTCTTCCCATGGCTGACCGTGCGGCGGAACATCGCCACTGGCCTCGATGCCCGCGGCGTGTTGAACGAGCAGGAATACCGCATCGACGAAGTTCTGAAACTCGTCCGCCTCGAAGGCTTCGGCGATGCATTCCCGCACCAGCTTTCCGGCGGCATGGCCCAGCGTGTGGCGATTGCCCGCGCCCTGGTCAACGATCCGAAGCTGCTCCTGCTCGATGAGCCCTTCGGCAAGCTCGACTCCCTGACACGGCTGTCGATGCAGAACGAGCTCCTGCAATTGTGGAAGGACGTGGGGTTCACCGCGCTCCTGGTGACCCATGACGTCGAGGAGGCTCTGCTGCTGGCCGACCGCGTCATCGTCTTCTCCAACCGTCCGGCGCGGATCGTTTCGGAACTCGTCGTCGAAAAGCCCCATCCGCGCCGCCGTGATGACGCCGACCTCGTGCATCTGCGCCAGACGCTGCTTGAACAGCTGGGAGTGGCCCATGACGTCTGAGGCGAAGCTTCCCCTGCTGCTCGCATTTCTAGGCAGCGTCGTCACCGCTCTGGCGCTCGGCTGGTGGTGGCTGATCTTCGGCAAGGTCGTCGAGAGCGGCTACATCACCTATGCGCAGGCGGCACCCTGCTTGGCCGGCACGTCCGATCTCTGCCGGCTCGCCGAAGCGCTCTGCACCAACGACCACTTCTTCGGCATTCGCTGGTATGCGCCCGAAGCGCTCTGGGTCGGCGCGGCCCTGCTGGCAGCGGCACTTCTCAACCTGACCGTCCGGACCGGTGTCCGGTCCACCGATCAATCCCGATAACGACCGATAACGGAGGAAGACCCCATGACCATTCAGCAGTCGAGTGAGACCATCGTGCAATCGGCAACGCCTCAGGCGCCCGCAGGCACCGCGACCTTCAAGAGCCGCCACCCCGAGACGCAGGCGCTGCATGGCGGCAGCTTCCGCTTCGATCCCACGACCGGCGCGGTCGCCGTGCCGATCTACCAGACGACTTCCTACCAGCTTCCCGGCACCGAAGGCGCCGACAAGCTTTTTGCGCTGGAAGCGCCCGGCCATCTTTATAGCCGCGTCTCCAACCCGACGCAGGATGCGCTCGAACAGCGTCTCGCCGAGCTTGAGGGCGGGGCTGCCGCACTTGCGGTTTCCTCGGGTCAGGCGGCCTCGGCCTTCGCGCTCCTGAACCTTGCCCGCGCCGGCGACAACATCGTCAGCGCCGCCGGCCTCTATGGCGGCACCTGGGCGCTGTTTGCCGCGACGCTCAAGAGCTTCGGCATCGAAACCCGTTTCGTCGATGCGGCCGATCCGGAAGCCTTCGCCCGCGCCACCGACGAGCGCACCCGCGCCTATTATGCCGAATCCCTGCCCAATCCGAAGCTTGAGGTCTTCCCGATTGCCGAGGTCTCGGAAATCGGCCGCCGTTTCGGCATTCCGCTGATCGTCGATAACACCGCCGCTCCGCTGACCATCCGTCCGCTGGAACATGGCGCTGCCGTCGTGGTCTATTCCGCGACGAAATACATCGGCGGTCATGGCACCTCCATCGGCGGGGCCATCGTCGACGGCGGCAATTTCCCCTGGGCCGAGCTCAAGGATCGCCAGCCCAATCTCAACGAGCCGGATTCGAGCTATCAGGGCAAGACCTGGATCGAGAAGGCCGATGCCATCGGCTTCCATCCCTATATCCTGCGCGCCCGCGCCGTCCTGCTGCGCGATATCGGCGCCGCCATCAGCCCGCAGAATGCCTTCCAGCTCATTCAGGGCGTCGAGACGCTGCCGCTCCGTCTTCGTCAGCACAATGACAACGCCATCAAGGTCGCGGAATTCCTGAAGAACCATCCGAAGGTCGCCAACGTCATCTTCCCGAAGTTCCAGACGGGTGCGGCTGCGGAACGGGCGGCGAAATACCTGAAGCCCGGTGCCTTCGGCGCCCTCGTCGGCTTCGAACTCAAGGGTGGTCGCGAGGCCGGCCGGCGCTTTATCGATGCGCTCCAGCTCTTCTATCATCTTGCCAATATCGGCGATGCCCGCTCGCTCGCCATCCATCCCTCGACCACGACCCACTCGCAGCTTTCGGCCGATGACCAGCTCGCGACCGGCGTGACCCCCGGCTACGTCCGCCTGTCGATCGGTATCGAACACCCGGACGACATCATCGCCGATCTCGCTCAGGCCATCGACGCGGCCTGAGGCTCGTGCCCAAGGCTTATGACTGAAAACAGAAAGGCCGGGTGGAGCTTATCCATCCGGCCTTTCCGGTTGTTGACGCAGGTCTCTGTCGAAGACCGGCGCATCGAATTCCCTCATGCCGAACTTGGTCCGGCATCAGCAGCGTGATGTCCATAGCGCGTAAGAAGCTTTTGCGATCAAGGATTTGGTTGCGCCGGTTTCCGGCTCAAGGCCGGACGAAGACGCAGCATGGGGAGCGGCTCCTTTCGTCATCCTCGGGCTCGTCCCGAGGATCTACCGTCGTTTCCGGGATCAGTCGCCAGATTGGATCGGCATCCGAACAACATTGCCCATGCAGGCGCTGGTAGATGCTCGGGACGAGCCCGAGCATGACGACGGAGGAGAACTGCGTTCCTTGCTCTCAGCCCGCGACGCCGCGTTTTGCCTGCCCGTCGGCCGCCTGCCTTCCAAGGGCCTCTGCAAGTTCGCCTGCAACGGCTGCGGCATGTTCCGCCACTTGTGGCAGGCCCATCAGTTCGCCGAAGGTGCCGCGTGCCAGGGGGCCGGCGATGAGGAGGTCGGGCGCAACCCCGCCACTCGCGCCAAGTGCCCGGGACTGGCGATCGCAGGAGAGCCCGAGGCCCGTCGCGCAGAGTGACAGGTAGCCCTGTTCCTTGAGTTGCGACAGGAACGGCTGCGAATGGAGAATGCCGCCATGGGCCGGCCCGGTGGTTACCACAACGGCGTCGGCCTCGATCTCACGGTCGACGCCGCCATCCCGCAGTTTGATACCGACACGAATATCGTCGCCGGAGCGTGTCGCGTAAGCGAGCGAAGCCGCCAGGATTTCGAGGCGTCCGGCGGCGATGGCTTCGTCCAGCACCCTTTCCACCTGCGGCGCGATGCGGAAGCGATGGACGTCCCAATAGGCGCGGGCGTGACGGGCGAGCCTGCGGCGTTCACTGACGGGCAAGGCCTTCCAGATCTCCTGTCCCTGACCGCGCACCGCATCGAGCACGGGATGCCAGGTGAGGCCGAGTGCTGCGGCCTCGCGCAGCGTCCGGCGGATGCGCGCCAGAAGATGCGACGCCGTGCGGGACGGTTCGGAGACGAAATCCCCGAAGGCTTCCTGAGCGATGGCCGGATGACCGCGCGAGCGCAGGCCTCGGCGCGATATCGAGACGATCCGGCCGGTATGTCCCCGGTTGGCCAATGCTGCGACCACATCGGCCGAGGTCAGGCCGTTGCCGACGATCAGCACCCGGTCATCTGGCCGGATGCCATCGACGGCGCCCGCCACGGTCGCGTCGGGAATGAAGCGCGGGTGACCGGCAAGAGCGGAGAGAACGCGGGGTGCCGCGGGTGCCGGGTGGCTGACGGCGAGCACCACGTGATCGGCCTCCAGATCGGCGCCGTCTGCCCCACTCACCCGCCATCTGCCGTTCGACCGGCGAAGCCCGGTGACTTCGGTCCGGCGATGTTCTATCCGGCCGGTGGAAAGATGCGGTGCTACCTGCGCGTAAGCATAGTCGCCGAAGACGTGCCGGCGCGGAAAGGGCAGCCCGTCGGCGGCAAACGCGTCCGGATCGTCCTTGAGCGCGTCGTTTTCCTCGACCCAGCGGATGAAACTGTCCGGATCGTCGGGATAGAGGCTCATGCGTCCGGCAGGCACGTTGATGCGGTTCGCCGCCTCGTTGGTGTCGTAGGCAAGCCCGGCACCCAGCTTTTCGCGTGGTTCGAACACCACGATGCGCGCCGCAACGCCGGCTTGCCCGCGTTCGGCCAGATGCACGGCGACAGCCGCGCCGGTAAAGCCCCCGCCGATGATCGCGACGACGGGCAGGGGAGCATAGGATGACATGTCGAAATCTCCGCAGCATGAGGCCGCGGCCCCACTTGTCTTCATCTCTCGACCGAAACTAGCCAACCACAGGCTACAAACGAACGCATCCAATTCTATAGAATAAATGCGCAATAGATTTTCTTGCTATCGTTTCGAACACTCTACTCTTTCGAGCAAGCTATCGCACCGTTCGAAACGGGGATCGAACACCTCGCAAATCCGTTTGACGCGAAAATTCGTGACAGCAATCGCCAGAAAATGAGGCGGAATTATCTCTACTAATTCTATGTATTGAACCATCATTAATGCAATCGAGAGGCCGGGGGCGGTCTCCGACAGCAATCAGGAGAGGAAACGAAATGACCTTCAAACGCAGAGAACTGGCTGGCCTCGTTGCCGCTGCCACCCTGTTCGCCACCCTTGGCGCCAACGCCGTTGCGGCGGCTGACGTGACCGTCAATATCGGTTATCAGCCCATCGTCGAGCCGTCCCGCGTACCGCAGGCCGATGGCACTTACGAGAAGGCAACCGGCGCCAAGATCAACTGGCAGAAGTTCGACGGCGGCGCCGACGTGATCGCGGCCATCGCATCGGGCTCGCTCGACATCGGCTATGTCGGCTCCTCGCCGCTGGCCGCTGCCGCAAGCCGCCAGCTGCCGATCGAGACGATCGCGCTCGTCGGCCTGATCAGCGAAGCCGAGGCACTCGCCGTTCGCAACATCTCCAAGCCGGAAGAACTCGCCGGCAAGAAGATCGCGACCCCCTTCGTCTCGACCGCGCATTACAGCCTGCTCACGGCGCTGAAGCACTGGAACATCGATCCGAAATCGGTCGAGATCCTCAACCTGCGTCCGCCGGAAATCGCCGCCGCCTGGACCCGTGGCGATATCGACGGTGCCTATGTCTGGGATCCGGTCCTCGCCGAGATCAAGAAGTCCGGCACCGTGCTCGCCACCTCGGCCGACGTCGCCGATTGGGGCGGCCCGACCTTCGACGCATGGATCGTCAGCAAGAAGTTCGCCGATGCCAATCCGGATATCGTCGCGACCTTCGTCCGGGTGACGGGCAATGCGACGGCCGCCTATCGCGCCAACCCGGATGCGTGGAGCGCGACCTCGCCCGAGGCCGAAAAGATTGCCCGCCTGACGGGCGCAAAGCAGGAAGAGGTTCCGGCCCTTCTCAAGGGTTACATCTTTCCTACGCTCGAAGAGCAGGCCAAGGCCGATCTCCTCGGTGGTGGTACGGTCAAGGCAGTCGCCGCGACCTCTGCCTTCCTCAAGGAGCAGGGCAAGATCCCCACGACGCTTGATGACTACTCCGCCTACGTCTCGCCGCGCTGGGTGATCGAAGCCTCGAAGCTCTCCTTCTGATCTTTCCATGATCCTTGCGAGCGGTCCGGCAAACGGCCGGGCCGCTCCGTCCCCTGCATTCACCGGAGCCATGACGATGAGCACCCTGTCCTTTCGCGACGTCTCGTTGCGTTATCCGCCGAGGAACGGCGATGCGGGGCAAACACTTCCCGTGCTGGAGCGTATCAACCTGACGCTGAAGGCCGGCGAGTTCATTGTCGTGATCGGCCGCTCGGGTTCCGGCAAGACCAGCCTGCTCAACCTTGCCGCCGGCTTCCTGACGCCGTCCGAAGGCCGTATCGAGGTGGACGGCAAGCCGATCGCCGGGCCGGGTGCGGATCGCGCCGTGGTTTTCCAGGACGATGCGCTCTATCCGTGGCTCGATGCCCGCGACAACGTGGCGTTTCCGTTGAGGCTGCGTGGCATCGACCAGAAGCAGCGTCGCGCCCGCGCCGATGAACTGCTTGATCTGGTCGGCCTTGCCGGTGCCGGAAATCGCCGCATCAGGGAGCTTTCGGGCGGCATGCGCCAGCGGGTGGGCATTGCCCGGGCGCTCGCCTCCGATCCTCGTTTCCTGCTGCTCGACGAACCGCTCGGCGCGCTGGATGCGCTGACCCGCAGCAAGATGCAGGGTTTCCTGCTGGATGTCTGGGCAAAGAGCCGGTCCGGCGCGCTGCTGATTACCCATTCCATCGAAGAGGCGCTCCTGCTCGCCACCCGCGTCGTGGTGCTGTCGCCCAATCCCGGCAGGCTCGCCGCCGATATCGAGACCGGCTTTGCCACCGATCTCCTTGCCGGAGCCTCGATTGGCCAGATCAAGGCCTCGCCGCTCTACAAGCGCATGCATGACGGGCTGACCGGACTGATCCATTCCACCGCGGACGAAAACGAGGAGGCCGCATGACGATCCTGAGCGAAATCCGGGCGGAATACGCGGAGGTAGAGACCCGCGCCCGCCCGCCACGACGAAAGCTGGTCGTGCCGCTTTATGTCTATTCCGGCCTGACGGTGTTCGCCGTCATCGCCATCTGGTGGGTGGCGGCCGCACTGGAACTCGTCTCGCCGGTCTTCCTGCCGTCGCCTGCGGTCGTCGCGGTCTCGGCCTGGAACCTCGTCACCGTCGGCTTCGTCGACAGCACCCTGCTGGAACACGTGACCGCAAGCCTCGGCCGCATTCTCGGGGCTCTTCTGGCCTCGATCCTGATCGGCGTTCCGGCCGGCATCGCCATCGGCACCAGCCGCATCGGCCGGGGCATTCTCGATCCGATCGTGGAATTCCTGCGGCCGCTGCCGCCGCTCGCCTATCTGCCGCTGATCATCATCTGGGTCGGCATCGGCGAGGCATCCAAGATCACCGTCATCGCGCTTTCCATGCTGCCGGCGATCATCCTGTCCACCGCTGCAGGGGTGAAGTCGGCCTCGTCGGATCATGTGAATGCCGCCCGCTCCTTCGGCGCGACCCGCAGCCAGCTTCTGCGCCATGTCATCCTGCCCTCGGCACTGCCGTCGATCCTCACCGGCATCCGCATCGCGCTCGGCACCGGCTGGTCGACGCTTGTCGCCGCCGAACTCGTGGCCGCCACCCGCGGCCTCGGCTTCATGATCCAGTCGGCGGCACAGTTTCTGGTCACCGACGTGGTGATCGCCGGCATCGGCGTCATCGCCCTGATCGCGATCCTGCTGGAACTCGTCGCCCGCGCGCTGGAGCGCTGGCTCGTTCCCTGGGCGGGGGAGAAATAGGCCTCTCCCCGCACTGGCCGTACGATCTTCCCGGCGCTATGAGGGTGGCCGGAGAAAGAGATGTTCACCCTCAAGCAGCACGAAACCTTCACGCAGGATATCAAGAAGAGCCGTTTCATCGCCCGCGCCGCGCCGGTCGCGAGCGAGGACGAGGCGAAGACCTTCATCGCTGCCGTGTCGGATCCTTCCGCCAACCATAATTGCTGGGCATGGCGTATCGGCCAGGCCTATCGCTTCAGTGATGACGGCGAGCCGAGTGGCACGGCCGGAAAGCCGATCCTTCAGGCCATCGACGGTCAGGCGCTGGATGGCGCCGTAGCGGTGGTGACGCGCTTTTTCGGCGGCATCCTGCTTGGCAGCGGCGGTCTCGTTCGTGCCTATGGCGGCACGGCGGCCATCTGCCTGAGGGCGGCGGAAAAGGCCGAGATCATTCCACGCACGTTGATCCGCTTTGGCTGCGGCTTTTCCGATCTCGCGCTCGTCAGGTCACGTCTGCTCGCCGTTCCCGACCTCAGGGTGGAAAAGGAGGAGTTCGGTGCGGAGGGCGCATGGCTCGATGTCGCCGTTCCGGTGGCGGCGGCCGAAGCCGTCATCCGCATGGTCACCGACCTGACGAGCGGCCGTGCGCTGATCGACACCGGCGACTGACCGAAACGCGGCGCTCGCCGGTATCAGGACCTCAATTGGTGCCGTTATCCGGGCTTGCCTTGTCCTTGGAGGCAAGCTGCTTCCAGGAATTCTGCTGGGACATCATCGAGCGCAGATAGGCGACGTTGGCATCGGCCTGCTGCGGGTTGAGCTCCTGCCGGGCAACCTGTTCCGCCTCCTGGAAACGGCCCTGCAGGCCGATTACAAGAGCGAGGTTCTGCCTGACGCGGCTGTCGGCTCCCGGCTGCTGCGAGGCGGATTTCAGGTAGGTTTCGGCGGTGCGAAGATCGCCGCCGAGCACGTAGGACATGCCGAGATTGGAAAGGATCGTCGGTTCGTTCGGCTTGAGGTCCAGAGCCATGCGGTAGCGCGAGCGCGCTTCGCCCGAACGGCCGAGCTGATCGAGAACCGCACCTTCGGCGGAATAGAGCCGCCAGTCGGGACGGTCGGGGGTCTGCGCGCGGCCGATCGTGTCGAGCGCCTTTTCCAGCTGGCCTGCGGCGGCCTGCGCCTTGCCGAGGGCGGCGAGCACTTCGCGGTCGGCCGGATTGGCGATTGCCACCTGCTGCATCACGGCCAGCGCCTGCGCGTTGCGGCCGGTCATCATCAGCACGTTGGCATAGGTCATGCCGACATTACGGTCCTTCGGATTGCGCTCATAGGATTTCCCGATGCTGTCGGCGGCGCTGGCGAGTTCCGGCGCTGTCATGCTCTCGACCGGCTTGGAAAGCCGCGGGATCGAGCCGGTGGTCACAGAGCGGTCGGCGCGGGAGGTGGAAGAGCAGCCGGCCAGCACACTTGCCGCCATCAGCAGGCAGATGCCGCCGAAAACTCTCATCCGGCGGCCCGTGTCCATCCGATGATGCGAAGAAGTGTGCCGAATAACCATGTTGTTGTTCCTGCTGCGGTGGTTTTCGCGCGTCCTGCCATGGTGAAAAAGCAGCGCAACCTTCACTCCAGCAATAATCTGTTAACCCTAACGGAGTGTTAATCGGGTTCACGGTCGCAGTGATTCCGCCCGGTCCGCTCTTGCCCGTTCCTTTCCGCCCGACCCCGTTCCGCCCGACCCGTTCCGAAAGACAGCCCATGGCACCCTATCAATATATCGAGAGACACAATCCCTTCAGCTCCAAGGGTGGGAATACGCTGCCCGTCTTCGCTGTCACTCCGGCGCATGTAGAGACCGGTACGATCGATCCGATCGCGCTCGACTGGGCCCGCAAGGCCGGCTTCAAGGCGGAAGCCGGCTCGGTGCTGCTGATCCCGACCGAGGATGGTCATCTCGGCGGCGCGCTGTTCGGCCTCGGCTCTAACCCTTCGGAAAACCCGTTCCTCACCGGCAAGCTCGCCCGCAGTCTGCCGGCGGGCGACTGGCACATCGAAACGGCACCGTTGACCGCAAACCGTCTGTTGCTCGGCTACGGTCTCGGTTCCTACAGCTTCGACCGCTACCGTTCCGAACGCCCGGCCGAGCCCAAGCTGTTGATCCCGCAGGATGCCGATGCCGCCGACATCAAGCGCCAACTGGCCGGCGTCTTCCTTGCCCGCGACCTGATCAACACCCCGACCAACGACATGGGGCCCGCCGACCTCGAAAATGCCTTCCGGGCACTGGCGGGACACTACAAGGCCGAATTCACGTCCATCGTCGGCGATGAATTGCTGGAGAAGAACTTTCCGCTGGTCCACACCGTCGGCCGCGCCAGCACCGTCGCACCGCGCCTTCTGGAAATGCGCTGGGGCAAGAAGGGCCATCCGCGCGTAACCCTCGTCGGCAAGGGGGTCTGTTTCGATACCGGCGGCCTCGACATCAAGCCGGCTTCGTCGATGCTCCTGATGAAGAAGGACATGGGCGGCGCCGCCAATGTTCTCGGTCTGGCGCTGATGATCATGGACGCCAAGCTCAAGATCGACCTGCGCGTCATCGTCCCGGCCGTGGAGAATTCCATAGCCGGCAATGCGTTCCGTCCGGGCGATGTCTACAAGAGCCGAAAGGGCTTGACGGTCCAGATCGACAATACCGATGCCGAGGGACGTTTGATCCTGGCCGATGCGCTTGCCTATGCCGACGAGGATGCGCCCGACCTGCTGATCGACATGGCGACGCTGACCGGTGCCGCCCGCGTGGCGCTCGGCCCCGATCTCCCGCCCTTCTTCACCGATGACGAGGATCTCGCGCACGACATCGTCGATGCAAGCCTCGAGACCGACGACCCGCTGTGGCGCATGCCGCTTTACAAGGGTTACGAGAAGAACCTGCGCACTCCGATTGCCGACCTCACCAATGCGCCGGCCGGCGGCATGGCGGGTGCGATCACGGCCGCGCTCTTCCTGAAACGCTTCGTCGGCAAGTCGAAGAGCTGGGTGCATTTCGATATCTTCGGCTGGGCCCAGTCCGAACGACCGCATTCGCCGGTGGGTGGCGAGGCGCAGGGCATCCGCGCGCTCTACCGCTTCCTGCGCACCGGCCTGAAGTAGTGACACCGAGAGCGGCGGCCTGTGGTCGCCGCTCTTGCAATGCCGCGGCGATTGCCGGAAAAGAAATGCGCAAACGACGTCGCGGATCCGCCCATGACTGTTGAACCATGACTGTTGAACTGACCGCCACGGAGGCGCTCGGCCTCTGGCACAAGGTGACGCTGCAGCAGGTGCAGCAGGACAAGCGCGACCTGACGTTGCGCCAGATGGCGATCCTTCTGGAGATTTACCTCGTGCCGCCGCCACATACCGTGCGCGGGCTTGCCGCGACATTGAACGTCACCAAGCCGGTCATCACCCGCGCCCTCGATACCATGGGCGAGATGGGCCTGGTGGACCGCGTTCGTGACGAGCGCGACCGCCGCAGCGTCATCGTCAAGCGCACTGTGGGCGGCGCACTGTTCCTCGAAAAATTCGGCGACCTGATCATCGAGCAGGGCCGCAAGCTGGGCTATTGAGACATCCATGAGCAACACCGAAACCACCCTCGATCGCAGGCTCAACGCCTACCGTGCCGATCTCGCGGATGCCGCGCTCAAAGGGCAGGTGGAAGCGGCCCGTTTCGTCGAGGGCACGCCGGCTAGGCTCGCCGTTCCCGTCGCGGCCCTGCGGCCAAGGCCGGACCTTGCCGCCGGTATCGACACCGAACTTCTCCTTGGCGAAGAGGTCACCGTGTTCGACAGGGCAGGCGGCTTCGCCTGGGTGAAGGCGAAGGCAGACGGTTATGTCGGTTACCTGCCGGAGACGGTGCTTTCCAGCGCTGAAGCCGCCCCCACCCATCACGTCGTTGTGCCGCGCACCTTCGTTTATCCGGGGCCAGACCTGCGTTTCCCCGTGTCGTCGGCTCTCTCCATGGGCAGCCGCATCACAGTCGTCGGCGAGGCCGAAACGCGGGGCACGCGCTATCATCTCCTGGCGGACGGCCGCGCCATCGTCGCGAGCCATTGTCTGCCGGTCGGCTCATGGCTTGATGACGATTATGTCGCCATTGCCGCCCGCTTCCTTGAAACGCCTTATCTCTGGGGCGGGCGTTCGGGTTTCGGCATCGATTGCTCGGGCCTCGTGCAGCTCTCCCTGCAAATGACCGGAAGAAGCGCGCCGCGCGATTCCGACATGCAGGCCGCAGGCCTCGGCGCGGTCGTTTCGCGCGACGAGCTTCGCCGCGGCGATCTGGTCTTCTGGAAGGGGCATGCCGGCATCATGGAGGACGAAGGAACGCTTCTTCATGCCAACGGCCACACCATGACCGTTGCCCGCGAGGATTTTGAAGCCGCCGTCAAGCGCATCGGCTGGCTCTACGAGATGCCGACCGGCTACCGCCGCCCGGTTGCCTGAAGGCAAGTTGCCTGAAAGCCACGCACCGATCACAAATGCGTATCCCCCTTTTCGTAAGGATAGCGCTGTCATTATATCTGATAACGAAATGATCGGCCGGCAAAGGATCGCGGCGGATCGCGTCAATGCGAAGTGAGGACGTGATGTCGGACAGGCAACGGATGAAGCAGGGACCGAAGCTGGGGGGCTTGAGGCGCGCCCTGATGGCGGGGCTGGCTGTTGCCGTTTCTTTCTCGTCCCTTCTCGACACAGCATCGGCCGCCGACAAGTTTCGCCTGCCGAATACCTTCGATAAATCGGGTGGCGGCTCCTATTCCGACCTGCCCGGCGTCCGCCCCATGCCGCCCGGCGGCTTTTCTTCCGACTCCGGCTACGATTGTCACACCACGACGCGCTTCGTCGATCGGGGCCGCGACAGCCCCCTTCGAAGCGGTGACGGCGTTCCCGTGGTGATTTATCGCTGCTCCAAGGATGGTATGATCTTCGAAGGTCGCAATCCTCCGTCCAAGGGCTGGTATCCGGGCGTCAATCCACGCAACATCGACTGAACGGTAACGGATCGCTTGCCTCCTCCGGCAAGCGTCGCCACCATGGCCGCGATTCGTCACCCGCATCGGAGGCCGTCGCCATGCCGCATCATCCCGCCCGTCAATATGTCCAGGAAACCTGCGGCGTCTGCAAGCGCCTGAAATCGACGCGTGACATGACGGCCTGCGATGTGGTGCGCCCCTCGCTTGCGGAAGAACTGGACCGGACCACGCCGGATTGGCGTTCCACCGGCTGGATCTGCCACGACGACCTGCAGGAATGCCGCCGACGCTCTGTGGAGGACATGATCCGTCGCGAGCGCGGGCAGTTGAGTGAACTCGACCGGGAAGTGATAGAGAGCATCGCCTCGCATGAGGTGGTGACGGAGAATACCGAGGAAAGCTACGAGGAGACTATCACCCTCGGTGACCGTATTGCGGATCGGATCGCCTCTTTCGCCGGTTCCTGGACATTCATCCTGTCCTTCCTCTTCTTCCTCCTCGCCTGGATATTCATCAATGCCATCCCGGCGATTTTCACGAACTTCGATCCCTATCCCTTCATTCTGCTCAATCTCTTCCTGTCGATGATCGCCGCCTTCCAGGCTCCGCTCATCATGATGAGCCAGCGCCGGCAGGAGGAGAAGGATCGGCTGCGTTCGCAGAACGATTACCAGATCAATCTCAAGGCCGAACTCGAGATCCGGCATCTGCATGAGAAGCTGGACCATATTCTCGTGGGGCAGTGGGAAAGACTGTCGAAAATTCAGGCGATGCAGCTGGAGCTTTTCGAGGAACTGTCGGAGGCGCGAAAGCCGCCGCGCTGACCATCGTCCGGCCGCACACAACGAAGAGTGCCGGCCGGAGCCGGTTGTTTCACTTCGATTGTCTCTAAAGCTAAGTACTTGATCTGGCAGCGATCAAGAATGGAATGGTGCCCAGAAGAGGACTCGAACCTCCACACCCTTTCGGGTACCAGCACCTGAAGCTGGCGCGTCTACCAATTCCGCCATCTGGGCGACGAAGAGCCGTTTAAAGGGGCCGACTCCGACTGTCAACCGGGTTTTTGAAGTTTTCGTGTCGAAGATTGAAAGGAGGGTGGAAGATGCCCGGAAAGCCGGGAAAAACAGTCTTGGAAAAGCCATGATGTCGCGGAGGATTGAACATGTTCGGGGATGATGATGCCAGGCGTCGTTTTCCGGGCGGCAGGCAGCAAAACGGCTGGAGATAAAGCCGTGACTGCTTGAAATTGCCGATGCGGGGAAGGGCGCTCCCGATGTCCGTTGATGGCGGGCAAGTTTTCTGGCTGGAGGTAACATGATCAGATTGTTTGGAAAAATCCTGCTGGGTGCTCAACTGGGCCTCGTCGGATTGTCGTCCGTGGCAGCGCAGGCGGCAATGCCGATGACGGAGGTCGCGCCGGCCGCTGCAGAGCGGTCCGGTGTCGTCAAGGTGCAGACCTACTGCGACGCATATGGCTGCTACGAAACCCGCCGTCCGCCGGGCTATCGCCCGCCACCACCGCCTCCGGGCTGGGACGATGGCTATCGACGCCCGCCACCGCCGCGTTGGGACGATGATTACCGCCGTCCGCGCCCTCCGGGCTGGGATGACGGCTATTATCGCCGTCCGCCGCCACCACCGCCGCCGGTCTACCGTCGTCCTCCGCCGCCGCCGGCTTATGGCATGCCGCAGGGACGCAACTGGAACAGCCACGTTCGCTGGTGCCTCGACCGCTACCAGTCCTATAATCCGCAGACGAACAGGTTCCTGTCCTCGAGCGGTTACTTCAAGACCTGCAGGTCGCCCTACTACTGACCGGCCCAACTGCAATGCGGAAAGGGGTGGGCGAAAGCTCGCCCCTTTTTCAGTTCCCGTCCGGGGTGCCGTTCTCGCCGGTTGCCTCCTTCACCCGGTCGGTGTGGCCGAGATCGCGCTCGGGCTCGATGATGTCGCGCAGCCGCTGCTTCAGTTCCTTCGGGCCGGGAAAGCCGCCATCGCGCTTGCGCTCCCAGATCAGGTCGCCATCGACCCGGATCTCGAAATTGCCGCCGGTGCCGGGAATGAGCGCCACCTCGCCAAGGCTTTCCGGAAAGGTCTGCAGCAGCTCCTGCGCCATCCAGCCGGCGCGCAGCAGCCAGTTGCACTGGGTGCAGTAAAGTATCGTGACCCGTGGCTTCTCACTCATCGTTTTTCCGTTCTTCATCACTCGTCTTCACGACAAAGTTAACTTAAATAATCATGTTTTTACCGTGGGCCGCTTGAGCAAGCCTGCCGCCCCGGTCATTAGCATAACCACAGGAACCGAGACCCGGAAAACAAAACCCGGAAAACCAACCAAGGAGTGCCGATATGCCCAACCCCGTCGATCGCGACCGGCTGATCGTTCCCCAGCTTCAGCCCGTCTATGCCGGAGGTTACGAGACGGTGGAAACCGTGCTTCGTGTGCTCGCCGGCGTTCTGCTGGTCACCCATGGTTACGGCAAGATCATAAACCCCTTCGGCGCCGTGGGAATGGTCGAGAGCCTCGGATTTTACCCCGGTGTCTTCTGGTCTCCGCTTCTTTCGGCGACCGAATTCTTCGGCGGCATTCTGGTCGCCGTCGGGCTCTTCACCCGTCCTGCCTCCTTTGCGGCGATGATCGTGTTGCTGGTCACGGTCTATTTCCATGGGATCGTGAAGGCCGAGGGACTGGGCGGCGCGGAAAAGTCGATCCTCTGGGCGGCGATCTTCCTGTTCTTCGCCTTCCGGGGCGGCAATCGCCATTCGGTCGATGCGTGTCTCGGGAAACTCTTCTGAAGCCTGCCGCTGACCGGCCGTTCACAGGCTTGAAGAGCGCCCTCCGTCGTGGTCATCTCCTCGCCGGGCGAATCGGCGGGAGACGGACCATGCGCGTGGCGATTATCGAAAACACCGGCTATTCGGATCCGGGCCAGGTGGGCATAGCGCTTGCCGAGGCCGGAGCGACCGTTGAGGTAATCCGCGCCTATGCCGGAGAACCGTTGCCGGTGAGTGTTGACGAGCATGACGCTCTCGTCGTGCTCGGCGGCGAGCAGAACGCGCGTGACGACGAAAAGCATCCTTACCTTCCGGCGCTTGCGGCGCTGATGCGCGAATATGCGGAGGCCGGCAAGGCCGTGCTTGGCATCTGTCTCGGCAGCCAGATACTGGCCCGAGCCTATGGCGGCGAAAACCTGATCGGCGCCGCCCCCGAATTCGGCTGGCGCAGCATTTCCCCGACGAGCGAGGGCAAGGACGATCCGGTGATCTCCGCCGCTGAGCAGGCGGGTGGAGACTTCCTCTCCTTCCAGTGGCACGACGACACGTTCACCCTTCCGCCCGGCGCCGTGCATCTCGCCGGCAATGGCGTTGCCGCCAATCAGGCTTTCCGCGTGGGACGCGCCGCCTATGGCATGCAGTTTCATTTCGAGGCGAACCGTTCGGTTGTCGCGGAATGGAACCGCCTGTTCCCGGAACTGGTCGAGCGCAAGGAGCCCGGCTGGCTGACCCGTCATCCGCAATATGCCGAGACGCAAGGACCGGCCGCAGAGGCGGCTGGCCTTGCGATTGCCCGCGCCTGGGTATCCCGCATCTGACGACAGGCCGAACGGCTCTGCACGACGATCTAAGCGCGGGAGAGGGTGATGACGGCAAGCGAACGGGAGAAGATGGCCGCAGGCCTCTGGTACAACTGCATCGATCCGGAACTCGACCTGCTGCGCAACAGGGCGCGAGAGGCGGTCCATCGCCATAACATCCTGCCGCCGGCGGAGCGCGGTCCGGCGGGCCCCGAACTCCGGTCGCTCTTTGCCGGTTTCGGCGAAGGCGCTTTCATCGAAGCACCGTTCCATTGCGGATATGGCTTCAATATCACGCTGGGCGAGCGCGTCTATCTCAATGCCGGCTGTGTCATCCTCGACAGCGCCAGGGTTTCGATCGGTGATGGCTCCATGCTGGGACCGGCGGTGCAGATCTATTGTGCAGAACACCATAAGGAGACGGCCCTGCGCGCCGCGGGTATCGAGATCGCCAAGCCAGTCACCATCGGCCGTGACGTTTGGATCGGCGGGGCGGCGGTGATCCTTGCCGGCATCACCATTGGCGACGGTGCGATCGTGGGAGCGGGCGCCGTGGTGACCCGCGACGTTCCGGCAGGCGCAACCGTGGTCGGCAATCCGGCAAGGCCATTGCCGCTCACATGAGAAATCGAAAGCCGCCGAAACGTTGACCCGTGTCAATTCACAGCGCATCGTTTGCGCTATGGTGACCCCCGTACTGTTCACCGGAAAACGTCCATGAGCCTTCTCGCCTTTGCCGCCGCCGTGCTCCTCTTGCTGCTGACACCGGGGCCGACCAATACCCTGCTGGCGCTTTCGGGTGCGGCAAAGGGCGTGCGGCGCTCCCTGCCGCTGATGGGGGGCGAGATTGCCGGTTATATGACGACAGTCATTCCTCTGGTGACGTTTGCCGGTCCATGGCTGGAAAGCCAGCCGCTGGCTGCCAATGCCGTGCGGCTCTGCGCCGCCGCCTGGGTGCTGACGCTTGCCGTCAAGCTCTGGGTCATGCCGGCGCAATCCGCCGATGACAGCTATATCGACGCGCGTGCCGTCTACTGGACCACGGTGATGAACCCGAAGGGGCTGATCATTGGCCTCGTGCTGGTGCCGCCGGTCGGCTTCCCTGCAACCTTTGCCTATCTCGGTGTTCTTGCCGGGCTGATTCTCGTGGTCGCAAGCCTCTGGCTGTGCTTCGGCTCCGCGATCCTGGGCCTGATCAGCCGGCGTCATCCGGCTCTGATCGGGCGTGTCGCCGCCGGCTTTCTGGTCTTTTTCGCCGTTGCACTGACCAGTCAGGTCGTCGGCTGGGTCTGATCGTTTCTCGGGATTCATAGCAGGCTCTTTATTTTTGTCGTGCAGGTCTCCAGTTCGATTCCTGCTTGCCATGCGTACCCGGGTTCTCCGCCAACCGGACGCGCCGAAACCTTCACGCGCGGTCTCCCGCCGTGGTCTGCTTCATTTCGGTTTCCCTCTTCAGCCTTTCAGCCAGGGGGTGCGGTCGGGGCGCTGGAAGCTGCCTCGTAAAGTAAAAATATGTGACACCTTCCGGCGCCCCGTTCGGTGTGTTTTTCCGGACGAACTCGGTCTCTCTGCGCGGATGACGGCACCTTTCCCA
>QFQX01000037.1 GCA_003248775.1 Shinella sp. | reverse complement strand
CTTGCAGCCAACTTCTCCTCAGCCGTCGTCATCGCCGCAATCATTATATGGTGGGCAAAATGATTGAGTCTCGACCCTAAGGCTGATCGCGTCCGAAGGGCAGGAACCGGTGAAGACGGAATTTCGCCGGGTCGTCGAATCCCAGCAGGTGGGCCTGAGCGTTCCTGAAGCCTGCCAGCGCATGATGATCACGATGCCGCTGCAGGAGATCAATTTCTTCTCGATCGTGATCGCCATCCAGAGCCAGGCGGGCGGTAATCTCTCTGAAGCGCTGTCCAACCTCTCACGGGTGCTGCGCGACCGCAAGAAGATGAAGGCGAAGGTCAGCGCGCTTTCGATGGAAGCCAAGGCATCGGCGGTCATCATCGGCGCCTTGCCCTTCATCGTCGCGCTGCTCGTCTACCTGACCTCGCCCCAGTACATCATGATCCTGTTCACCGATTCCCGCGGTCATCTGATCCTTGCTTTCTCAGCGTTCTGGATGTCGCTCGGCATCATGGTGATGCGCAACATGATCAACTTCGATATCTAGGGACCAGGGCGATGACTGAAGACTTCGCGGCAAGCCTGACCAATCCCTCGGTGATCATCGCTGTCCTCGTGGCGATCGCCGTGTTCGCGACGCTTTACACGATCGCGATCCCCCTCTTCGAGCGCGGCAATCTCGACAAGCGCATGAAAGCGGTCTCCACCGAGCGCGAGCAGATCCGCGCGCGTGAGCGGGCGCGAATGAACGCCGAGACGGCCCGCGGCAAGGCAAGCCTTCGCGCAAACAACAACCAGTCGGTCCGGCAGATCGTCGAACGTCTCAACCTGCGTCAGGCGCTGGTGGACGACGCTACGCTGGACAAGCTTCGGGCCGCCGGCCTACGCTCTCAGAACGCGCTGAACATCTTTCTCTTCGCGCGCTTCTTCCTGCCGTTCCTGACGCTCGCCGTCACCGCGATCTGGATCTTCGTGCTTGGCAATCTTGCGGAGAAGCCGCTTGCCATCCGTCTGCTCGCCACGATCGTCGGCGGCTATATCGGTTTCTACCTGCCCAACATCTATGTCTCGAACCGCATGAGCAAGCGGCAGCATTCGATCCGCAGGGCATGGCCCGATGCGCTGGACCTGATGCTGATCTGCGTCGAATCCGGGATTTCCATCGAGGCCGCCATGCGGCGCGTGGCGGATGAAATCGCCATCCAGTCACCGGAACTCGCGGAGGAAATGGTTCTGACGACGGCAGAACTTTCCTTCCTGCCGGATCGCCGAACCGCGCTTGAAAACCTCGGGCTTCGCACGCAGCTCGATGGCGTGAAGAGCGTCACTCAGGCGCTGATCCAGGCGGAGCGCTATGGTACGCCCGTCGCAACGGCTCTGCGCGTGCTGGCGCAGGAAGGCCGCGACGAACGCATGAACGAAGCGGAAAAGAAAGCGGCGGCACTGCCGCCGAAACTCACCGTACCGATGATCCTGTTCTTCCTGCCGGTGCTGATCGCCGTCATTCTCGGACCGGCCGGCATCCAGGTATCCGACCGGTTCTGACCGCTGCGTCAATGGACCGTTGGGTCCTGCTCGTTCTGCAGAAGCGCAAGGGCGTCACGCAGGGCATCGACGAGGATATCGGTCAATTCATCGCCCTTGTTTTCGACAATGAGCATCTGCAGCGCTACATCCTGCTGCTCGAAGAAGTGATCGGGATCGTTCGTCATTTTCATATCCTATACGCGCCGAATCACATTTTCGGCTTCAAGCCACTGTCGCCCCAGTGGCTTGCGCAAGGCTTTCAGACGGGATGCCGCCGCATTCATACGGAAGCGCTGACCACCTCGCCGGAACCTGCGGTCACCAGCTCTGCGAATTTCGAGAAGAACTGCCCGGCAAGCTTCTTTGCGGTGGAATCGATCAGACGCGAACCCAGCTGGGCGATCTTGCCCCCGACCTCGGCCTTGACCGCGTAACTCAGGATCGTGGCATCCGGCCCGTCGGCCTCGAGCGAGACGTCGGCACCGCCCTTGGCAAAGCCGGCAATACCGCCCTTACCCTCGCCGGAGATGGTATAGGAACGCGGCGGGTTGAGGTTCTGCAACTCCACCGCGCCCTCGAACTTCGCCTTGATCGGGCCGATCTTCAGAACGACCTTTGCCGTCAGGTCCGTATCGGAGGTCTTTTCCAGTTCTTCGCAGCCAGGTATCGCCTGACGCAGGATGTCTGGATCATTCAGTGCCCGCCATACAGTTTCGACCGGAGCGTCGATCCGTTCGGTGCCGTTCATGTCCATGGTGTCTTCCTCCCTGAAGCGATATCGCCACGCATCCCCCACGTCCTCCCCAGGCGCGGCGAATAATTGACCAATAGCTTACAGACAAGCGGACGGATCGCAAGAACCGGGTCTTGCGGCTGCTTCCGATCTCAGACGAGCACAACCTGTTCGACTCGGTCTTCCGAGCCGAAGAACTTCAGGTAACGCTCCACCTCGGCCGGATCGCCGGTCGCCTTTCGCGGATTGTCGGATAGCTTGACCGCCGGGCGGCCATTCGCATCACTCACCTTGCAGACCAGCGAAATCGGCTTCAGGCCCTCGATCTCGCGCGGCGCGCAGCCGGCGAAGTCATTGGTGAGGTTGGTGCCCCAGCCGAAGCTCATGCGCACACGGCCCTCGAAATGACGGTAAGTATCGATGATCGCATCGACATCGAGCCCATCGGAAAAGATCAGCAGCTTCTGCCGGGGATCACGCCCCTTCTGCTTCCACCATTCGATGATCTTCTCTCCGCCCTCGATCGGCGGGGCGCTGTCGGGGCGGAAACCCGTCCAGTCCGCCACCCAGTCGGGCGCATTGCGCAGGAAGGCTGCGGTGCCATAGGTATCGGGCAGGACGATCAGCAGGTTGCCGCCATAGAGACGGTTCCAGTCCTGCATGACCTTGTAGTTCGCAGCCGCGAGTTCCTCGTCGTTGCGCGCCAGGGCTGCCGTCACCATCGGCAATTCGTGCGCGTTGGTACCAACGGCTTCAAGATCGGAATCCATCGCAAGCAGCACGTTGCTGGTGCCCGTAAAGGCCGGGCCGATGCCTTCCTTCAGGGCTTCGACGCACCAGCGCTGCCAGAGGAAACTGTGCCGGCGGCGCGTGCCGAAATCCGAAATCCGGAGACCAGGCAACTCGCGAAGACGCTCGACCTTGGACCACATCTTGGCCTTGGCACGGGCATAGAGCACATCCAGCGTGAAAAGCCCGAGGGACTTCGACACGGCGCGCGAGCGGAGTTCGTTGATGATGGCAAGCGCGGGGATCTCCCACATGGTGGTTTCCATCCACTTGCCGTGGAAATGCAGGTTGAACTGGCCATCCTTCTTCGACAACTCGTATTCGGGCAGCTGGAAATTGGCGAGCCAGGCAAGGAACTCCGGCTCGAAGATCTGGGCGCGACCGTAGAAGGTATTACCGGCGAGCCAGATCGCCTCCTTCTTGGTAAGCCGCAGCGAACGGGCGTAGTCGAGCTGGTCGCGCAGTTCGCCTTCGTCGATCTCTTCCGCGAGACGCACCGTCTTCGTGCGGTTGATCAGGCTGAAGGTTGCGTTCACATCCGGATAGAGCTTCCAGATCATCTGCAGCATCAGGAGCTTGTAGAAATCCGTGTCGATCAGGCTGCGGAGGATCGGGTCAAGCTTCCAGGTGTGGTTGAAAACCCGTGTCGCGATATCGGTCTTGGTCATCTGCGGACAGTCCTGCAAACCGCGGCCGGCTTGGACCGCTTTCGGCGCTCGGGATCAGCCCGACCGCTTCACGCGTCACTTATCAGAAATTCGGTTCACAAAGTCCATATCCCCGGAGGACTACTGTTGCGGCGGATTGTTCTGCGCCGGCGGAGCCGTTTCCTGCTGTACCGACTGGTTGGACTGGTTTTCAGGCGCCGTGGCGCTGCCCCACCATTCGGTCGGTATCCATACCAGCAATGCGAGGATCAGGCCCGCAAGCAGAATGAGGAGTACCGGCTTGCCGAGAAGACCCTGCCTTGCCTCGGTCGCGGACAACGCTTCCTGCTTCGGTTCGACGGAACCCGGTTGCAGATCGGGATCAGGGGTGTCTGAACGCGGATCCATGGAAAATCTCCCTGTTTCAGCGTGATGGCGACCCGATGTCGCCAACGGATAACAGGGAAACGAAGAGGCTTCGGATATGGTTCCGCCCGTTGACTCAATAGCCAGCCGCGCGATCGACGACATGCTGCAGGGACTCGCCACCCTCCAGACGGGTCATCTGCCTGTCGGCATGACGGAAAAGCGCCCGGACATCGGAGGAAGCCGCCGCATGGGGGGTGATGATGACATTTTCGAAATCCCAGAGCGGACTTTCAGGCCCGAGCGGCTCCTTCTCGAACACATCGAGCGAAGCGGCACCAAGGACGCCGCTTTCAAGCGCCGCAATGATATCGGCTTCGACCTGGCTGCCGCCGCGGCCGGCATTGAGGAAGACGGGCCTTTCCAGCGCGCCGCCCTGGCGAAGCTTCGCAAATAGCGAGGCGTTGTAGATGCCGCGTGTCTCCGCGGTCAGCGGCAGAAGGCCGACGAGAATGTCGGTCCTGGCGAGGAAGGCATCGAGCCCCGCCTCGTCGAAGGTTTCGACGCCCTCGATCACCTTCATGCTGCGCGACCAGCCGACGACCTCGAAGCCCATGACCTTGAGCTTGCGGACAGCATCCTGGCCGAGAACGCCGAGGCCCATGACGCCGACGGTCACGTCGCAGGCTTCGGGCTGCGGATCGAGTTCACGCCATTCATGGTTCTTCTGCTGACGCGCATAAGCGAGCGACCTGCGCAGGTGGGTCATGCATTGCAGCACGACCCACTCGCTCATGCGGTCGGTCAGGCTGCGATCGACGAAGCGGACGATCGGCACATCGGGCAGTTCGTAAGCCGTCAGGATATGGTCGACGCCGGCGCCGCCGGAGAAGATGACCTTGAGGTCCGGCATGCGGGAAAACAGAGCCGGATCCGGCTTCCAGACGACGGCATAAGCGCTGCCGGAAAGATCGCGGCCGGCACTTTCCGGCAACGCCATGTCGATGATCTCCCGGCCGGGAAAGGCGTTCTTCAAGCCTGCGACGACACTTTCGCGGTCGAACTTCAGGTCGATGACGACAGGGCTCTTGTCGGACATGGTCACTCTTTTCGTAAGCGGGATGTTACTGGCTGACGCCGCCGATCTCGACGGCCTCGAGGTTGAAGGCGGCGGCCATCAGGGCGCGGGTATAGTCTTCCTTCGGCGCGGAGAAGATCGCACTCGACGGCCCCTGCTCCACCACCTTGCCGGCGCGCATGACGATCACCTCGTTGGCAAGCGCCTTCACCACGCGCAGGTCATGGCTGATGAAGAGATAGGCGAGGTCGTGCTTCTGCTGCAGGTCGCGCAACAGGTCAACCACCTGCGCCTGCACGGTCATGTCGAGCGCCGAGGTCGGTTCGTCCAGCATGACGAAACGGGGTTTCAGCACCATGGCGCGGGCAATCGCGATACGCTGCCGCTGGCCGCCGGAAAACTCGTGCGGGTAACGCCAGCGGGTCGCCGTATCGAGGCCGACCTCCTCCAGCGCCCAGCAGACGCGGGCATCGCGCTCATCAGCCGATAGCGCGCTTTCGTGGACCTTCAGGCCTTCCGCAATGATCTCGCCCACCGACATGCGGGGGCTGAGCGAGCCGTAAGGATCCTGAAAGACGATCTGCAGGCGGTCGCGCAACGGGCGCATCTCCCGATAGGAAAAGCCATCGATTTCCTGCCCGATGAAGCTGATACGTCCCTTCGACGCGATGAGGCGGGCAAGCGCCAGCCCAAGCGTCGTCTTGCCGGAACCGGATTCGCCGACGACACCGAGCGTCTGGCCGGCGCGCAGCACCATATCGACGCCATCGACGGCCTTCACATGATCGACCACCTTGCGCAGGAAGCCAGCTTTGATCGGGAACCAGACGCGGATGTCGTCGCCCTTCATCACCACCGGCTTCGTCTCGTCGAGCGCCGGCGGTTCGCCGCGCGGCTCGGAGGCGAGCAGCTTCTTCGTATAGTCGTGCTGCGGATGGGTGAAGATCTCTTCCACCGGCCCGCTTTCGACGATCCGGCCCCTGGTCATGACGCAAACCCGGTCGGCAAACTTGCGCACGATACCGAGGTCGTGGGTGATGAACAGCATGGACATGCCGTGATCGGCCTTCAACTGGCGAAGAAGCGCCAGGATCTGCGCCTGCACGGTCACGTCGAGCGCGGTGGTCGGCTCATCGGCGATCAGCAGCTTCGGTCGGTTGGCGAGCGCCATGGCAATCATCACGCGCTGGCGCTGGCCGCCGGACAATTCGTGCGGATAGGCGGAGAGGCGCTTTTCCGGCTCGCGGATGCCGACCTGCCGGAGAAGCTCCAACGTCCGTTCGCGCGCCGCCGGCCCGCTCATCGCCTGATGCAGTTCGAGGATCTCGCCGATCTGCTTCTCGATGGAGTGGAGCGGATTGAGCGAGGTCATCGGCTCCTGAAAGATCATCGTCACGTCGTTGCCGCGAACATGACGAAGCTCCGCTTCGGGCAGTTTGAGAAGATCACGCCCCTCGAACAGGATCTCTCCCGAAGGATGGCTCGCCGCCGGATAAGGCAGGAGGCGCAGCACCGAGTTCGCCGAAACGGACTTGCCGGAACCGGATTCGCCAACCAGCGCCACGACCTCGCCCGGGGCGATGTCGAAGGAAACGCGGTCAACGGCAAGGGTCTCCTTGCCGCCCTGATGGAAGGCGACGGAGAGGTCGCGGACAGAAAGAAGCGGAGCGGTCATCTGAAGGCCTTCCTCGGATCGAAGGCGTCACGCACGGCCTCGCCGACGAAGATCAGGAGCGACAGCATGATCGACATGGTGAAGAAGGCGGTGAGGCCGAGCCACGGTGCCTGCAGGTTGCGCTTGCCCTGGGCGATGAGTTCGCCGAGTGACGGCGATCCCGGCGGCATGCCGAACCCCAAGAAATCGAGCGAGGTCAGCGTGGTGATCGAGCCGGAGAGAATGAAGGGCAGGAAGGTGAGGGTCGCGACCATGGCGTTCGGCAGGAGATGCCGGAACATGATGGTCCAGTTGCCGACACCGAGCGCGCGGGCGGCATTCACATATTCGAAATTACGGGCGCGCAGGAATTCCGCGCGCACGATGCCAACGAAACTGACCCATGAGAACAGCAGCATGATCCCGAGCAGCACGAAGAAACCGGGCGGCAGGATCGCGGCAATGATGAGCAGAATGTAAAGCACCGGCATCGAAGACCAGATCTCGATGAAACGCTGCATCAGAAGGTCTGTCCAGCCGCCGAAATAGCCCTGAACCGCTCCGGCGGTGACACCGACGAAGGCCGAGCAGATGGTCAGCACGAGGCCGAACAGGACCGAGATACGGAAGCCGTAGATCATGCGGGCGGCAACGTCACGCGCCTGGTCGTCGGTGCCGAGCCAGTTGAGATTGCCGAGAATGCAGTTGGGGTCCTGATCCTTGAGCGGGTAGGCCGAGCAGCGCTCCGCCTTGTCCATCAGCCAGAAGGGCGGCGTCGGCGCGGAATGCGGAATATCCGAATTCACCGTGCGGTAGGAATAGCGGATCGGCGGCCAGATCATCCAGCCATTGGCGTTGATCTCGTCGCTGATGAAGGGCGACCGGTAGTCGGTGACGGCAAGGAAGCCGCCGAACATTTCCTCCGGATAATCGACCACCACAGGGAAGAGGACCTCTCCCTTGTAGGAGGCGATGAGCGGCCGGTCGTTGGCGATGAATTCGGCGAACAACGACAGGACGAAGAGGATCATGAAGAGCCAGAAGGACCAGTAGCCGCGGCGATTGGCCTTGAAGTTCTCCAACCTTCGAACGTTTGTCGGCGACAGCCAGGGCTTCTTCACGGGAGCTGCGACATCGGTGCGGGCGGTTTCGACGGAAGACGAAGACATGTCAGACATCCCTCCGGTCGAAATCGATGCGCGGATCGATCCAGGTGTAGATCAGGTCGGAGACGAGACCGACGACAAGGCCCATCAGCGAAAAGATGTAGAGGGTGGCAAAGACGACGGGATAATCGCGGTTGACCACCGAAAGATAGCCGAGCCGGCCGAGACCATCGAGCGAGAAGATATTCTCGATCAGCAGCGAGCCGGTGAAGAAGGCCGAGATGAAGGCGCCGGGAATGCCGGCGATGACGATCAGCATGGCGTTGCGGAAGACATGGCCGTAAAGCACCTGCCGCTCGTTCAGGCCCTTGGCGCGGGCCGTCACGACATACTGTTTCTTGATCTCGTCGATGAAGGAATTCTTGGTGAGCAGCGTGGTCGTGGCGAAGGCCGAAAGCGACAACGCGATCAGCGGCAAGGTCAGATGCCAGAAGTAGTCGATGATCTTTTCCCACCAGGAGAGCTGGGCGAAATTGTCGGAGACGAGGCCACGCAGCGGGAACCAGTCGAAGAAGGAGCCACCGGCGAACAGCACGATCAGCAGGATGCCGAACAGGAAGCTCGGCACGGCATAGCCGATGACGATGACGCCGGAGGTCCAGACATCGAAAGGCGAGCCATCCGCGACCGCCTTCTTGATACCGAGCGGGATCGAGATCGCGTAGGAGAATATCAGGATCCAGACGCCAAGCGAGATCGACACCGGCATCTTCTCGATGATCAGATCGATGACCGTGGTGTTGCGGAAGAAGCTCTCACCGAAATCGAAGCGGATGTAGTTCCACATCATATCGAGGAAGCGGGTCAGCGGCGGCTTGTCGAAACCGAACTGCTTTTCGAGCTTGGCGATGAGTTCCGGATCGAGCCCCTGGGCGCCGCGATACTTGGCGTTCATCTCGTCGTTGCCGAACTGCTGGTTGAGCATGTCGCCGCCGCCGGAAAGGCGCTGGTCGGCGCTATCGCCCTGCCCGGTCAGCTGGGCGATGACCTGCTCGACCGGACCGCCCGGCGCAAACTGGATAACGAGGAAGGAAATGCCCATGATCCCGACGATGGTCGGGATCATCAGCAGGAGACGCCTGAGGATATAGGCACCCATCAGGCTGTCTCTCCCGCGTGGCGCACGATGTCGGTCTCAAGTCCCGCTATCAATCCGTTCGTCCTTTCCCGCCGGCAGACTGCGCTGCCGGCCCTATGCGATTCGTGGAGTTCATTCGTAGCCGCTCAAATGTGGCGCGCAAGCCCCATGGCCACTTCCCGGCTCACTTCGCGGCCCCCTTGGCCCACCAGATGGAGGGAAAACCGATCGCATATTCCGGCAGTTCCGCCGGCCGGTCGAACTTGTCCCAATAAGCGATGCGCGAGGAACGCATGGTGTAGGAGGGCACCGTGTAGCTTCCCGCCAGCAACAGGCGATCCAGCGCCTTCACCGTCGGGATCAGCGTGTCGCGATCCTTGGCGAAGATGATCTGGTTGATGAGCGTGTCGATGGCCGGGCTGGAAATGCCGGCATAGTTCTGCGAGCCTTCCTGCGCGACCGACTGGGTTCCCCAGTAGTTTTTCTGCTCGTTGCCCGGATTGAGGCTTTGCGCCCAACCGAGATAGATCATGTCATAATCGAAGCTGCGGACACGGTTGGTATATTGCGAGGCATCGACGGTACGGACCGACACTGTAACGCCGATCTTCTTCAGATTGTCGGCAAACGGCAGCGCCACCCTCTCGATGGTCGGTCCGTTCAGCAGGATTTCGAAGGAAAGCGGCGTTCCGGTCTTGGTATCGGTCATCCGGCCGCCCCTGATCTCGTAGCCGGCCTCGCGGAAAAGCTGGACGGCGGTACGGAGATTGTCGCGCAACTTTGCGGGATCGCCCGACACCGGGTTCTTGTATTCGGTGGTGAAGACTTCAGGCGGCACGCCATCGCCGAGCCCCTTCAGGATCTCCAGTTCCTTGCCCTCCGGCAATCCCCTGGATGCGAGTTCGGAACCGTAGAAATAACTGTCGATGCGCTGATACTGGTCGAAGAAGATCGTGCGGTTCAGTTCCTCGAAATCGAAGGCATAGTTCAGAGCCTTGCGGACACGCGGATCCTTGAACTTGTCGCGGCGCATGTTGGGAATGAAGCCGACAAGAACGCCCGAGGTCTTGTATTCGTTATCCAGCACCTCGCGCTTGACGCGACCATCTGAAACGGCCGGAAAATCATAGGACCGCGCCCAGCGCATTGCGGAGTTTTCCGCCCAGTAATCGACATTGCCGGACCGGAAGGCCTCGAACTCGACATCGAGGTCGGCGAAATAGGTATAGGCCTGGCTGCGGAAGTTGTTGTAGCCGATGTTGACGTTGAGATCCTTGCCCCAATAGTCGTCGCGAAGCTCGTAGCGGATCGTCGAACCCGGCGAGAACGACGCGATACGATAGGGGCCAGAGCCCATGACCGGCTCCAGCGTTGTCTTCGAAATGTCGCGCGGCTTGCCGTCCGGGCCGTTCGCCGTCCACCAGTGCATCGGGACAATATCGAGTTCGCCGACGATGACCGGCAATTCGCGATTATTCTTCTCGTCGAAGGTGAAGGTGACTTCGCGTTCGCCGGTCTTTTCCGCCTTCGTCACATGCTGGTAATAGCTGGCATATTTCGGATTGAGAACCTTGAACCTGTCGAAGCTGAAAACGACGTCCTCGGGCGTGACCGGCTGACCATCCGCCCATTTCGCCTCAGGTCGCAGGCGGAACTTCGCCCAGGCATAATCATCCGGATAGGAAATGGCTTCGGCAAGCAGGCCATAGACCGCATCGACCTCGTCCATCGAAGGCTTCAGCAGCGTCTCGGTGACCAGCGAAACACGCGGCGTCAGGCCGGCGGCGAGCTCGCCCTTGTCGAGCACGGGATTGAAGGTGTCGAAAGTGCCATCGGCGGAAAGCCTCAGGTCACCGGCCTTGGGCGCATCGGGATTGACATAGTTGAACCGGGGAAAATCCTTCGGATATTTCGGCGCCTCAATCACGGCGAGCGCGTGGCGCCATTCGGGCTCCTGCGCCTGCAGCGCCTGCGGCACAAATGTCGCCGCAGCCAGCGCAAGAATACCCGCCCTCAGGAAAGCCAATCCCATGCAAATCACCCCAGTTGTTTTCCATTGGCATCAGCATAGGCCAAACCTCGGCAAAAAACAGACCGAAGGGAGATCACGATTAAAGCATGTCGCGCAAAAGTGAGTAGCGGTCCTGCGGCAACGACTTGCGATAAAACAAAGGCCGAAGGCGGAAGGCGCTAATCTGAGAGATCGCGACAGGCCTGAGATCACGGATTCAACAAAATCGGCATTCAGGTTAAACTTGAAGCAAATCACCCGCGGCGAAGCGGGTGAAAGAAATGCGGCGGACGGGCATGACGATGAGAACTGTTTCGAAGCGGCTGGCGATGGTGCTGGCTTTTGCGGCAAGCATGGCGGGCGCCATCGCGGACGGATGGGCGGCCGACGGTCCGCCCGCCAAGGAACTCTTCGGCGGAGTAAAACTGCCGACTCGGGCGGAGCCGAGTTCCTACGGCTTCTATTCGAAAGGTTGCCTTGCCGGCGCTGTCGCGATCCCCACCGATGGACCGACCTGGCAGGCGATGCGCCTTTCGCGCAACCGCCGCTGGGGTCACCCGCAGATGATCTCGCTGCTGGAACGGCTGTCTCAGGATGCCGCGAAATACGACGGATGGCCGGGCCTCCTGCTCGGCGACATCTCGCAGCCGCGCGGCGGACCGATGCTGACCGGCCATGCCTCCCACCAGATCGGCCTCGACGCCGATATCTGGCTGACGCCGATGCCGTCGCGCACGCTGTCGGCGGCGGAGCGGGAAAACATCTCCGCCACCTCGATGCTCGACACCAAGAAGTTCCTGACCATCAATGAGAAAGTGTGGACGCCGGCGCAGGCGCGCGTGATCATGCGGGCCGCAAGCTACCCGCAGGTGGAGCGCATCTTCGTCAATCCGGCGATCAAGAAGAAGCTGTGTGACACATGGCAGGGCGACCGCACCAATCTCGGCAAGGTGCGCCCCTATTACGGCCATGACTACCATTTCCATGTCCGCATCAAGTGCCCGGCCGATGCAGTCGGCTGCAAGGATCAGGCCGATATTCCGCCCGGAGACGGTTGCGATAAGTCGCTGGCCTGGTGGTTTACCGACGAACCCTGGGCCAAGCCGAAAAAGGACCCGAACGCGAAGCCCGCGCCGAAGCCAAAGCCGATGCAGCTTGCCGACCTGCCGAAGGCCTGCTCCGTGGTGCTCAAGTCTCCTGCCGCAGACAGCGAGTGGGCGGCGACCTATTCTCCCAACGGTGCCGCTCCCGTTTCAGCACTTGCTTCGCCGCCGCAACCGGCGGCAGCAGGCTCGGCCATCGCGGCCCAGATGCCGGATGTTCCGCCCGCCGATGTTCCGGTTCCGCTGCCCCGTCCGGCGGGCAACTGAGCGCTCACGCAACAGTCTTGCCCGGTCCCTCCCGAGGGGCCGGGCTTTTCAACGGCTTCCGCCTGCGCTAGAAGGCATTCAAATCGATTGAAAACCTGGACCGAGGCGCTTCGTGACCGCTCTGAAATGTATCGCCCTGATTGCCCATGACCAGAAGAAGGACGATATGGCGGAATTCGCCCGTCAGCACGAAGCGGAGCTTTCCAGGCGACGCATCGTTGCAACCGGCACGACCGGAGGGCGCATCAAGGAAGCCTGTCCCTCGCTTGATGTCACGCGGCTGAAGAGCGGCCCGCTCGGCGGCGACCAGCAAATCGGCGCGATGATCGCGACCGGTGAGGTCGATATGTTGATCTTCTTCGTCGACCCTTTGACATCCATGCCTCATGATGTCGATGTAAAAGCCCTGATGCGGCTCGCAACGGTCTACGATATTCCGATGGCCCTGAACCGCGCCACCGCAGAAATTCTCCTGATGCCCGGCGCGCTCAGCGCCTGAGCCCGTAAAGGCCCGATACGGAACCCGCCATGCCCAAGCCTCACGAAAACGAACAGCCCACGTTTCCCATCCTGATCGGCGACATCGGGGGCACGAATGCGCGCTTTTCCGTACTGGTCGACGCGTATGCGGAGCCGAAGCAGTTTCCGAACGTGCATACAGCGGATTTCGCGACCATCGACGAGGCGATCCAGGTCGCAGTTCTGGACAAGACTTCGATCCAGCCGCGCTCGGCGATCCTTGCCATTGCCGGACCGATCAACGACGACGAAATACCGCTGACCAATTGCGACTGGGTCGTGCGCCCCAAGGCGATGATCTCGGATCTCGGATTCTCCGACGTGCTTGTTGTCAACGATTTCGAGGCGCAGGCGCTGGCGATCGCCGCGCTTGCCGATGAATATCGCGAGCCGATCGGCGACCGCGGAGTTCCCACGCTTGCCTCGCGCGCCGTTCTCGGTCCCGGCACGGGGCTCGGCGTCGCCGGCCTCGTTCACGCCCAGCACATGTGGTTTCCGGTTCCCGGCGAAGGCGGTCATGTGGATGTCGGTCCGCGCAGCGAGCGCGACTACGAGATCTTCCCGCATCTGACGCCGATCGAGGGACGCATTTCGGCCGAGCAATTGCTGTGCGGCCGGGGTATTCTCAACATCTATGGCGCCGTCTGCGCCGCAAGCGGCATCGAGCCGGTCTACAAGGATCCGGCCGGGGTTACCACCAACGCCCTTTCCGACGCCGATCCGGTCGCCGTCGAGACGATCTCTCTCTTTTCTACCTATCTCGGGCGTGTTGCCGGCGACATGGCGCTGATCTTCATGGCGCGCGGCGGTGTCTTCCTTGCCGGCGGCATATCGCAGAAGATCATTCCGGCCCTGAAGCGGCCGGAATTCCGCCAGGCTTTCGAGGACAAGGCTCCCCACAGCCACCTGATGAAGACCATCCCGACCTTCGTCGTCACCCATCCGCAAGCGGCGCTTTCGGGGCTTGCCACCTATGCCCGCACGCCCAGCAGTTTCGGACTTGCGACCGACGGGCGGCGCTGGCGCGGCTGACCCGCCCTTTCGCCTGCGCAGCAATTGGCTATGGCCAAACGGCCCTCCACTGGCTATAGAGCGCGCAGAAAGAGGGCATGACGCCCGCAACGACCCAGTTTCACGGGGATTGGCCTCATTTTGGACGCCTCCAGAACACAGACGACCGCTATCAGCTCGAACAGCGTGACGGCAGTCCTCAAACGCATCATCGCCGAAAACGGCCGCGACCACATCCGCGGATACATATTCGCCGTCATCTGTCTGGCGACCGTCGCCCTCACGACCGCCTTTACCGCGTGGATCATGGAATCCGTGGTCAACGAGGCCTTCGCCAACAAGCGCGCCGACCTCGTCTGGCTGATCTGCGGCTCCATCCTCGCCGCCTTCGTGCTGCGCGGGTTTGCAAGCTACGGTCAGGCCGTGACCCTTTCGAAGATCGGCAACAACATCGTGGCGCGTTACCAGCGCCGGCTCTTCGCCCATCTGATGACGCTGTCGCTCGGCTACTTCAACGAATCCCGCTCGGCCCATCTCGCCGCCCAGATCAGCCAGAACATCAACGGCATCCGCGACGTTCTCAACCTGACGGTGACCTCGACGGCGCGTGACCTGCTGAGCCTCGTCGCGCTGATCGGCGTGATGATCTTCAAGGACCCGATGCTGACGCTGATCGTCTTCGTGGTCGCGCCGCCGCTGCTCTATGCGCTGCGCTACATTTCCAAGCGCCTGCGCGCGGCGACGAAGGAGGCGATCATCTTCAACAGCCATGTGCTGGGGGCGATGCAGGAGACGGTGCAGGGCATCGCCATCGTCAAGGCCTTCACGATGGAAGAGCAGCTCGAACGCAAGGTCAGCGTTACCATCGAGTCTGCCGAGAAGCGGTCGAACCGGATCGCGCGGCTTAGCGAGCGCACCTCGCCGCTCACCGAAACCTTTGCCGGTGTGGCGATTTCCAGCGTTATTGCCTATGCGGCCTTCCGCTCGATCTATGGCGGCATGCTGCCGGGCGCCTTCTTCTCTTTCGTCACCGCATTGCTGATGGCCTATGAACCGGCCAAGCGGCTCGCCAAGCTGCAGGTGCAGATGGAACGCGCCGTCGTCAATGCGCGGATGATCTACGAAATTCTCGACATGCAGCCGCATCAGCGGGAAAAGCCGGGTGCGGCCGATCTCGCCGTCACCGATGCATCGATCGAGTTCCGCGGCGTGACGTTCGCCTATGGCGAAAACGAGAAGGTGCTCAAGGGCATCGATTTCGTTGCCGAAGGCGGCAAGACAACCGCTCTCGTCGGCCCCTCCGGCGCCGGCAAATCGACCGTCGTTACGCTCATCCCGCGCTTTTACGATCCCTCGAGCGGCGAAATCCTGATCGATGGGCAGAACATCGCCGACGTGACCAAGGCATCGCTGCGCAAGCACATCGCCTATGTTTCGCAGCAGCCCTATCTCTTCGAAGGCACGATCCGCGACAACATCCGCTACGGTCGCCCGGATGCGACGAATGCGGAAATCGAGGATGCCGCCCGGCTTGCCTATGCCCACGACTTCATCACCGCGCAGCCTCTCGGCTACGATACGCCGGTCGGCGAAAACGGCGTGACCCTTTCCGGCGGCCAGCGGCAGCGGCTTTCGATTGCCCGCGCTCTCGTGCGCAACGCACCGATCCTGCTGCTCGATGAGGCGACGTCTGCGCTCGACACCGAATCCGAAGCTGCCGTGCAGAAGGCGCTCGACCAGGCCATGCATGGCCGCACCGTGGTCGTGATTGCCCACCGCCTCTCGACCGTCATCAAGGCCGACAAGATCATCGTCATGCATGAGGGCCGGATCGCCGAGGAAGGCACGCATGAGAGCCTTGCGCAGCGTCCGGACGGGCTCTACGCTCGCCTCAACAACCTGCAGCCCACCCCACAAAACGATCTCAGCTAGGGACAGCGTACCATCATGAAGGATGCAATGAAGCTCGTCGTCGTCGGTGCCGGTGGGCGCATGGGCCAGGCGCTCATCCGCATCATTCACGCGACCGAAGGCGCGACCCTTCATGCGGCCGTTGTGCGTCCCGGTTCACCGCTGGTCGGCAAGGACGCCGGTGATATCGCGGGCCTCGGCCCGGTCGGCGTTGCCGTGACCGACGATCCGCTTGCGGCTTTCCTCGACGCCCATGGCGTCATCGACTTCACCGCTCCCCAGACCACGACGGAATTTGCCGCGCTGGCGGCGCAGGCCCGCATCGTCCATGTGATCGGCACCACCGGCTGCCAGCCCGAACATGAAGCAAAGATCGAGGCCGCCGCCCGCCATGCGCGGATCGTCAAATCAGGCAATATGAGCCTTGGCGTCAACCTGCTCTCGGTGCTCGTGCAGCAGGCGGCTCGCGCGCTCGACGCGGCCGGATGGGACATCGAGGTCCTGGAAATGCATCACAAGCACAAGGTTGACGCTCCCTCGGGAACCGCTTTGCTGCTCGGCGAAGCCGCCGCGAAGGGCCGCGACATCGACCTCGCCGGCCATTCGGTGCGCGTGCGCGACGGCCATACCGGCCCGCGCGAGGCCGGCTCCATCGGCTTTGCCACGCTGCGCGGCGGTTCCGTCATCGGCGAACATTCGGTCATCCTCGCCGGCGAAAGCGAGCTGGTGACGCTCTCCCACAGCGCCGGCGACCGCACGATCTTCGCGCGCGGCGCGGTCAAGGCGGCCCTTTGGGCCTATGACCAGAAGCCCGGTCTCTATTCCATGCTCGACGTGCTCGGGCTCAATCCCACCCAATAATTTTTCCTCGGAGGATTTTTGCAATGACTGGTACTCTCGTGCTCGTTCGTCACGGCCAGAGCGAATGGAACCTCAAGAACCTTTTCACCGGCTGGCGCGATCCGGGTTTGACCGAACTTGGCGTGCAGGAAGCCAATGCCGGCGGCAAGGCGCTTGCCGACACCGGCATCAAGTTCGACGTGGCCTACACGTCCGCGCTGAGCCGCGCCCAGCGGACCTGCCAGATCGTGCTCGACAATGTCGGCCAGCCCGATCTCGAGACCATCCGCGACGAAGCGCTGAACGAGCGTGACTACGGCGATCTCTCCGGCCTCAACAAGGACGACGCCCGCGCCAAATGGGGCGAGGAACAGGTGCACGTCTGGCGCCGCTCCTACGACGTTCCGCCTCCGGGCGGCGAAAGCCTGCGCGACACCGGCGCCCGCGTCTGGCCCTATTACATGACGGAAATCCTGCCGCGCGTTCTGCGTGGCGAAACCGTGCTGGTTGCCGCCCACGGCAATTCGCTGCGGGCCCTCGTGATGGTGCTCGACCGCCTTTCCAAGGAAGAGATCCTCAAGCTCAACCTCGCGACCGGGGTGCCGATGGTCTACAAGCTCAAGGCCGACTCCACCGTCGCTTCCAAGGAAGTGCTCGGCGACATGTCCGGCGCCCACTAAACAGGATCAGGGCGCGCCGGAGACCGGTGCGCCCTGATTTTTCCTCGTTCAGTTCCCCCGATCAGGCACCGATGGTGAATTGAACGCGATCCGCGGGAAAGCGCGTGATCGAATACTGGATCGGTTGCCCGTCGAGATCGGTATTGAGCGCACGGGTGACGAGAACGATCGCGCCCGGCGTCAGTTCCAGCGTGGCGACGTCATCGGGTTCCGCGTGACGGGCGGTGATTTCCGTCGTGTCACGCAGGTAATCGCCAACGCCGAATTTCGACAGAGCCTGCGTCACCGAACCCGTCTTCGCGAAGATTTCCGCAATGCCCTCGAAACGGGCCGCCGGAAACCACGTCGTTGCCCGCGAAAGGGCGCGGCCATCGGCCTTGCGCACCGCTTCCAGCCTTATGACCTCGGTGCCTGCGCCAAGCTTCAGCCAGCGGGCGACTTCCGTCGTGGCAAGCTCGCGCGCCGATGACAGGAGAAAACCCTCGATATCGCGGGCCTGACGGCCGATGCCCTGGGTGAAGCGGGTGCGCAGGCCGATCGGGAAATTGAAGCGGTCCTTCACTTCGATCATCGTTCCGCGGCCCTGCATGGCACGAACGATGCCCTCCTGACCGAGCGCGGCAAGCGCGCTGCGGATGGTGTGACGGTTTACCCCGAACTGCTCGGCCAGCACCGTTTCGGGCGGCACCATGCCGGTGGCATCGTATTCCCCGGCCGAAATATTCGCCCTGATCTTGTCAGAGATCTGGCGCCAGAGCGCCACGCCCTTCTGTCTCTGAACCGTTCCTACATCAGCCATGTCACACGCTTGTCACGCTCGATTGGTAGCTATAACCTAATTTGTATGGTTGTCTATATTAATAGACATTTTGGGATTTGGCAATGGACACGGCAGAACAACAAGAGGCGGCCGGCGCGCCGCAGAGAAAGCGGGTGACAGACCTCCTTGCGAGGGCGACCGCCACCGAGTTGAAATCCGTCTGGGAGGCGCTTGAGCCTAAGCCCGACTTCTCACCGTTGCGCGGACCGGAAACCGGCCTCGTGATGGTGCGCGGGCGCATCGGTGGCGGCGGCGCGGCCTTCAATCTCGGCGAGGCGACCGTCAGCCGCGCCACCATCCGGCTTTCCTCCGGCACTGTCGGCCACGGCCATGTGCTCGGCACCGACCGCAGCCGCGCCCGCCTTGCGGCGATCTTCGATGCGATGTGGCAGGAGACCGAACACCGACCGCTCATCGAAGCCCGGTTGCTCGAGCCGGTCGCCACCCGCATCGCGGCCGAGGAACGTGGCAAGGCGGAAGAGACGGCAGCGACCCGCGTCGATTTCTTCACCATGGTAAGGGGAGAGGACTGATGGATCCGAAGACCGATGCCCTGACCGGTGGTTTCACCGAACCGGTCTTTCACGCCCAGAGCGTCTTTCGCACGCTGATGGACTGCATGGCCCGCCCCGGCAGCATTCGTACCGTCGCGCCGCAGGTTGCCCCGCCGGCACCGCTGGGGGCTGCGGCCGGTGCCATCGCGCTGACGTTTTGCGACCACGATACGCCGGTCTGGCTCTCCGCCGGTCTTTCCAAGTCGCCGGTCGCCGACTGGATTTCCTTCCATACCAGCGCACCGCTGACCCGGGAAAAGGTCGAGGCCCGCTTCGCCTTCGCGGAGGCAGGAACCGCGCTCGCCTCCTTCGGCCTCTTCTCCTCCGGCACCCAGGAATATCCGGACCGTTCAACGACCATCGTCATCGAGGTCGCAAGCCTGGGAGGCGGGCCGGGCCTCGCGCTCACCGGTCCCGGCATCAAGGAAACGACGCATATCGCGCCGAAGGGCCTGCCGGAAATGTTCCTCAGGCAGTGGGCCGACAACCGGGCGCTTTTCCCGCGCGGCGTCGACGTGGTGCTGACGGCAGGCGGCGAGATGCTCGGCCTGCCGCGGACATGCAAGATCACCGCAAGGGAGATTTGAGACCATGTATGTTGCCGTAAAAGGTGGCGAGGCGGCCATCGCCAATGCCCATCGCCTGCTTGCCGACCGACGCCGGGGCGACCGTTCGCTGCCTTCGCTCACCATTGAGCAGATCGTCGAACAACTCGGGCTCGCCGTTGACCGCGTCATGGCCGAAGCTTCGCTGCATGACCGGGCGCTTGCCGCCCTCTCCGTCAAGCAAGCGCGGGGCGACATGATCGAGGCGATCTTCCTGCTCAGGGCCTATCGCACGACACTGCCGCGCTTCGGCTATTCCGTCCCGATCGATACCGGCCGCATGCGCGTGGAGCGGCGTGTCTCTGCAACCTACAAGGACCTTCCGGGTGGCCAGCTGCTCGGACCGACCTTCGACTACACCCATCGCCTGCTCGATGTCTCGATGCTTGAGGATGCGGATGTGGAGGAGCCTGCGCTTCGGCCGGCAACCGATGAAACGGTCATACGCGTCTCCGACATTCTCGCCCAGGAAGGTCTGGTCGAGGCCGATGGCGACATGCCGGAAGATCATGTCGCGGGCGATATCACGCGCGAGCCGATCGAGTTTCCCATGACCCGGGACCTGCGCCTTCAGGCACTGGCGCGCGGCGACGAGGGTTTTCTTCTGGCGCTCGCCTACTCCACCCAGCGCGGTTACGGCCGCACGCATCCCTTCGCCGGAGAAATCCGCATCGGTGAGGTGGAGGTGGAGATCGCGGTGGCGGAACTCGGCTTTGCCGTTTCGCTCGGCCCCATCCGCGTGACCGAATGCCAGATGGTGAACCAGTTCAAGGGCTCGGCCAAGGCCCCTCCGCAGTTTACCCGCGGCTACGGTCTCGTGTTCGGCCAGAGCGAGCGCAAGGCCATGGCAATGTCCTTGGTGGACCGGGCGCTTCGCGCGACCGAACTCGGCGAGGACATCGTCGCACCGGCGCAGGACGAGGAATTCGTCATCTCGCATTCCGATAATGTCCAGGCCACGGGCTTCGTGGAGCACCTCAAGCTGCCGCACTATGTCGACTTCCAGGCCGAACTCGATCTTGTTCGCCGGATGCGCCGCGACTTCGAAACCGCGCGCGGCGATATCAACGCCACACGCGCAGAGGCTGCGGAATGACCTTCATCGACCTAGTCCCTTTCTTCCTGGAACCAGTACGCACTGATGACGGTCGTGGCGATCATTGTCGCAATGATGATTGTGAGTATCAGGCTGACTTCCATATCCAGCACCTCCTTCAGAGCAAGGACAACGCCCGATGACGCAAGAAGTTTCACAGTATGGCGACCTGGCGAGCTATAATTTCGCTTATCTCGACGAACAGACCAAGCGGATGATCCGCCGCGCGATCCTGAAAGCCATCGCAATACCCGGCTATCAGGTGCCTTTCGCCTCCCGCGAAATGCCCATGCCCTATGGCTGGGGAACGGGCGGCGTGCAGGTGACAGCCTCGATCCTCGGTCCCGAGGATGTGCTGAAGGTGATCGACCAGGGTGCCGACGACACCACCAATGCGGTCTCCATCCGGGCCTTTTTCCAGAAGGTCGCCAATATCGCGGTCACCACCCACACCCGCGAGGCGACGATCATCCAGACCCGCCACCGCATTCCCGAAGAAACGCTGAACGAGAACCATGTGCTCGTCTATCAGGTGCCGATCCCGGAACCGCTGCGTTTCCTCGAGCCCCGCGAGACGGAAACCCGCAAGATGCATGCGCTTGAGGAATACGGCCTCATGCATGTGAAGCTCTACGAGGACATCGCCCGCAACGGCCGGATCGCCACGACGTATGCCTATCCCGTCAAGGTCGCCGGTCGCTACGTGATGGACCCCTCGCCCACGCCGAAGTTCGACAATCCGAAGATGCACATGTCGGAAGCGCTCCAGCTCTTCGGCGCCGGCCGCGAGAAACGCATCTACGCCATTCCGCCCTTCACCGAAGTCGTGAGCCTCGATTTCGAGGACCATCCCTTCGAGATCCAGCGCTTCGACAAGCCCTGCGCGCTCTGCGGCGCCGAGAACGTCTATCTCGACGAGGTCATTCTCGATGACAAGGGCGGGCGCATGTTCGTCTGCTCCGACACCGACCATTGCGAGGAACGCCGGGACCAAGGCCATGCCGGCCACCTGCTGGCGACGGACAGGGAGGCTGCGGAATGAACTTCATTCCTGACAAAGCCCCCTCCCCAACCCCTCCCCACAAATGGGAGGGGCTTAACCCGCCGCAGCCGCGTCGGAATGGGATTGGGGCATTGCCACTGGTGTTCTCCCCCCCTGTGGGGGAAATGGGCGGCAGCCCAGAGGGGGTCTTCCGTCACAATGTAAGGAACGTTTCGCAATGACCGACCAACCGCTTCTCAAGGTTCGCGACCTGTCGAAATTCTACGGCAGCCGCATCGGCTGCAGCAACGTCGCCTTCGAACTCTGGCCGGGAGAGGTTCTCGCCATCGTCGGCGAGTCCGGTTCGGGCAAGACCACCCTGCTCAACTGCATCTCAACCCGGCTGATGCCGACCACCGGCAGCGTCGAATACCACATGCGCGACGGTCAGTATCGCGACCTCTACCACATGAACGAGGCGGAGCGCCGCTTCCTGATGCGCACCGACTGGGGTTTCGTGCACCAGAACCCGGCCGACGGCCTGCGCATGACGGTTTCGGCCGGTGCCAATGTCGGCGAACGCCTGATGGCGGTCGGCGACCGGCATTACGGCCACATCCGCCAGACGGCATCGGAATGGCTGGAACGCGTCGAAATCTCCACCGACCGCATCGACGACCAGCCACGCGCCTTTTCCGGCGGCATGCGCCAACGCCTGCAGATCGCCCGCAATCTCGTCACCGGCCCGCGGCTGGTGTTCATGGACGAGCCGACCGGCGGCCTCGACGTTTCCGTGCAGGCGCGCCTGCTCGACCTCGTGCGCGGTCTCGTCAACGATCTCGGTCTCGCGGCCATCGTCGTCACCCATGACCTTGCCGTCGCCCGTCTTCTTTCCCATCGCATGATGGTGATGAAGGACGGCCATGTCATCGAACACGGCCTGACCGACCGGGTGCTGGACGATCCGCGCGAACCCTATACCCAACTGCTCGTCTCCTCGATCCTGCAGGTCTGAGAACAGGAAAACCCATGGCCACGCCTCTCGTCGTTTCCGAAGTCTCGAAGAGCTTCACAATGCATCTGCGCGGCGGCCTCAAGCTGCCGGTCGTTTCCAATGTTTCGTTTTCGGTTGCCGGCGGCGAGTGCGTCGTGCTCGGCGGTCCGTCGGGCATCGGCAAGAGTTCGATCCTGAAGATGCTCTATGGCAATTACGCCGTCGATACCGGGCAGATCCTCATCGATCATCTCGGCCGCATCATCGACATCGCGACCGCCGATCCGCGCGCGGTGCTCGATGTGCGCCGTTCGACGCTGGGCTATGTCAGCCAGTTCCTCAGGACCGTTCCGCGCGTTTCCACCCTAGACGTGGTCGCCGAACCGCTGGTCGCCCGCGGCGTCGCGGCAGAAGAAGCGCGCGACAAGGCGTCGGACCTGCTGTCGAGGCTCAACCTGCCCAGTGAACACTGGCAATTGCCGCCGGCTACCTTTTCCGGCGGCGAACAGCAGCGCGTGAACATCGCTCGCGGCTTCATCACCGATCATAGCGTGCTACTGCTGGACGAACCGACGGCTTCGCTCGACGCCACCAACCGCGCCGTCGTCGTGGAGATGATCCGCGCCAAGAAGAAGCAGGGCATTGCCCTTCTCGGCATCTTCCACGACGAGGAAGTGCGCGAACTCGTCGCCGACCGTATTCTCGACGTTTCGCAGTTTTCGCCACGGAAGGCCGCGGCATGACCCGTCTCTTGTCCGAAACGCCGATGATCCACGAGACGGCGCTGGTGGAGACGACCACGCTTGGCCGCTACACCAAGGTGACTGAATTCTGCCGCATCCGGGAATGCGAGATCGGCGACTATTCCTACATCATGGAACACGGCCATCTCTGGAACACCAGGATCGGCAAGTTCTCCAACATCGCGGCTTTCGTGCGCGTCAATGCCACCAACCATCCCGTCGAACGCGCGACGCTGCATCACTTCACCTACAGGCCGGGTGACTACTGGGCCGGCCAGGAACCGGAAGAGGCCGAGTATTTTGCCGCTCGGCGCAGCAAGGTCGTGACCATCGGGCATGACACCTGGATCGGACACGGGGCCACCATCCTCACCGGCGTGACGGTCGGAAACGGTGCGGTGATCGGCGCCGGGGCCGTCGTCTCGAAAGATGTCGCGCCCTACACCATCGTCGGCGGTGTGCCCGCCAAACTCATCCGCGAGCGTTTCGACGCCAAGACTGCCGAGGGCATGGAAAAGCTCGCCTGGTGGGACTGGCCGCATGACAGGCTGTTTGCAGCACTTTCCGATTTTCGCGACCTCGCCGCCGAGGATTTCGTCGCGAAATACGCTTAAAAATCAATAAAACCAAATACTTGGTTGGTATAATATTTCTTACACATAACTGACATTGGCGTTTCATCAACGGTCGCTAGAGCATTGCCCACAACGTGGACATGACGTCGAAAGAAAAGACATGCGATTTCAGCTGAAAAACGTCACCCGGCAATTCGGACAGCATATTGCCGTCGACAATGTCAGCCTGGAAATTCCGGCAGGCCAGATGGTGGGCGTCATCGGACGTTCGGGTGCCGGCAAGTCGACGCTGCTGCGCATGATCAACCGTCTGGTCGATCCTTCCACCGGCTCCATTCATTTCGGCGGCGCGGAAGTTTCGTCATTGCGCGGCAAGGGCCTGCGCAATTGGCAGCGCGACTGCGCGATGATCTTTCAGCAGTTCAACCTCGTGCCGCGCCTCGACGTTCTGACCAATGTCATGCTCGGCCGGCTCAATCACCGCTCCACGATGATGAGCCTTCTCAGCATCTTTTCCGACGACGAGCGCCTCGCCGCGATCTCGGCGCTGGAGCGCCTCGGCATCGAGCAGACGGCCATGCAGCGCGCCGGCACGCTTTCCGGCGGCCAGCAGCAGCGCGTCGCCATTGCCCGCGCCCTGATGCAGGCGCCGAAGATGCTGCTTGCCGACGAGCCGATCGCCTCGCTCGACCCGCTGAACGCCAAGATCGTGATGGACGCGCTGCGCGACATCAACGAGCGCGAGGGCATCACCGTGATCACCAACCTGCACACGCTGGATACCGCGCGCAGCTATTGCGAGCGGATCATCGGCATGGCGAGCGGCCGCGTCGTCTTCGACGGCCCGCCTTCCGAGCTCAATGCGGATGCGGTGCAGGAAATCTACGGCTCCGACAAGGACGGCGCAGGCATCGACGAGACGATGACCTCGACCAGCATCAATATCCCCGGCGCCGAGGCGAACGGGGAAAAGCAATCGGGCGGTATCGGCACGCTGGCAAGCGCCAGGGCCTGAGACCCGCACCTTCGATCGTCTGCCCGCGTAAAGGGCACTTTTCATGACGAAACTCCGGATGGTCCGGAAACAGGAGATCACCATGCTCAAGAAAGCTCTTCTTGCTGCCGTCGCACTCGGCGTCATCGCAAGCTCCGCAATGGCTCAGGACGTCAAGGTTCTGCGCATCGGCCTCGACGGCTCGGAAAACGAAGCCGACCAGATCCGCAACACCCAGTGTGTCGCCGATGGCCTGAAGGCTGCGACCGGCGTTCCGGAAGTCCAGATCTTCCCGTCGCCGGACTATAACGGCGTCATCCAGGGCCTGCTCGGCGGCACCATCGACATCGCTTCGATGGGCGCTTCCTCCTACGCGGCAATCGCCATCAAGGACCCGAACGCCGTCGATCCGATCCTGACCTACACCCAGTCGGACGGTTCCAGCGGCTACTACTCGATCATGGTTGCCCGCAAGGACAGCGGCATCAAGACGCTCGCCGACCTGAAGGGCAAGAAGCTCGGCTTTGCCGACCCGGACTCGACCTCCGGCTATCTCGTCCCGAACGTCGCCCTGCCGAAGGAAATCGGCGCCTCGGTCAAGGACTACTTCTCTGAAACCGGCTTCGGCGGCGGCCATGAGAACCTCGTTCTTGCCGTTCTCGACAAGAAGTTCGATGCCGGCACGACCTTCGGTTCGGGCGTTGGCAAGTGGGAAGAAGGCTACACCGGCGGTAACCTGCACCAGATGGTCAACAAGGGCATCCTCGACATGGACGATATCGTCGAAGTCTGGAAGTCGCCGCTGATCCCGAACGGTCCGCTGATGGTTTCCAACAAGCTGCCTGCCGACATGCGCGAGAAGGTCGAAGCCTTCTTCCTGGAACTGCCGAAGAAGGACCACGATTGCTTCAAGGCCTACACCCAGGGCGATAACAAGGAATACATCAAGGTCGATCCGTCCTTCTACCAGACGATCATCGACGCTCGTAAGTCCGTTATCGGCGGCTGATTTTCCTAGAACATCATCCGGCGGCGGCGTTGAAAGACGCCGCCGTTCGGCAACCGGGAGCGCGGATCATGGCGACCATCAGCGAACAGAACAGTGGCGGCCCGTTGGGCGGTCATGGAAGCGGGCTCGGCCCTGCCGCATCCCTGATGGTGCAGCATTACCGCCAGCAGCTGAGGACACGCCGCGTCTATACCGCGATCTCGATCGTCGTCTTTCTTGCCGTTCTCATCGCCTCGCTGAAATTCGCCAATGACGCGAATGCCGGCAAGTTCTTCGAACGCCTGCCTTATTTCTTCGACTTCATCCGCAGCTTCGTACCCGACAGCCCGATGGAAATCGTGCGTGCGATGTTCGACCTGCCCTCGCCCTATGCCGACGGCTCGCTGAAATATAATTACACCGCCGACCGCCACTACATCACCGACACGCTCTACATTCCGAACTTCATCTACCAGCTGGTCATCACGATCAATATCGCGCTGGTCTCGACGATCATCGGTGCGACGCTTGCCTTCCTTCTCTGCTTCTTCGCTTCCACCAATCTCGTAGGCGCGGGCGCGACCCGCTTCGTGGTCCGCCGCATCATGGAAGTGATGCGCGCCTTTCCGGAGATCGTCATCGCCGGCCTTCTGACCGCGATTCTCTCGATCGGCCCGATTGCGGCAATCATCGCGATCACGGTCCATACCGTCGGCGCGCTCGGCAAGCTGTTCTTCGAAGTGGTCGAGAATTCCGACATGAAGCCGGACGAGGGACTGCGGGCCGCCGGCGCAAACTGGGTCGAGCGGGTGCGCTTCGCCATCGTTCCCCAGGTCCTGCCAAATTTCGTCTCCTACACGCTGCTGCGCGCCGAGATCAACGTTCGCGCCTCGACCATCATCGGCGCGGTCGGCGGCGGCGGTATCGGCGAGGTCTTCCGCCTGGCGATCGGTCGCGATCATGCCGCCAAGACCTATGCGATCATCATCCTGCTGCTCGTCAGCATCATCATCATCGACCAGTTTTCCGCCTGGCTTCGCCGCCGGCTGATCGGCCAGCAGTCCTTCGAATTCGGCAGGGGAGCCGCCTGATGTCCTCGGTACCCACCATCCACGCATCCGAACGCGGGCGTCTGCGCAGCCAATATCCGCAGGTCTTCCATCGCTCCTTCATGCAGCGCTACGGTCTCGTGATCGGCTCCGGCATCGTCGCCGTCTATCTCGCCATCTGCTTCTTCGCCTTCAATGTCGGTCCCGCCTTTATGAACGGCCAGTGGGACCGCGCCTCGCTCTATGTCCAGGACTGGTATTCGTGGCGCGCCCAGCCGCGCCTGCGTTTCCAGGACGACGGCACCGTCAAGGTGCAGTGGTCGAGCCGCGGTCAATATGCGCAGGGCGCCGATATCTTCTGGCTGCAGCCGATCGATAGCGGCGGCTATTCGGTCACCTACGGCAGCGAGGGCGACCGCCTCGACGTGACGACCGGCAGGGTCGATGTCTATGTCGGCGGCACCGTCTATCCGGTAACGATCAGCGGCGATGCCGCAACCGTGGTCGCTGACGCTCCCTCTTCCATCGTGCAGGATGGCAACAAGGTTGTCGTCAATTACGGCTTCGAAGGGCAGGCCGAAATCCGTTCGGGACAGGTCTATGTCCAGCGTCGTTTCCTTGGCTGGGCAAACTTCATGTTCGACCCCAAGTCGGACTTCTGGGGCAAGAGTTGGGGCGAGCTCGCGGCACTCGCCACCTTCGGCGAACGCCTTGATCCCAACCGCACCAACATCGGGCACATGGTCGACGATTTCCTCGGCAACAGCGTCTGGCAGCACAGCGATATTCTGTCGAAGCTTCTGCAGACGCTGGTGATGGCTTTCGTCGGCACGCTGCTCGGCACGCTATTCGCGTTCCCCCTCGCCTTCATCGCCGCGCGCAATATCACCCGCAACCGCGCCGCCAACTGGGGCATGAAGCGGCTCTTCGATTTCCTCCGATCGGTCGACATGCTGATCTGGGCGCTGTTCTTCACCCGCTCCTTCGGTCCCGGACCGATCCCCGGCATCGCGGCGATCTTTTTCACCGACGCCGGCGCGCTCGGCAAGGTCTATGCCGAGGCGGTCGAGAATGTCGACGACAAGCAGCGCGAGGGTGTGAAATCGGTCGGTGCGAACCCTGTGATCGTCAACCGCTTCGGTGTGGTGCCGCAGGTTCTGCCGGTGTTCATCTCCCAATCGCTCTATTTCTGGGAATCGAACACCCGCTCCGCCACCGTGATCGGCGCTGTCGGCGCGGGCGGCATCGGTCTCAAGCTCCTCGAAGCAATGGGCACGAATGCGGACTGGGACAAGGTCGCCTACATGGTGCTGCTGATCCTGCTCGTGGTTTTCGTCTTCGACTCGATCTCGAATGACCTGCGATCCAGGCTGATCGGCGCCCAGCACTGATTTATTTCGCCGGATACCTACCGGTATCATCAATCTGTCATGCAGATCGGCTAGCCAGCCGGTCTTGCCTTTGGACGACGAAGCAGCCCATGGTGGCGGCCCGTCCTTCGATCCGAGGAATGCTCTCTTGCGCTATGCCGTCTACTTCACCCCGGAAGCCGATCATCCGTTGACTCTGGCGGCATCGGACTGGCTGGGACGTGATGCCTTCAGCGGCATGGACAGCGCCATTCAACCCGTCGCGGACTTCTCCCAAGAAGAGCGCACCGAGCTTACCGCCGATCCCCGCCGCTACGGTTTCCACGCCACCCTCAAGGCTCCCTTCGCGCTTGCGGACGGTTCCAGCGAGACCGCACTTATCCAGAGCTTCCGGGATTTCTGCGCGACCAATGCCGCCTTCGACATTCCATTAGCGGTGGTGAACCGCATCGGCCCCTTCTTCGCACTCGTTCCCGCAGAGCTTCACCCGCCGCTGCAGGCATTCGCGGCTTCCATCGTCGAGGTGTTCGAGCCGTTTCGCGCGCCGCTTGGCGAGGCAGATATCGCCCGCCGCCGGCCTGAGCGGCTGAACGAGACCCAGCGCGCCCACCTTATGCGCTGGGGCTACCCGTACGTCATGGAAGAGTTCCGCTTTCACATGACGCTCACCGGCCCCGTTCCGGAAGAGCGGGCAGGCGCCATGGCCGAAGTGCTGAACCAGCGCTTTGCCGATTTCATCCGCCGCCCCTTGCGCATTTCCGGGCTCGCCCTGTTCATTGAACCGGAGCGCGGCGGGCCCTTCATCGTCCACGACTGGCAACCGCTTGCGGCCGCCTGATCCTTTCGAAAGCCTTGAAAAGATGTCCGCCGAAACCGTTTTCAGCAATGCCCTCATCGTTCTGGAAGACCAGATCGTCTCCGGCTCCGTCCAGATCCGCGACGGACGCATCGCCGATATTTCGGAAGGTGCCAGCCGCGTGGGTGAGGATTTCGGCGGCGACTATCTGATTGCCGGCCTCGTAGAGCTTCATACCGACCATCTGGAATCACACTATTCGCCACGGCCCGGCGTGCGCTGGAACAAGACCTCGGCGATCCAGGCCCATGATGCGCAGGTCGTCACCTCCGGCATCACCACCGTCTTCGACTGCCTGCGCATGGGCTCGGACGAGGACGGCGGCTTCGAGCATGGCGAAATGCGCGAGATGGCCGATGCCATTCAGGCCGCCGAAAAGGAAGACCGGCTGCGCGCCACCCATCTCATCCACCTGCGCTGCGAGGTGGCATCCAACAACGTGCTCGACCACTTCGCCGATTTCGAAAACGACCCGCATGTGCGGCTCGTCTCACTGATGGACCATTCCCCGGGGCAGCGCCAGTTCCAGACGATGGAGCAGTACACGCTTTACTACAAGACCAAGCGCGGCCTCTCCGATGAAGCCTTCGCCCGCTTCGTCGATAGCCGGCTGGCGCTTTCGGCCCAGTATTCCGGCCCGCATCGCGACACGCTGGCGCGGATCTGTGCCGAGCGCGGTATCACGGTTGCCAGTCATGACGACGCCACGCTTGCGCATGTCGAGGAAGCCAGGGGGCACGGCGTGAAGCTTGCGGAATTCCCGACCAGCTTCGATGCCGCCGAAGCCTCGCACAAGGCGGGCATGAGCGTCCTGATGGGCGCGCCAAACGTGGTGCGCGGCAAGTCGCATTCCGGCAATATCGCGGCACGGGACCTCGCCGTACGCGGCGTGCTCGACGTGCTTTCCTCCGATTACGTACCGCTCAGCCTGCTGCACGCGCCATTCGTGCTGGCCGACGATTTCGAGGACATCTCCCTGCCGCAGGCACTCGCCATGGTCACCTCAACGCCGGCGCGCACCGTCAGCCTCGACGATCGCGGCCGGATCGCGACCGGCCTGCGCGCCGATCTGGTTCGGGTTCGCCGTCAGGAGGGCGTCCCGGTCGTGCGTTCGGTCTGGCGCGAAGGGAACAGGGTCGCCTGATGGACGGACGCGCGGCAAGGCTCCACCCGAATGCGGCCACCGGCACCATGGTTGTCGTCGTGGGGCCGAGCGGCGCCGGCAAGGACAGCCTCATCCAGATTGCGAAAGATCACTTCGCCAGCCGTACGGACGTGCATTTCGTCCAGCGGGTGATTACCCGGCCGGCCGATGCCGGCGGCGAAGAGCACAAGGATGTTTCCGACGCCGAATTCGGCAGCATGCGGGAAGAAGGCGCATTCGCGGTGGACTGGGATGCGCATGGCCTGAGCTATGGCATTCCGGCGGCCGTTCACGAGAAGCTGGCGCTCGGGCATCTGGTCGTCGCCAACGGCTCGCGCTCGGTGCTTGGCCGGTTCGCCGAGGCGTTTTCACCGCTTCTCGTCATCAACATCACGGCAAGGCCTGAAGTGCTGGCGCAGAGGCTGGAGCAGCGTGGCCGCGAGACACGCGAGGATATCCTCGCGCGGCTGAACCGTGGATCGCTCGAAATCCCCGAAACGTTCGACTGCGTGACGATCGACAATAGCGGCCTTCTGGCCGATGCCGGAAGGACGCTCGTGGGCACTCTTGAAGGCATTCTGGCAAGCCGCGCCAGCCTTTAATTCGTTATCCGGCTACACAACGACTGAAATCCGACGTCGCAAATCACTTCGGATCGCCGATGCGTTCCACCGAGGTTAGCAGCGAGAGCGCGTGGTTGAGCGCCGTGCCGGTCGCTTCGATCATCTGCGGCAGGACGAGCCATTCCAGTGTCCAGGCGGTGCCCGAACGTTCCTGCTCGTGTACTAGCGCATGATGAATGGCCGAGAGCTGCGTGGCGTTGTAGCGGGCGAGCGTAACGAGGATCTCCGCACGAACCGGATTGTGCTTGTGGGGCATGGCGGAGGAACCGCCGCCGCCGGATACAGCCATCTGGTCGATACCGTTCTGCACCATCAGCGCCACATCCTGCCCGAACTTGCCGAGCGCGCCGGTGAGACGCGAGAGGAAACCGGCGAAAGCTGCGATCCGGCCGCGATCCGCATGGGGCACGTAGTCCGGAACGGCAAGGCCGAGTTCCGCCGCCATGGCTTCGCGCACCGCGTCGATCCGGTCACCGAATTTTTCGGCCGTGCCGGCAGCACCCGCGAGCGACAGGATCATCATCTGACGCCGCTGCTCCGCAAGCTCCAGGGACACGCGGGCAACGGATTTGCGCCAGACGGTGATGCGTGCGCCAGAAGTGATCTCGATTGCCGCCTGCATGCGGGAACGCGCCATCAGCGGCGTATCGCCAAAGCGGGCGAGAAGATCGGCAAAGGCATTGTCGATGGCGGCAAGACGCTCCTCGAAAAGGGCGAAGACCGGCTCGAGTTTCAGCGCGAGCGCCGTATCGACGACATCCTGCGTGGTCGCGCCGAAATGCACCCTGGCCGCGGCGTCGCCTCCGACCCTTTCACGCAATTGCTGGACATAATTCGGCGCCGGCACGCCATCCTTCAGTGTGGCCACCGCCATGCGATCGGCATCCGGCACGAAGCCTTCGGCCTTGCGGGCAATCTCTTCTGCCGTCCCGGCATCGAGCATGCCGGCGGAAGCTTCCGCCCTTGCCAGCGCCACCTCGAACCGCAGCATCGCCGCCAGATCGGCCTCAAGACCCAGATGCCGGGAAACAGCCTCGTCACCGAGCAGGCGGTCCAGATAGGGCAGGTTCGTCAACGGCATGATCAGGCTTGCTCCGATGGCTGATGGTAGTTTCGGCGATTTCTTAGAGAGTTTCCGCTTTTCTCCGAATCGCGAAAACCCTCTACCTTCTTGTTTTTACGCATTTCCGTACGCAAAACCGCTTCGCACTTTTGCTGGAAATGCTCTGGCCGGAGGAAAGACCGGCGAAACATGCAGATGACGGCGCGATCCCATAGGAAGCGCGCCGTCCGAATTTGAAGACCGGAGCGGAGTTCCAGCCGGGCAGCATATATGCCCGCCCGATCCCGCTCCGCTTTCCGTCCCGACATCACATGTCCTCGACATTACATGTCGAAGAACACCGTTTCGTTCTCGCCCTGAAGGTAGATGTCGAAGGTGTAGGTATTGCCTTCGCGCTCTGCGATCAGGGTGGGCACGCGGACCTTGTGCTCGATACGCGCCAGAACCGGATCCTCGGCATTCGCCTCGGCCTCGTCACCGAAATACATGCGGGTGTGAAGACCGATGTTGATGCCGCGCGCAACGATCCAGAAGGTGATGTGCGGCGCCATGAGGCGGCCATCGCGGAAGGGCACGCGGCCCGGCTTGATGGTCTCGAAGACGTATTCGCCGGTCGCCATGTCACCAGGACAACGCGCCCAGCCGAGGAAGTTCGGGTCTGCCGTGCCGCGGGTTTCCGACGGGCTCTGGTAGAAGCCATCGGCATCGGCCTGCCAGATCTCGATCAGCGCATCGCGAAGCGGCGTGCCGGAACCGTCGATCACGCGGCCACGGACAGTGATGCGCTCGCCCTTGGTCTTGTCGTTGACGAGAGGACCGGAGCCCAGATCCGTCTCGAAGACGCCATGGATGCCGGTGAAATTCGGCGTGCAGCCGATATGAACGTAGGGACCGGCCGTCTGGGACGCGGATTCCTTGAGATAACCGAGCGGCTGAACCATGTCAGTTGCCCTCCTTGCGGTTTTCGAACAGCGTCGAGCGGCGACCACGCAGCACGATGTCGAACTTGTAGGCACGCATGTCCATCGGAATGGTGGCGTTCATGTCGAGCGGCGCGATCAGCTGCCTGATGGCTTCCTCGTCCGGGATGGTCTTGACGATGGGGCACATCCAGATGAGCGGGTCGCCTTCGAAATACATCTGCGTAATCAGGCGCTGGGCAAAGCCGTGCCCGAAAATGGAAAAATGAATATGGGCCGGACGCCAGTCGTTGACGCCGTTCGGCCAGGGATAAGGGCCGGGCTTGATGGTCTTGAACCAGTAGTAGCCGTCTTCGTCGGCAATCGTGCGGCCGACACCGCCGAAGTTCGGATCGAGCGCCGCGAGATAGGTTTCCTTCTTGTGGCGATAGCGACCGCCGGCATTGGCCTGCCAGAATTCGACAAGCGCACCGGCGACACCCTTGCCGCGCTCGTCCACCACGCGACCATGAACGAGAATGCGCTGGCCTATCGGGCTCTCGCCGGGCTTGGCGTAGTTGACGATCAGGTCGTTGTCGAACTCGTTCAGGATGTTGTGGCCGAACACGGGGCCGGTGATTTCGCTTTTCGTGCCTTCCAGCGAGATCAGCGCGCGCTGCGGCGAGCGCAGCACGGTGGTCTTGTACCACGGCGCATAGGCCGGGGGATGCATTTCACGGTCACGGGGGAAAAATGCCCCCGTTTCTGGCATGGTATTCCTCATTTCCCTTCCTCCGAATGTTCTGCCGCATCCATTTCATTGAACACGCCCTTGGCAATCTTGATCGCGTGATTTGCGGCGGGCACGCCGGCATAGATCGCCACATGCAACAGCGCCTCGAGAATATCCTCCCTCGAGGCGCCGGTATTGCGGGTTGCCCTGACATGCATGGCAACCTCGTCATCCTGTCCAAGCGCGGCCAGAAGCGCGATCGTCACCATGGAACGCTCGCGCTTCGACCATTGCGGACGTGACCAGACATGCCCCCAGGCAGCTTCCGTGATCAGATCCTGGAACGGCTCGTCGAAGGCGGTCTTCGACTGCTGTGCCTGATCGACATAGCCATTGCCGAGCACGCTACGGCGGGTCGCCATGCCCTGATGATAACGGGCCGACTTTTCGGGGGCTTCACTCATGTTCGCTTCATGCCTTCCTGACAAAGGGCTGCAAAAGAGCTGCCAGCTGTTCCGGCTGCTCGACGCAGGGGATGTGGCCGCAGCCTTCGATGATTTCAAAACGTGCGCCCGGGATCCGGTCCGCCGCTGCCTTGACGAGTTCCGGCGGGGTCGAGCCATCCTGATCGCCGACGACGACGAGCGTCGGGACGGTGATGGTCGGCAGCACATCGGAAAAATCGGTATCGCGGATCGCGCCGCAGGTGGAATTGTAGCCTGCGGCCGGCTGGCGCATCATCATCAGGCGATAGCCTGCGAGATCCTCGGCCTGTTCCTGATGGAAGTCGGGTGTGAACCAGCGCTCCATGACGGCGTCGGCGATGCTTTCAAGCCCGTTCGCCTTGACGGCCTCGATGCGGCTGCTCCAGGCTTCCGCCGTGCCGATCTTCGGCGCGGTGTCGCACAGCACGAGCTTCCTGACGAGGTCCGGGCGCTTCTTCCAGAGGCCCTGGCAGATGATGCCGCCCACGGAAAGTCCGCAGAAGACGGCGCGCTTGATGCCGACATGCTCGACGAGGGCAATGAGATCGTCGACGAGATCATCCATGCCGAAGGGCTTGTCCGCGCCGCCCGTCAGCCCATGGCCACGGGAATCATAGAGCAGGACCGAGACATCATCGACGAGTTCGTCGAAGACGGGGAGCCAAATGCGGAAATCGGTGCCAAGCGAATTCGAGAATACGACGAGGTTCTTCGCATCGACATCGCCGAGCAATTCGTAGTGGACCGTGATTCCGTTGATAGTGGCGAATGCCATGGTGTTTCTCCTCACCTGGGCTGGAAATTAGACGATGATTTTCGATAGGAAAAATGATATCTGAGGCAAAAACCATAACCATTTTGGCATGATTCATGGACCAGCGGATCAAATTCCGGCATCTGCAAACCTTTCTTGAGGTGGCACGCCAGCGAAGCGTGGGCAAGGCCGCCGATGCATTGGCGATCACGCAACCGGCCGTGACGCGCACCATTCGCGAGCTTGAAGAGATCCTCGGCGTGGCGCTTTTCGAGAAGGAAGGCCGCGGCATCAGGATCTCGCATTTCGGCGAGGTTTTCCTGAAACACGCCGGCGAAAGCCTCGCCGCCGTCCAGCGCGGGGTGGATTCGCTTGCGCAGGCGCGCGCATCCGGCGGACCGCCGCTGAGGATCGGCACGCTGCCGACCACGTCCGCCACCTTCATGCCGGATGCGCTGGCGGATTTTCTGGCGATCGGCACCGGGACCCACGTCACCATCGTCTCGGGCGAAAACCGCTTCCTGCTGGATTCGCTGAGGCTTGGGGAACTCGACCTCGTGGTCGGACGACTGGCGGCGCCCGAGCGCATGACGGGCCTGATCTTCGAACCGCTTTTCAGCGAGGAGGTCGCCATCATCGTTTCGCCCGACCATCCGCTGGCGGTCAGGCGCAACTTCACGCTCGGCGCGCTCGCCAATTATACCGTGCTGATGCCGACGGCGGGATCGGTCATCCGCCCCTTCGTCGATCGGCTGCTTCTGACCAACGGCATTCCCGAATTGCCCAACACGGTGGAAACCGTGTCCGACTCCTTCGGCCGCGCCTTCGTCTCGCGGCACAGGGGGGTGTGGTTCATCTCGCGCGGCGTGGTCGCCGACGACCTGTCGAGCGGCCGTCTGGTGGAGCTTGAGATCGACATGGGAGAAACCCGCGGCGCTGTCGGCCTGACGACGCCCGCAAGCGTCGAGCCGAGCGCCGCGCTCACCCTGATGAAACAGACGATCCGCAACCACGTGGAAGCGCGAAACGGGCGCTTCTGACGACAGCACCCGCCGCCAGAAAGCCAGAACCGATCAGTGCGCCTCGTCCCAGTTCAAGGCTGCCCGAGCATCGACCTTGAGCGGAACGCGCATGGCGACCGCCGGCATGGAGGCATGTTCCATGGTTTTGACGATGATCGGCATGGCGGCCTCTACCGCCTCGTCCTCGACCTCGAAGATCAGTTCGTCATGCACCTGCAGCAGCATGCGGACCTTTTCGCCCAATCCGGCCTTCGCCAGCACCGGCTCGATCTGGATCATCGCCCGACGGATGATGTCCGCGGCAGAGCCCTGGATTGGGGCGTTGATCGCCGCGCGTTCGTTGAAGGCACGCATGGACGGGTTGGACGACTTGATCTCGGGGTAATGGGCGCGGCGTCCGAAGATCGTCTCGACATAACCATGCTCGCGGGCGAACGCCTTGGTGCTGTCCATGTAATCCCGGATGCCGGGGAAGCGCTCGAAATACTTCTTGATGTAATCGCCGGCTTCGGAACGCTCGATGCCGAGCTGGTTGGCGAGGCCGAAGGCGGAGATGCCATAGATGATACCGAAGTTGATCGCCTTGGCGCGGCGGCGGACCTCCGACGGCATGCCCTCGACCGGAACGCCGAACATTTCGGAGGCCGTCATCGCGTGAATGTCGATGCCATCCGCAAACGCCTGACGCAGCTGCGGGATATCTGCCACATGAGCGAGCACGCGAAGCTCGATCTGGCTATAGTCGGCGGAAAGCAGCTTGTGTCCCTGCGAGGCGATGAAGGCGGTGCGGATCTTGCGGCCTTCGGCCGTGCGGACCGGAATGTTCTGCAGGTTGGGCTCGGACGAGGAGAGACGGCCGGTTGTCGTCGCCGCCAGCGAATAGCTGGTGTGAACGCGCTTCGTTTCCGGATGCACATAGCCCGGAAGCGCATCGGTATAGGTGGATTTCAGCTTGGTGAGCTGGCGCCAGTCGACGATCTTGCGCGGCAACGGTGCGCCTTCGGCGGCAAGATCCTCAAGCACCTGCGCCGAGGTGGACCACTGGCCGGTCTTGGTCTTGGAGCCGCCGGGCAAGCCCATCTTGCCGAACAGGATGTCGCCGAGCTGCTTGGGCGAGCCGATGTTGAAGCGCTCGCCGGCGAGTTCGTAGATCTCATCCTCGAAGGAAGCCGCCTTCTGGGCAAGTTCGCCCGAGAGCCGGGACAGGATCTGCCGGTCGATGGTGATGCCGCGTTCTTCCATATCGGCGAGCACCGGCACCAGCGGCCGTTCCAGCCGCTCGTAAATGCGGGTCAGCTTTTCTGCGGCGAGACGAGGCTTTAGCACCATCCACAGCCGCAGCGTGACATCGGCATCCTCGGCCGCATAGGCCGTCGCCTTGTCGATGGCGACACGGTCGAAGGTCACGGACGACTTGCCGCTGCCGGCCACGTCCTTGTAGGCAATCGGTGTGTGGCCGAGCCAGCGTTCGGAAAGGCCGTCCATGCCGTGGTTCGACTTGCCCGCATCGAGCACGTAGGAAATCAGCATGGTGTCGTCGAAGCCCTGGATGACGATGCCGTAGCGCTTCATCAGCAGGTAATCGTATTTGAGGTTCTGCGCGACCTTGAGAATGGAGGGATCTTCCAGCAGCCCCTTCAGGGCGGCCAGCGCCTCCTGCATGGGGATCTGGCCCTCGGCTAGCTTCAGCCCATCGCTAAACAGGTCTTCCCCACCGGTCCTGTGACCGAGCGGCACATAGGCGGCGCGAATATCGGTCGAACCGGGAGCACGCGTGTTGTCGGCGATTGCCAGCGAGAAGCCGACGAATTCCGCCTGCATCGGATCGAGCGACGTGGTTTCCGTATCGAAAGCGACAAGGCCGGTTTCGCGGGCGGCGGCAATCCAGCGCTGCAGCGCGGCGAGATCGCCGATGGTCTCATAGGCGGAATGATCGATCTTCTGTCCGGCAAAGGCAGCGGCGCGGGCGGCGGCGAGATCGGCGGGGGTCGGATCTCCCGTCGTGGCGGCGGCAGTCGTCGGCTTCGGTGCGGAAGGCGATGCAATGGCACCGGCTGCACCTGAAACCGGCGGTTCCTGCGTATCGACATCGGGACCATGGGCGGCATCGCCGCGCTCGACCTTCACCGCGGCGGCTTCGATCGCGCCCGCATCGCAGTCGCACGCTTCGGCGACACGGCGGGTGAGCGTGGTGAATTCCATCGCCTTGAGGAAGCCGATAAGCTTCGGCCCGTCCTGCTTCTCCAGCACCAGCGCGTCGAGCGGCATGTCGAGCGGCACATCGGTCTTCAGCGTCACCAGTTGACGCGAAAGGCGGGCAAGATCGGCATTGGCGACGATGTTTTCGCGGCGCTTGACCTGCTTGATTTCCCCGGCGCGGGCAAGAAGCGTGTCCAGATCGCCGAACTCCTCGAGCAGCTGCGCCGCCGTCTTCGGCCCGATCCCCGGAATGCCGGGCACGTTATCGGTCGAATCGCCGGTCAGCGACTGCAGATCGATCATCTTTTCCGGCGGCACGCCCCATTTCTCGATGACGTCGGGAATGCCGATCTGCTTGTCCTTCATGCTGTCGTACATGTGGACGGTGGTCGTCACCAGCTGCATCAGGTCCTTGTCGGAGGAAACGATGGTGACGTCGGCGCCGATCGCTTCCGCCGCGCGGGCGTACGTGGCGATGATATCGTCAGCCTCGAAACCTTCGGTCTCGATGCAGGGCAGGTTGAAGGCGCGGGTCGCCTGGCGGATGAGGCCGAACTGAGGCACCAGCTCTTCCGGCGGCGCCGAACGGTTCGCCTTGTATTCCGGATAGAGTTCCTTGCGGAAGGTCTTCGACGAATAGTCGAAAATGACCGCCAGATGGGTCGGCGTGACACCGACGCTGGTATCGCGCGCATCGGTCAGGAGCTTCCACAGCATGTTGCAGAAACCCGAGACTGCACCGACCGGCAGACCATCAGACTTGCGGGTCAGCGGCGGCAAAGCGTGGAACGCCCGGAAGATGAAACCCGAGCCGTCGATGAGGAAGAGATGATCGCCTTTTTTCATGGCGCATGGATAGCGCGGGGCGGCCAGTGCGTCCATATAAAGTTAGAAAACAGACGAGAGCCCAAACACGGAAACGTTACAAATTTGTAATCCCGGCTTCCCTTGAAAAACCACATTCGGCCCATCATTTCATAGTCACCGGCGCCTGATCACGCCGCAGTCTGAAAGAGGCCCGTCCCCCGCCGCTTCAGACTTGGACAAAGGCCTTATCCCCCCTCTCCGGGCCTTTGTCCCTCTTTTCAGAAGCCGCCGTGGCACCCGCCTCCAGCCACGGCGGCTTCGTCGTTTCCGCCCGATCGAAGCATCACCCGCATCACCCAAAAAACATCAATCGAAACGATACATCGCCTGCGATTTATCTTGAGGAGACGGCAAATCGCGCCTATCGATCTGTCATGGCTTTTGATCGCTCGGATTCCGCCACCTACCTCACCGCCCAGCTTGCCCGCGGCTTCTCCCGCGCGCTCCAGAGCCGGGCGGCGAAGCTCGGCTTTTCCGCCGGACAGTTTCCCATCCTGATCGAACTCTGGAACGAGGAAGGCCTGACCCAGCGCCAGCTCCTCGACCGCATCGACGTCGAGCAGGCGACGATGGCGAACACGCTTGCACGAATGGAGCGGGACGGCCTGATCGAGCGCCGGCCACATCCGCAGGACAGGCGGGCGCAGCTGATCTTCCTGACGGACAAGGCGCGTGACCTGAAGAGCGCGGCGCTGGAAGCTGCGACCGAGGCGGACGAGGCGCTGTTTGAAGGCTTCCGCAGGTTCGAAAAAGAACTGATGCTGGAATACATCCGCCGGGCCATCGACAACGCCCGCAAGCTCGATCCGTAAAATATCCGATTCTGCGGGTCGAAACCGGCGCGCCTTTGATCTATCGTCCCGCTCGATTTGAACCGTGCAGGACAATTGCCATGACCGATATTTCAGCCGTTCTCGCCAGCGCCGACAAGGCCCTTCCGCAGAGCCTGGACCGTCTCTTCGACCTCGTGAAAATCCGTTCGATCTCCACCGATCCGGCCTACAAGGCCGAGTGCCGCAAGGCTGCGGAATGGCTGGTGGCGGATCTCGTCTCGATCGGCTTTACGGCTTCGGTGCGCGACACGCCCGGCCATCCGATGGTGGTCGCCCATCACGCCGCCGCATCCGCCGACGCGCCGCATGCCCTTTTCTATGGCCATTACGACGTGCAGCCGGTCGACCCGCTGAACCTCTGGGAAAACGATCCCTTCGCACCGGCGATCAAGGAGATCGAGCCCGGCCGCAAGATCATCACCGGCCGCGGCACCGCCGACGACAAGGGCCAGCTCATGACCTTCGTCGAGGCATGCCGCGCCTACAAGGACGTGAACGGCAGCCTGCCGATCAACATCACCATCCTGTTCGAAGGTGAGGAAGAATCGGGCTCTCCGTCCCTCAAGCCCTTCCTCACCGCCAACGAGAAGGAACTGAAGGCCGATTTCGCGCTGGTCTGCGACACCAGCATGTGGGACCGGGAAACGCCGGCAATCGCCGCCGCCCTGCGCGGGCTGGTCGGCGAGGAAATCGTCATCACGGCGGCCGACCGCGACCTGCATTCCGGCCTTTTCGGCGGCGCGGCCGCAAACCCGATCCATATCCTGGTCGACATCCTCGCCGGCCTGCATGACGAAACGGGCCGCATCACCCTTCCCGGCTTTTACGAAGGCGTCGAAGAAACCCCGGCCAACATCAAGGCCTCCTGGGAGACGCTCGGCCGGACGGCGGAAAGCTTTCTCGGCGAGGTCGGCCTTTCGGTTCCTTCCGGCGAGAAGGGACGCTCGGTGCTGGAACTCACCTGGGCGCGTCCGACAGCCGAGGTCAACGGGATCACCGGTGGCTATACCGGCGAAGGCTTCAAGACGGTGATCGCGGCACAGGCTTCCGCCAAGGTTTCCTTCCGCCTGGTCGGCGACCAGGACCCGGCGAAGATCCGCGAGAGCTTCCGCGCCTATGTGCGCTCGAAGCTTCCGGCAGACTGCTCGGTCGAGTTCCATCCGCATGGCGGCTCGCCGGCCATCCAGCTTTCCTACGATTCGCCGGTGCTGACCAAGGCAAAGAACGCGCTTTCCGAGGAATGGCCGAAGCCCGCCGTCGTCATCGGCATGGGCGGCTCGATCCCGATCGTCGGCGATTTCCAGAAGATGCTCGGCATGGATTCCCTGCTGGTCGGCTTCGGGCTGACCGACGACCGCATCCATTCGCCGAACGAGAAGTACGAGTTGCAGTCGTTCCACAAAGGCATCCGCTCGTGGATCCGCATTCTGGACGCGCTCGCAGCGCGCTGAGGCTAGAGCATGTCGCGCAAAAGTGTGCAGCGGTTTTGCGGCAACGACATGCGATAAAACAAAGGCGTAAAGCGTGCGGAGCGAATCTGAAAGATCGCGGCGCGCTTTAGACTCATCCGCGCGCCGTCATCCGGCGCGCGGATAAGCCCTGAAAAACAAAAAGGCCGGGCAAGCCCGACCTTTCTTATCCCGTTTCGACGCCCCTGCCAGTACATCCGTGGTCAGGGGCGGAAACGGGCAATGCTCATTTCCAAGTGTGTGATCGCGGCGTTGAGGCCATTCACATCACCCTCTGACAAAGAGGATCGCGCGAAGTGCTTAACAACACATTAACGCCGCAGATCCATTTGCCCTGAAATGTTGCGGCAGCCTTGTGAGGCGCCGCTGCACTGGTTGATCCCCATATGGGTAGCCTCTTCCGCTGCTTCAAGCCCCCTGGTGATCGGGTCACAATCTTGACCGTGGTTTGGAAAGGCATTCTCCCTGCCGGCCGATACCCGACAGCATTCGCCCTTGCTCCGCTTCCGGCGATCCGTTTAGATGACGTCATGAGCCTAGAAACCGTCCGCACCTTCTTTTCCGAAAAAGCGCCCGACATTTCCGTCATCGTCACCGACGCCAGTTCCGCGACGGTTGCACTTGCCGCGGAAGCCCACGGCGTCGAGCCCGACCAAATCGCCAAGACGATCTGCCTGAGGATCGGCGAGGAGGTCGTGCTTGTCGTTGCAGCCGGCACCAGGCGTCTTGACAATCGCAAATTCAAGGATCGCTTCGGGGTGAAGCCACGCATGCTCGGCGCCGAGGATGTGGTCGAGGCGACCAGCCATCCCGTCGGCGGCGTCTGCCCGTTCGGCCTGCCTTCCGATCTCAAGATCTATTGCGACGTCTCGCTGAAATCCTTCGACGAGGTGGTTCCGGCTGCCGGCGCCACCAATTCGGCGGTACGGATCGCGCCCTCACGGCTTGCGGAACTGACGGATGCGGAGTGGGCCGACCTCTGCCAGTAAAGAGGCGACGCGGCAGTTGCATTCCGGGTGTTGATACAGGCGTTTACCGCATGTTAACCCCCCTTTAAATCGCCTCAATTAATGTCCAGTGCTTCGGTCACTTCTTCCGCTTGTCACGCGGCCATCACCCACCGCGCACAACGGGCTCCGGCAAGGCCGGCATCGTAGACGCAAGATTCTGGAGCAAGATCGCCGGCAATGGCAAGCAAGGGCAAATCCCGCGAACGTGTCGAACCGAGCTTCGGAGGAAGCGACGAGGACGGCAGCGAGATTCGCATCGATGCAGGCGACAGGATCGGTGCAAGGGGCCAGTCCCGCAGCAAGGCTTCCCCCGGCAAGGCCGCGGCACCGCCACGCGAACGCGGCAACGGCAAAAAGCGCAAGGAAAAACAGCGTTCCGGCAGCGGCGGGCTAACCGGCTTCATCAGCCGGATGATCTACTGGTGCGTTGTGCTCGGCATCTGGGGCGCGATCGGGGTTGCCGGCATCGTGTTCTACTACGGCGCCCGCATGCCGAGCGCGAGTTCCTGGTCGATCCCCGAGCGCCCGCCCAACATCAAGATCGTCTCCGTCGAAGGCACGGTGATCGCCAATCGCGGCGCGACCGGCGGCGAGGCGCTGGCGCTCGAGGACATGTCGCCTTTCATCCCGCAGGCGGTCATCGCCATCGAGGACCGGCGCTTCTATTCGCATTACGGCATAGATCCGCTCGGGCTTGCACGTGCCATCGCCACCAATCTCGTTTCGGGACGCATGGTGCAGGGCGGCTCGACGCTCACCCAGCAGCTCGCCAAGAACATGTTCCTTTCGCCGGAAAGAACGCTGGAACGCAAGGTTCAGGAAGTTCTCCTGTCCTTCTGGCTGGAGCACGAATACACCAAGGACCAGATCCTCACGATGTATCTGAACCGGGTCTATTTCGGTTCGAACGCCTATGGCGTGGAAGCGGCCTCCCGGCGTTATTTCAACAAGTCGGCGCGCGACGTGAACCTTGGCGAGGCAGCCCTTCTCGCCGGCCTTCTCAAGGCCCCTTCCCGCCTTTCGCCCGCCCGCGACCCGGAGGCCGCGGAAGCCCGCGCCCAGGTGGTGCTCGGCACGATGCGCGAAGAAGGCTTCATCACTGACGACGAGGTGAAGACCGCCATGTCGCAATCGCCGACCCAGGCGAAACGCTACTGGAGCGGCGCCGGCCAATATGTCGCCGACATGGTGGTCGAAGAGGTCAAGTCTCTGGTCGGAGAGGTCAAGGAAGACCTCGTGGTCGAGACGACCATCGACATGACGCTGGAAAAGAAGGCGGAAGCGGCGATTTCCGAGAGCATCGACGCCGAGGGCAAGAAGCTCAACGTTTCCCAGGCCGCACTTGTCTCCATCGACGGCACCGGCGCGATCCGGGCACTCGTCGGCGGCAAGGATTATGCGGAAAGCCAGTTCAACCGGGCGGTCAAGGCCAAGCGTCAGCCCGGTTCGGCCTTCAAGCCCTTCGTCTATGCCTCCGCCATGGAAATGGGGCTCAGACCCGATTCGGTGCGCAACGACGCGCCGATCCGCATCGGCAACTGGACACCGGAGAACTACGACCAGAAATTCCGCGGGCCGGTAACGCTTGCCGGCGCAATGGCCGAATCGCTCAATACGATCGCCGCCCAGCTTGTCATGGAAGTGGGGCCCGACCACGTCATCAAGCTTGCTCACCGTCTCGGCATCGAATCGGATCTCCAGTCGAATGCCTCCATCGCGCTCGGCACGTCGGAAGTCTCCCTGCTTGAGCTGACTGCCGCCTATGCCCCGTTCATGAACGGCGGCTACAAGGCCACGCCGCATATCGTTCGCCGCATCACGACGCCCGACGGCAAGACCGTCTACGAAAACGACTATGCCGATCCTCCGCGCGTGCTCAGCGAAGGTGTCGTCTCCGAGATGAACATGATGATGAAGGGCGTGATCGAGAACGGCACCGGCAAGAAGGCCAGGATCAAGGGCTGGGAAGCCGCGGGCAAGAGCGGCACCACCCAGTCCTTCCGCGATGCGTTGTTCGTTGGCTACACCAGTAATCTCACCACCGGGGTTTGGTTCGGCAATGACGACGGCAGCTCGATGAAAAAGGTGACGGGCGGCGGCCTGCCTGCCAAGGCCTGGCACGACTTCATGACAACCGCCCACACGGGGCTCACGCCCGCGCCGCTGAACGGCGGTACCTATGTCGAGCCTGCCATCGAGCAGGAGCCGCAATCGACCCTCGGCACGATCATTTCCGACGTCCTGTCCGGCGGCGGCGAGGAGCGTTATCCGGCGCAGCCTCAATCGCAGCCGCAACAGCAAGGCGGCGATGTCGGGCTCGCGGCACCGATGCCATCGGGCGACATGGATGTCATTCCACAGGGAGGACCCATGCCACCCGGGGACATTCCCATGGATGGGCCGCCAGAAGGGCCGTATGGTGCGACCCTTGAGGGACCTGTGCCGCCCGGAGAGGTCGGTGGACCGGTTCCTTCAGGCCGGCGGCGCACCACGCTTCTCGATATCATCATGGGACAGTGAGGTGAGGGCCACTCACGGAACGCCGGCGGGTCTTGCATTCGCATCCGGACAGGGCCATCTGGCGGAAGGCATGCCCTGCGCAAGGCCCGGATGCTATGCAACCCGTAACGGGCAGGGCTCCAGCAGGCTACAAATGGCGGATGCATGTTCCGCCAATCTGTTCTTTTTACAGGATTACAGCGGATTTCCAGCCTTGCAGTCAGAAAAACTGCTTCTTATATACGCGACATAACCGCAGCGAGGACTGCGATATCCCAGACCATCCACGTCGAGGGGCTGTCAATGGAATGCCTTTCCGGGGTTCCGACAGTCTGCTTCAAGGAGAGAATGACATGGCTAAAGTAATCGGTATCGACCTTGGAACGACCAATTCCTGCGTCGCCGTCATGGACGGCAAGGATGCAAAGGTCATTGAAAATTCCGAAGGCGCGCGGACCACGCCTTCCATGGTGGCATTTTCTGACGACGGCGAACGCCTCGTCGGCCAGCCGGCCAAGCGCCAAGCAGTCACCAACCCCACCAACACGCTGTTCGCCGTAAAGCGCCTCATCGGCCGCCGTTATGAAGACCCGACCGTCGAGAAGGACAAGCACCTCGTGCCGTTCCAGATCGTCAAGGGCGACAATGGCGACGCATGGGTTGAAGCTCAGGGCAAGGGTTATTCCCCGGCACAGATTTCCGCGATGATCCTTCAGAAAATGAAGGAAACCGCCGAATCCTATCTCGGTGAAAAGGTCGAGAAGGCCGTCATCACCGTTCCGGCATACTTCAACGACGCCCAGCGTCAGGCTACCAAGGATGCAGGCCGCATCGCTGGCCTCGAAGTCCTGCGCATCATCAACGAGCCGACGGCGGCGGCACTTGCCTATGGTCTCGACAAGAAGGACGGCAAGACGATCGCCGTCTACGACCTTGGCGGCGGTACCTTCGATATCTCGATCCTGGAAATCGGTGACGGCGTCTTCGAAGTGAAGTCGACCAACGGCGACACCTTCCTCGGTGGTGAAGACTTCGACATGCGTCTCGTCGAAT
>QFQX01000093.1 GCA_003248775.1 Shinella sp. | reverse complement strand
TCGCCGGCATGGTGAAAGGGATTGTGCGCGAGGATGTCTATTCCTTCGACGGTCGGCGTATTCTCATTCCGGCCGGATCTTCGCTGATCGGCGAGTACAAGTCCGGCGTCCAGAGGGGGCAGGAGCGCATCATGATTGTCTGGACGCGGATGATCCGCGGCGACGGCGTCTCCGTGCAGCTTGGCTCCTATGGTACCGATCGCCTCGGCCGTTCGGGCATGACCGGTATCGTTGACCGCAAGAACTGGGAGCGGTTCGGACCGCCGGCGCTGATGACGCTGATCGGCGGCGCGACGCAATACATCGCGCAGCTTGGCCAGAAGGAAGATAGCTACATCACCATCGTCAACGACAATGGCAGCGTCACCCGCATTCCGCAGGACAATGGCGAGACATCGCAGGATCGGGCTCGCGAACTCGCCGCTGAGACCATCGCCTCGGGCATCCAGCAAATGGCCTCTACAGCGTTTGAGGATTCCCGCAACATCCGCCCGACCATCCATATTTCGCAAGGGTCGGACATCAATGTCTTCGTGACGCGCGATCTCCATTTTGCCGGGCTCTATCCCGATCCGGTGCGTGAAGAGTATGAGCGGCTCCGTAAGGCGAAGTACGGAAAATGAATGCACGCCTTCAGATTTCCGCCGAACAGCACTTTCTGACCGAAGCCCTCGAACCGATCCGGTCATTCCTTGACGACCCCGCTGTCGTCGAAATCTCCTGCCAGCGCAGCAACGAGGTCTGGCTGGAGAAGATCGGGCAGCTCCGGATGGTACGCCACGAGATCAACGGACTGGATCAGGATGTTATCCGCCACATGGCGTCTCGCGCTGCCTCCTTCACCAAACAGACCGTCAATGTCGAAAATCCACTTCTGTCGGCGACATTGACCGGCGGCGAGCGCGTCCAGTTCGTCCTCAATCCGACCTCTGCAACCGGTCACGCCTTCTCGATCCGCAAGCAGTTCATCCGACGGTTCGACCTCAACGACTATGAAGCGGCGGGCGCCTTCCGCTTCACCAAGGTAACCGGCGACGACTACATTGATGATGTCGATGTCGATCTCTCGCGGCTGTTGCGGGCCGGGAAAGCGCGCGCGTTTCTGGAGCTGGCGGCGGCCAACCATCGAAGCATGCTGATTTCGGGGGGCACGTCCACCGGAAAGACGACTTTCCTCAACACGATGCTCACCGCCATCCCTAACCATGAGCGCTTCATCCTCATGCAGGATACGGCCGAGTTGGAGCCGCAGCAGGAAAATGTCGTTTCGTTGCTGGTCTCGAAGGGCGGGCAAGGGGAGGCGAGGGTAACGATGGGCGACCTGTTGGCAACGGCGCTTCGCCTCCGGCCCGACCGCATCTTCATGGGGGAGTTGCGCGGCGACGAGGCGTTCGACTTTCTGAACGCTATCAACACCGGTCACCCTGGCTCGATGTCAACGATCCACGCCAACTCGCCGCACCATGCCTTCAACCGCCTGTCGACGCTGGTGCTCAACAGCAATGTCCGCATGGAGCGCGACGATATCATCCGCTACATCCGATCGATCATCCCGATCGTAGTCCAGTTGAAAAAGAGCGATGCCGCCAGCGGTCGCGGTGTCAGCGAGATCTATTTTGCCGACGAGGTTGATGAACATGGCCAGCGTATTCACGGACGGAGAGATTGATCGCCCGAAATGGACGGGCTTCCAGAAACTGTCGTTTCTCACACTGCCTGTCGCGCTATTGGGCGTCGTGCTGGTTTGGCTTGCCTTCTTTACCATGATCTACGATTCCTATGTCGTTTCCTTCGGTTCACTGTCGTATTTCGATTATGTGGGTCAGGCGCACTTTGCTGATGCCGTCCGCTACACTTGGTCGATCATCCATACGCGCAACACAGTTGGATTGTCGCTTCTGGCATTCACGCTTGCCTCACCCTTCCTGTTCTTCCTGGTGTGCATCTGGATGCTCAAGGGCGGCAGGGCGCTGTCGCGCAAAATCCTGTATCTCCTGCATGTCCGCTCGATGTTCAGCCTGATTGCGCTCACCGTGATGATACTGGCCGCCGCCTGGGCTGGCGCTTTTATTTATGGCTTTGCCTTTTATCTCGTCGCCACGAAAGCTGGCGAACATGCCGACATTGCCAGCTATTATGGTAGCCATCTTGCCGCTATGTATCAGGCGCCGTTCGGCACGACCGATGTAGCCGGTGGCTACCAGCGACCATCCCGGCAGACGGTTCAAGCCACACTTGCGGGGCTCGCCGCAGCCGGCGCGCTAGTGGGGTTTCCGATTGGTGCGGCAATCCAGAAGCGCCAGCAGATGATCATGGGTAAGGCCCGCCTTGCGACCCTCAAGGACGCCGCTGACTTTCGCCTGCGCGACAAGCGCGGGATCGTGCTCGGGCTCAAGCAGGGGCTTCTTCTGCGCAACGACGGCGACCAGCATGTGATGCTGATTGGCTCCCCCGGACAGGGAAAGTCGCGCGGCTTCGTCATACCCTCGATGATGAGTTTCGAGGGCTCGCAGGTCGTGCTCGACATGAGCGGTGAGCTGTTCGAGGAGACCTCCGGTTTTCTGAAGGACAAGGGCTTTGAGACTTTTCTGCTGGCGCCGGGATCGAAGTTCACCGACGGTTACAACCCGCTCGACCTGATCAGCACCGATCCGCACCAGCGGATCACCGACCTCCAGAAGTTGACGCAGATGCTGCTGCCGGAGCGGCTGCGCTCGGATTCCTCCGATTTCTGGGAGGAAAGCGCCCGGATCCTGCTCACGGCCATGCTTGGCTTCGTGCTCGAATGCCCCGACACACGCAAGTCGCTCAGCGAGCTCTACCGAATCCTTAACTCGATGTCCGACGAGCGCACGGCGATTGTCCAGTTGCTGGAGAACTACGAGACCGTCCTCTCCGACCAGACCCGCATGCAGCTTACCAAGTTCGCCGGCCGGCACGAAAAGCTGGGTGAGGGGATTGCGGCCGAAATCGTCGCCAAACTCAATTTTCTGCAGAACCCGCTTGTGGAGGCGCTCACCTCGATTACGACGATCCCGATCGATACGATCAGAAAGCGGAAAATGGTGATCTATATCCAGGCCGACTGGAACGCCATCCAGATCTACGAGCGCCTGATCTCGATGTTCATCCAGCAAATGGCCGACAAGCTGGTCCAGATGGGCCCGCTGCCCAATGGTGAGCACGAAGTCATGATGATGCTTGACGAGTTCGGCAATGGCGGCCGCATCGACACGGTGCTGACGCTCGCGCCCCTGATACGAAAGAACGGCGTGCGTTTCGTCTTCATTCTTCAGGACGGCGCCCAGCTTGAGCGATTGTACCAGCGGTCCGGACAGAAGATCCTGATGGGGGCATCGACGATCAAGGTCTTCATGAATTTCCAGAACCAGGACGACGCGATGGCGGTCTCGCTCGCGGCCGGGAAAACGACGGAATGGGTCGAGCAATCGTCCTATTCCCATCGTCACGGCCGCCGTCAACGGTCAATATCGAAGGTGCCGGTCTCCGTCGATCTCCTGCCGGTCAACACGTTGATGATGATGAAGCCGGAAGAGGCGATCCTACAGGTCACCGGCATGCCGGTGATGCGGATCATGAAACTGGACGCGGGCGGCGAACGGATGTTTGCGAAAGTGCGCAAGTTCAAGATGGTGCCGAAGCCCTGTATCAAGCCCGTTGAGTGGACAATCGCTGATAGTGACCGTTTCGGGCCCACCGCGCCGCCCTCTCCAGATGCAGCCTTGCCGAGCGATCGGTCAGGTGCTGAACCCGGAGCTGACATCGACCTTGTTGGGATCGAGCGTGTCCGCAAGCCCCACGACCTGCGATTCATCGTCAAGGAAGGCGTTCGTCACGTTTATATCTCCTCCCTCGATGAATTGCGCCGCCGGCTAGACTTGGATGAGACGCGGGCGGCAGGTGTCGCCGAAGAAGATCCTGGCGATGGGCAGCAGCAGTGGGGACGTAAGCCCGCGCAGGGCGCGGTCGGCTGGAAAGAAAAGCGGGGCAAGACGGAGGACGCACGTGCCAAACCTGCCGATGACATCGATATCGATGAAGAAAAGCTTGGCCAGAGCATCTATTCCGGATCTCCGGAGAGGCGGCGCAATCATCAGGATGGCGCATTCGTTTCCGCAGGTGCTGCTGCCCGTGAACGGTCACCCGGTTTGCCCATTCTCCAACGCCAGGAAGTAAGGCAAGCATTCGGGGGCGATCTTCAAGCTTTGAATGATGCTGTCTTCCGGCAGGCCGGGGAAAACATCATTGAGCCGGAAGAGTTGAATGCGGACGTCGAGCTCCTGATAGACAGGCTCTCGGGCAGGTTGGCGGAGGACAGTTCGAGAGTCTGGCTACGCGAGTTCGCAGACACGGCGCGCGACCCGCTGGGCGAAGAAGATGCGGAGCCCGACAGCATGCCGGGCCGCACCTAGTGGGCCAGCCGAGTTCGCCGCTGGCCAAGGTGTCGCGCTTCTCAAGTGCCATTCCGCCCTGGGCCTTGCCAGCCTCGGGATGGTCTTTCGTCCGTTCTACAACGGCAATGGCGCGACACGCTTCCGCTACATCGCGTGCTGGAGGCGGACACCATCAATCCCGTCCGGGAGACCTTCATCGACCCACTGAAGCCGCGAAGCTGATCAGGCTGCGGTCTCAGCTTCGTGCGAATTCGAGCAGTGGGCCGATATCGTGATCGTCAGCAGCTCTCAGCGCACCGACATAGCGCGCGCGCAGCTCCCCGACATCTGCCAAGCTTCCGCCGCCCCAGGAGAATAGCTCGCCGCCAAGCCGCTCAACGAGCAGATCGGCTGCCAGCCGCGCATGGCGTCCGTTTCCGTTCGGAAACGGATGGATCGCAACGAGGCGGTGATGAAACCGGATTGCGATCTCATCGCGTGGATAGGTATCATGCTCGATCCAGAACCGGACATCGTCCAGTAGAGCCGCAAGCTCCATCGCAATACGATACGCGTGAATGCCGATGTTGCGCTCAGTGGTGCGGAACGTACCGGCCCATTGCCAGACATCCCCGAACATCCGCTTGTGAAAGGCTTGCATGAAATCGACGCTGAGCAGTCTTTCGAGGGAAATCCGCCTGAGCCTGCGCGCCCAAGCGGCGGCTTCGACGATGTTCTCCTGCTCGGCTTCGTTGAGGTCCTTCCTGTGCGTGATCCAGCTCTGCAGTAGGCCCTCGCGTTCCTGCGGTTCGAGCGGCGTCGCATCCTCCGGCTCCTGAAAGAGATCGGTCATGTCTCGTTCCAGAGATCGCGCTCGGAAAGCCGGTCGCGGATATAGGTCTGGATGCGTGCTTCAAGATCGGTATTGTCCGTGCCTTGCGCTTCCAGCCGCATCGTATGCGCGACGCGCTGCAGTTCGCGCATCGCGATCTTGCGCGCGCGCGCATTGACCATCGCTTCGAGCGATGTGTTCGGGACGAGTGCATAGACGAGGGTGCAGTCGAGCGCCTCGGCCGCGCGCCGCAGCGTGTTCAGCTGGATTGTACCAGCCGCCTCGGATTTTTCGATCGTCTCGACGGTCTGCGGCCGGATGCCCATTCGCGCGCCGAGTTGCGCCCCGGTCATGCCGAGCGCATCGCGCAACGCGCGCACCCAGCCCTTCGGTGGCGCCTTCGAGCGGTCGGTCGGCCTAAGCTCGACGAGCCTTTCATCGAGCCGTAGCCGGGCTCTCCTGCGGGTATCGCTTTTCATGTTGTCCTGCCTACCACCACCATGTCAGTCCATAGGCTGAATTCTGCCACCTTGTGATCAGCTTATAACATGAAATGGAAGTCATTGAAATACGGCTATGGCCTGATGTTGCTAGGTTGAAAATCAGTCTATAGCCTGCTTGGCGGTTTCTTGCCCATGCCTGAAATGGTTACAATTGCGCTTCACACGTGCCGGACATTGTCGATCACCCAACCTTGCAGGCGCTTCGCTGTCGCTTGCGCATTTGCCTCCGTTAGATCTTCGGGAAAGATACTGAACATCGGACCGAGACGCTTCATGCGAGGAACGGCTTTGTCCTTGGCGTCGCGATACTCTTCCGTTTCCATGCCGAAGGCCTCGATGATTAAAGTTGCGGGTCTATGTTCCTTGTAGGTCGCTTCCAGGATGAAATCCGGCCGGCAAGGTCCAAGCGGTGTTTCGGACGCAAAGAGCGGTTTGGTGATCTTGATGCGAAGATCAGGAACGCCTTCGA
>QFQX01000092.1 GCA_003248775.1 Shinella sp. | reverse complement strand
ATCAAAGCCTCCGTTTAAGACTTTGAATCACAAATATAAAAATAAATCAATAATATGATTGGGTTTTGACCCTAGAGCGCTGTTCGATTTGATTGAATCGGATCGGCACTCTAAGCCCTTTTGTTTGAAGCATAATCTTATCGATCCTCGTTTCACTCCGGTCGGATTATGCTCTAAAACATCTCGTGGAATCGACCGGAGCCCTGCCATGACCCTTGCCGATTATTGCGCCCTTATCCTCTTCATCATCCTCTGGGTCGGCTATTCCTGGATCACCGGTCAAGCGCGCATCCTTTCGCGCAGCAGCCTGACGCAGGTCATGGCGGAACGCCGCCACGCCTGGATCATGAATTCGCTGAAGCGTGACCTGAAGATGATCGACACGCAGATCCTAGCCGGTCTGCAGAATGGAACGGCCTTCTTCGCCTCGACCTCGATCCTTGCGATCGGCGGCTGTTTTGCTCTTCTCGGACAGACGGACAAGGTGGATTCGGTGCTGAAGGATTTGCCCTTCGTGCTTCCCGGCGGCCGTACCACCTTCGAGATCAAGGTCTTCGTCCTCACCGCGATCTTCGGCTATTCCTTCTTCAAGTTCGGCTGGTCTTACCGGCTGTTCAACTACTGCACCATTCTCTTCGGTGGACTGCCCATGACGGAGGAGGCGCGTCGCGATCCGGAAGGGGCGCAAAAGGCGGCCGAGATCGCCATCCGCATGAACATCATCGCCGCAAGCCATTTCAACGCTGGCCTGCGCGCGCTTTTCATGTCGATCGGCTATCTGGGCTGGTTCGCCAGCCCCTATCTCTTCATGGCCACATCGACGATCGTCTTCATCGTACTTATCCGCAGGCAATTCTTCTCCGAAGCGCGGCTTGCGCTTCTTCATGAGACTACGCCATGAAAAGGCCGCCTTTGAGGTCTCTCCGACGCAGACGCTCCTGCCGTTCGTGCGGGGCGGTTCACCAACAAAGGGATTGATCGTGCCGTCCTCCTCCGAGCGCACAGAAAAACCATCGGCGCATCCCCGTATTGGCGCGTACGATGCCGCCCGCGGGCTGGCGCTGATCGCCATGGCGACCTACCATTTCAGCTGGGACCTCGAATTCTTCGGCTATCTGGATCCGGGAACCTCGACACATGGACCGCTGAAGATCTATGCGCGCTGCATCGCCTCCAGCTTCCTGTTTCTGGCCGGCTTCAGCCTCGTACTGGCCCATTATCCGGAACTGCGGCTGAAATCCTTCCTGAAGCGTCTCGGCATCATCGTCGCGGCTGCATTGGCGATCACGGCCGCAACCGCAATAGCCATGCCGGACGGGATGATCTTCTTCGGCATCCTTCACAGTATCGCGGCCGCAAGCCTGCTTGGCCTGCTTTTCTTGAGAGCACCACCGCTTCTGACGATAGCCGTGGCGGCCGTCATCATCGCGTTGCCGGTTTATTACCAGTCGGAAACTTTCGACGCCCCCTGGCTGCTGTTCCTCGGGCTTTCGCAGAATCTGCCGCGATCCAACGATTATGTGCCGATGCTTCCCTGGAGCGGCGCCCTGCTGCTGGGCGTCGCTGCCGCCCGCATTGCCCATTCCCGAGGCTGGCTGGATGTGCTGGCACGCCTTCCCGAAGGCCCCCGCTGGCTGCGCTGGGGCGGGCGGCACAGCCTGATCGTATACCTCATCCACCAACCGGTGCTGATTGCCATCGTTTATTTGATGTCGATCATAGCGCCGCCCCAGGGACCTGATCCTATACAGTCGTACATGATGAGCTGTCAGACGGCATGCCAGACGGAAGGAAGCGAAGCGGGACTATGCACCCGTTTCTGTTCCTGCACCTTGGACCGTCTGCAGGAACAGTCACTGCTGGCACCGCTCCAGTCCGGCGCAATCTTGCCGGACAAGGATGAGCGGATATTGAAGCTCGCGCGTGAATGTTCAGCCATCAGTCAATGACAGGATCTGATCATGAATGCTTATAGGTTGAAGCCGCTGCGGTATCCCTGGCCGCCGGTCGTTTATGTTCTGGCCATGGCAGTGGCCTTCCTCGCCGACCGCTATGTCGGGATACTTCCGCCGGCGCGGGGCGATGGCTATGTCTTCATTGTTGCCGGTGGATTGCTGGTGGCGGTCGCAGTCGCGCTCGATCTCTGGGCGGTAAAAACCCTGCTGGATTCCCACACTGCCGTCCTGCCGAACCGTTGCGCCCAACGACTGGTAACGACGGGTCCGTTCCGCTTCACGCGTAATCCGATCTATCTCGGCTACACGCTTCTGACGGTGGCGTTTGGCCTGCTGACCGGCAATGCATGGTTTTTCATTGCCGGCCTGACGGCGGCGACGCTGACCACGATGGTCGCCATCCGTTGCGAGGAAATGCATCTGCTGGCGCGCTTCGGCGCCGATTTCGAGCATTATTGCCAGCATACGCGGCGCTGGATCTGAGGGGCGGATTTCTGAAACGGGCGGCCGTGTGAACCACACAGCCTCTTTCCGTCAGGTGCCGACACCGATTTCCACGAGGCGCGTCAGACAGGCCTCTTCGGCATTGTCCAGTTCCGCCAGTGTCTCGTCGATATCACGGCGCTTCTGGCGAAGATCCTCACGCTTCTCGTCGATGCGCTTCATCATCAGCTTCAACTGGCCGATCTCGCCCGGCGGTTCCTTGTAGACGTGGATAACTTCGCGGATTTCGGCTATGGTGAAGCCAATTCGACGCCCGCGCAGGATTTCCTGCAGCAGTCTGCGGTCGGCCGCGCGATAAAGACGCGTACGGCCACGACGTTCCGGATGGATCAAACCTTCGTCTTCATAGAAGCGAAGTGTCCGGGTCGAGACACCGAATTCACGCGTCAATTCTGTTATACTGTAATACTTCTTCACAACCGTACCGCTTCATTAGGGAAACGGTATAATATTGACTTTTACGTACAAGTCAATTTTGCCGTCTCAGCTCGACATAAACCACCATGTGGCGAGGCCGAGGAACGAGAAGAACCCGGTCGTATCGGTAATGGCGGTGACGAACACAGCAGACGAAACCGCGGGGTCTGCGCCGGTGCGATGTAGAAGCAACGGGATCGTCATCCCGGCCATTGCGGCCGCGAACATGTTGATCAGCATGGCGGTGGTAATCAGACCACCGATCGAGGCGTCGTGGAACCAGAGCCCCGCCACGACGCCGACGAGACAGCCGAAGAGTATGCCGTTGATGAGGCCGACACCGGCCTCGCGGCGCGCCACGCGCCAGGCGTTGTGAATGTCGAGGTTACGGGTCGCAAGCGCCCTCACCGTCACGGTCATCGTCTGCGAGCCGGCATTGCCGCCCATGCCGGCCACGATCGGCATAAGGATCGCGAGCGCCACCACCTGTTCGATGGTTGCCTCGAAGAGCGAGATGACGGAGGCCGAGACAAAGGCGGTAAAGAGGTTGACGGCAAGCCACGGCACCCGCGAACGGGAAGTCTCCACGACGCTGTCCGACAGCTCTTCGTCGCCGACGCCACCGAGGCGCATCAGGTCTTCTTCAGCTTCTTCCTGGATAACGTCAACGACGTCATCGATGGTCAGGATACCGACAAGACGCCCGTTCTCGTCCACGACGGCCGCGGAGAGAAGGTCGTACTGCTCGAACAGCTGGGAAGCCTCTTCCTGGTCCATTTCGGCAGGAATCGAATGGGTGGTTTCGCGCATGATCGTTTCGATTTTCACCTGCCGCTTGGTGCGCAGGATGCGGTCGAGATCAAGCGTACCTAGCAGCTTGAAGGTGGGGTCGATGACGAAGATCTGGGTGAAGCTTTCCGGCAGGTCCTCTTCGTCGCGCATGTAGTCGATCGTCTGGCCGACCGTCCAGAACGGCGGGACGGCGACGAATTCCGTCTGCATGCGTCGACCGGCCGAGCTTTCCGGATAGTCGAGGGCCCGGCGCAGACGAACCCGTTCGGTAAACGGCAGTTGCGCAAGGATCTCTTCCCGATCCTCGTGGTCGAGGTCTTCGAGAATATAGACAGCGTCGTCCGAATCGAGATCGCCGATCGCAGCGGCGATCTGGGCGTTCGGGAGGTGTTCGACGATCTGCAGGCGGATGCCTTCGTCCACCTCGGTCAGCGCCGTCAGGTCGAAGTCGTCGCCGAGCAGGCGCACCAGCGCGATGCGCTGGTCGGGCTGGATTGCCTCGATCAGGTCGCCGAGTTCGGATTCGTGCAGGCGCGCCACATGCTGACGAAGAAAGAGAAGATCGCGGTCGGCAATCGCTGCCCCGACCATCGCCAGAAAATCGGAACGGATCGAGCCGTCTTCCGCATAGATGTCGGCTGCGTCGTCCTGAGAGGAACGGATGCGGGTTTCTTCGCCGGTCTCCGTCATCTTCGCGCCCCCGTCTCGTTCTGCTGGCTTTATGCGGCTTTCCGGCCGACAAGGAGAATGGCGTCAAAAAACGCTTTGTCAACAATTGCATAGGCGCATCCGCCGGTGAACTGTGCAAATGCGAACGCTTCCTGCTAACCTATCTCCCTGAAGAGGTCCAGCGGTCATGGAGCAGAGGCCCCGACGATCCCGGAAATGGGCCCGACCCTGCCCCATTAGCAAGGAAATACAAAGCATGAGCATTCGCCCGATCGTTCGTTTTCCCGACCCTCGGCTGAAAGTCCCCTGCCAGCCGGTCACGATTTTCGACGGGGCATTGAAGCAGCTGGCCGACGACCTCTTCGACACGATGAAAGCGGCTCCGGGCGTCGGCATCACCGCTGCACACATCGGGGAGACGCTTCGCCTCGTGGTGCTCGACCTGCCGCAGCTCGGCGGGCGCTGCGACTATGCCAATCCGGAAATCCTGTGGTCCTCTCCCGAAACCATGGAGCATGAGGAAGGCAGCGTCTCGATGCCTGGCGCCATGGAAACGGTCACGCGCCCAAAGGCTGTCGACCTGCAATATGACGACCTTGAGGGCGTTAGCCACAAGGTCAGGCTGGAAGGTTTTGCCGCGATCTGCATGCAGCATGAAATCGACCAGCTCGACGGCATTTTCTGGCTTCAGCGTCTCTCCCGGCTGAAGCGCGAACGTGTCGTGAAGAAGTGGGAGAAAAGTCAGGCCTGATTCTCTCGGCAAAGATCGAACCGAAAGCCGATATGGACGTTTCAGGTGAGATCGGCCGCCAGGGGGTGTGGAGCATCGCCGAGCCAAGCCCTTCGGGCACGCCGCATAATGGCCCTGCGGCTTCGGAAAAGCTTGAAAATGATCCGCATTTCCTGCACCTTTTCTCATGTTAAGGCCCAAGATGCGGCGCGCAGGACACCTATTCTGATCGAGTTTTGACCCCAAGGGGAGAACTTCATGGAAAATGGCAAGCGCAAGGACGAACTGTCCCGCGAAGAAGACTATCGCGATTTCGAGCAGCGCGATCTGGAGAACGGCTGGCCCTATGACGACGATTCTGCCGCCAGCCGCAAACCGGTCGGCAACGCCGCCTACGGGGAAGCCGACGGCAATTTCGACCGGGAACGCGATGACGGGATCAGAATCACCCGCGCAGGGCCGGATGCCGGCGACACGCCGGCCTTTCCGGAAACGGGGGACGAGCGCCGCACCGAAGATGACGACCAGCTCGAATCGGACATTGCCGCCTTGATCGAGAATCTTCCCGGTGTGAATGCCGATTTGATCGACATTCGTGTGGAAAGTCACGTGGTGACGCTTCGCGGCAGCGTCGATACGGCTGACGAGCGCCGGCTTGTGGAAATGAAGGTGCTGGGCGTGAAGGGCATCGAGAGGGTCCACAACCGCTTAGAGACCATCGGCAGCGACAGTCACATTCCGCGCGACACGGACTAAAGCGTGTCGCGATCTTTCAGATTCGCTCTCTACGCTTTAAGCCCTTGTTTCATCGCATGTCGTTGCCGCAAAACCGCTGCACACTTTTGCGCGACATGCTGTAGCCGGATCGAGAAAAAGAAAAACCGGCTTGCCTTTCGGCGTACCGGCTATCTTGTTCATTAAAAACAAAAAACCCGGCCTGAGCCGGGTTTTTGGTGCGGTCGAGAAGACGGTCGAGAAGACTCGAACTTCCACGGGTTGCCCCACAGCGACCTCAACGCTGCGCGTCTACCAATTCCGCCACGACCGCGCCGTGGTAGGTGCCGACTTGCGTCGACGGAGGTGCATGTAGCAAAAGCATTTTGGGTGCACAAGAGCGTCGTGACAGTTTTTTGAATTTTCTCTCGCCCCCTGTTGATAGCCCCTCCCCCAATGCCCTTGAAACGCAGCGTCTTTGTTGCCAAGTAGAGGAAAAATGAAGGTTTTTCCCATGCAACGCACCGAGATCTCCACCGAAATGCACCCTTTGGAAGGATCGCCGCCGGTACGGTGGCGCATCTCCGAGAGCCTTGTGCCTTATGATGTCGCAGTGGCGGAGATGGAGCGACAGGTTGCGGCGATTGCCGATGGCGAAGCGGACGAACTCGTCTGGCTGCTGGAACATCCGCCGCTTTATACGGCCGGCACCAGCGCCGATGTGTCCGACCTGATCGATCCCGACAGATTCCCGGTTTTCGCCACCGGGCGCGGCGGCGAATACACCTATCATGGCCCCGGCCAGAGGGTTGCCTATGTCATGCTGGACCTGAAGCGCCGCCGCCAGGATGTCCGCGCCTATGTCGCAGCGCTCGAGGAAGTGGTCATTCGCACGCTGGAAAAGATGAACGTGCGCGGCGAACGCCGCGAGGATCGGGTCGGTGTATGGGTGCGTCGTCCGGAAAAGCCGCTCCTGCCCGACGGCGGCATGGCGGAAGACAAGGTAGCAGCACTCGGCATCCGCCTGCGCCGCTGGGTGAGCTTTCACGGCCTGTCGATCAATGTCGATCCGGACCTCGGGCATTTCTCGGGGATCGTGCCGTGTGGAATCACCCAGTACGGCGTGACTAGCCTCGTCGATCTCGGCCTGCTTGTCATGATGCCGGATGTGGATATCCGGCTGCGGGAGGCATTCGAGGAGATCTTCGGGGAAACCGTCCAGGTCAGCGATCAGGAAATCGCCGCGTAAGGTGTCCGTTTCAGGCAAGCAGTGTCTGGTTCAAAGAGAACCAATGTCTTCTTCGTCTGCCTCATAGCGCTCGATCTGGCGCGCGAGCGACCTGATCAGTCGTCCGCATTCCTGATGAAGCTGGTCGAGATGGGCAAGCTGGAGGCGCATGGCCTCGAGCGGAAGTTTCCTGTCGTGGTCATCGGGCCCGACCCCCACACCGGTCATCAGCCACATCGGCGAGACACCGAGAATGCCGGCAAGGTTGAGCAGGCGCGTCGGAAGCGGCTCGGAACGGTCCGCTTCCCATTCAAGCAGGGTTTCGCAGGGAACACCGAGTCGATCTGCCAGAGCATCCGGGCTGATTCCCGCCGTATCGCGAGCGGCGGAGAGCCGGCCCCCAAGCGTATCGTCGCTCGCATCGGGAAAGAGGCTCACCCGATCGCGGGGTGTCAGGATGTCCATGGTGTACGTCTCCATTCGTCCGCAGCGGGGCTTTTCCTGCCACCGGCAGCGGTTTTCCGGCTTGTCACGCCGTCCTGCCTTTGCTGGCGATCTTCAAGATATGGGTGATATACAGGTTTTGCCACCCTGTTGCCGTCATCGGCTGACGACAAGTCGCCATTTTTGCCATCGCCCTGCGCTGGCAACTTGATCTCGGTCATCCCCCATGCTTGATGGTGGCTTTCCCGAAAGCATTCGCGATGTCCGAGTCCAAGTTCACGCCTGTCCAAAACCCCGTGCAAGGCATGGCGCTGATGGCGACATGCATGCTCATCCTGCCCTCGATGGATGCGATCGCCAAATACATGGCGACCTATGAAGGCATGTCTCCCGGGCAGGTCACATTCTATCGATTCTTCTTCCAGCTTGCCTGCACCCTGCCCGTGCTCTTTTTTCTGAACGGCTGGTCGGCGCTTTCGGCCAAACGGCCCTGGCTGAACCTTTTGCGCGGCGTTTTGCACGGCTCGGCAAGCCTGATGTTCTTCATCGCGGTCAAATACATGCCGCTTGCCGATGTCTTCGCGATCTATTTCGTCGAACCGTTCATGCTCACGGCCTTGTCGGCGTTATTTCTCGGTGAGAAGGTCGGCTGGCGGCGCTGGCTTGCCATCATCGTCGGCTTTGGCGGCGCGATGATCGTCATCCAGCCGAGCTACGAGATATTTGGCCTGAAGGCCCTGCTGCCGGTCGCCTGCGCCTTTCTGTTCGCCCTCTACATGTTCCTGAACCGTGCGGTAGGCGATGCCGATTCGCCGATGACCATGCAGACCATGGCCGGTCTCGGCGGCACCGCCCTGATGGCTGTTGCCCTTTTCGGCGGCAATCAGATGGGGCAGGCGGATTTCCATATCTCGCTGCCGCAATCCTGGCTCGGCCTGCTGCTGCTTGTCCTTCTGGGCTCGATATCCGGCTACATACACCTGCTGGTCGTGCGCGCCTTCCGCATGGCGCCGCTCTCGGTGCTTGCTCCGTTCCAGTACTTCGAAATTATTGCAGCGACTATTTTGGGGTATTGGCTTTTCGGAGATTTCCCGACTGTCTCGAAATGGTTCGGAATTGCCATCATCGTCGGCTCCGGATTGTTCATTCTCTGGCGCGAGCACAGGCGGGCGCAGGAAAGCCAACAAATTTAAATATTTCGGTAAGCTGCGGCTAACCGCCCTTGTTGGGACATTGGAAACATCCGCCCGATAGAACCGTTCCCGGTTTCATGATGAAACAGGGAAGAAAAGATGAGCGAATTTCGTCTCTCTTTTCCGGCAAATGTGATCGCCGGGAAGAACAGGCTGACAGCCGAAGACATTTTGTTATTACGCAAATATACGTTCCCGTTGGGAATTCGCAGCACGGACGATGTCGTGACATTGCTCGCGCTCAACAACACCTGTCCCGAGAAGTGCGAGGAGTGGAACGACTTCTTCATCGAGTCGCTGACCGCCTTCATCGTCGATCATTGCTATCCGCAAGGAAGCCTCGACGACATCAATGTCGAGTGGATGAAGAGCGTGCTCTCCACCAATGGCGTGATCGAGACGTCGCTCGAACTTTCGGTCGTGCTGCATGTGATCGATGTCGCGCCCCATGTGCCTCCGTTACTCCGGGCCTTCGCCATCGATCAGGTAAGAATTGCCATTGCCGAGAATGCCGGCGCGTTCTCCGCCGAACGACCCCGATCGGATGGCATCACCGACTACGACATCGCCTTTTTCAACCGTGTGCTGCGGACCGCCTTCGACCGCGGCTTCCTTCGGCTTGCCGAGCGGGAGCGTGCAGCATTGTTCGCGGTTAATGCGGCCATATCGCGAAGCTCCAGCCACAGCAGTTGGGGCGAACTCCTTGCTGCAGCAAGTCAGGGCAGCCGCCCCTCGGCACGGATGAGGACCGAAGAGCTTTCGAGCCGCTGGCTCAAGGTTCCCGACTCCTTCTTCCTCGATACGGAAAAGGTGGCCTGACGGGCGCCCCTCGAAGAACCTTCAGGATTCGCTTGAATTTTAGCGAATCCTTCAATTCAATTCCAAGGTCTGCCCTATAGGCTGCCAATCTTGGAAAAATGCGGAATACGCCAGTCGCCAGGAGATGCATGTGACGGAATTCCAGACGGCTTTCGTGTTGCTCGGCATCAATATCGGCCTGCTATGGCTGCTGTTGGCGGCCCCGCTCGGCAGCCGCACGATCAAGGTTCGCCGTTTCTTGAACAAGCGTGCCGAGGAAATCTGGGATATGGCCCGGCCCGGCGGTGGTCTTGCCGAATGGCATCCCGCCATCGTTTCCAGCCGTCCAGTCGAAGGCATGCCGGACCGGCTGGAGCTTTCCTATCGCCAGCCGGACCGTCAGGGCCGCTCGATGACCCGCATCATCGCCATCGATCGCACGGGCGTGACTGCGCAGGGCGAGTTTTCCTGTGAACTGCGCATCGTCGCCGACAGTGCGCTGGATGCGGAATTCTGGTCCGGCTACCGCGAGGTACGCCGCATCGCGCCCGCCGAGGTGGGGTCGGCCATCGTCATAGAACAGACGGACAGCTATCGCGGGCTGGCGGGTTATCTCTATCGTTACTTCTCGCTTCGTCGCGAAGTGCGGGCTCTGGAGGATTATCTCGAGGGCCGCAAGCCCGTTGCTCACCAGCGTTTCGAACATCCGTTGGTACAGACGGCGCTTGCGGTGATCTCCACGCTCCTGCTCTGGCCCTTCTTCGGCATGAATTCGAACGGACTGATGATCTCCGTCTTCCTGACGCTTGTGATCGTGTTTCATGAGCTTGGCCATATAGTCGGCTACCGCGCCTTCGGTCACGAGAGCGCCCGCATGATCTTCGTACCTCTGTTGGGCGGGATAGCGATTGGCGGAAGGCCCTATGACAGCCGCTTCGAAGTCGCGACCTGTGCGCTGATGGGAGCCGGCGTCTCGGCCTTTCTCGTACCAATCCTGATCGCCGCTCATCAGTCTGGTCTGGAGGATGGTCCCATTCTGGTCTTCCTGCTGATCCTCGGGGCCTTCAACCTGCTCAACCTTTTGCCGATGTACCGATTCGATGGCGGTCAGATGCTGCGCCAGATATTCCGCACGACGAAGGCGCTGACGCTGGCGTCCTTCGGCGTGACCGGCGTCATCCTCTGGACCGGCTGGCGCATCGGCCTGTCGCCGTTAGCACTGCTGGCTGCACTCTCGATCTTCACCCTCCTGAGCCTGATCCGAACGGGAAAAGTAAAGCCGCGCCACGAGCTTGCAGAAATGTCTCCGGCCGAACAGCTGATGACGGGTTTCGGTCTCTATGCCGCGCTCTCCATCCACGTCTATGCCGTGGTTTACGCCTGTGACCGCCTGTTCGGGTGACACGGGAGCGTGAATGCCCAAGCAGGATTGACGACTTGACAGGACGCCCTTCGGACGGTCCAAGGGTGGCATGGATGAAATCAACGCTCCCCTTCCTTCCGGCTATTCGCCGGTACCGCCCGGAATGCTCGCCAACGTCGTGACGTGCCTCGAAATGCGGGCGCGTCCGCCGGTCAAGGCCGATCCTCCGGCGGGGTCGCTTCGGCTGGAGCGCTGGGGCGATCCGGATCTCGACACATATCGGGACCTCTTCCGACGCATCGGCGAGGAATGGATGTGGATGTCGCGTCTGGTTATGCCGGACGACGAATTGAAGGCCATCCTCGAAAATCCGCAGATCGAGATTTTCGTGATGCTCGACGGTGAAAAACGGGTCGGCCTTCTGGAGCTCGATTTCCGCAAGGACGGAGAATGCGAACTGGTCTTCTTCGGTCTTGCCGCCGAAGCCATCGGCAATGGCGCCGGCAGGCTGATGATGAATGCGGCCATCGCCAACGCCTGGTCCAAACCCATCAGCCGATTCTGGGTTCACACCTGTCATTTCGACCATCCCGGCGCGATATCCTTCTACCGCCGCTCGGGCTTCGAGCCGTACGCGTTCTTCGTCGAGGTCAGCGAAGACCCGCGCCTGACCGGCCAGATGCGCCGCGATGCGGCCGCTCATGTGCCGCTGATCGAGGCGCTGTGACCGCCTGACGATAGATGCCGTCAATTGACTTTTGACAGGCGCAGGAAAACCAGCGCCGCCTCTTGAGGCGGTCTACTGCGCATGCAACATACCACCACGAATTCGAACATAAGGAGAAACGCCATGGACGTTCGCGCCGCAGTCGCCATACAGGCAGGAAAGCCGCTGGAGGTCATGACCGTACAGCTCGAAGGCCCTCGTGCGGGCGAGGTGTTGATCGAGGTTAAGGCGACGGGGATCTGCCATACCGACGATTTCACGCTGTCGGGCGCCGATCCCGAAGGCCTGTTCCCGGCGATCCTCGGCCATGAAGGTGCGGGCATCGTCGTCGACGTCGGACCGGGCGTCACCTCGGTCAAGAAGGGCGACCATGTCATTCCGCTCTATACGCCGGAATGCCGCGAATGCTATTCCTGCACCTCGCGCAAGACCAATCTCTGCACCTCGATCCGCGCCACGCAGGGTCAGGGCCTGATGCCCGACGGCACCTCGCGCTTCTCCATCGGCAAGGACAAGATCCATCACTACATGGGTTGCTCGACGTTCTCGAACTTCACCGTCCTGCCTGAGATCGCGGTTGCGAAGATCAATCCCGACGCTCCCTTCGACAAGGTCTGCTATATCGGCTGTGGCGTCACCACCGGCATCGGCGCGGTGATCAACACCGCCAAGGTGGAGATCGGCTCGACGGCCATCGTCTTCGGCCTCGGCGGTATCGG
>QFQX01000091.1 GCA_003248775.1 Shinella sp. | reverse complement strand
AGCATACGCACCGCCCGACTGCGTGGAGGGAGTGGTTCAAGAACATCGGTCTCAATCATCCCGCGCCAACCTCGGGGCCCACATTCGAACAGTATCAAATGGGCATTGAAGCTGCACTTTCCGGCCTTGGGCCAATCCTTATGCCGCCATTCATGATTCTCGACGAACTGAATTCGGGACGCCTGGTGCCGCTGCACGACATGGTCGTCCCCTCCCCGTGGCGGTACTACCTGATCTACCCTCGTCTGAAGCGGAGCAAACCGTCGCTGCAAAAGCTCCGTACCTGGCTGAGGGGCGAAGCCAAGCGGACTGCGGAACAGACTGCGCAGATACTCAAATAGAAACGGGCCGGTCGAAGCCGGCCCGAATGCCGTTTCTTATCGGCGCGCTGCTCTTCGGGTCAAAGCCGCATCAAGGACCACGGCAAGCACGAGGATCGCACCTTGCACCTCTAATCGGGTCTGCGTAGACGCGTTTACCAAAAGCATTCCGTTCGAAACACTGCCCATCACCAGCGCGCCCGTCAGAGCCGCCCAGACGGATCCCCGTCCGCCGAAGAGGCTGACGCCGCCAATGACCGCCGCGGCTATCGCCTCCAAAAGGACGCCCGTATTCGCGGAGTCGGGTGAAACGCCGAGGACACGTCCGGCAGCCATCATCCCGGCGAGCGCAGCGAAGACCCCGGTCAGCACAAAAGCAGCGATCTTCATTGTATTGACCGACACGCCGGACCGGCGCACCGCTTCCGCATTAGCGCCCGTAGCGAACATGTGAAGGCCGAAGCGAGTCTGCGTCGTCACGTACGAGAAGGTTGCCAGCAGGCAGAGTAGGAAGGCGACCATCAGCGGTACGCCGCGATAGCTGTCGAACACGAGTACCGTCGCCACTCCAACAAGAGCTGAAAGGCCGACGGGCGCAAGCACGTTCTTGCTCAAACTGGAGGGGATCGACCGCGATACCCGCCCGAAATGGGTCTGGAGGCAAAGCGCCGCAAGAATGGCGAGCACGACGCCAAGGATCAGGAAGCTGGTCCACGACGGGAGGTAAACGTTAAAGACCTTCCCCATCGGCTGGCCGACCAGAGAGATCAAGTTCGATCCCGGTGGAAGCAGATCGAGCAAGACACCCTGCAAGGCCATCGACATTCCCAGTGTCACGATGAACGCCGGCGCTCGCAGGAAAGTGACGATAGCACCCTGAAACCCGCCGAGCGCAGCCCCGATGAGGAGACCGATGAAGATAGACAGGGTCGAATCCAAGCCCTGGTTCACGGCGAGCCCCGCGGCGATCGCGGCAGAAACGGCGCCTACGGCCGCAACCGATAGATCGATCTCCCCTATCACGAGTACAAACATGAGGCCAAGGGCTAGAGTCCCTGTCACGACGATCTGCAAGGAGAGGTTCGTCAAATTGCGGGGGCTGAGGAACAGCGGATTTGCCGAATAGAAGTAGATCCAGATCACGGCAAGGACGATGAGCACCGGCACCATCCGCCATTTTCCAGCCAAGGCGTCCAGGATAATCTGCGTGTTCATGACATATCCGTGTTTCGAACCAGATGCTGAAGAATTGAGCAATGTTTCAGTGGTGGTGGACATTATTTGCCCCCTTCTGGTCAGCCAGCGGAGCGCTCGTCGCTCCGGTCATTGCCGCGATTAGTTCCTCGCGCGTGTAGTTGCCTCGGGTCATTTCGGAAACCTTTCTTCCGAGCCGCATCACGACGACGCGATCCGCCACGTGCTGTACGTCGCCTAGATCGTGCGAAATCACGACGACCGCGCGACCTTGGTCTCTTAGGCGTTCGATAAGAGCGAGTACCTGCTTGCGCTGCGCCACCCCCAATGCTGCCGTCGGCTCGTCAAGGAGGACGACCTTTGGGTCACTGAGAATGGAACGGCAGATTGCTACAGACTGACGCTGGCCGCCGGACAGAGAGCTGATAGGATTGCTGATGTCTCTGATCTTGACGTCGAGACTTTTCAAAACATCGTTCGCTCTGGCCTCCATCGCACTGCGGTGAAGACGTCTGCCTCGATACCAAGGTTGGAAGACCTCTCGTCCGAGAAAGAGGTTCTGAACCGTGTCGAGGTTGTCGCACAACGCGAGGTCCTGATAGACAGTCTGAATTCCAGCCGACGCGGCATCATTGGGGGTCCTGAGTTTAACACCCAGTCCGGCGCAGAAGATCTCCCCCGCGCTGGGCGTCACGATCCCCGAGATAATCTTGACCAGCGTCGACTTTCCTGCGCCGTTGTCGCCGACGAGAGCGACGACTTCACCGGGCCAGACGCTGAACGATACGTCCGTTAAAGCGGAGATTGCACCGAAGTGCTTCGAGACGTTCTTGATCTCAAGAAAAGGAGAATCTGAATGGTTCATATCTTCGTCCATTGAAGGTTGGGCCGGCGTGAGCATCACCGGCCCTTAACGTTTACTTGGTGCAGAAGTCGGATTTTTCGGCGATGCCCTTGCAGAGCTGTTCCTTGGTGTACAATCCCTCGTCCACGACGGTCTTCTGGACATTGTCCGCCGTGATGAAAACGTTGGGCACCCGGCGCGTGGGAACGCCGCCTTCGGTATAGTTGTTTTCCCAAGTCCCGTTAATCAATCCTTCAGGAGCCTTTTCGCCCTGCGCGGCGGACACGATGAGCTTGATCGCCGTCTCCGCCATCTCGCGATACGGCGGAGACATGTCGGCCGCCTGCCATCCTGCCAGCACTCGCTGAACCCCCTCGAGGGTGGCGTCGTAACCGCCGTACAGCTCCACCTTGCCAACGAGATTCTGGCCGGACAGGGCAGCGATCACTCCGCCCCCGGTGTCGTCGTTCATGACTACGACGCCGTCGACAGCGTTATCGGTCTGGGTGAGGCACTGCTCCATATTCTTCTGGGCGTTCGCCGCCAGATAAAGCAGCGCATCCGCCCTGCACACGATCTCGACGGTTCCATTGTCGATCAAAGGCTTCATGTACTTGTCGAAACCCTTCATCTGCTCCGTATAGAATGCGAACTTGGGGTCGCCGAGCATGTAGGCGATGCGGGCTGGACGATGCTCCGGCAGGTGTTCGGCCATGTACTTCGCCTGCGCTTCGCCGATATCTGCGAAAGGCACTGATACGTGATAGGCAACCGGCCCCGGTCCCGGATCATGAGCGTACGTGACGACCGGAACCCCATCGGCTTCGGCCTTCGCAAGGATGCTCGCCGACCGCGGAGGATCGACCGAGAACAGAATGATACCAGCAGCGCCGCTGGCGAGCGCCGATTCGGCCTGGGATACCTGCTGCTGCATGTCGTCGTTTGCGTTCAGGACCACGAGTTTGGTACCCGGCACCTGGGCTTCAAGTGCCTTCGTCATATTCGGAATGTCGAACTGCGCGATACGCGACGTCGTGACGTTTGGAACCAAGAGATAAATCGGCCCCTTGAGTTCCCGAGCGTAGAGAGCGTTTCCGCTGAGCATCATTATGCTGGTGAGGAAGATCCCCTTGAGCTTACTGTTCATTGCTGTTCCCTTTGTCGGTGCCTTGTGTGCACTGGGCCTTGTGCGCTGCACCTTTATCATGGTGTCTTTTTTGCACTTGCTCACTATTTAGACCAGTGGCTGTACTGACGCTATTGTAGGCACCTTGCTGCGCCTAGTCTTTCAATCGCATTTCTCCATGACTGCCAGTCATAGGAACCTTGGCAAGATAGGATAAAAAGCAAAAGGCCTCCCGTGTCGAAAGATACGGGAGGCCAGCAGGATTTGGTCTGTGGCTGCCTAACTCAGAAGCATGGCAGACGCCTTCTCGGCGATCATGATGGTCGTCGCGTTCGTGTTCCCGCTGACCATTGTCGGCATGATCGACGCATCGGCCACTCGAAGACCTTCGATACCGTGCACCTTGAGCGTTTCATCGACGACGGCCATTCTATCAGGCCCCATCTTTGCGGTCCCGCAGGTATGGTGCCCGATCCCCGCCGTCGTCCGAATATAGTGATCGATCTCCTCGTCGGATCGAACGTCCGCTCCGGGAGCCAGTTCCGTTCCCCGGAAGGGAGCCAAGGCATCCTGTTCCAAGATCGCTCTTGTCGCGCGTATGGCCTCCCTCGTCAGGGCAAGGTCGGATTCCTCGCTGAGGAAGTTCGGATCGAATAGCGGCGGTACCTTGGGATCGGCAGACTGCAGCGTCATGCTACCGCGACTTTCCGGCCGGTTGGGCCAGACGTGAACAACGAACGAGTGTCCCTCCAGCCGATCGGCCCAAGGCATCCAGACCTTCAATCCCTTGCCAGGATAGTATGGGATGAAAACTGCTTGGCACTCGGGTGCGACGGCTCCGGGCTTTGTGCTGAAGAATCCACCCGCTTCGAGGGGGCTCTGTGTTAGCTGACCCTTCTTGCGGATCAGCGCGTTCATCATCTCCAGGGTGAGTGTATGCCATCTGAGCGTCTTGGCGAACGAAACCGGCTGCGTCGCCTCATACGCGACGGAAGCGTTGACGTGGTCCTGCAAATTTTGGCCGACGCCCTTCAACTCATGCAGGACCGGGATGCCGTGAGGCTTGAGATCTTCCGCGGCACCGATGCCCGATAGCATCAGGAGTTTAGGCGAGTTGAACGAACCGGCCGAGAGCACCGTCTCGCGTTTTGCCACGGCGAACTTACGCTCGCCGCCCACCTCGAACTCGACGCCTGTGGCGCGTCGACCTTCAAACGTGACGCGACATACGAGAGCGTTTACGATCACACGGAGATTGGGCCGGCTCATCGCCGGCCGGAGGAACGCCTTGGCCGTGGTGACACGCCGTCCGTCCCTGATGTTGAAATCATAAATTCCAAACCCCTCCTGTTCGGCACCGTTGAAGTCGTCGTTCATAGGGTAACCGGCTTGCGAGCAGGCGTGGAGGTATGCCCGCGTCAGCGGAGAAACGGAGAGCGGCTTTCCGGCAGGAAGACCGCCGTCCTCCCTGTGGAACGGTCCGTCGCCGCCTTCGTAGCTCTCGAACCTTTTAAAGTAAGGCAGGACGTCGTCGTAAGACCACCCGGCATTCCCAAGCTGTCGCCAGTGATCAAAGTCTGTCGGATTGCCTCGGATGTACTGAGCGCCGTTAAAAATGAAAGATCCGCCAAGCATCTTGCCCCGCGGAAAATACATGCTCCGATTATTTAGACCCTTCTGCGGCTGACTTCGAAACGCCCAGTTGTTTCGCTCGAATTCGAAAAGCTTTCCCGCGATAAAGGGAATATCATAAGAGAAATCCTTACCGCTGCCACCTGCTTCGAGGAGAAGAACTTTGTTCCTCGGGTCGGCGCTCAGGCGATTTGCCAGCAGGCTGCCCGCCGACCCGCCGCCTACAACAATAAAATCAAAAATCAGGTCCGCATCGGCCATTGTAGTTTCATGTCTCCATATTCATCGCCAGCAAACTCACTCAAAAAAGATCGTCGCGCAACTGAACGGACGTGCGAAGCCTATGAGTCAAAATCATGATCGCACGGCAGGGTTCATCGGCTCGAAGACGAAAGCAGATCGGCCGATCTGATTTTGAAGATCGCCACAGCATCACTGGAGTGAACCCCTCGGGCTCGAGCATCGAAACGCTTCGAACCAAGCCACCTGCTGGGCGAGTTGAGTTTCGAATTCTGTTGGCGACAAGTACCCAAGGGCCGAATGCAGCTATTTGGTATTGTAAATCTGCTCGATGAACCTGGGCAAGTGTTCGGCCACGTCAACGAATGTCTCTTAACCTGCGGGGTAGATATCTCCACTTTCAGGGGTCTTGATGAAGCTTTCTGCCTGCGCATTGTGATAGGGATTGCCGACAGCGCTCATGGAACCCTGCAGACCGGCGGCATCGAACGCCCGTCGATAGGTCTCACGTGCGTATTGGCATCCGCAGTCCGTGTGGTGAATGCAGCCCGGTGGAGGCTTTCTGTTCTTGAGCGCCGAACGCAACACTGCCAATGCCAGCGGCATATCCAGGCGTTTTGACAGGCCATAGCCGACGACTTTCCGGCTGCAAGCGTCGAGAATGACAGCGAGATAGCAGAAGCCAGCGACAATGCGGATGTACGTGAAGTCGGCCAACCCGGACCATGTCAGGCCGCGTAGGGATCACATTGCGATAGAGGTGTGGGTAGATCGGCGAACCGTGGTTGCTACAGCATGCCGCGCAAAAGTGTGCAGCGGTTTTGCGGCAACGACATGCGATGAAACAACGACTTAAAGCGTAGAGAGCGAATCTGAAA